>JAUICD010000006.1 GCA_030427965.1 Bdellovibrionia bacterium
GGGTGTTTTGTCCGGTAGGCCATAACAAGAAGCAGACGCCGCATAGACGAGTTTTTTGAGTTTCAAATTGGCTCTTGCGGCTTCCAAAACATTCAGTGTTCCAACGACATTTGAGTTAAAGTAAGTTTCTGGATCCTTTACTGAGGGTACAATATCAGCAAGGGCTGCAAGGTGAAAGACATAGTCGGCCTCTTGAATTGTGTATACCCAATCTTGGCTCTTCACTGAAATATCTGCTTGAATCAAATTCAAATTGGTCTGACCCTTGTGGTGCTCTAGGTTTTCAGGGCGGCCAGTGGAAAAGTTGTCGATCACAGTAACTGAAAAACCTTGGTCCAAAAGAAGGTCCACAAGATGGCTTCCTATAAATCCAGCGCCGCCTGTAACAATTGTTTTCATAGACTTACCTCGTAGCTATTGGGGTCTTTGTTGAAATTTTGAATTGCATTCTCGTACTTTTCTGGCGTATCAACAGCCACTCTATCTCCAGTGAGCTCGACGCCAAAAAGTCCATTTTTTAAAATAAGTTTTGGAAAGATATCTTTAGGAAAATCTGAGTAATCTGATTCAGGAATAAGGTCTAAAACACTTCTCTTGAAGTAATAAACTGCGGAATTCACTAAAAACTCTTCTTTTGGTCCTATTTCTTTCCAATCCTCTTTTGTAGGGCGCTCCACAAACTTGGTAACACATCCAGAATTGTTGAGCTCTGCGTAGCTATTGGAGGCCTGTCTTTTGTGAAACAATACCACGCCCGCTGCATCATGGTCCTCAGACTTTTGAATCAGTTGAGCAAAATCTTGATTGGTAAATATATCTCCATAGACGACAAAGAAGTTTTTAGTGTCTGCCAGAAAGGGGGCAAGTTTCTTTACTCCTCCTGCTGTACCAGAAGGTTGATCTTCGTAGACATATGTAATTTGAACGCCAAGTTTTTTTCCGTCACCTAAATGATTTCGAATTTGATCTGCATGGTAGTGGAGGTTAATGCCAATCTCAGTCACCCCAACTTTTTTTAGAGAAATTATAAGATACTCTATCAATGTTCGGTTTCCAATTGGAAGTAGCGGCTTGGGGCAGTCTTTGGTCAAATTTCCCATTCGACTTCCAAATCCAGCGGCAAGTATGACAGCTTTGGTTTTATCCATTTTCAATCCAATCCAGTGCGCTTTCCCAATCCCTTGCTTTAAAACTAGGTTGGGTAAGTTCGGGGTTATACTTTAGACTGGACTCGATCGCTGTTGCTTCGTGTTCTCCGGTGAGAAGGTGAATCGTTTTACAGCCAGCAAGATTTCCAGCAACTATATCGGTTGTGCGGTCACCTATCATGTAACTTTTCTTGAGATTGATATCGTGTTCGGACTTGGCTTTTAACAACATACCGGGCCTAGGTTTTCGACACTCGGAATCCAAACGATATTTAGAAATAGTAGCGTTTGGGTGAAATGGAGAAATATAGGTTCCAGAAAAAAGTTTTCGACCAGCATGTGTTTCTATGTCTGCGAGTATCTTTTGGTTCAATTGAACAGTTTCATCAAGAGAGAGTAGTCCTCGTGAAACAACAGTTTGATTTGTAACGACGATCAATTTAAAACCCATCTCACAAAGGCGGGTAAGAGCTTGTGGGGCACCCTTTAAAACTTCGACATCTTCATGTCGAGTTAGTAAATGTGTGTCTTTGATGAGGACTCCGTCTCGGTCCAAGTAAATAGCTGGGGTCATTGGTTCTCAAAAATCGATTTCAGGTTTGAGTTTTGAGGAATATAGGAAGAAAGCTTCTTCGTTAGGTAAATATCATCGATCACTTTTAGATCCTCTTTGCTCTTTACCCGTATTTCTTCAATTGCAAATCGCGCAGATTTCCCATTGTCCAATAGGGTTTGAAGGAAGTGTTTGCGTATAGAATCTGACTGAGGGAGCATGTGTACAGAGTAAAAAACTAAGCTATCATAGGACTTTGAATCTCTCACCAGGGATTTGAGTACCATAAAGGACTCATGCATCTTGTATTCTGTTCCGCTCAATAGGTAAATCAAATCATTTTTTTCACAATAGTTTCGGATAACCAAATTTTGCACTCTTTGAGGAATGTGTGATCCATTGATTTCTCTACTGAATACATAACCTCGTCCTCTTTTCATTGGGGTACCTCAGGGTCAATATGTGTGTACCCGACTCGAGTAGCAGGTCGAATTGTTATTGGAATAAATGACTCACCAATGGGCTTTGTGCCGTAAGGAGAGAGTAAAGACTTAAAGCGAACGTTCATGGACCATCGAGATTCGGTTTCTGCATTGACAATGTTTCCATGAAGTAGTGAGTGGCTAAAAAGAGCTCCGCTTCCAAAGGGGATGTCTAACCAAATCAAATCGGATTTCAGTTCCTCAAAGAATTCCTCGAAACTCAAATTGGAGTACTTGTGAAATTCTTTAAAAACAGCACGCGATTTTTCTAGAGGTAAGATATACATCGATTTAGACTTGTAGACATCGACAAATGGGACCCACATGACAACTTCGTACGGGGAGTTTCCAGACCAAACATCTGTGTGAAGGGGAAGTGTGCTACTCAGGTCCCCAGGAAGTTGAATGCTAAGGTTTGGTGATCTTTGCATGGCAAGTTCATTTCCAACGATCCAGCTCAAGTGCTTTTTGCCGCAGGCATAGATGTCTTCATGGATACGGGGTTCTTTGGCGAGGCTTTGGATAAGCTTTACTCTTAAGTCATTGAGATCGTTACCATTGAGATTTTCCCCGGTGTTGTCAAAAAAAACATTCTCTTCCGAATTGATGTTCAATTCTGCTTTGGACCATCCGTAGAGTCTGTTTCGAATGGATTTAAGTCGATCAAGGTCTTCGATTTGAAATAGAGCGTAGCCTTGGTTTAGAAATATTTTGCAAAATTCAGACTCATCGTTTTCAAAAAAAGACATTACAAGGACTTCCTCTCGACTTTTGCACAAAGACCTTTTGTTTTTTCGTAAATACTTTCTGTATCTAGGTCGTAGTGTTTTAAGATATCGTTCTGTGACCCATACTTTTCTGGAAATTCGTCTCTCAACGCAATTCTTTTTAAAATCAAAGGATCTCCGTCCCATTCGGTGTAAAGATCGGCAACGGCACTTGAAAGTCCGCCAATTGTTGTGTTTTCCTCGATTGTCAAAACTGCCTTTGAGCGATCAAAAATATTTTTTAACAATTTCGTGTCTAAAGGTTTGATTGTGTGAAGGTGCACGACTCCGACTTCATGTCCTTCTGCTTTTAGTCGATCTGAGACTTCAGCTGCTCGTTTTGTGAGTATGCCAGTTGAAACAATTGTCACTGGGCCGGGGGGTCGGTAGGTGATTCCCTTTCCAATTTCAAATCCATTTTCGGGATGTGAAATAACTGGATCACCGCCCTTTGCGACGCGGAAGTATATTGGGCCCTCATAAGATTGCGATGCTTTTACTGCTCTTTCCATTTCATCTGCATCTGAGGGGACCAGAACAGTCATATTTGGAATGGACCTCATTATTGAAATGTCCTCTATGGCAAGGTGAGTGGGGCCTAGTGGGGCGTAAACAAGTCCACCACCGTTTCCAATAAGTCGAACATTTGACTTTGCCAATCCAAGATCAATAACGTTTTGGTCAAAGCACCTTCTTGTGATAAATGTCGCAATAGTGTTTACGTAAACTTTTTTCCCCTCTAGTGCTAGGCCAGCTGCCATACTTACAACATGCTGTTCGGAAATTCCTTCCATAAAAAATCGGTCTGGAAAATCCTCTTTGAACTCATCAAGAGTTCCTTTGCCAAGATCTGAGCCAATAAAAATAACGCTCTTATCTTCTTTTGCAATTTTATAAACAGTTTCAAGGCATCTTTTTCTCATGAAGGCGCTCCCTCATTCATAATTGCATCTATAAGGGCTTTTGTTTCTTCTGGTTTAAGTCTCGATTTGTGATGCCAGTCCAGGTTGTTCTCCGTAAAGGAGATACCTTTACCCTTTATTGTGTGACAGATTATGAGGTGAGGTTTTTCATCGTTGTAGTTGATTTTTTTTGTGAGGATTTGGCTGAGGATTTCTGGGTGGTCCATGTCTGCTTCATGTACATCAAAACCAAAACTGGTCCATTTGTCTGCATAAGGCTCAAGATTTAAGACTTCAGAAACCTTGTCGTAGGATTGATACTTGTTGTAATCAATTAAGACGACGAAATTTCCTAGCTTATGTTTGGATGCACTAAGAGCGGCCTCCCAGGTAGAGCCTTCGTTGCTTTCTCCATCTCCAATTGTTACAAAAACGCGATAGGGGTTTTTGTCGATCTTTGAATTAAGAGCCATACCAACGCCCAAAGACATTCCGTGACCTAGAGAGCCGGTGGATGCCTCCACACCGGGCACACGGTCACGCTCTGGGTGACCACCTAATATTCCATCAAAAGAACAAAATTTGTAAAGATGGTCTTTTTTAAAATATCCTTTTCTAGCAAGGACAGAATAAAGCGCTAGGCAACCATGACCCTTACTTAATATATAGCGATCTCGAGTCGGGTCTAATGGATCTTTGGTATTTATTTTTAAGACATCTTCATAGAGAACATTTAGAATCTCGACCAAAGAAAATGCAGATGCGATGTGGCCTCGTCCCGCGCGGCTGACAATTTCAACAATGTCTTTTCTGACTTCTTTTCCAAGTGAAGTGTAATCGGTAATATTAGACATGCTTTGGTCCCTTGCTCTCAAAAAAGGTGCGAATCTTTTTCACGACAAAACTCAATTGTTCCCCACTGAGATAATGGTGTACAGGAAGTGAGAGTATCTGCTGGGCTTGTGTCTCGCAGATAGGCAGGCTCTTTGTTTTGCAAGCGGTAATCTGAGCGGCCGCAAGCTTATGGATTGGGGTTTCGTAATGTATGGCGGTCGAAATTTCATGTGATTTCAAGTAGTCTTTGAGTTCATCTCTATATTTGGTTTGAATCATGTAGAGGTGATATGTGTGAAAGCGATTTTCAGGTACAACAGGGCACTCCACAATTTCAGCCAATGCTTCGGTGTAAAAGTTGGCATTTTCTCGTCGCTTCTGGATGACATCATTTAATTTTTGAGATCGGTATTGAAGAACCGCAGCTTGTATAGAGTCCAGCCGTGAGTTGTATCCCCATATTTTGGCATCATTTCTGGAAACAAGGCCGTGATGATGTAGTAGACGCATTTGTTGAGCCAAGGAGTCGTCATTTGTAGTAATTATGCCTGCATCTCCAACAGCATTTAGATTTTTGAGTGGGTGTAAGCTAAATGCAGAAACATCACCCATTGACCCAGAAAACTGATCTCCGTACTTTGCGCCGACACTTTGAGCGGCGTCTTCAATAACAAAGAGTTGGTTTTTCTTAGCCCATGATTGTATTGCCGCCATATCTGCACACATACCCGTTAGGTGTACTGGGATTATGGCTTTTGTTTTTGTTGTAAGGTACTGATTGAGTTGACTGGGGTCGATGTTGTACGTTGTATCGACATCTGCAAATACAGGAGTTGCTCCAACTAATGCCACACATGAAGCAGAGGAGATCCAAGAATTTGCTGGGGTTATGACTTCATCCCCAGGTCCGATATCCAATGCCTTTAGCGCAATAACTAGAGCATCAGTTCCGTTGGCGACGCCGATTGCGTGTTTGACATTACATATTTTAGCAAAGGTGTTTTCAAACTCGCTGACTGCTTCACTGAGGATGTATTTCCCCGATGATAGAATGGAATCAATAATAGGGAGAAGGTCATTTTTTTCTTTTTGATATTGAGTCTTAAGGTCTACGTATGGAACTTTCATGATCCACCTAGGTAGAACTCCCGAACCTTTTCTATCATATATTGGACTTCTGAGTCTTCAAGGTGTTGATGAACAGGAAGGGTGATGATGCTTTTGGCTTGCTTTTCTGCCAATGGGAAATCGCCAAGTTTGTATCCAAGTTTTAGACTTGCCGGTTGTAGGTGCAGCGGAGTTGGGTAGTGGATTTTTGCACTTATTCCACAGTTGATAAGGTGTTTATGAAGTTGGTCTCGGTCTTTAGCAAGAAACATATACATGTGATAGACGTTTCGTTCACTCGAACTTCGTTCAGGTAAATTTATAAACTCCCTGAGTTCTGTATTTAAAAATGCATGATCAATTGTATTTGCATTCTTGATTCTTTGTTCTGTGATCCACTTCACGTCATCAATCAAATGGTTGCCAACTACGGCGTGGACTGTGTCGAGGCGACTGTTGTATGAGTAAAAGGCATAGGTGTCTCGATCTACCATTCCATGGTTTCTCATCAGCTTGATTTGTTCGTAAAGCTCGATAGAGTTTGTTGTTATAACCCCGCCGTCCCCCCAGACATTTAGGTTTTTAAGAGGATGCAAACTAAAGCCTGCTAAATCACCTATAGTGCCACATCTCTGACCATCGATTTCTGCATCAATTGCGCAGCAGGCATCCTCGACAACTTTGAGACCATGCTTATTTGCAATTCTCAAAATTTCATTCATATTTGCTGGTTGGCCGGAGAAGTGAACAGGTAGTATTGCTTTGGTTTTAGAGGTAATCGCTTTTTCAATTTGGTCCGTATCAATGACGTACTTGTCATTGCAGTCTACAAATACTATTTTCGCGCCTGCAGTTTCAATTGCTCCTGCCGTTGCTACAAAGGTGTTTGTTGCAGTTATGACTTCGTCGCCCTCTCCGATGCCGAGTGCTTTTAATGAAAGAAACAACGCGTCAGTGCCGGAGCCGACTCCAATGGCGTATTTTGAGCCGATGAGTTTTGCAAACCGCGTTTCAAATTCTGAAACGGCTTCACCAAGGGTAAAATCACCCTTAAGCACAACCTGTTTGATATCAGCTAAGATCGGGTCAGGATTTGCAAATTGTTTGTCCAAATAGGAATACCCAATTTTCACGTCTTTCTCCCTAGAATTGGCTTAGGTTTATGGAATAACTCTCATTATTTGCAAGAAGGTTCAATATCTATCTCCTCTAGGTGCGAGAAACACCATACTCTTACTCAAAGAATATGAACTCAAAATCACCTTTGTAGCCAATATGGTTGTAGATCCATTTCCATTCCTCGACAGAGTAAAACGACTCACAGGTGAGCTGCCAGTAGAGCAAATTTGCCCTTTCCTTTTCATTTCTGAAGGATTCAACGCAAATCCAGGAATTTGCATTTGCCTTTTTAACCCTCTCCACCTCACGTAGGGCTGAAAATAGATCCATGATTTTTAGATTGTGAAAGGTCGTATTTGAAATCACGAGGTCGAATTCTGAGTCGTTGAAGGGGAGTTCCTTTGCGTGTCCATGTTTGATCTGACTTTTTACCTCGGGTTTTGCGTTTTCAATGGCATAGGTGGATAGGTCGAGACCTGAAATAGAAATTCCAGGAATGAGTTTTTGAATTTCAAAAAGCAAGAAGCCTTTTCCACATCCGATGTCTAAGACGTTTGATTCAGGAGTGAGATTGTACTTTGCAGCAAGGCCCTCGGCCACGACCGACCATCTTCCATCGTAGGAATACCCACCATACCCGTACTCGCGGTTGCCGTCCCAGTATTCTGCACCGTATTTCTTTGCAATTTCACTGCATTTGGCTTTGTCGTGTTCAGTGACTCGGCCAATGTAGTCGCGACTTCCGCGTTTATGTAGGGGGGTGACAAATTCCACGTAATTGTCTTCTTGGCTCATAAGTTCACCTCTTTGTGTGGGGTAAAGGTTGCTTCTTCAAATAGTTTTACTGCCTTTTCCAATCGATAGGAAAGTAAGTCATCTTTGCTTTGACATGGGTTTGAGTAAATACGTCTTGTCGCTGTCTCGTTATTAAATACATTTAAAACAATAAGGATCCATTCCACCTCTATGAGTGGAGAAACGAGGCGGTAACGCTCATAAAGGGTGGGGTCATCTTTTGAAATTTCGGCAAGGACATTTTCTATGACTTTTTCACGTAATTTTTTAGAGATACTATTTCCGATATGGAAATAAAAATCTGAAAGCAATTTTGCAGGATCATCTTTGCCAAAATATTCAAAGTCAAAAAATTGAATGCAATCTTTGCCAAACTTCATGTTGTGTGCGCCAAAATCTGAAGGACTTAAAGTCAATTGACTGCTGTCAAACCTTCTGTTCAAGTCCCAATTCAGGTTTTCACAGGCCTTTTGAAATACTTGAATTCTTCTTTGCACAAAAGGTAAGAAGGTATTGTTCCAAAAATCTAGAAGTGAGGTGTTCTTGGAAGCCTGTATAGACGGGCTCAGAGAGGCAGTTCTTTTTTCGAGTGCGCCAATATAATCTGCGAGGCAATTTCTTGAGCTTTTTCCAAAGTGGGGATAAGAGTCTTTGTGGCCTCGGTAAAGTTCTATTATAAAATTTGAAATCTGCGGGATAGAATCGTGAAACATTTGATCGTTTAGGTCCTGACCATCGATATATGTGTAACGGGCGACTCCTTTTTCTGTCGAATGGGAAAGAAGCTTTGGTGAAGCGTTTGGTAAATATTTGTTAACGTATGAAAATGCGCTGACTTCTCGATTTAATCTCATAAGCCCATCTTTACTATCAATAAAGAAACATTTTAAAAGTTGCTTTCCTTGGTCAGTTTCCAATACGTAGACTCTGTTGTTCCCAGATCGTTTGAGGGTTTGAACGGATGACAAGGACCTTGGAGAAAAGTTGGGCGAGCGAAATATTTCACAATCAAGAGCTGTATTTTTAATAAAAGAGACAATTTCTGGCCAGGTCGTATAGGAGTAAAGATCCTGACTTGCTGTAGATTCAGAAAAATGTATTGGAATAGTTGCGCTTGGAAAATGGCTGTGGTTCAGAACCTTTTCTAGGTCGTCAATAAAGTAGTCTAAGTCAAGAGATGCAATTTTTTCTACTTTTTTGTCAAGCGTCTCGCAGAAATAAATGTTTCCATTTGGGATTGTGTTTTCTCCGACCAATCCGCTTTCATTTAACCAAGTGTAAGCATGCTCTCTTAAATTAATATTACTATCAAAATTTGAAGTCTCTGACTTATGTGAGACAATGAATACTTCGTGTCCAAGGGAGCGAAATCTCTTTGTCGCCTCTCGTACTCCAGGAAAAGGAATTGCCTTATACATTTCCGATCCATACGTCTTAGCTTGTAGGGCTTGCCACCTTAAGTCGTTACCATCTTCAGAAATTAAAAACTCACGCAACTGCGTTTTTGAAAGAGATAGATTGTTATCAACCCAACCCTTTTGAATTGCTAGATCCAAAAACAGTTTTGAATAAGAAACAATTGTATTATCAAAATCTATACCGATCTTGATCGGCTTCATAGGCTATACTCAGGAATTGAATTTGAACTTAATCTGTCAATCGCACTTGAAACTTCATCCACTGATATAGGAAGGTTGCCAACTCGGCCCACGGAAATTGCCGCAAGAATTGATCCGAGTGCGACGGCTTCGTAGGAATCAAGGTCCGAGCAAAGTGCTAAAGTAGACCCTGCTAAAAAACTATCGCCAGCTCCAGCGACATCTATTGGGTTTTTGACAAGTGCTGGGAAATACTCAGATCGCGGCCCCTTGATTTGATCGTCCCTATGGACCAAAACTCCTCGGTTTCCAAGAGTGATTGCCAGATTGCGGCTCTCCGTTTTTTTCTTTAAGTCCGTTGCTATTTGTTCAAGTCCGCTAGTGTGATCGTGTAGTGCAATTCGAGCCTCTTTTTCAGTAGGGGTGAGTAGTTCAAATCCTTTGAACTTGGAAACATCTCCTACTTGGCTACTACATTGTAGGTCGCCAAATATTTTTACATTGTTTTTCCGCGCAACATCTTGAATAGTTTCAATGATTTTTGGGGTGATCACGCCGTAGACGAAGTCGCTAATAACGACGGCATTAACATGAGGGATGATTTCATAGAGTTTTTCAATGACCTTTTTTTCTGTTTCTTCGTGTAACTGATGCTGCTTCAACCGACTGACTCTAAGAAGCTTTTGGTTTTCGACCATATATCGAATTTTAAAAGTGGTGGGTCGATCTTCTTCCGTGAATAAATGTGACTCTACACCGAAGTCTTCAAGGTTCTTTCTAGCGTAATCACCAGGTAAATCCTTACCAACAACGGATATAAATGAGGTCTGAGCACTTAATGCCCTCATATGTTTGGCAACAATTCCTGCTCCACCGAGAAACTGTTCAGATCCGAGTTCTCTGATGGCTAGTACTGGAGCCTCAGAACTTACGCCCATTGTGTCACATGACACAAATTGGTCCACTATTGTGTCGCCGACGACCAAGACACGAAGATCTTTAAAGGTATCAAGTGTGCTGCAGATCTTTCTGAAGCTGATATCAAGTTTGTTGCAGGTTGCAATAAACTCAGCTCGTCGTCCAAAAATTTCTTTTTTAGTTTGCCCGTTTGAAAAACTTAAATCGGAATATGTGAGATCTCCTGAAGAAAAAAGAATTTTCCCACCAGAGTTTTCAGTTGCCGCAATTTCATCAGAAATTTCAGCTTTGATCCGTTCGAACTCTCTTCCTTTTACATATAGATTTGGGCGAAGAGTTTCTATAAATTGACTGATGCTTTCTTGAAGTGGATAGACTGAGTCTACCATTGATAGATTTGCAACACCTTTTGCTCTGTCGAGTTGTGGGAAAAAAGAGTTTTCTTTGTGATTGAGTTCCGGGCGAATAGCGACAATGAGTTCATCACCTTGAGATTTAGCAAATTCGAGAAAACGGATATGTCCAGGATGTATGACATTGAAATGACCGTAGCAAAGGACTACGGTTTTTCCCGATTGCTGAATGTTTTCAGATTTGGATTTTATTTCACTGAGAGAGAGGATTTTTGTTTCACTCATAGCTATTTGATTTCAGCATCGATCATAGTTTTGATATTAAAGTATCGTGGGTCTTCAAAAGAGTTTTCTAGTTTTCCATCTCCAAAGGCCACCTTCAGATCTTTTACTGCATCGTGGATATTTCTTTTAGGAGTAAAATTGAGTTCTTTTTGAATACGAAGAGAGGAGATGTGGTATGAACGATTGTCATCTGTTGGGACAACTTCAACATCCACGTCATCTCCTATGACTTCCTTGACCATGGTGGCTAGATCCATAACTGTTTGGTTTTCGTAGCCTGCATTGAAAGTTTGTTTGTGGATCTTGTTTTTATCTGCGTTTAACAAGAGAAGGTAAACGTCGACCATGTCGTCGATATGTATATTGGGGCGAAGTTGATTGCCACCAAAAACTTTGATTTTTCGATTGTTTACAGCATGGTTTGTTAAAATATTCACAATGACATCTAGTCTTTGCCTAGGTGAGTATCCGCAGACCGTGGCGGGGCGAACAGATACGACAGTGAAATCTTCAGATGCGTACTCAAGCAATACTTCTTCGCACATTGCCTTAAACTTTGAATAGTCGGTGAGTGGTTCAAGACTAGCTTCCTCGGTCACGTTTGATTCGGATTTGATCCCGTATACAGATGAAGAGCTTGCATTTATAAATCGATCCACACCAGATGCTTTTGCAGCTTCTACAAGTGGTCTGAAGCTATCAAAATTAATGGATTTACCTAGGTCGGGATTTAACTCAAAGCTTGGGTCATTTGAAATGCAAGCAAGGTGAATCACGGTATCAATTTTGTCTAAAGATGATGAAACAGCTTTAAGATCTCGAAGATCTCCTTTTACGACTTCTAAATTGTCTTTGTTCTCGATATCATTGAAGACATCCTCTCCATATAACATCAGATCCAAAACACGAACGAAATGGCCTTCTTTAAGAAGCGCAGGCACTAGCCTTGCTCCAACATAACCTGCCCCCCCGGTAACCAATATACGCTTCATATGACTCACAGCTCCATTTGTAATGGTGAATTTAATGGCGTGTACATTATCATGCTGCTATTTCTAAGACAAGAATGCCGTATAGGTACGTACTGTCGACTTGAGGTGGGAGAAGTATATGAATTCATTGGACAAAATATATAGAGAGTCCTCTGCGACTTTTGAATATGTGGACCGATACTTTAAGCATCTTCAAGAAGTCATTCAGGCGGTCGACTCTAAGCCCATCGGTGAGTTTATAGAGTTGGTACTTCAGTGTCGAGATAACGGTAGATCTCTATTTTTTATTGGAAATGGAGGAAGTGCTGCAACGGCTTCTCACTTTGCCAATGACATAGCAATCGGGACTCTTGCAGAGGACCCACCGATACGTGCGCTTTCCTTAACAGATAACAGTGCTGTTATGACAGCTATAGCAAACGACTTTGGCTATGACTTTGTCTTTAGTAAGCAGGTTGAGAAGTTGATGAAAGAGAAAGACGTACTTGTTTGTATTTCCGCTTCTGGAAATTCACCAAATATTTTAAAGGCTGCACACTTAGCAAAGGAAAAGTTTGGAGCGTCAATTGTTTCAATCACAGGGTTTGATGGCGGTGCGCTGAAAGCTCTTGGTGATATCCAAATTCATATTCCAACCGAAAAGGGTGAGTACGGCCCAGTTGAAGATTTACATATGATCGTTGATCATATTTCGGGTTCTTATCTGAAACGAAGAGTTCAGTTGCAGGCCATTGGAAAAAAGGTCGTAGAGAAATCTAAAATGCCAACAGAATCTTTGCAGCTCTAGTTACTTTACGCGTAGGGTATTTTTCTTAGATCATTTGGTTTCATGTTGAGCTTTTTGTAGAATTTTTTTTGAGCTTTCATGAATTCAGAAGAAACTATTTCTACTTCTTCTTTCGAGAACAATTGTTTTTGATTCTTATAGGTTTTAAATCGTTTGCCAAATGGAATATAAGCAAGGAAGTCGAATTTTACTTTTTCTTTGAACTCCTTGATGGAAAACCCAGAATGGATCTTGGTGCTTTTAGCTTTTTCAAGTTCATCCAATATGATATTTCCAGTTCGCACGTGGTTTAACCCATCCGCCCACTGTAATGTGTCTTTTATGCAGTTTTGTCGCGCTGTTTGAGTCTCAGTGAAAAAATCGTCAAGCTCCGGTAGGCCAATTTTGGAGATGACCTCCGTGATTTTCTCAGCAGAGTCAAAATTTGGTGCACCTCTGTATTGTAGAGACCTTGGAAACTCTGTGGTCGTTGGGTTAACAAGGGCTGTAGGCTTATCTAATAACCAGGCTTCAATGAGTGTCGTGGACTCATAGACCAGCCAAAGATCGCAAACCTGGATGACATCTCCAATTGGCCATTCATTTTTTAAAACAATAGCATTTGGATAGTTTTCAACCCCTTTTGTGGCAGATGGATTATTTGTAGTTGCTTGTTCGCCAGGATGTTTTTTAAAGATAAATAAAGTGTCGGGATTCTCTTTTACGACTTCAATCAATATAGAGTTTAACTTTTCATGATCTAAATTGAAAAGATCTAGGTATTTCTCTCCAAACTGTAGTTTCGTTGCTTCATAGCGAGAGTCCTCAGGTTGAATGAGTCCAAAGTCCCAGCACCCAAATCCCACGACCCTTTTAAACCGTTCGCACTTATGCTTTTTTAAAAACTGATCTTTGCTTAGAAGGGTGGCCAGTTTATAGTGGTCAAAGAATGCACCTCCGCCGACAGAGATTTTTTTTTGGTCCTCATCACTGAGGTTTCCTTTTGCGAGGTTTCGAGTTCTTTCAGTCCAAAGTACGAGCCGATCTTCTAAAAGTTTGCGATCAGTGTTCCATCCCCAAAAAATGCCCTCATTTGTCCAGAACTCATCTGGTAGGTTCCCCTCTGCTGTAAGAATCACGAGAGGAATATTCAATGAGCGAGCGTATTTTATCAGTTTAAAATTGTGAACTGAACCCAAATACCCAGCCTTAAATATCAGGTCTGGTTTGAATTTTCTAATAGTTTTGTACCCAGAAAAAACTGGGCCTTCCAATACCTCATGGCCATGCAATCTCAAGTAATTTGAAATAAGGGATGCCGGAATTCGATCCCGGTAAATGTGGCTTCCCCATTCTAAATTCAACACGCGCATGGTTTTCTTTTACATGGGACAATCATTGGATTCAATAAGTCCAGATGACCTTTTGCCGACAAGTGTACTCGGGGTGTAGCGACGGCTCGATGTTGCAGATTCAGTGGATACACTGGGGTATTTTAAGAATTGAGCGTTTCTTGTAAGTGGCTATTGGCAGCAAGGTTTGTGCGCAGTGCCAAAAACGGCCTAGTTGCCGCTTTGTGAACTTTGTGTCATTAGTTTAGCCTATGGAAATGTTTTACTGCACCAATTGTGTCATGCCAAATACTAAGCCAGACCTCTCGTTTGATGAAAACGGGGTCTGTCACGCCTGTACAAGTTTTCAAAGCCGTCCAAGTATCGATTGGTCTGCTCGAGAAATAGAACTTCGGGAAATACTAGAAAAATACAAAGGCAAAGACGGGTCCAATTGGGACTGTGTCATTCCTGTTAGTGGCGGTAAAGACAGTACTTTTCAAGTGATACGAATATTGGAGCAAGGCTTGCGTCCACTTTGTGTCACTTCCTCAACATGTGATCTCTCTGAGTTTGGACGAAAGAATATCGAGAATCTAAAAAACTTAGGTGTCGATCTGATAGAGTTTTCTCCAAACATTGTGTTGAGGCGTAAACTCAACACAATTGGACTGAAACAAGTGGGAGATATCGCCTGGCCCGAACACGTTGGTATATTTACGATACCTGTGCGAATCGCCGTACAATTTGGCATTCAACTAATTGTATGGGGGGAAAACTCGCAAAATGAATACGGTGGACCAGCGTCAGCTGCAGAAAACAATGTACTAAACCGTAGGTGGCTTGAGGAGTTTGGTGGTTTGCTTGGTTTAAGGGTGAGTGATCTTCCAGAGCTGGATGATATTACGAAATCAGACCTTATACCCTATACCTATCCATCAGATGAAGAGTTGGCTCGAGTTGGAGTGACCGGGATTTTCTTAGGTCACTATATTCCGTGGGATGGATACTCAAATGCTTTGATCGCTCAGGCAAAGGGATTTCAGACTCCAACAGGCCCAGTGGAAGGCTGTATCGTAAATTATGAAAACTTAGACAATAATATGCATGGGATTCACGATTACTTTAAATTTCTAAAGTTTGGATTTGCGCGAGCAACTGACCAAGCCTGCGTGCATCTCAGAAGAGGTCGACTGACAAGGCGGGATGCAATAGATCTAGTAAAACTCCATGACGGCAAGTTTCCGTGGACCTACCTTGGCAAGAAGCTTGAAGATATATTGGCGCCACTTGAAATTTCTGTAGAAGAGTTTACCCAAATTTGTGATAGATTTACGAATAAAAGAATTTTTGTAACAGACTCAAACGGAAATTTGGTTAAAGATAGAGATGGTAATCTAACAAAGAAAATATATCCGGAGCAAAATGTCAGTTCTGATCATAGACTCGGGTCTCAGCAACCTCAAGTCAGTTTATAGAGCCTTTCAAGAGTGCGGGGCAAGCGTTACAGTTTCTGATCAAGTTTCTGCTATAGAGAATTGTGACAAGCTGGTGCTACCTGGCGTGGGAGCTTTTCCTGATGGGATGGCAAACTTAAAAGAACTCTTCTTTGTAGAGAAACTCAGGGAGACAGCGTCACTTGGAAAGAAACCGATTCTAGGAATATGTTTGGGTATGCAGTTGTTGTTTTCAGGAAGTGAGGAAGTCACGCCAACTGATGGGTTGGGTTTACTGGAGGGGCAAGTTCTTTCGATGAAAAACATTGCTCCAGACCTAAGAAATCCCCATATTGGTTGGAACGAAGTTCATACTGTTGGTGGTAACCCATTGTTGAAAAACATTGAGTCTGGAACGGATTTCTATTTTGTACATAGCTTTTATTGCAACCCAAGTACAGAGTCAGAAGTTGTAGGCAAAACGACTTATGGTAAAGAATACTGTTCGGTGGTGAATTCCGGGAATATTTGGGCGACACAGTTTCACCCAGAAAAAAGTTCAAAACCTGGTTTTCAAATCATTAAGAACTTTTTGGCAATTTAGATGCTAAAGGTTCGAATCATCCCAACATTATTATGGAAAGACTTAGGGCTTGTAAAAGGCAAATCTTTTGATAGTTGGAGGCGTGTGGGTACGGTTTTACCGGCAGTAAAGGTGTATTGTGCAAGACAGGTAGATGAGTTAATTCTTGTGGACATCACTGCAAGCAATATAGGAGAAGGGCCGAAATTTGATGAGATTTCAGAAATGAGCCAAGAATGTTTTGTCCCTCTCACTGTTGGGGGCGGGGTCAAAAGCGTGGAGGATGTTGAAAACTTACTTCGTGCGGGTGCGGATAAGGTTGCGATAAATTCTGCCTCTTATTCCAATAGGGAATTGATCTCCAGTGCTGCAAAAAAGTTTGGATCTCAGTGTGTTGTTGCTAGCATTGACTTTAAAACGATCGACGGTAAGCCAGTTTGTTTTAGTCACAGCGGAAAGAGGATTGAAGAGGTAAGTCCTGTCGAGTGGGCAAGGACTGTGGAAGCTCAGGGTGCTGGTGAGATTTTGCTAACCTCAATTGAGCGCGATGGGACGATGGTTGGTTATGATATAGAAACGACCCAATCGGTGACATCTAGTGTGGGAATTCCTGTTATTATCTCTGGTGGTGCGGGAAATTTTGAACACATGTACGAAGGAATCTCTAAAGGTGGTGCGGACGCGGTTGCTGCAGCTTCGATATTTCACTTTACAGAACAAACACCACTTGAGTCCAAAAAGTATTTGGCAGAAAAAGGTGTGCCGGTACGAAACTGCAATGCTTTTGGAATCTCAAAGTGAAAAGTAAACCGTCTGAAGAAAACTTTATTGAAGTTATAGAGCAGTTTGAGAAATCTATTGGCCAAACTGAAATCAAATATAGAGGTTTTGGGATCTGGTCGTTATTAAAACCTATTCTTACTAGAAGTATTCTCAGTCAGGCACACCAAAACTTAAATTTGAACCATCAAACAAAAGTAAGGAAATGGATGGTTGGAAGTAAATTTTTTGGGCTTTGGAATCTCTTTGGAAGATATGAGTATATATTTCTTACAAGCTCCAGGTCAAAAGTCAGGATTGAAGGAAAATATGTAGATCAACATTGTGACCCGATTGCAAGAGAGTTAGGCGATAAGTGTTTGACGGTTGAGCGTCCCTATCCATTTCATTATCCGCGTTCCTCTTGTGAAAACAAAAATGTTGTAACGATATCATTTGTTTCAATTCTTATGAAAATCTTTGGTTTTTTGTATCGAAAGCCCGTCAGTTTTGAAGGTCAAAGTGACCTATTGAAAGTGATCAAAGAGTTTGATCTGAATGTTGATATTGCGAAGGAGTTTAGAGGGCTTTTTCTAGAATACCTAGCATATCGAACATTCTTTAAAATCTATCGCCCAAAGGAGATTTTTTTGGTTCTAAGAGGTTACTCTTTTTCTCCAGTATGGGCTGCGCATTCTTTGGGCATCAAGGTCAATGAGATTTCACATGGATTGCTTTATCCAGAGCACCCATCTTACAACTCTATTTGTAAAATTGATCGACAAATGATTCCAGATCGTTACTGGAGTGTGGGGGGGACGGCGAAAGTTATAGAAAGCACTAGGTCTTATTATAGCCCTGAAAGTCTTATTTCAATAAACTCCTTTTATATGGACTATCTTCAAAAGAAAGGAATTGCGAAAGAGTTTCAGAGGTACCGCCAAGGTTTTGAAAAGACTGTCGTGGTAACTTTACAGAACTCGAATGAAGAGTTGCTTCTTCCAGTCATTCGAGAGGCTGCTAAAAGGCTGCCTAATGTTTTGTTTGTTCTGGGTATTCGCTCATCAAAGCCAAGTTATGATGAGCTGGGTTTTACAAAAAATGTAGTCCGCTCGGATGTCGTGTTTTCAAGCCTGAATATCTATGAAATGCTTGTGTCGTCTGACCTGCATATTACGATAAGTTCAACTTGTTCGATTGAGGCAACCTACCTTCAGAGACCTACAATTTTATTGAACTTAAAAGATCTTTCAGATCCGATTATAAAGAACTTCTATAGCGACTCATTGATGTGCGTAGCTCAATCTGTAGATGACGTGATTTCCCAGATCCGGTCGCTATCAAACGAAGCCAATGTGAAGACTGATAGAGTGTCCGGAAAAGATCAAATTCAAAACGCCATTCGTGAAGTCGGTTTAGCTTAGGATTTCCCAGCTCAGTGGTGTGCCCTTTTTAATGTTTTGGCGAACTTTTCTTCCTATAATATTTGATTTTTCTTTAACTGGAAGGCCGTAGCCTGGACGGATAGAGCGGATATTTTCTTCAGATATAGTGTCACCCTCGTTTAGATCTTTGCTTACAAAAAGCGTTCTACGGAATTGTTTGGACTTTTCCTCTTGTCGGCTCGAAATACCGTAGTTGACACGACCTAGGCTTTGCCAGGCTCGTTCCGTCTCAATAACCAAGGAGCCTAACTCCTGAGGCTCCAGAGAAAACGCAGAATCCACTCCGCCGTCTTCTCTATTGAGGGTAAAATGTTTTTCAATTAATGATGCTCCAAGTGCGACGCTTGCAACAGAGACTCCTATTCCCATAGTGTGATCTGAGAGCCCAACTTCACACTGGAAAAGGTCTTTCATGTGAGGAATTGTTAAAACATTACAAGACTCAGGGGATGCGGGGTAGGTGCTTGTGCATTTGAGTAAAACTAAGTTTTGACATCCGTTTTTACGTGCCACATTTACGGCATCATAAATTTCAGAGACATTTGCCATACCCGTTGAAATAATTACGGGTTTCCCTGTTTGAGAAACCGAAGCTATAAGATCGACATCAGTATTTTCAAATGAAGCGATTTTATATGCTGGGCAATTGAGTTTTTCTAAAAACTCAATTGCACTCAGGTCAAACGGTGCGCTAAAGCAAGTAATGCCAAGGTTATTGCAGATTTCAAAGATTTCTTTGTGCCACTCCCACGGAGTGTGTGCCTCATCATAAAGCTCATAAAGGTATCTTCCGTTCCAGAGACTCTTTGGGTCAGTGATTTGAAAGTGAGGGTCTTTTGAATCAAGTGTCATGGTATCAGCAGTATAAGTTTGAAGTTTAACTGCATGAGCACCTGCTTCATGAGCTGCATGGATCAATTGGATTGCGCGATCTAAAGACTTGTTGTGGTTTCCCGAGAGCTCTGCAACGACAAATGGGCGGTGTTCTTTTCCAATGGATTGATTGCCAATTTTAAATGTTTCGTTCATTTTTTTCCCACTTTTCTCTGAGTATGTTCAAGGTCCAAAGCCCCATAATTTCAAGGTAATAGTGTTTGTAAATGTTTGACTTCAAAACGCCCTTAAATCCAAACTCATTTTTCATTTCCGAGATGTCTTCAAGTTTCCCGGGTTCGAAAAGATTGTAAAACCCAATATAATCAACATTTGGATGGTTTTGGATTTTCTTTCGTCGTTCAATAAGATCGAGAAGTTTAGGTGGAACAGCTCTTCGTAGGTAGAATTTGAGAAGAGACTTGTACTTTAGTTTTTTTGAAGTCATGTGATAATTGGCATCTAGAGTTCTGCCAGCAGCTATTGGGATCTGAAGAAGCTCAGGATGAGTGTTTGGATAGATTTTTTTGACAACAAAGGTACGAAATAGGTTCCGATGTATTCTGTGCTTCAACGGAAGGGTATAGAAAAACTCTACCAACTCTCGGTCGGTAAATGGGAGTGTAACTTGAAAACCAAATTCCCGATACATTTCAATCCCGTTTAAGACAACGGCAGTGATTTTATTTTTCCAACGAAATGTTTCATCTCGATTGAGGCGGTTTTTGCCTTTGACTTGCAAATTGAGCAAAGCTCTTGCTTCCTCTTTAAAACCAAATTTATGAGAGTAAAATTTTTCAAAGGTGATGGAATTGTTTGTTTTCAAGTACTCTGGAATTGTAAGACCAGCTAAATTGTCCATTAAGTGGCCTGGAATAATGATCCCACCCTTGCTGTGGCGATTTGAAATTTCTTGGATTGCAAAGTAATCCACAAAATAGGGCAGTGCCTTTTCGGGATTGAAATCAAAGATTTTAGACTTTATAAGCTCTCGATTTTTCTTCCACAAATTTGGGGGATATTCAAAGAACTCCCATTTAAGATCTAATTTTTTCGCTACGATTTTACTAATTTGGGCTTCCTCACTCTTGATGTCCTTGCCATATGTGTAGGAGTGGATGCGTTTTCTAAATCCTCTGCTGACAAGTTCGCTAGCAAGAAGGCGTGAATCCATCCCACCACTGAGTGGAAGAAATATTGGCAAATTTGGGAACGAGTTAAGGTAATTTTCAAGGCGTATCAATGTGCGTTTGTAAATTTCTCCGAGTTCTTGAATGAGAATTTCTTTAGAGCGTAAGTCTTTTTCACTATACGTCGGGAGTGTCCAATATGTCTTGGGTACTATAGAGCCATTTTTGAGAAATCGTAGATATTCACCTGCTCCGAGGTCTTTTACGGATTTAAAAAGAGTAGAGCCGGAGAGTGTACATCCGGTTCGGAAATAAAATTGTGCTTGGGTTTGGTCAATTTTTGGTGATTCAATTTTTTCTACCAAAGAACTGGCTTTATCAGACACCCAAGTTTTATCACCAATAGTTGTATAAAATATTGGGTAGGTTCGACATGGGTCAGAAACCAAAACTGTTTGTTCTGATGTCTCAAAAATAATTGACCAATTTCCGTTCAATTGAGCTAGGCACTCATCCAATTCGACTTGCGTGGGTGCTTTGAAAATTTCAAATATATAATCCAATGCTTGGGAGTCCCCTAAGAGGAGGTTTTCAGCTGTGTAGAAATATCCTCTGAAATGGACTCTTTGATTTGCCTGCTCACCTGAGGTCCAATCCGAATTCAAGAGCAGTTGAGCTGGGCCGAAACCATCAAGATTGCTGCTATGTGCCATAGAGCGATCTCTGTGAGATTGCTTTGTCTGAATTTGGGTGGTTTGTTGATGGTTATCCATGGAATGCCATAATGATAAAAATTGTTCGTGATTACAACACTCTTACTGAATTTCATCCTCATGTCCCGATTTTGGGAGAACCAGGGTTTTTGAAGTCTGTTGCAGGTTCTGAGGAATTTGGCTGGGCTGTGAATGACAAATTCGCCTTACCCTTTTATTTTAAAAGGGATTTCCCGGCGAGCCCTTTTCGTATCCCGAAAATCAGAAAAATCGCGTTTGCAACGCACTGTATTGAAAGGTCTACGACTTCTCCCGAGGAGGAACAAGAGTTTCTTGATGGCGTTATCGCGCACTTTTCAAACGAGAACGTTGATATGACGTCGGTGTCCCCCTTTCGAATGGATCTCTATCGAGCTGCACCTCGGGGGGCGAAGGTTACGGAATTTGGTACTTACCGTGTAGATCTAAAGCCGTCTGAAGAAGAGATTTTTAAAAACATTCAAAAGCGAACACGGCAAGATATTCGTCGTGCGGAAAAAGATGGGTACTATGTGGAGGAGGGCTCCCACCTTTTGGAATGTTGTGAGCGCCTGACTGTTGAAACAAAAGAAAGACAGGGAATTCGTGTTCGAGGTGGTTATCTTGGGACCTTTAAACGTCTTCAGGAAAGTTTGGATGAAAACTTTTCGATTATGGTTGTATTTGCACCCGACGGAACACCAGACACAGCTGTTGCGATTGCTTGGAAGAAGGGGTTAAGAGCATACAGTTTGTATGGCGGTGCAAAAGAAGGCGCTTCCCGTAACGCAGGAAAGCTTTTGTATGCCGAAGCATTTAAAAAGATGAAGCAGTATGGGGTGAGTGAATTTGATTTTGTCGGGGCTAGATTGAATGTTTCAAAAGATTCAAAATTTTATGGGATACAAACCTTTAAATCCAGAATGGGTTCTGAGTTACATCGTGGTTTGATTTGGAAATACATTTACTCAAAAGAAAGAGAGACCTTGTCCAACTCTATTCGTAAAACGTCATTTTTCCTAAGAGGAAAGAAGTATATTGGTGACATTGTTGACCAAGAGCAAAATGCGAATCAATAAGTTTAAACCTCCTCAGTACTCCAAAGATTCTTTTGATCAAAAAGATCTCTCTGATCTACTTGGAAAAAACATTCAATATGCCTCTAAAGGACGGTGGGCTTTTCATCATATTTTGAAGGCAGAAAAAATTAGAGGCGATGTCGCGATTCCAGCTTATATTTGTGACAAGGTTTTATCGAGTTTTTCAGATACAAACGCCAAACCTGTTTTTTTTGATGTTGATCCGAGGGACTTGAACCCTTCTTTTGAGGACTTTGTGAAACTGGCAGAGAGTCGTCGCATTGAAGCTGTTTTGGTTGCTAGCTTGTATGGCTTTCCAGCAGAACTGGATCGATTTGAAAAGTATTGCATGGAAAACTCAATCTTGATGATAGATGATGCTGCTCAGAGTTTTGGTGCGAAATTAAATGGTCGCTACGTTGGTAGCTTTGGAGGCAGTGGTTTTCTTTCGTTTTCCCCAGGTAAATCTACTGCGGGTCCGATGGGAAGTTTCTTTTGGACAGGTAAAGAGTATAGCTTTGCTCGTTCGGAAAACACTCTTTTTCATTTAGTGAGTTATCTGGATTTTTATATCAATCGTTTAAAAGTAGATACCTTTAAAAGAATGAAGATGGGTGCATTGATTCCAATAGCTCAGAAATTCGTTTTTGATAAATTTCTTAAGACAGATATTCGAAATGACGAGATTCCAAATTTTGAAAGAAAAATTTTAGAAGCAATAGTATTTGATATTTTGAATGGGAAATTTGATTTTAGAAAAAAATACTTTACCTTGTTAACCAGTTCCCTAGATAGACATGCATGTCTTGAGCCAGTTCGTTCGCTGCGAGGTGAGGACTATCCTCATAAATTGGTTGTTAGATGTAAAAACGCTGACGTTGCAGTGGCTCTAAGATCTTATCTTATGAAAGCGGACATTTATTCTGGATTTGGGTATCCGCTGTTGATGCCAGAGCATATTGATTTTGAGGGCCTTTCGACTGTGAGTGGAAGAATAGTCGAAATCCCAATTGAAAATGATGAAAAAAAGATGGAGTATCTGCAGTCGACTTTGAATCAGTTCTCATAAAAGGGAGAGTCCAGTTGTTTCAAGAGATAAAAAGCCTAACGAAAAGTGTAATTGGAGAAAAGGGGATTCAAACCGTAAGGGAGCTTAAGAAGTTTCCAGATTCCATCCTGAATCTTTCTAAAATTGCAATTGGCCGATATGACGATCAAGTTTTAAAAAGTTGGCAAGAGCGAGGTAAGAAGACGCACCTATCTGAAGAGCAAATTGATGGATACGAAAAAATGCACTCAGAATGGAAGCCATTTATTGAAGAAATGATACAGGATATGCGCCGAGTGTTTGAGGGCCATTTGAAATCTGGAGATAAATTTTTGGACTATGCCTGTGGTACTGGTCGCTACATTGACCCGATTCGCAGCCTTGGTGACATTGAAGTTACAGGGTTGGATTTGAGCCCAAGTATTTTGGAGGAGTTCACTAAGAAAAAATATCCCGATGTTCGTTTTGAATGTATCGACCTCAGTGAGAAAAGTGTGCAGGTTGAGAGTTTTGTGGAAAGAAACAAGGGGCAGTTTTCAGGTGCGTGTATCAATTCGGCAATTCAATATATGAGATATGACCGTGTAAACTTGGTGTTGTCTCGAATTCATAAAGTACTAAAGCCAAATGCTCTGTTTTTTCTTCAATTTCCTACACCGTCGAATGTTTGGGATGTTTTCTCGGATATCAAGTATATTCGATACACTCCCAAGATGATTCAATCGAAATTGGAACGCGTTGGATTTGAAATGTTAGATTCGTATTCAGTTCGTTATAGAACGACTTTTCAGTATTTTCGACCGAAAAAAGAGAATGACCAAGGTTATGTTATCGTCTCAAAAGCAAGATGAACTCTTCTATCTCGGATCTGTTGACTCGATGAGATCCGAGTATTTTTTAGCTAAGTTTTTAAATTCAAATTCTTCAATATCGTACTGGAAGTTTCGTGTGAGGTTAGGCAGGTCATTCAAAAATGAATCCAAAGAAATTTTATTTAAATGAACGGAGTATCCTAAATCACGTCGTATGATGAGATCTTCTATTTCGTGTCCGTAATTTAGGCTGAGGGTAGGAATATGAAGACCTGCATATTCGTAAATTTTTGTTGAGACAGCGTAGTCAAACTCGGGACTATTGAGTTGCAGTGCATAGTCAGATTCTCCAAGCTTTTTTAGAGCCTCAGCTTTTTTTATTCTGGGGCACAGAGAGAGAGTTCCCGAGACCAATAAATTTTTAAAACCCTTTGAGATCTTCGACTTTACTCTATTGGGAATGTCTCCTATCAAAATAACACTGTATTTTGAATTTAAATTGGAGCTCTTATCAAGTGTTTCAAGTAAATTATAAAGAGGAATTTCTCTGCCATTTGTGATATTTCCCAAATGGGTGAGAACAATAGGTTGATTGTCTCTGGGGGGCTTGGGTTGAGATATCCCGATGTTAATTTCAAGCTTTGAAAAGCCATTTTCAATGACTTGGCCACCTTGAAAAGAGTGATTTTGTCTGTATTCTTCTAGAAGCATATTTGTAATTGCTACTACATTATCTGCGTTCTTAAGTGCGAACTGTTCTTTTTTTAGAGTGGATGTCACTTTTAATGGAGTGGGATTCACATAAGGGTTGCTTGACCAGCAATCTCTCAAATCCTGAATCAGAGCGATACGATTCCCAAATTTTCTTTTTAATTTCGCTCCAATCAGGTTGGCAGAAAATGGGCCACCTGTAGCAATCACTGTGGATATTTTTTTTTCTTCGATAAGGCGGGAGGCATATGGAATTGCGGATAGACCCCACCACTGAGCTTCATCCTCAGGGTAGAGAGTGTGACTAAGTAATTTCCGGAATACTTTTTTACTGAAGGCATTTATTTTAGAGGTCGAGGGGTTGCTCAAGTAGGAAGTGGGGTAAAAAGCAGGTATTTGATGTACTTGAACGGAATAGTTGTCTTTCTCTACTTTTCCCCAATTGACTGTAATGACGTCGATTTCGTGACCAAGTTGTGAAAGTTCAAATGTGAGGTGCTTCCACCTGTTGGAGGCGACACCTGGAAATGGAGGATATTTATGCGCAAGTAACAGAATTGACTTCAGAATTTCTCCTGTATTTGGTAGAGATGGCATATTCTAGAAAAGCATTTAGATCTAAGTCAATAGGTGAGGTAATGAGAGCATCTCTCAGGGACATTAAAAGAAAGTTACAAAACGGCAGTTGGATCATTGGCGGTGTAATGCGTTCTACAGAGCTTATTCCGTTTACTGCAACAGTATTGAGAAAGAATCCTCCCTATAAGAGCCTTAGCAATCAAGAGCATATGGCTATGATTTTGGATTGGTTTGCTCGCGCTCAAAAAGCATCAGGAGATGGAGGGATTCCTGCTAAGTATCGCCCATACGATTTCAGTGAATCTGCTTTGTATCCAAGTTACCCCGAGACGAGTGGCTATATATTGTCTTCTCTTTTAACTTATGAAGAGTATTTCAATGCAAAGAGCGGTGTAGACATAAGAGCATTGGTGCAGTTTTTACTGAACACTCAATTGGAGTGTGGAGCATTTCCAGGTGGTCACGCGAAAATGAAAAACCATTTGAAGGGAAGTTACTTCAATTCGGGTCAAATACTATTGGGGTTGGTGAGCTATCTTAAGCGCAATTCAGGGGACTTAGAGGTAGAGAGTGCAATTTCGCGTTGTGTGAATTGGATGTCGAACCAGATTCAAGCAGGTGGAACAGTTCGGGATGAGGCGACCTTTAGGGGGTATAGAAATTATTATGCACGCGCAACATATGGACTTATTTCAGGAGCACTAGTTTTAAAGAATGAGGGTTCGCTTCAAAAGGCGAAAGAGTTGAATGACAGAATTTGTGATCAGCAGTGTGAGGATGGGTGGATACCGACATGGGGATTTGAAGATGATCGTGCGGTTTTACACACAATTGCTTATACGCTTAGAGGTTTGGTGGAATCGGGACTACTATTAGGAGAAAGTCGTCATATTGCAGCTGTAGAGAAGTCCCTCAAATCCTTGCTAAAGGTGCAGGTGAAGTGGGCTGGCAAAACAATGCCTCCCTCATTTTATTTGCGGTCTTGGAAGATGGGTAATGGAGAAATCTGCCCAACTGGTATTGCGCAACTTGCGCTTGTTTTGTTTCGGCTCTCTGAAGCACAAGGGAATCCGGAATACCGTAAATTGGGCAATGAGATGATTGAAGGGTTGAAGCCTTTTCATATTAGAGGACAACGTGACACATGGCTTAATGGAACATTGCCAGGCTCGTGGCCGATTAATGGTCTTTACCAGCCTCTTGATCTTGTAAATTGGAGCATTAAGTTCTATTTCGATGGTCTAATGATTAGTGAAGGGTTGCCGCCAGCAAGCTTAGAGGGATAAGGTGTGTGATTCAAATAATGCCCCACAAGCGGGTGTTGAGGGAGTTGGTTTTGTTTTCAGGTAAGTCCATTTTAATTACTGGAGGGACTGGTTCTTTTGGTAAAAAGATGGTCCATAAGTTGGTCACCAAATATACACCAAAGCGTGTCATAGTTCTCAGTCGTGATGAGCTTAAGCAGTTTGAAATGTCTCAAATTTTCTCAGACAAGGAGTACCCATGTATGCGGTATTTTTTGGGTGACGTCAGAGATTTAGAGCGTTTAAAGCAGGCCTTTAAAGGTGTCGATTATGTGATTCATGCGGCTGCGCAAAAACAGGTACCAGCGGCAGAATACAATCCTTTTGAATGTATCAAAACAAATATTATGGGTGCCGAGAATGTTATAAACGCTTCCCTTTATAACGGTGTTAAAAAAGTTATCGCACTATCAACAGATAAGGCTGCAAATCCCATCAATCTTTATGGAGCAACGAAACTATGCTCAGACAAAGCATTTGTTGCTGCCAATCACTTAAGCGGTGCTGAGGAAACACGATTTAGTATTGTGAGATATGGAAATGTTGTTGGTAGCCGCGGAAGTGTTGTTCCGTTTTTTAGAAAATGTTTGGCAGAAGGACGTACGTCTCTTCCTGTAACGGATGAACGTATGACACGGTTTTGGATCACTCTTGATCAAGGGGTGGATTTTGTTGTCGACTCATTTTCTCGGATGATCGGTGGTGAGGTCTTTATTCCTAAAATACCGAGTATGAAAATTTTAGATATGGCAAAGGCCATGGCTCCGGAACTTGCAATTGAAAATGTTGGGATTCGCCCCGGTGAAAAGTTGCATGAAGTGATGATTCCAGAGGATGAAGCAAGAAACGCCTTAGAGTTCGACACACATTACGTTTTGCAGCCTGCATTTCAGTGGTGGGATTCTGAAGCTTTCGTTGAAAAAAGTGGTGGAAAATCAGTGCCAGATAATTTTAGCTACAGCTCTGACACCAATTCAGAGTGGCTGAGTTCTGATCAGTTGCACACTCTTATCTCTATGAGCTAAAAATGGAAAGAGCGTTTATTCCTTACGGTCGTCAATCTTTGAATGATCGAGATATCGATGCAGTCATAGGTGTTTTGAAATCAGACTATCTGACACAAGGAACTCAAGTTCCTAGTTTTGAAAGTGAGCTTTCAATAAAACTTAATGGTGTGGACGTACACTGTGTCTCAAGTGGTACTTCTGCTTTACACCTAGCTTGCGCTGCGATGGGTTTGGGTGAAGGAGATGTTCTTTGGACATCTCCGATATCATTTGTAGCATCGGCCAATTGCGCCCGTTATTGCGGAGCACTTGTGGACTTTGTAGATGTGGATTACAGCACTGGCCTTATGTCGATTGAGGCATTAAAATGTAAACTCGAAGCGGCTGAGAAAGTCGGTAAATTGCCTAAAATAATTATACCTGTTCACTATGCGGGTCAGTCCGTTGATATGGTTCAAATAGCAGATCTTTCTGAGAGATACGGATTTCAAGTTATTGAAGATGCTTGTCATGCACTGGGTGGGATGTATGAGAATGAGCCCATTGGGAGCTGCAAGTATTCCGACGCAGCTGTTTTTAGTTTCCACCCAGTGAAGTCCATCACAAGCGGAGAAGGTGGAGCCATTTCTACTAATAAAAAAGATTTGAGTGAAAAGATAAGGCGCCTTCGAAGCCATGGTATAAAAAGAGAAACACAGTGGAGCGTAGAGATAGGTCCTTGGTACTATGAACAGATAGACCTTGGGTTCAATTACAGGATGACAGATATCCAAGCTGCACTTGGAAGAAGCCAATTGAGTCGACTGGATGAGTTTGTGAGCAGGAGAAACAATTTGCACGCAAGGTATATGTCTACACTTGGTGACCTGCCCATTACGTGTTTGAATTCAAATTCAAATTCCGCGCACCATCTTTTTGTCATACATGTAGAAAGCAATACTATAGAAAAGAAAGCACTGTTTGAATATTTACGAGACAAAGGAATTGGCACACAAGTGCATTATATTCCTATTCACTTGCAGCCCTATTACAAACAATTGGGTTTTGAAATCGGTCAATTTCCTGAGAGCGAGAAATTTTATAGTACTTGCTTAAGTCTTCCACTGTTTCCAAGTTTAAAGGAAGTTGACCAAGACTATATTATTCGTACTCTGAAAGAGATTTGCAATTGAGTGTACTGGCACTGATTCAGGCCAGATGCGGGTCGAGCCGTCTTCCAGGGAAGGTCCTGAAGGAAGTGGGCGGGAAGTCCTTACTTGAGCACCAACTGAGCCAGATTTCGTATTGTAAATCTATTTCTGAGATTGCAGTTCTAACAACGAATAGTCCGGTGGATGACTCTATTGAAAAATTCTGTCAGTCCAAAGAGGTAAATGTTTTTCGAGGCGACGAAGAAGACGTGCTGAAAAGGTTTACGGATGCATTGGAGACTTTTAGAAGTGGAAACACAATAGTGCGTTTGACTGCAGATTGTCCTTTAATTGACCCCGTAGTGATAGATTTAGTGGCAGGTGAACATTTGAAAGTAGGTGCTGACTATACATCAAACACACTTGAGCGGACTTTTCCACGCGGCTACGACTGTGAATTTGTAGAGAGAGAAATTTTGATGCTTGCTGGAGCTGAGGCCAGTGAAGGTTTTCAGCGAGAGCATGTGACTCCATATATCTATGAGAACAAAGAAAAATTCAAACTCCACAGTGTCAGAAACCCACTTGGAAATCATTCCGATGTCCGAGTAACCGTGGATACAGAAGAGGATTTTCTATTTGTTTCTGAAATAATAGATCGAATCGCATCGAGTCCACTATTGCAATCAGAGCTTTTGAAAATACTCGACTCCAACCCAGAGTTAGTTAAGATAAATTCCGAAGTCATACAAAGGGCAATTCGATGAAGAGCTTTAAGTTTGCATTTCGGTTTGAAGTTTCAAAAGAGATCGGTAGTGGCCATGCTGTAAGATGTGTGACTTTGGCTCGGGCTCTGAACAGGTTGGGACACAAAACGGTTTTAATCTGTAACGCTCAGATGCCGGGTGAAATATCATCCACCCAGGAGGTGTTGGTCACGAATTCGGCCGAGAGAGAAGTGTTAGGTCATAGGGCATGGCCATCTGAAATAGTTCTGAAAGATTCAAGTGAAACTCTAAGACTCTGTTCTTCTCTGGGAGTGACTCATTTGATTGTAGACAGCTATGCGCTCGATGAGCGCTGGGAAAGTCCGATTAAAGAGAGTGGGGTTATTTTAATTGCAATAGATGACCTTGCAAATCGTCGACATGCTTCGGACTTTCTAATAGATACCAACTTAGTAAATGGATATGAATTGAGGTATTCCTCCTTACTTAAAAGAGAATGTGAAAGGCTTCTGGGACCAAAATATGCGATTCTTCGCCCAGAGTTTGCTATGGCTAGGGGTAGTTCAAAAACTCGTACTCAAGTCAAAAAAATACTATTGTT
The DNA here is from genome assembly GCA_030427965.1 of Bdellovibrionia bacterium. Classification (GTDB taxonomy): domain Bacteria; phylum Bdellovibrionota; class Bdellovibrionia; order Bdellovibrionales; family JAUICD01; genus JAUICD01. The sequence goes on from JAUICD010000006.1 coordinate 29,907, forward strand.
TTTTGGGGGGTACCCACCAAGTGGACTTTTTGAAAAAGTGATTCGTTCGCTTGAGAGTGTCTTCAAGAGGGAGAAACCAGAACTTTTTTTACTCAATTCAAGGGAAGGTTTACAAAAATTTCATAAACTGTATAGTGGCCCACTTACCAATTTACCGTATTCAAATGAAATTGCAGACCTGATAAATCAAATGGATTTGGCGATTTGTTCTGGGGGAACATTCACATGGGAACGTGCTTGCTTGGGGCTTCCTGGAATTGTCATTTCAACAGCTAGAAATCAAATTGAAGGATCTGATTACTTAGATCAAATGGGCGGTCAGACCTATCTTGGGACTCAAGATGGGTTGTCCACTGAAAAATTGAATTTCGCTTTGAAAACTTACTGCGAAAACAAAAACAAGTTGTCGAATGAATCTGATTTTTTAATGAGCGAAGTTGATGGACAAGGTGTGGATCGCATTCTGGAGAGATTACTTGTTTCATAGGTGGGTAGAAAAATATATTTCCACTGATCTTATCGCCTTGCTTTTGTTTTTTTCAATGTTGGTGGGTCCAGGTCTTCAATTTTCAAAGATCTACTTGTTTCACCTTGTGTTTTGTACATTTCTAATTCTTTCTTCAAGAAAGATTACTCACTCTTTGAACGAAGTGAATAAGCCAATACTTTTTTTCTTGAGCTATACCTGTTTACTTGGTTTTAGTGTGTTTTGGTCAGATGCAAAAGGATTGGGGGTTAAGAATTTTGGTATTACCCTGATTGGTTTTCTATCAACCACTGTAATCTACCTTTCTATAGTAAAGCGACAGGTGCTGTACCGAAAGGCAATGACTGTGGCAACGGGAGTACTTGTTGTTCAGGTGGTTTTGGGCTTGCTTGAGGTTTTTACCGACTTTCGCTATCCAATTTCAAAATTATCAAAAATTAATTCGTCTTTTGGAATTAGCTATTTAGAAAATGAGTTCAGCTTAGATATGGCTCATATAGCCTCTTTGCCAACGGGGTTTTCTTGGAGTCCAAACTCGTATGCTTCTTTTTTGGTATTATTCTTTCCTCTTGGCTTGTTGTTTTTGAGAAAACTCTATTGGAAGTCGATTTTAGTTTTTACAGTTTCGTATTTGATTTACGTAGGACAATCCAAAGCAGCAATACTGGGACTTTGTTTTACATTAGTGTCGATTGCTATTTTTGAAATCTGTCAAAACAAGTCACGTACAATGAAATCTGGAATAACTGTGTTACTTACCCTAATAAGTGTGTTTGTTGTTTATGGAATAAGAGATACGCCTCTTCTAATAGATATTAAAAAAACGGCAACTGGAATTGAGAGGGCATGGAATGAGGGGGATTCGGGCTTACGAAGTCACCTTTCTTTACCTAAGCGAATCACAAGGCTTAAAGAAGGACTTTCAAGGTTTGACAAATCTCCTATATTTGGCGCTGGAGCAGGGATGGCAAGTCAGCATACTGTAGAGGGTAAAACTGTTTATGAAAATCTACATTTTTACTTTTTAGAACCTTTAATTGAAACAGGTGTCATTGGGTTTTTTCTGTTTTTGGTTCCTATTCTTTTTATTTTATTTGCCAGTTTAAAAAATGTTCTTTGTCTTTCTGATTTAAGGCAGAAGAGAATTTCGTTCTATTTTAGCGTGGCCCTTGTTTCATTTTCTCTTTCTTCTTTTGGAATGTCGAGTTTGATTTATTATTTGCCTTGGTACTTATTTCTTGGGTTAATTCTTGTCCACATGGAGTACGCTAAGAACTATCCGCGTGTAGATATTTTGTAGATCCAAAATAAATAGATAGATTTACCTAGGCAGGAGATTCCGACAAATGCTGCCAATCCATGTTCAAGCTTTTGATTTGAGAGTGCTGAAAAGACGAGTACCGCAAGTGAGGCGACCTCTATTACGGTGTGGATTTTAAGTGAGGTCAATTGCTTCTTAAATACGATAGCAAATCTTTCAAGAATGACTGTTGCTAATCCAAATCCAAAATACGGGACTAGTATCTGAAACATTTCACCTAAATTGGTCCACTTGGGTCCTAAAATAATTGGGAGTAGTGGAGGGCCTGCCCAATAGGCAGTTCCAAATGTGAGAATACAAAAAAGTAGAACAGAAAAATAGATACGCTGTACTCTATAGGGTTCATTGAGGTTTGAGTTTCTGTACTCTAGCATTCGTTGGTAAATGATTTCTGAAAGTGGGTTGCCGACTGAAAAAGTGGGAGCTTTCATAAGACGGTTGAGTGCTGAAAAATGCCCAAGCTTAATAGGATTCCAATACATCCCAATTAAAACAGGGACGATCACATCTCTTGATTGCATCAATAAAGCTTGTGGGAGTGTGGCGAATGGGAAGTCACGATATTTTTTAAGAACATTTTTTAGATTTATAATCGTGTCGGATAAAAATTGAAATCGATAAACTGTAATAAAAATCAAAATACCCAGTAGTGCAGAAAGGGTTTGTCCTAAGACTGTCCCTAAAACCAGGGATAAGGTAGTGGCACTGCTATAGCCTACTGCGATTTTAAAAGCTGAAATTGCTACTGCATTGAAAACCTTTAAAAACCCTGCCAATCGATAATTTCCTTTTCTCAAGTTCCAGTAAATAGCAGCCTGGTGAGCAATTGCAAAGATGAGGTAAACGGGCAAAAGTAAGGTTGCTTGAAAAAATGAATTGGTTGAAAGCTCATCAAATACGAAATAGGAAATGCCCAGGGGTATCGAAATCAAAATAGCCGAAGTACCGGAAAACAACAAAAGGATTCGATAGAGAGACTCAGCATCCGAATCTTCTTTTGGATCAAGTATTGCTAGGTCAAGTCTTAGCGAAACAACTAGAGTTAAAAAGACACCAATGGAGGCGAATACCTCGTAAACAGCAAAGTGGATTGGATCATAGATACGAGTTAAAACTGGGAATACGAGTATTGGAAACACTGAGGCCAGACCAGTATAGAATGTATATCCAAGAGCTCTTTTTGTGAGTGAGTTTCGTTTTAGTAGAGATTGTAAAAACTCAAACATTGCAGGTTTGCCTAGTATTCATAAAATGGGATGTTGCCTATCCGACTTGAAGTATGCATAAAGCTGGGAGTGATTTTGTCATTTATTATCGAAATTATATCTTCTGGATTGGCACGGTTGTAGTGGGCTAATGCCTTTCTTGAGTAAGCGGAATGTTTCTGAGTCCGAGATTCATTTGGTAGGTATATTTTTGATCTTGTTGAGTATGGGAAGATCCGTCTGTAATCTGCAAATCCCCATAGAACGACAGAATGCGTTTTGAGCAGTGCCGCCAAGTGAGCAAGTGATGAGTCTACTCCTAGGAACAGTTGTGAAGTTCCGATTTCATGAACAAGGGTGTTAAAAGATCGGCCTGAATAAAGATTGATATTTGACTGAGTTGAAGAATCAATAATTTTACGGCAATAAGAGATTTCCTCGGGACTGTCGTCGCAAAAAATTTGGATGTCCTCATACTCCTCTTTCTCTAAGAGATTTAAAAGTTTAGTCCAAAATGAAACAGGATAGAGTTTGTTTAAGGAGGATGCTGTCGGGTGAATAGAGGCCTTGTTTTGAATTGTTGCAGTATTTCCTGTGAAAGATTTAAAGAAATCTTCGTTTAAATCAAATTCCACGTCCAAAGCTTCTAGTAGATCATAATTGTTGTCAATATCGTGAACTTCAGGATCTACTGTGATTTTGTGAAATGGATTGAGCTGAGTGTATGGGCTTTTAGATTTTGAAAAACACATTTTCTGTGGGCTTGGATCTCTCCACAGCCCGCTGATTTCTCGTTTCCAATTGGGGTAGAGGGATAGGGCAAAATCAGAGGCTTTCTTAGACTCTTCTAAGATTGAAATTCGCGACGAATAAGGATGGACTTTGCATTTGAGTGTTTCACCCAAAAACTTTGCGCCACTCTTCATAGTATGTACGGTAATGTTGTGTTTCCTTGAAATAGGGAGGATAGCACGAACCCCATTGATTGTGTTTCCGAGGCCTTGAAGGGTGTATATAGAAACCGATTCGCGTTGATTGCCACTTGGCGGTCGTCGCTTTTTGATATTTTTGATAATCTTGTTTGCACGAGTCAGCGGCGTAGGTCTTTTTAGAGTCTCTTGCGGTAAGGTTCCTCCAGTAATACTTTTGTATACTTTCATTAACTCTTTGGACTCATTCTCCCAATTGAATTTGGATTCGATATGTTGTGCGTTTATTTCACCTTGCTTTTTCCACTTTGGCCAACTTGAGGTCATTTCAGAGATTGATTTTGCTATAGCACCGGGGTCGGTTGTATCTGCATAGAGCCCAGCTTCGTCATAGATATTTTTCCAATACTCAAAATCAGGAAGTACCATCGGTAGTTCGCAAGACATGTACTCAAATGGTTTGGTGGCAATTGTTCTTAAGTGGTTCGGTGCAGGTAGAAAGGGTACGATCCCAATATCTGCTTTTGAAATATGTGTGAAGACTTCTGATGGAGAAACGCTGCCAAGATACTTTGTGTTCTTCCAGCCTTCGGATTTTTCACACTGTTCTTTCAGGCCTGTTTCTGTAAACTTCCCAAGTAGCCAAAGTTCATGGTTATCAAGGTGCTTAAAGCTCTCTACCAGTTCAAATATTCCTCGAATTCTTGTCATTGCCCCGACATATATGACAACAAATTTGCTATTGTCTTTTTTTTGCAAAGATTCGGATTTCGACTTTGTGATTTCTTTAAGGGCGGGGTAGTTCTTTATGACGTAGACGTCTTTACGTTTAAATTTTTCAGCAATGTCGGGTCTGGCACATACGATTGCAGAAAAAAATTGGATAGAAAAGCGTTCAACATATCCGACAGATTTTGAAATGGCTCTTCTCAGCCACGAAGCTTTGATGTACTCTCGTGTGAGGAGTGCAGCTGATGCGTCTTCATGCGCATCGTAAATAACTTTTTTACCCAACAAACTCAAAATTAATGCAGCGGGGATGATCTCGGGATCGTGAAAGTGAAAAATCTTTGATTTTGACTGAATTGCTTTTTTTAAAATTTGAAAAAATGAAGTATAGAAAATCCTCTTGATGCGGCTACTGGGTTTTTGAATGCTCCAAACAGTAATTGAGTTCTGTATTCGGTCTCGGTCACATGGAGCGACGAGGTGAACGTCAAACCCAATAGATGAAAGAGTTTGGCACTCCTTGTAGAAGATGCGGTTGTCATTGAAATTGTGAACTGAAGTTAGGTGGCAAACCCGCGTTCTCAATGCCCCTCCGACAACGCCGCGCATTAGTTAGATTGGTTTATATTTTATTTTATATGGCATAAAAGAACGGATTGCATCTATTTTTGGAGGTTGAAATATTGAAAATTGCAGTCGTGGTTGGAACTCGTCCAGAAGTCATTAAAATGGCACCAGTGATCAGAGAGATCAAAAAGCGTGGACATGCGTTGCTCGTGATTCACTCCAATCAGCACTATAGCGACAATATGGATCGGGTTTTCTTTGAAGAACTTGAACTTCAAGCTCCTCATTACAATTTGGAGGTGGGGTCTTCGCTTCATGGAAATCAAACTGGGAATATATTAATTAAAATCGAGCCAATATTGTTAGATGAGAAACCTGATGTGGTTTTAGTTCAAGGAGACACAAATACGGTTCTGGCAGCTGCTCTTGGGGCTGCAAAACTCAATATCCCACTTGGGCATGTTGAAGCGGGGTTGAGATCTTATGATCGAAAGATGCCCGAGGAAACCAACAGAGTGGTGACAGATCATATTTCGAATTACGCCTTTGCCGTCACAGAAATCCAAAAAGATATACTTATTGGAGAAGGGCACTGTGAGGACACTGTTTTTGTGGTCGGTAACACAATTGTGGATTCGACTTTTCAAGCTTTAGAACTCAATAAGAATTTTGATGACTTCTTAAAGAAGTATAATCTCTCTCCTCAAGGTTATTTTTTGGCAACTATTCATCGAAGCTCAAATGTCGATGACCCGAATCAATTGAAAACTGTACTGGAGAGTTTGAAAGCGGTATCTGAAAAATATAGCTTTAAAATACTTTGGCCAATACACCCTAGAACTAAAGTTGCACTAACAAAATTTGATCTAAAGCTCCCAAGTGGAGTTGTTGAAGCTTCTCCCACAGGATATTTGGAATTTTTAACTCTTCAGAAAAACGCACGGCTTATACTTACGGATTCAGGAGGAGTCCAAGAGGAGGCGTGTATTTTGGGTGTTCCGTGTGTGACCCTGAGGGAGAATACAGAAAGACCGGAAACTGTAACTGTTGGAGCAAATGTCTTGGTTCAAAAAATTTCAGTGGAGTCCACCCTTGAGGTTGTAGATCAAGTTCTTGCGGGTAATAAAAAGTGGAAGAATCCCTTTGGAGATGGAAAAACTTCTGAGAGGATCATAGACATTCTTGAAGAGAGAGTAGGAAGAGCAAATGGCTAAATCAAAGATCAATGTTTTTGGTATGGGCTATATGGGGTATCCACTTGCATGTCTTTTGGCCAAAGGTGGCTATGAAGTCAATGGTGTTGATATTGACTCTAACAAGATTGAAAAAATAAATTCCAATCATTGTCTTTTTGAAGAAAAGGGATTGGGGGAAGTTTTTCAAAGTCTTTCAAAAAATTCTTTAAGCGGCTCCACTCAGCCGATACCTGCAAGTGTTCATATTATTGCCGTTCCGACACCGCATAGAGATGGAACTTGTGATTTAAGCTATATTGAGAGCGCCTGTGAGATGTTGAAAGATGTCGTTGCTAGAAATGATCTACTTATTGTCGAATCCACAATTAAACCTGGTGTTTGTGAGTATTTGAACACAAAGTATTTTAAAGACGCCAATGTGCTTATCGCTCACTGCCCAGAGCGTGCGATTCCAGGAAATACTATGTTTGAACTTGTGAACAATGATCGAATTGTGGGTGGACTTAGTCCTGAGGCGACAAAAAAAGCGGTAGAGGTTTATCGTTCTTTTGTAAAAGGAGAAATTTTTGAAACTGAGGCTCGTACTGCTGAAGCGGTGAAATTACTTGAAAACACATCTAGAGATATTGGTATTGCTATGGCAAACGAGTTTGAGCAAATTTTGCGCGAGAAAGGGATTGATGCAAGTGAGGCGATTTATTTGGCCAACCGTCATCCGAGGGTGAATATTTTGAATCCGGGTATTGGAGTAGGGGGCCATTGTATTGCCGTGGATCCTTGGTTTTTGGCTGAAGATTCTCAAGTGGCGAAATTGATTCGTGCTTCAAGACAAATTAATGATGAACGACCTACTGAGATAGCTCGTCGAATTTTAAGAGTTGTGGGTGATAAGAAGAAAATTGGAATTTTGGGTGTGACCTATAAACCCGATATTGATGACATACGAGAAACACCTGTTAAAGGTGTGATTGAAGAACTTAAAGCAAATGGATTGAACGTTGCCTATTTTGACCCACACTATAGAGGCTTGTTTTGCACTGAAGGTTTTGATTCATTTGAAAAAATTGAAGACTGGGCAGATATTTTGATTCAATTGGTGAATCATAAAGAATTTCAGAGTTTGCGTTCAAAAAAAGAAATCAAGAATTTTAAAGATCTTTGATTGCGACAATAGATTCAATTTTTTGTAGAAATGATTTGGCGATATGAGATCTTGTGTGTGGATCCAATTGGGCGGAGGACACCCTTGAAAGCGATTTTCTCTCAATAATCTCTTGTTGAATTGCCTCTTCGATTTTTTTACTATTTGTTCCAAAGCAAGTTCCGGCTTTTAGAGAGTGAATAATGTGCCCTGTCCCTGAGTTCGTATTTTCTATTCCCACTGCCCAAATTGGATTTCCGCTAAAGAGATACTCGTAGAGCTTTCCTGGATAAACCCCACCTCCCATTGCCCCTTCTTTTTCAAGAAACAAAAGAATATCGCAGTCTCTTTGCATACGAAGGGAGTCTTCTCTTGAAGATTGAGGCAGGATTTCTACATATGTTTCTATTCCATAGGATTGAACAAGAGGGATGAGGGTATCGACATTTCCTCCAACAAAGATCACTTTAATTTTGAGATTTTTATTTCTTGTCAAAAAATTTTGAATTGCTTGAAACAGGGGGGATGGGTCACGAGTTCCGGGATAGATATTTCCAGTGTAAACAATTCGAAAGTATTCATCATTTGGAAAAATTGGAGTTGTATCTAAATTTTTCAAATCTGATGGATCAAATCCATTGGGAACTGTCAGTGATTCTGTTTGAAACCTTTCATTTAGTTTTTTTGCAAAAATAGGGCTTACTGCAGAGAATAGGTCAGCATGAGTGAGTAGTCTTTTTTCAAATACATGTTCAAAGGCTCGTATGATCGGTATTCCTGTAAAGAGGTGGTTGTCTGTCCAAGGGTCTCTGAAATCTGCAATCCAATGCTGAGCAACTCCTAGAGATTTCAGTTTTTTTGCTACAACATGTCCGCCGTAGGGACTAAAAGTGCTCACCACAACATCCCAGGTTTTGTTTTGTGACTTTAGATATTGGGTAGCAGGTGTGATCCATGTTGTTGAGATGTCAGGCCACCTTACGGAACTACCAAGTCCCATCGTCTTTAACTTTTTCCATAGATTTGAAAGAAGTATTTTAAAAAAAATTTTTGATTGAGATTTATTGACTGAACTGGAATGAGATGAGGGCTTTAAGTGTTTTTGATAAAAGTTTTTTGTAGCAAAGTAAAGCCGTGAAGGCTCAATTTCATGAACATGAAATCCAGTCATTTTAAGATTTAAATTGGTAGGATCATCTTCATCGTGTGAGTACGTTGCAACATCCACTTCGTGGCCCTCTTCACTCCAATATTTGGCCCAAGAGTAGGGGCGAAGAGAGCCCATTGTGTTTTTGGGTGGAAAAAAGGGGGCGATGATCAAAATTTTCATACCCATACTCTATTTTCTTCAAAGGGTTTTGTCGACTGTTGATATACAGTAAGTAGCATAGAATTGTTACTTAGAGCAGTTTTGAGTATTGTGAAGCGAGAGTTTCTATATGAAGTTATGAAGCCTTATCTTCGATTTCCCAATTGAATTTGCTGTCTTTTTCGTCAAATCCATCAATCAAGAAGACTGTGGCTGTAGATTCATTAATTTTTGAGTTATTGTCTTGAGAAATGTGACCTTTGTTTGACCTTTCAATTAATGAATACCAGCTCAAAGAGGTGAGCACGAGTATCCCACAGCTCAAAATTGCAAGTTGCCATTTTGAGCTGTAATAACTGGTGGCCCCAATCAAGAGGCCAAGAGGATATCCCGTAGTTGTGATTAGAGCCTGAATCTTCATTACCAAATCAATGCAACATTGTCTTGGGTTGGGATTGAGGTTTTACCTTTTTTGGAAATAATCTCGATTTTTATTTCATAACCAGAATCAGTGCTTTCACCCTTTTCAAATGATGGTTTCCAACCATACATTCGTTGTATAAAACGAGATACAATTCTTACGACAGACCCTGGAGTGTTGGGGCTTACGCGTATGATAACTTTTTCAAAATCATAGGATTCTCTGAAGTTTTTAACAAGTTTTGTGAAAATTTGAGATCCCTCAATTCCAACACGAGGACGTGAATCGTCAAACATGAGTATTGCTCTTGCATCAATGCTTAGAACAGCTCCGTCATCTACCTTTTTAAGATTTGCATATTTCTTTCCAAAGGTTTTGTTGATTTCACGAATAAGCCCTTTGTTTTCCTTATTTTTCTCTTTTTCAAGAGAGGTAAGAAGGTTTTTTCTTTTTTCAACCTCAGGATCTATTTTCTTTAAATCTTCTTCTTTGACTTTGGTTTCAATTTTTAGAGGCTCTGCTTTGGCCACAACTAGCTCAGGTTTTGGCTCAAAGGATTTAAAGATATTATCTCCAATAACACTTTTAATTTTAGCCATTTTATCAAGCCGCTTTTTATGCACGCCTTTGATTTGATGAAGATTTGCGATACTTTCTTGAAGAGCTGAAATTCTGTCATTCAGTTTCTCTATTGTATCGTTGTCGAGTTCAATTGTTCCCTTCACCATTTTGGCTAACTGATATATTCGATTTACGCCGGGATCATCGGATTCACTGTATTTATTGACTCGAGCGGGTGCATCTGGGAGTTGAATTTTTTCAGTTGGAGACATCATTTCTTTCCGATTTGAAACTTCCGTCTTTTCTGATGTAGATTTCACTAGATGTGTTTCTTTGGTTTTCTCAGATGAAAGCGTTGTTTTTAATACCGCTATCGCGAGAACAAAGAAAATAAATGTACCTAAACTAACCCCAATGACTTTTCTCATGACTTAATCTCCCTATTCCTTTAAGGAATTTAGAAGCCTCTTTGAGTTATCAACAGCTTCTAAAACACTTATCGAAATGGTTTTGGACAAAATTGAGACTAGTTTAGAAAAAAATTGAATTCTTTTTACAGGTTTTTGGTTGAGCGACCTCGACCATAGTCGTCTTCATAGCGAGTGATGTCATCTTCGTCAAAAGACTCTCCTGTTTGAACTTCTACAAATTCCAGAAGTTTATCTGTTGCATTTCGCATTCTGTGTTTAGAGCCCTTTGGTATAAAGATAGATTCACCGACGTTTAGGTGAAAGACTTTGTCGTCTAAAACAACCTCTGCGACTCCATTGACGATAACCCAGTGTTCGGATCGCTTTGTGTGGGACTGGTAACTCAATTGATGGCCAGGCCGAACTCGAATGATTTTGGATTTGAAGCTTTCATCATCTCGGATGACTTCAAATTCCCCCCATGGGCGAAAGTCTATAAAATTTTCTCTTAGAAGATCTTTATGTCCATTTTTGAACTGATTCACAATCTCTTTTACTTCTTGAGAAGATCCTTTTTTTGCAATGAGAATTGCATCTGCTGAATCAACAACAATAAGATTCTCGGTATCGACAAACGCCACGGTCTTTTTACCAATTGCTGAATTCCCTTTGGCTGATGTGCTTTCAAGAACAGTGCTTCTTGAGATATCAGATTCCAATAAATCATCCCAACTGCCAGCATCACTCCATCCAAAGGAGGATGGAATGCATGCTACAGATTTCGCATTTTCCATAATACCGTAGTCCAAACTTGTAGATGGAAGTGATTCATAAACTTCACAAATATTGGAAAAATCTTGATTCAATTGTTCAATTTTTTTCCAAAGATCTGGCATTTGTTTTTGGAACTCTTTAATCATTGTGGATATTTGAAATACAAAAATCCCAGCATTCCAAAAATGTTTCTTAGAGTTCAAGTATGTGTTTGCTTTGGTATTGTCTGGTTTTTCATGAAACTGCTGAGTTTTAAAAACTCCCTTTTGCAGTTCCTCACCAATTTCAAGATATCCAAATCCAGTTGCAGCATAGGTTGGTTCAATGCCGAGTGTGACGATATGGTTGTTCTCGGCCACGCTCTTTGCAAGAGTTACGGCACTTAAAAAAGAGGATTTATCTTTGACAATGTGGTCTGCTGGAAAAATCCCAGCAATTTCAGTTTGGCGCTCGTTTTGTTGAAAGTGGTGACAGAGAGTGGCAACTGCGGCGGCTGTGTTTCGCGCAATGGGTTCAAAAATAATTTGTTTTTGATCAAATGCATTTCTCTCGAATATGGAAGAAGTCAGGGAGAATTGGTCGACATGTGATATGACCCAGGGGTCTCCAAGGTCATTAATACGATCCAGAGTCATTTCAAAAAGAGATTTGCCCCATAGCGGCAGAAATTGTTTAGGGTAGTTTGAGCGAGAAAGTGGCCAAAGCCTAGTGCCTGAACCACCTGAAAGAATTACTGGAATCATCGTGAAATATTGGGCGACAATGCTTATAAAGTAAAGAGAAAGAGGGCTCGTTATTACTATGCAGAAACGAAAAATCACAATTTTGACGGCTAATACGCAGGGCGGTGGAGCCGCACATATACTGGAGTTGATTTCTCGGATGGAGAGATCTGAATTTCAGATCGACTTTATTGCTCCTGACAATGGACCTTATTGGGCGCCAATTGTGGAGAGGGCTGATAGCTCTTGGCGTGTCCCATTTCGTAGAAAGAAGCTGATTTCATTTTTTTTGATCTTTGTTCGACTTGTTCGAAATCGTCCTGATGTTTTGCACACCCATGGTCGGGGAGCTGGATACTTTGGGCGCCTGCTAGGAGGTATTCTTGGCATTTCTGTTCTTCACACCTTTCACGGAATTCAATATGGAAAGTATTCGAACGTTAAGAGGCGGTTTTTTTACAAACTTGAAGCTATTCTTGCAAGATTTACCCAGCAGCATATTTGTGTCAGTGACTCTGAGTACAAGGCTGTCACTCAATTAAAACTTGCCCCTCCAGCCAAGTGTTGTGTGATAAAAAATGGGGTCGACTTTAAGTGTGAAATCTCGCCCAGAACATCGATTCGTCGTGAATTGGGTATTGATGAAAATATTAAAATCATTGTGAGCATTAGTAGGATTTCTCCTGAAAAACGTATCGAAGACATTATAAATGCACATGCTCAACTGAGTTTTGAAGCTGAACTGCTAATAGTGGGAGGAGTGCAAGAAGGGGCTGAGAGATACAGTGAGATGTTGTTGGATCTTACTAAATCAAGAAAGAAAGTACATTTTTTAGGGAATAGAAGTGATGTCTTAGACATTTTAAAAGAAGCAGATCTGTTTATTACGTCCTCTCTTTGGGAAGGACTTCCTTTGACCCCTCTTGAATCTGTTCGTGTGAAAACCCCTGTTTTAGCTTCAAAAATTTCACCTCATAGAGAAATTCTTGGAGAAGAAGAGTGCCAGTACTTTGAACCTCAAGATGCTTCAACGTTGAAAGAGAGAATAGAATATTTCTATTTGAATCCAGATCTTTTTAAAAGAATTTCTGAAAAAAACTATGTACAAGCAGAACAAGAGTTCAATGTGGATAAAATGGCTTTTGAAACAATGAATCTATATCGAAGTTAAAACGTCAGGGTCTTGAATTCAATCAAGTTCAACATTTCTGGTGTAGTCGTTTGTCAGTTGAGAGTTTTGGTGAGTCTTCATAATTAAAAAATTATCTATTACAAGAAGATCTAAGTTTGTTCCCATAAAGCAGCGAAAAGCATCTTCTGGAGTGCAAACGATGGGTTCCCCTCGAATATTGAAACTTGTGTTCACGAGCACAGGGCAGTCTGTAAGCTCATTGAAGTGGCTTAAGAGTTTGTGGAATTTGGGATTTGTTGCTTTATCAACTGTTTGAACTCGAGCCGAGTGATCCACATGCGTAACAGCTGGAATTTTTGATCTTTTCAAGTTGAGTTTTGATATTCCAAATAACCCCTCTTGTTTTTCGTAGCTGGTACGAATGGACTTGTCTAAGTCAGCAACGATGAGCATATAGGGACTTGATTTCTCTAGTTGAAACCATTTGTGTGACTCTTCTTTCAAAACAGATGGGGCAAAGGGGCGAAAGGATTCCCGAAACTTTATCTTCAAATTGAGGTTTTTTTGCATATTTTCATTTCGGGGATCAGCAACAATAGAACGCGCCCCCAGAGCTCTTGGGCCAAACTCCATTCGGCCTTGAAACCAACCCACTGCCATTCCTTCACTCAGTGATTTGGAAACAAATTTGTACATTTCCTCTTCTGTCTCTTCTTTGTAGACAGCCCCTAGGTTGTCGAGTGCCGAGACAATGTCTTTTGATTTATAACTCGGACCCAGATAAGACCCTTTCATGCAATCGGACTTTTGAGTGATACGAGGTTTTTGGTGATAGGAGTGATACGCCAGTAGTGCCACACCAAGTGCGCCCCCAGCATCTCCTGCAGCAGGTTGAATCCATAAATTCTCAACGACTTTATTTTTGAGAAGCTTTCCATTTGCAACACAGTTGAGAGCAACCCCTCCTGCTAAGCAGAGGTTTTTCTGTCCAAATTCTTTAAGCTGTGAACATGCAATTTTCTCAACGATCATTTCCGTTACAGACTGAACACTTGCGGCCATATCCATTTGAAACTGTGTAATCGGGGTTTCAGGTCTTCGAGCTTTCTCTCCAAATAATTGATCAAATTTGGAATTTGTCATTTTCATTTCTGTGCAAAAGGCAAAGTAATTCATATTGAGGCGAAAGGACCCATCGTCTTTGATGTCAATCAAGTGCTCCAAAATAAGGTCTTTAAACCTTGGAGTTCCATAAGGTGCAAGCCCCATGAGTTTGTATTCACCAGAATTGACTTTAAATCCAGAGTGATAGGTGAAGGCTGAGTACAAAAGCCCCAGAGAGTGAGGAAAGTGAATTTCTTTTTTTATCTCAATGGAGCTCTTTGAACCAATTGCCACACTTGTTGTGGCCCATTCACCAACTCCGTCCAGAGTCAGAATCAATGCTTCATCATAAGGTGAGGGGTAAAATGCACTGGCTGCGTGAGAGAGATGATGTTCACCAAAGAGAAGGCGCTGACGAATGTTTTTAGAATTGAAATCTCTTTCCAAACTTTGAACAAGTAAGTCTTTTTGAAAAAGTTTTTCTTTAATCCAAATAGGCAAGGATTTTGAAAATGAAAGAAAACCCTTCGGTGCAGTGGCAAGGTAGGTTTCAAGAAGTCGTTCAAATTTCAAGAATGGTTTATCATAAAAGGCTATGGAGTCGATATCATCGAGTTGAATACCTTCGTATGTAAGACAGTACTCAATTGCATTTTTGGGAAAAGAGCTGTCGTGTTTTTTGCGAGTGAATCGTTCCTCTTGAGCGGCTGCGACAATTTCTCCATCCTTAATAAGTGCGGCAGCGCTGTCGTGATAGTAAGCAGAAATTCCCAGAACATACATATTAATAAGGTTTTTTCATCTGTTGAGGGTTTGGAGTTGTGCGGGAAATAAAATAAGATTTTACCTTTTTATCCCACTTCTTCATAAGAGGGTCTTTGCCAAAGAGTTTCATAATTAAACCAGTTGGAGTGATAACCAAGTAAAAGATGAGAAAGAGAACTACTGGGCTTACAATTTTATGAAGTAGCTCTCCAAATTTGAGCCAGAGAAAGTTTGGATATTTCAGTGAACTGGGCAAAAAAAGTGTTAGAAGTAAGAGTGTGATTGATGTAAGCAAATAGTAAATTTGAATTGGATACTGTTTAAGAAGTGGAAGCAAAGAAAGCACTAGGAAGATGCATGCAAACAAAAAACCAAACTGACGATTTGAATTTACTGATACGAGCTGATATTTTTTCATACAGGGAGCATACAGAATAGATGATTCAGAGGCCAGCTTTTAACTCGTGATTGACGAAAAGGAGTCGAGAGCAAAGGAATGTTTGCTCTCGGTAAGGAAGTTGATTCTATTGAGGTCCTTGACATATAATCATGAAATCTCCATCGAGATTTGTTGAGTCTGTGTTTTGAATATTTATTGTTACTGAAGAACTATTCACCGAAGTGATTCGAAGAGATTGATGGTCTAAACTTGTACCGACGCAGTTAGGAGTTGAAGAGAAGAGTTCTTCAAAGGTACAGGTGTAATTCCCTACAGACGGATTTGTGCAATTACCATCTATAAAATCAGAACTTTCATTTGAAACAGTTCCGACGCTCGATCCATCTGTTATGAGAGCACTAAACACAGCCCAATTGGCTCCCCCAACTGGAGCTAGAAGTTCGTGTTCTCCCTCTGGGTTTACGACCTTTAGCCCCGAACCAATGTCATAATAAATGAGTCCAGACTGATTTGGTGCGTCTGACTCATCTAGAACTATAGGTGCAATAAAATCAAAATTTAATAGATCTGAATTGGTTGCGATAACTGCGACGGGAATAGCTAGAGCTGTTAAAAACATAAAAATCTTTTTAAACATATTAATCCTCCATAAAAATTGTTTAGACATGGAATTATGTTGAGTTCTTAAAGTGTAATCAAGTCTAGTTTGTAAATAAAAATTATTTCCTTTGCTGATGGAATAAAGTTTGGGTTCTTGGTTGTTTGGGCAAGTAGGTGTAAGAAAAGAAATTGGTGATTCGGCCAGGACTCGAACCTGGGACCCTCTGCTTAGAAGGCAGATGCTCTATCCAGCTGAGCTACCGAACCCCATAAATAATGAGGAAAGGTAACCAAACTCTTTACGAGTATCAATACTTTCATGAGCGGATATGTGGTGTGGGGTTTTGATTTTGCTAAGCGTTAAAAGAGATGGTTGAGGGGGCACGACCTATATTTGATGTGCGTCATGGCAAAAAGAATCAAAGCCACCTTTTACCTCTAGTTTTTAGAGGAGAAGGTGGCCCGCACTCTTTTTTGAGATACCTTCGTTATTTATGCTGCATTTGTATTGGATCCGCTCATGTTATTCTTTTTTTTTCCAAGAACCATGGAGAGAATCACAAAGCCCACAACAGCTGAGATGAGAGAGCCTGTGAGGATTCCGAGTTTTGAGAAGGTCTCCACTTCAGTTCCGCCAAGTGCGAGGTTACTTACAAAGAGTGCCATCGTAAATCCAATACCAGCAAGGCATGAAACTCCAAGGTAATGCATCCACGTAATACCTTTTGGTAGGGAGCTAACTCCAAGTTTTACCGCTAAGAATGAAAAGAACATGATACCGATGGGTTTACCAAGAAGTAGTCCAAGTCCAATACCAAGAGACACAGGGCTTGCAAAGATGTCGCTAAAGGCAACGCCTTGTAAAACCACACCTGCATTACCTAGTGCAAAGAGTGGCATAATTGCAAATGTGACCCAAGGGTGAAGGTTGTATACGATTGAATCTAGGGGTGGTTCACATTCATGGGCGACATATTTGATATCATCCACAATAGCTTTTGTGTCGTGATCCAAAGGCTCATTCTGTTCGTCATTTTTGGAAGTGAGCACTGGTTTCACAGCAGCCTTAACTTTGTCAAAAAGAGTGCCTAGATCATCAAACATTTTCTTTCTGGAAATCAGTGGATAAGCTGGAGTTAAGAAGCCAAGTAGCACTCCAGCAATAGTTGCGTGAACTCCCGACTTTAAAACCATAAGCCATAAGAAGGCGCCAGCAAGGTAATAAGGCCCTTTTCTCCAAACTCCAATTCCGCGGAATGTGAGAATAAGAAGAACTCCACCAAAAGCTGCAATCAAATGAGGAACACTTAGGTTACTTGTGTAAAAGAGTGCAATAACAAGAACGGCACCGAGGTCATCGGCAATAGCAAGTGCGAGTAAGAAAATTTTCAAAGCAAATGGAACTCGATTTCCAAGTAGAGTAAGTACGCCAACTGCAAATGCAATATCAGTTGCCATCGGAATTCCCCAACCAGCAGAAGTTGGTCCTTCTGGATTGAACGAGTAATAGATCAAAGCAGGAGCAATCATACCACCAAGTGCGGCAAAGATAGGGAGAGAGGATTTTTTCCAAGAGGAAAGTTCCCCAGTCACCATTTCCCTTTTGATCTCAAGGCCAACAACAAAAAAGAAGATGGCCATAAGCGCATCGTTGATCCAATGAAGAAGAGAGTGTTCAAGGTGAAAGCTTCCAATTGAAATTGCAATTGGTGTATGAAAGAAATGTTCGTAAGCAGCTCCCCAGGGAGAGTTTGCCCAAACCATCGCAACAATTGTAATCAAGACGAGGAGAAGACCGCCTGCTGTTTCCAACTCCATAAACCTTTGAATAGGGCTTGTGAGTTTTTCTACTAGTACCCCTCGTTGTTTTTTGACAATACTTTTTCCGTGGCCTGACATTTTGTTTCCTTGGTTGATACTGTTGATTGTGGTCTTAGTTGATATTATTTTAGGTATTTATAGTCGACGTCAATACGTGTCCCGGCCTCAGGAACAGGATCAAACAAAACTTTATTGCCTTTTACCACCCACTGGACGTTAGGGTCGGCTGGGTCTAGTGTCACTTGGACTGAATCAGGTATAGGCACGTGTGAGAGTTCAACAGATTCAATGAGGTCTTTTACGTTCTTCCCGATGGCCTCAAGTGTTTGGCTATAATCGGTATCACAAATACTTCCTGTGATACCACCAGTCTTATTTGAAAGGTTTGAAATGAGATGTCCATAGTGGGCTGTGTTTCCTGTCTGCCCACGTTGAAGGTTGAGGCATCTAGAGTCCCCTGGTTCGACGATGATTCCATAAACGGAGAGTTTTTTCTCTGGTCCCCAAATGCTTTGAAATTTGTCGATCACATATTGTGGTTGTGTTGCGTTTGTAGGGCCTGTGCTCAGTTCGTCCTCATCTGAAAGAATGACTATTGCTAGATCGGACCCATCACGAAAGAGTCCCACATTGTCTGAATTTCGTTTTTCCATCGCACGAATAGAAGCAAAAAGAGGTTGCTCATGGCCTGAAGGGCAATTTGCTGGTGCACAGTTGACAGTTTCTGGACGAGCGACGGTATTTTTAAAAATGATGTCTGCATCAGGCGTAGACGGGTCTAAGATTCTTCCAGGAAAACCTGTCATTTGAAGTATAGAACCATCTAAACCGTGTGGGCCATTACTGACATCTGTTGTGGTGATTGCAATTTGCCAATCCAAATCTCCCAATCCTGTGACGAAACTATTGAATCTGTCTCCCATCATTCTTTGTTCAACTTCCATAGATCCAGAATTGTCATCGACAACGAGTATGTCGACTCTTCCATCTTTTCGAGTTTGAAAGAAAACATCATGTCCAGACTCCACTGTGTTTCCATCACAAGGACGCTTCGGGCAGGGAGGGCCTGGTAGATCAATATCTTGATCTGAGGGAACTTCATCAGAACCAACAGAAGCAAACTCGACTTGTCTATTTTGACAAGCAACTAGTGAAAGCCCCAGTAGTAATGCAAAGATGAGATCCAATCTTGTCTTCATTTGCTTCCCCCACAAAAGGTTGTTCAACCTTTAGTAAGGCAACGATTGGGCCATGACCGACAGCGTTAAAAAAGAAGTGGAACTAATTGAATTCACTAAATATTCTCAGCCTGAAACAGGGGCTAAAGTCCAGGAAATTGACTAGACTTTTATTCTGTAAATTTTCTTTACGAAAGGCGAAACTTTTTTGTGACTTTGAAATCACGGCCATCTGCTTCGACTTTTGCAAGTTCCACATGTGGGTCATGCTCAAAAAAGAGGTACCAATCTTTTTCAACTGCTTCTGTTAGAAAGGTTCGTTTTTCTTCTATGATTTTTAGAGGGTCTAAGTCATATCCCATGATCCATGCAAGGCGCACATGAGTACTTGTGGGAATCAAATCACCACAAAATACGACAGTTGTATTTTCATCTGAAATCTTTACGATCTGTTGACCGACAGTGTGGCCATTGGTGATTTGGACTGAGAGATTTGGAAGGAGATCCTTTGTGCTTCCATCAAGTAGGGTGAGCTTTTTTGTTTCCACCAAGGGCTCAAAGTTTGCTGAGAAATAACTGGCTTTTTCTCTTACATTTGGGTGGCGTGCTGTTTTTAAATTTTCAGACTGCACATAGTATTTTGCATTTTCAAAAGTTGGAGCAAGTTGCCCTTCTCTTTCCGTTGTTGCTCCACCTGCGTGATCAAAATGCAAATGTGTGAGAACCACATCTGTAACATCGCCTGTGTTCAACCCGTGTTTTTTGATACAGTTTATGATTGAAGGTGTTGCACTTTCAATATTGTAAATCTGTGCAAATTTGCTTCCTAGTTTTTCACCATATTTTTTTACAAAATCAGCACCATTTCCTGTGTCGATGACGATTTTTTTGTCGTTTGAGTTCAGCAACAGTCCACGTGCTTCGAGTTGAATACGATTGAGCGCATCTGCCGGATTTGTACGTTCCCAGAGTACCTTTGGAACCGTTCCAAACATCGCGCCCCCATCAAGACCAAAGATTCCTGTAGGAAGTGATTTCAGTTGATATGGGCCGATCTGAATCGCAATTGGGCTGATCTCTTGCATTTTCTCTCCTCTAGGACTAATAAATCTCCATACAAAGTGGGAGGCACTATTTGAGCCAAACGGATCAAAGTAAACATGAAAAAGAGATTACCTTTTCTGCTAAGGAAATTCTAGAGAATGTGCGGCCAACTCCTGTGAAATCCAATGGGCTTTCCGGAGAAGAAAAGCAGCGGGTCATTGCCGGGCACTTTAGGGGTATAATGGAAACGTTGGGTTTGGATTTGGAAAACGACAGTTTGACCAAGTCTCCAGAGCGAGTTGCCAAGATGTATGTGAATGAAATTTTTCAAGGACTTGATTCTGAGAACTTTCCAAAGATCACCGTGATTGAAAATGAAATGAGTTACGATCAAATGATTGTAATCAAAGATGTGAACGTAATGACTTTTTGTGAACATCATTTTGTTACAATTCATGGTAAAGCGCAGATTGCATACATCCCTAGAAAAAGAGTGATTGGTCTCTCCAAAGTCAATCGAATCACAAAGTTCTTTGCTCAGCGTCCTCAAGTTCAAGAGCGTTTGACCAAACAGATTGGAGATGCCCTTGCATTTATTTTAGACACAAATGATATTGCAGTTTCTATTGATGCCAAACATTACTGTGTGATCTCTCGAGGGGTGGAAGATGTCGGAAGTTCCACAAGCACATGTGATTTAAGAGGTGCATTTAAAAATGATGGTAAAACACGTGCTGAGTTTATGGATATTTGTAGGAGATAGTTTTGAGACGAAGACCTCGTAGAAACAGAAAGAACAAATTCACTCGTGAATTGATTAGAGAAACTCAAATTGAGGTGAGTGACTTAATATATCCGATGTTTCTTATTGATGGAGAGGGTCAACGTGAAGAGATCGGGAGTATGCCGGGGCAATTTCGTTTGTCGATTGATCAAGCATGTGAAGAGATTGGATCGTGTTTGAATTTAGGGCTTAATACGTTTGCGCTTTTTCCAGCTCTTCAAGACAACTTAAAAAACAGGCTTGCAACAGAATCCTTAAATCCTGAAGGGCTTTATCTTCGCGGAATTCGAGAAATCAAAAAAAGTTTTCCAGATGCTATACTTCTAACTGATGTGGCGATGGACCCCTATAGCAGTGATGGGCATGACGGCGTGGTAGAGGGTGACAAAATTCTCAATGATCCAACTCTTGAAATATTGGGGCAAATGGCTGTTGCGCAAGCCAGTGCAGGAGCTGATATCATCGGCCCATCAGACATGATGGATGGACGAGTGGGTGTGATACGAGATGCTCTTGATGAGAATGATCATCAAGAGGTGTCGATTATGTCTTATGCGGTCAAGTACGCAAGCCACTTCTACGGTCCATTTCGTGAAGCTTTGGACTCGGCTCCAAAATCTGGAGACAAAAAAACCTATCAAATGGATTACAGAAACCGTAGTGAGGCTCTTATTGAGGCGGAGTTGGATTACAATGAGGGTGCTGATTTCTTGATGGTAAAACCCGCTTTAAGTTATCTGGACATCATTTCAGATTTAAAATCTGAGTTTCCTCTTCCCATTGCCGCTTACAATGTGAGCGGTGAGTACGCAATGATCAAAGCAGCAGCTAAAAATGGTTGGATCAATGGTGAGGAAGTGGCACTTGAAGTATTGACTTCCATCAAGCGCGCTGGTGCTGATATTATCCTCACTTATTTTGCAAAAGAAATAGCAAAACAACTCAAGACTTAAAACACAAACCATATATGTAAAAACCTGAATCTGATTTGGCTCACCCCTGCGCAGAGGACGACTCGCATTAAAAAAAACATTCTACTAGTCACGTGACCAATACTGTATTTTGGATCAAATTTGATCAACAAGTAGAGTGGTGAGTGATTTACAAAGTTGAGGGGAAGTAGTTTGAAGTTTACGTAATGGAGATTTCGTCACATTAGGTTTTTCAGTTGAAAATCATATTCCATCAAGACTCAGTGAATTTAAAGAAGGTAAGGCTAAGCGGGGTTCCAATAGATTGGGACATAGTGATGGGTGGTTCTTTCTGATTGTGACGACTTTTTTTGAATTTTTGGCAGCTCGGGCTGAATCTAGCCAAACTGACACTGAGTCATGTAAAAAGCTATTTACTTCTTGGAGTTGCTGGTTTCTTTGTTGTTCAGATGGTTCTTGGAGAGCTCTTGCAAACTCACGGACAGCAACAGGGTAACTACTTAAAGCAAGTGTTGCTCCCATTCCGCTTAACGGAGAACTGGCTCCAGCTCGATCTCCAATTATAATAAGGTTCTTGTGGGTGAACTGGCTTGAAGAATGATTTTGTATTGTTACAACGGATTCCTCCATCATCAAAATTTGAGGATCAGTTCGAATGTTTTCTGCATCGAAAATAATTTTGGCGTAGTGGTGAAGAAGGTCGTACGACTGTTGGTTTGAGATATCTGACTCTAAGACCATCACTGTAATTCCAACTCTTTTGTGGAGGTGATCAAAGTGAGCATTTACCAATCGAGGGCTGCCATCAATTGTCCAATCAATAAGTCCTGTATTAAATGACTTATTACCTAAATATTGAAAATCTCCAAATATCCATTGTTCACCTTCGCTTGGGTGGTCTTTATGATGTATTTTGGGATTAAATCCATCAACCGCGTTAGGCCCTTTACTCCCATCGGCGAGCACAATTATATCTGGGGCCAGAAATTCAATGACATTTTCTTCTTGTGCAACTTTCACATTGAAGTGGTTTTCTGCTTTTTGAATAGTTGTTCTGGCATTGTTGATAATAGAAATGCCCCTTTCACGTGCTTTTTCTGCTAAGAACTGTTCAAATTCACCAGTAATGATTAAGTATTGTGCTCCATCCTTGAACTTCTCATCTATCGGTTCAGATATAAAGTCAGAATAAGAAACACTTCCTGGTTCAGGAATATTCTTGATTTCTGTGGTTCGTTTTGGTTTTTTTTTACCTTTTGCGAGTTCAAATACGCGTCTAGCTTTTAGATGAGTTCCGACGTTTTCTAGAAACTCATCAAAAACACCCAACTCGCGAAGCATGATTTCACTTTCAACTTTGAGGCCGAGGATATTTAAACGAGTATATTCTGGTGGTCTTTTTTCCAGTACAACAACATTAAACCCATCGTTTCTAAGTGTAAGAGCGCTCATTAGACCAGCTGGTCCTCCGCCAATAACTATGGCCAGTTTTCTATTGTCTGTGAGATGTATCTCAGAGAGATCTTCGTAAGAGATTGGAAATCGAGAAACAAAGCTATCTGTAAAAATCAGAGATTTAGAAAAAGCAAACGGCGTACTAATGAATATTGTAAGAAGAAAGAATAGGGTTTTACAGTTTACTTTTGCCATAGATGTACCTACTGCAGCTTCTGTGCCAGGCATCCGAAACAAAAAGAGCTTTTTGAATGTTGGAACGGCTTGGATTTTGTCTGTGAGATGTGTCGTAACAAGAGTTTGATCAACCTCAAGGTTTACTGAGCTTGTTCAGAGATTGTTCAAGTGTGACAAAAATGAGTTTTGTTTATTTTGTTTTGAAATTTTTTAAGCTCAATCATAGACAAGTGTACGCGTAAGTTCCCAGACTGTGTTTCCATCAGGAGCGATGATGCTGTATTGAAAAAAAGCGCCTTTGTCTCCAAGGTCTTCCCAAATATCAAATAGGATTTCCATTTGAAAAGCTTCCTCTTTTCTGGTCTCAAAAGGGATTTTTAGTTTTTTCAAAAGTTCTTCAGATCTATTGTCTGTGGGGCGAAGGTGTATTTTGGATATTCGATTCCAATAGGTTGGGAGTTTTTCTTCTTTGCGTAGGGTCTCAATGTCCTTTTCCCATAAGACTTGAAGGCGTTCATGGGGCTTGCCACTCACAAAGGGAAGAAGCTCTTTTGAGGAAAGGTAAACCAGTGTGAATCCCGTCAAAAGTATCATAAAGCCTAGAACGCGTCTCATAAGCTACAAGTGTCTTCTCTTGGGCGAATTTTGTCACCCCCAAGAGAGAGAATTTAAGCATATAAAATAACTCATCTTTTTTAGATATGGCGTGGGACTGACTAAGCTCTCGACAATGCTGTATTTACGTAAAAAGCCCTCAAGAATCCGAATTTCTAAGTGATTTTAGTGATTTATGACTATGTCTCGTTTCGGCACACATATTGGATCTGTAAGAGTTGGAATTACATCACCTTGGAGTGAGGATATGAGAAGATTTGTCTATATTGCTATTATTTCGTTGGGACTCGGCGTAGCTGTTGGATGTTCAAACGTCAGCTTTAAAGCAAAGAAGAAAGGCGGAGACGGGGATGACAACACTCCACAGTGTACAGAAAACTGTGTGACCCCACCTACAGGAACAACACATACAGAGACATTTTCACTTCCCCCAGCAGCAAATAAAATAGACATTCTATTTGTCGTTGATAACTCTGCCTCCATGACAGAAGAGCAAAATAAGATGGCCACTCGTTTTTCTTCATTTATAAGTTCAATTAGTGGTATGGGGCTCAATTATCGTATTGGAATTATCACAACAGACATGACAGGTTTTGGTCCCACACAAGACGGGAATCTGCTAAAAATCGCTGGAACTTCAAATGACTATATAATCAATCCAAGTGATGGAAGTACTAGCACACTCAGTAATCGATTTAAAAATACAGTTAAAAGAAATGAAGTTATGTGGCCAGGTGATGAACGCGGGATTTATGCAGCAATCAGTGCAATTGCAAAAAATCAATCTGGATGGATTCGAGGTAATGCGGATTTAGCTATTGTGATTTTAAGTGATGAAGATGAAAGAAGTGCTGGTGGCGATGAGCCAGGTTATCCAATGGAATGTGGCGAAGCTTTTGACTCCGGCAATATGAAAGGAAGAGACTGTACAGAAGATTTAGTAAGAACTGTTAAGTCCAATTTTCCAAACAAAACATTTACAGTACATTCTTTAATAGTAAAACCTGGAGACAGTAACTGTCTTGACAATCAAGTGGCTCAAGGTGGGCCAAGCAATGCACATTACGGAACAGAGTATAAGAAACTCTCTGACAGAACTGGCGGCGAAGTCGGCTCTATTTGTGCCAATGATTACGGAAGTCAACTGAGTGATATTGCAGATGTAATTATAGATTCACGTGACTCATGGACTTTAAAGTGTGTTCCACAAAATGGTGATGTTCAGATTCTTCAGTGGCCTACGGGATTTCCGCAGAACCCACCTCCTTACACAAGTGGTGATAAGTTGATCTTTCCAAATCCACTTCAATCTGGTGATTCGATCACTGTCAGATACACGTGCTCATGACAGAGTTTAAAGTGCTAGCCTAGAGTTTCTATCGGTAAGGAGATATCCCTTGCCATAAACACTTTCTAAATTCACAGAGAATTTACCCACAGCTTTTTTAAGCTTGGAAATATGGGCATCAATAGAGCGTGAGGAAATTTTAGAATCATTCCACACTGTCAGGCGTAACCACTCTCTTGTGAGCATACGATCTGGGTTTTCAAAAAAAGCCCGGAGTATTTGAGACTGAAGCGGTGTGAGTGAGTGTTCTTCATTTCCAGTCTTTAAAATATGAGTTGCCACATTGAGTTCGGAGTTTTTCCAATAAAAAAGCAGTGATTGGAATCGTTGAAATTTCTTAACTCTTTGAATAAGCCATTTGATTTGCCACAAGATATGCTCAAGCTTTGGGGGTTTTACGATGATATTGTCAGCACCCATTTGGTGAACGGCATCGAGTGTTACAGAGTTTTGATCCATAACTGTCATAAGAACGCCTGTGTTTTTGAGATTTTGATCACGTCTGAGTTGTTGGACAATACTATTGCTCTGTGCCTCAAAACTTAGAATTATAACATGAGGTTTGAAATCCAAAATTGTATGAAACGCCCGTGAAGGAGATTCAATCTTCACATTGAAATTTGAACTCAAATAAGAGCTCACGATTTGGCAAAAAATCTGGTCTTGTTCCAGTAAAAGCACTCGGTCCACAGAATCTTATCGTTACAACCTGTGTTTCCCCTTAAGTTTTGCTGATATTCAGTGCCTGAGTCCTGTTGGATGGGGTTATAGACAAATTGAAGTGCTGTTCCAAAGAGAAAAACAGCTCAACTTTGGTCCTGCTGAAGGGTATAAGCTTTGGCATGGTGAAGCTCTTGAAATACTCCGCGATGGCTCTAGTTGCTTTGATTTTATTGGCATTGATTTCCACCTATAGGTTGAGAAAGCCAGATGTGAGAAGAGTTGAAAACCCTCTTTCCCATAATTTCAAAGAGACAGACTGTTCAAAAGAAATGATCAATGGGGAAATACCGAAAGTGAAATCTTCCACTGAAATGGAATCCTACTACTGCTGGGGATTTTTACATGGAAATATGCGTGGGTGGCAGTCAGATTATCTTCGCCGTCTTGTTCAAGGAAGAGCTTCTGAGGTTTTGGGAACATCTCACTTTAAAGCGGATGTACTCTTTCAAATTTTAGAACTTGAGGCACTTTCAAGGCGATTGTTTTTAGACCTTGATCCCTTTAATCAACAAAAACTTTGGGCGTACTCTGCGGGAATGACAAAGGCTTTGAGTAAGAATGAAGGGAAAGGGTTTACGTATTTTGATTACCGCCCAGATGAGTGGCACCCTATAGACAGTTTGTCGATTGTTATGCTGATGTCATTTGCTCAGACACGTAAAACCTTTGAGCAAGAAATTATTGAATCTCAACTTCTAGATAAGCATAAAGAAAATATAAAGAGTGTTTTAGAAGATGATGGCCTTCCATGGGAAACAACAATTTTAAAAAGAGAGGAAGTCAAAGCTTCCAAAAGAGATGAGATCGCACAAATTGGTGAATCTTTTGATAAGGCATATGACTTCTTTGAACCTCTAGGTCGTTTAGGGATAGGGAGCAACAATTGGGTTTTGTCTCCAAAACGATCTAAGGCTAAAAATGCATGGCTAGCAAATGATCCACATTTGAATTTGCAACGTCCTTCATTTTTCTTTTGGCAAGTTTTAAAAAACAAAGATTGGACACTTTTTGGAGGATCTTTGCCGGGTATACCAGTGGTTATTTCGGGGCTCAATCAAGACATTGCTTGGGGGGTTACAAACTCTTATATGGATGTTGCCGAGGCCGCTTTTATTGATGAGAATGAAATTCACCAGTCATTTAATGAAATTACTCCAAAAGTGTTAGTTAAAACGAATCTTGGCTTTTTTGATATAAATTTATGGTTCAAATCTACAAAACGCGTTGGTCAAATTCGTGTTTTACCAGTGGATGCTCCTGCTGGAAAAGTTATGGCACTGAAATGGTCTGGTTACGATATAGATGGTCGCGCAATGGATCCGATATTTGAAGTGCCTCGACTACAGAGAGTAAGGGATGCGCAAGTTTTATTTCAAAATGTGGAAGTGCCAGCGTGGAATTTTGTTTTTGCTGATACAGATGGGAAAATTGGATATCAATCAACAGGCCTTATACCAAAATACACCAAACCAAGAGTTTACGGTGTTCAAAATATGAGCTTAGAAGATTTTAAAAATACAAATTACTTACGTAAATATGAGCGGCCCTCTCTTGTTGAGCCTAGTCGTGGTTATATTGCAACTGCAAACAATCGACATTGGCCAGAGGGGAGTTCATTTCATGGAGGACGTGGTTATTACCACCCCTTTCGAGCATTTCGAATTGAAGAATTGATAAATGAGAAACCCAAGCATGACTTAAAAACTTTAAAACGCATACAGTGTGACAATCAAGCTGTCGATGCCAGGTTCTTGGTGCCTCTGATTGTGAAACAGGTGAATCATCCGTTTGTTGAAAGATTAAAAACTTGGGATTTCAACTCAAACTTGGATTGTGAAGTATGTGCAACTTACAGATTATGGATGGAGGCTATAAAGAAAGAGTGGATGCAGTCTGAAGCAGGGCTTTATCGCTG
Source organism: Bdellovibrionia bacterium (assembly GCA_030427965.1). Classification (GTDB taxonomy): domain Bacteria; phylum Bdellovibrionota; class Bdellovibrionia; order Bdellovibrionales; family JAUICD01; genus JAUICD01. The sequence goes on from JAUICD010000006.1 coordinate 57,672, forward strand.
GTTGCAAAAGGGGCTCACGGCCGAAGAAAGTGAAAAATGGCAAAGTGCACTTAGTGATATAGTTGAGAAAATTAGAAACGATGGACTTATTCCATGGCGGGAGTATCATCAGACGAATTTTCCACATGTTTCAAAGGATGAAACATTTAAAATGGATCGAATTTCAACTCCAGGTGACCTCTACTCCGTCAATCCAGGAACGGGGATAATAGAGAACAACTATATCCGTCATGATATCAGTGCAGCTCATCGAATCGTTGTTGAGCTTTCCTCTCCCCCTAAAGTTTGGGGTGTTTTAGTTGGAGAAAATGAAGAATTTTCTCAAAAATCACTCAATTCATTTGATGGCAATTATATGAGATGGGTGAACTGTGAACTCAGAGAGATTCCTATTTTTGACTGATGTTCGTTGACTCAACCTCTGATTCAGACGAGACATTAGAGTATGACTCAGGAAAATATCGTACATTCCACTGTTGGAGCTGGTGCCCTTTTGATTGTTCAAGAGCATGTTCTACTTGTACAGATGAACTATGGAAAATTTAAGGGGGATTGGATTTTACCAGGTGGAATGCTCGAAGGGGATGAGTTTCCAAGTGAGGCAGCAAAGCGAGAGACTTTTGAAGAAACGGGAGTAAGTGTCAAGATTGAAGATCTTTTGTTTACGCGGTTTCGTAAGAGTCGTACAAACATTTACTTTGTATTTCGAGCCACTTTTGAAGGCAATCAAGAAATTGAGCAGGTCCAATTGAGTTTTCCTAAAGAAGAATTGCTAGATGCTCGGTTTTGGAAAATTGAAGATGCCCTTAAAGATTCCAGTGTTCGTCCTTATACTCGTTTTTATATAAAACGGGGCTTAGAGATGCGTACAGGCTTTCAGTGTATTGATACAAGAGAGCTGATCGATGGGGGAGATGAATTGTTTGGAGCTGAGGGGAAATGATGGAGAAGAATTTTTGGTCGCTATTTTGGACGCAGTTCTTTGGTGCATTAAACGACAACTACATTAAAAATGCACTTGTCATTCTCATAACCTTTCGTAACGCTCAAGTGCTTGGACTTGATGCAGCTTCGATTGTTGCGCTTTCAGGGGGGATCTTCATTCTTCCTTTCTTTTTGTTTTCAGCAACAGCTGGGCAACTTGCAGATAAATACGAGAAAACTCAACTGATCAAATATATTAAGATTGCAGAAATTGTGATTATGGCAGTGGCTGCTATAGGGTTTATTCTCAATAGTTGGGGATTTTTATTGATCACGCTCTTTTTGATGGGTTTGCAGTCAAGTTTTTTTGGACCGATTAAATATGGAATTATTCCCAACCTCGTAAGTCGACAGGAACTGACTCGAGGAAACGCCTATGTGGAAATGGGGACATTTCTTGCAATACTTATTGGAACGATCTTGGGAGGACTTTCCGCGGCTTCGTCTTCTGCTACAGCACTTGTTATCGTTGGGATTTTAGGTTTTGCCATTGTGGGATTTGTGACAAGTCTTTTTCTAGATAAGGTCCCGGTGGGTGATGCAAACATTCGGGTGGAATTCAATCCAGTGACACCAACTGTTCGAATCTTGAAATACGCGCTTCTAAATCGTTCTATTTTTAATTCAATATTGGGGATATCGTGGTTTTGGTTTTTGGGAGCCATCATACTGAGTATTTTACCAACTTATGTGAAAAGCTTCTTGGGAGGTGATGAAACAGTCGTTACGACTTTGCTTGCAATGTTCACCGTAGGAATTGGTGTCGGCTCTGTTCTCTGTGAAAAACTCTCATTTGAAAGAGTTGAGATTGGCTTAGTGCCAATTGGTTCTCTTGGTATGTCGCTATTTCTTGCAGATCTTTATTTTTTAAGCCCCACATGGAGTACGGAGTTACTTCTACCTATAAATGAAATGTTAAAGCATGGGGTCTTTCTCAGGTTACTTGTGGATTTTTTAGGGTTTTCTATATTTGGTGGATTCTTTATTGTCCCACTCTATGCTTTGGTTCAAGAGAGAAGTCCTGCAGATAAGATATCTCGAATTATTGCCGCCAATAATATTGTGAATGCATTTATGATGGTAATTGCAGCTGGACTTTTAATGGGAATGTACCAAATAGGACTAACTTTTCCTCAAATTTTATTAAGTGTTGCTGTCGTCAACCTTTTGGTTGCGGTGTACATTTATACGATTGTGCCTGAGTTTGCGTTGAGATTTATCTCATGGATGCTTGTCAATGTTATCTATCGATTGAAAATCCAAGGACTAGAAAACATTCCTCGTGAAGGTCCTGTAATTCTGGCCTGTAATCATGTTACATACATTGACTGGCTAATTGTTGCAGGAGCATGCAAGCGACCTCCAAGGTTTGTGATGTATTATAAATTTGGAAATATTCCGATTATCAAAAAAATGATGAAGCAGGCGAAGGTGATTTTGATTGCAGGGAAAAATGAAGATCCTAAAATTCTAAATCGTGCATATGAGAAGATTTCCAATGAATTGAAGAATGGAGAAGTGATTTGTCTTTTCCCGGAGGGGGAACTCACACATAATGGAGAAATGGGAGCATTTCGACCAGGGATTGAAAGAATCTTAGAGCGAGACCCAGTGCCAGTTGTTCCGATAACTCTAAACGGTTTGTGGGGAAGTTTTTTTTCAAGAAAAGGTGGCGTCCCCTTTACAAAAGTTCCTAAAAGGTTTTGGTCTCGGGTGAGTCTTGTGATTGGAAGACCTGTTGCTCCTGAGAGTGCCACAGCTGAGTCACTAGAGAAGTTAGTGAAGAGTCAGTTGGATTGATCAGATGCTTTATTTAAAATTTCAAGAAGTTCTTCATTGTCATGCTTTCTTGAAACTGTAATGGTTCCAATGAATTTTCCGGTTTTATCCTTGAGAGCAGAGGAGACAAGCTCAACCTTTATGGTTTCTCCTTTACTTGTTTTCATAGTCGTGTATATAGGGCGATGAAACCCATCTTGTATAACTCTTTTCAAACCTTCTTGTGCGTTCTGATGATGGACGGGGTCATAGAGTTTTAAAAAGCTTTCTCCAATCAAATCTCCATTTGAGTAGCCAAGAATCTGATGGAGTCTATTGTTGGCCATGATGATATTCCCCTTTTCATCAATGGAATGCATCATGCTTGGGGTTTCCATAAAAAGAGTTTCATATTTTTGAACAAGGTCACGAAGTCCTTCATTTTGATCTTCTAGTTTGCTGAGTTTCTCCATGTACTCTTTGACTTTGCTTGTAAGAGCCCTTGATTCAGTGCGATCTCCAACAAGGTATCTAAGTAGATCTTTGGGGCTTAGAATTCCCACAATCTCTCCAAACTCAGATTCGACCATGACCCGATTGGATTGTGACTGAACCATTGCCTTAAAGACTTCTTGTATTTGAGCATTCTCTTTGACCCAAGTTATTGGAAGGAGTGATTCCTCATAATCTTTGAGCATTTCGTCTCCAAGACCTCTGGAACGAGATGCGAGAACCATTTTGACCAAGATTATGTCAGAAAGCAGCCCAAGTACTTTTCCTGATTTCTTAGAAACTGGTGCTGATGTAATGCCAGCTTCAATAAAGAGGTTTAATGCATTTTCAATCAGCATCTCGTCTGAAAGGATTGTTGGATCCTTAGTCATCATCTCATCAGCTGTACAAAAGGAACTCATTTCACCCCGCTCAATAAATATCCATTTAAAGGATTGTTGTAGTTTCTCTCGTGACAAAGATGAAACGAAAACAACCTCATTTAGATTAAATGGTGTGAGGGGAATTGGAAACTCACGAGATTTGTCCTATAAAACTCTGGACTTCTGTCGGTGAGATAAAGTCTTGAAATCATTTGCGTGAAGGTTATTGATCTTTGTTGTGTAATGGATCTATGAAAAGCGTTGTTTGGACAATATTTAGGCAATCATCAGGTATTCTTCTGAGTTTTTTAGCTCTCAGTATGATTGCCAGAAACATTGGTCCAAGTTTACAGGGGCAGTACTCCCTTTTGGTCATTCTTCCTCAGACACTTTTTAGTCTATTCAGCTTTGGGACGATTTCAGCACTTGTCTATTTTTATAACGTGGAGAGCAAAGAATATCGGCAGAGTGTCATAACCCATCTCACTGTCTTCAATCTATTTCTGGTTTTGGCATATGTGACTCTCCCTCTCTACAAAAATAAATTTTTTGAAGGGATTCCAGAGTCTTTGATTGTGACAAGTCTTCTATTATTCCCTGTGATTTTTCTTAATTTTTTTCTGCAAGGCGTTCAGCAAGCCAAACAGAAGTGGTTTTTTTTGAGCTCTGATTTATTGTGACCTAAAGGTGATCAGGGTTTGCAAGAGTTCTGACCTTCAGCTAAAACATCGCACATGCTCGCCATTCCAAATGTGATTAGTTTTGTACTACTACTTTTTGCTGTTTATTTTGCGCGAAAGAGAAATATTCGTGCTCACAAGTTCATGGTCTTTTTGACCATGATAACTTCCTTTGTTCTTGTTTACATGTTTGCGGAAATGAGGCTTCAGGGAGGTTCGCTTGTCGATAAAGAACGACTTGCGAGTTTTTCAATCTGGTTTAAGTTTTTTTTGGGTTCTCACATTCTTGCGGCAACGGTGACTTTTTTGATTTCAATCATAGTTGTTACTCTTGGTTTGTGCCAGAATAGAAAAGTTTGGCACAAAAGAGTCGCCTATCTACTTGTTCCAATTTGGGCTTACTCTGCAATATCAGGTGTTGCAGTCTATGTTATGGTGGGAAGTCCTGATGAATCTCCGACGGTTTTAGAAAGCCTTGTTTCGCCTCGTGATCTAGGTGAATTTGAACTTCAGTCAAACAGTCGCGGGAGTTTTACTCATGAAAACCTCAAAGGGAAATGGTCTTTGCTCACATTTGGCTACACGTTCTGCCCAGATATTTGTCCAATGACTCTTTCAGATCTCAATCAAGTGACAAGAGGGATTCAAGAGTCGTTGCAGGTTCTTTTTATCACAGCAGATCCAAAACGAGATAAGGCCGATCTTCTTGAAAAGTACGTTCGGCAATTCAATTCCGAATTTATGGATTTGAGAAGTGAGAGTTCTGTTGAGGAAATTTTAAGTCATAGACTTGGTGCTAAGATTGTTTTGGAGGAGAACTTTAAAAGTGAACATTACTCTGTCTTTCATCCGACGGGTGTTTATCTGATTGCTCCTGATGGAAAGGTGTTGGGGTTTTATAGACATCCAATAGATGTTAAAAAAACACGAGATGATTTAAAGCATATTATTGCAGAGTATGGAAAACATTTTGAAGTCAGAGATTTGAAAGTGATAGAACCAATAAAAGGTGCGAGTGTTACCGCAGCATATGCAAATTTTTACAATAATTCACAATTTCCGATGCAGATAGTTGAGATTAGAAGTCCGAGTTTTAAAAGTGTCGAAATGCATAATACTGTTGAGCGTGATGGGACTATAGGAATGACAAAACAGCCCATTTTAAACATTCCACCAATGTCTTCTGTGACATTTAGCCCCGGGGGGCTGCACTTGATGCTCTTTGAACCTCTGAATTTGATTAAAATTAAGAATAAAGTCGAATTTCAGTTCTTAACTGGGGATGGGTTTCTTTTTCACTCGACTGCGACAGTCATCGATCGCACCGACCTTTGACATCTTCTTAAAATATTTCTTACCGATAGATCAAACAAGAGATTCACTTTACTTGAATCATCTGTAAGTATTGGGCATACCTATTTTTGATATCAAGTTGGAGGTGCCATGAGTGATGGTCGAAAACCTTTTCTACAGAAGTTGTTAGAAAGTCCCTTTTTACTTCTTTTGGCAGGAATACTAGTTATGTTCGTTTTTTACACAGGTTGGGGGATTTTTGAGATGCTCTCACTACCCCAAGCAACATTGCCATAGCGAGGGAGAGTGATATGAAAGAAGATTTGCACTCAAGTTTAGTATCGCCAAAGGGCAATTGGTGGCTTCCGATTGGTAAGCAAGAGAAGAAGTGGGTCACGATTGCTTTTGTTTGGTGTATGATTTTATTTTTTATGATGCCATTTTGGCATATCAAAGGTGGACAAAACCCATCTGGGATTCGATCAAAAGTAGAAGCTTCTGCTTTCCAAGCTCGAGTTGATCAGTTTATTCAAGACTATCAAGTCGGTGAAGAAAAGGGGATTCCAGTTGTTGCTCCTCCAGCAGGTAGTCATATTTATATGGCGGGCCGAATGTGGAGTTGGTATCCGGTTTTGAAACTTCAAAAAGGAGCGGAGTACACGCTTCACCTTTCTTCTCTTGATGTGAATCACGGGTTTAGTTTGCACCCCGTGAATGTCAACTTTCAAGTCGTACCGGGGTATGATTACGGTTTAAAAATTGTACCTAATACAACTGGTGACTTTAAAATTCTCTGCAATGAGTTTTGCGGTGTTGGCCATCACTTAATGGTGGGTAAGGTTATTGTTGAGGAGGCTGCAGATGAGTAGCATGGTTTCAAGTCTAGCAAATCAATTTCGAACGTGTGGGGTCACGGGGCTCAAAGTCGATCGAACGGCTGAAAACTTAATCAAAATCAATGCTGTCGTAGCAGTGGTCTGTCTTCTTATTGGTGTTCTTGCTGCTATTGGGTTGGTTTTGACTCGTTGGCAGGCTGTTCACTTGCTTGATCCAGTGATGTTTTATCGGTTTTTGACGGCTCATGGTCTTAATATGTTGATTTTCTTTATCATATTTTTCGAAATGGCTGTTTTGTATTTTGCTGGGCCCGTGATGTTGTCGTGTCGATTGCCTGCACCTAAATTGGGATGGACATCGTTTATTCTCATGCTTTTAGGAATGATCATTGTGAACTATACAGTGGCTGTTGGGCAAGCCGATGTTCTTTTCACTTCGTATCCCCCACTTAAAGCACACCCACTTTATTATTTAGGAATCATTTTATTTGCAGTGGGTGCATTGATAGTGTGTGGGCTTTTCTTTGCGACCCTGGTGGTTGCAAAGAAAGAGAAAACGTATGAAGGACAAATTCCTTTGGTTACCTTTGGAGGGCTAACTGCAGCAATTATTGCGGTGATCACTCTTCTTCATGGTGCTGCGATTTACATTCCCACTTTTTTGTGGTCATTGGATTTGATGGCAATGGACCCTCAGCTTTATCGTTTGATCTTTTGGGGTTTGGGACATTCATCGCAACAGATCAATGTTGCTGCGATGGTTTCCATTTGGTATCTCCTTGCTGCGCTCACTGTTGGGGGAGTGGTTCTAAATGAAAAGGTCAGTCGAATGGCCTTTGTCCTTTATATTTTGTTTATTTCAATGGCCTCAGCTCATCACCTTTTGGTGGACCCAGGATTTGGTGCGGCTTGGAAGGTGTGGAACACGAGCTATGCGATGTATCTTGCCGTTCTTGCAAGTATGATTCATGGATTTACAGTTCCAGCTGGTATTGAAATGGGACAGAGGTTGAATGGATTCACAAAGGGAGTTTTTGGATGGTTGAAAAATGCTCCATGGAGTGATCCAGGGTTTTCTGGAATGGTTCTTTCTGTTGTGATCTTTGGTTTCATGGGTGGTATTACTGGTGTGACAATCGGTACTGAGCAGATCAATATTCTTGCCCACAATACTCTTCGTATACCCGGACACTTTCATGTGACTGTTGTTGGAGGAACTGCGCTCGCATTCATGGCTGTAACTTACTATGTTTTGCCTTTGATTTTTCAAAAACGAGTGGCGTTCTGGGGACTTGCAAAAATTCAACCCTATATATTTGCTGGGGGTATTTCAGTGATGGGTATGGCAATGACCTTTCAAGGTATTTTTGGCGTACCAAGAAGACACTTTGATATCACAAGTGCTGGGGCTCCATTTTCACCTGAATTTCATCCTGCCGTGAACCTTCTTCAGGCTGTTATGGGAGTGGCTGGCCTTGTTGCAGCTGTTGGTGTATTGGCATTTATTGCCATAGCTGTTGTAACTGTATTTTTTGGCAAGAAGATGACAGCTTCAGATATTGAGGCAAAAGCTTCTGGTATACCACAAGGTGTGCTTCGTTTACCAAAGCAGCAATATACAGCAAGTGAAGTTGAGGCTGTTCACAATGCTGGTGGAGCAAGGGGAACTATGGTTCTTGTTGGTATTTTTCTTGTGTGTTTTGTGGCTTACTATTTTGTAAACTGGAAAATGTTGTCTTTCTTGTGGAAGATTGGGTAGAGAATTTGAATCAAAATTCATTTCAAGGACCGATGAATAAATCGGTCCTTTTTCTTTTCTTTTTATGGATCTTTGCCACCTGCTTTTGGTGGGGCTTTGCTTTTTTAAAACTTCCTGGGCCGACACCAGAGTGGCTGCTTGAGGCACAAGTGGTGTGTTTTGGAGAGACAGCGACAGGGTTACCTGATGCAGATGGGTGGCGAGCTCTTGTTTTTCCACCTCTTTTTATGATTGTAAGCTTGGTCTTTGTTTTTTTTCAAGATCTCAAGACTTCGCTAGAAACCTTGCTGCACTCAAATTTTGGAAGAGTGGCCGCTATTACTATAGTCGGTCTTATTGCAATAGAGGGAGCTCTTATTGTTCGTACGGTGGTGAATCGCTGGCCAATATCTGAGAACACAGTTGCAAATTCAGTCAATTTGCCCTTGAGGTACCCTAAAACTGAAATTAAAATTGAGGATTTTGATTTGATCAATCAGAATGAGTCAAAATTTGGGTTAAAGGATTTAAAAGGGAAGAAGTCAGTTTTGACTTTCGCATTTGCTAACTGTGACTCGATTTGTCCACTTGTTGTTAAAAACTGTGTTGAAGCAGTGAGAGAATTTGAAGAAAAAGACTTTCAGCTTGTGATTGTTACCTTAGACCCCTGGAGAGATTCTCCGAGTCGTCTTCGAGCGGCAATCAAAATGTGGGAGGCTACGGACAACACCCATTTCTTGAGTGGAGAAGTGAAGCAGGTTGAGGAAGTACTAAAGAGTTTTAATGTGGCTTATGATCGAAACGAGAAAACGGGATTTATTTCTCATCCGGGACTCGTGTATGTTGTGAATGAGGATGGAAGAATCTCTTACAGTTTTAATAACCCAAGTCGCCAGTGGCTTAAGGATGCGTTGAATAGGTTATGATTATAGATTTATTGAAAACTCCAATTGCGTACATAGACCGTCTCTTTGTTTGGATTTATGGAACAAAGTTAAACCCTCTTCAGAGATCAGGAGCACTAACAGTAGGGATTTTAATTTCCGTAATTGTATCTGGAACCTACTTACTTTTTTTCTATAGTGTGGGGGACCCTCATGGTTCTCTGATTGAAATTGAAAATCAATGGTATCTTGGTAAATGGATCCGCAGTTTTCACCGATATGCTTCAGATTTGGCTGTGTTGGTTGTGATTTACCACTCACTTTCTATGCTTGTTCAGAGAAGGTCTTGGGGACCAAGGACGTTGGCTTGGTTGAGTGGAACATTTCTTATGTGTTCACTGTTTATTTCAGGCTGGACTGGGTTTGTGATGGTTTGGGATGCTCACGGACAAGAAATGGCTCAAGAAGGGGCACGTCTTTTTCAACTTGTTCCTTTCTTACGAGAAGATCTTGTGGCCTCTTTTTCAGGTGAGAACCCAATACCTGGCTCCTTCTTCTTTATGAATCTCTTTCTTCACGTTGCAGTACCTCTTGGTATGGTGATTGGACTTTGGATTCATATTTCAAAGATGGGGTCTGTTAAGATTTTTCCAAATTCACTCGTTTTCAAACTTTTAGTGGGATCTCTTATTTTGGCAAGCCTGCTTTTTCCTGCCCCACTTCTTAAAGAAGGGGATCTTGGAGCTATTGTTGGAACAATTCCATTTGACATATGGTTTGGATTTTTCTTGCCAATAAGCAAGACTCTTTCACCTTTGCTGAGCGTAGGTATTGTGGCTTTTGGACTTCTAACAATGGTGACCGCTATTTATTGGTCAGCCCCAAAGGACCGAAATGGAAAACTGACTCCTTTGCAGCGTCCTGAATTTCATCCATCGAGCGGGCGGGTTTACTTTAAGAGTGTTATTGGAAGTTTGTTTTTTTTGGGAATAGTTTTAATGGGAAGCCAAATTCCTATAAAGATGAACGATGCTCAAGCCATTTTACGGTTGAACTTCAGATTTGCAAACCTGAGAAAAAGAGATTGTCACAAACCTACGACTTTAGAAAAGGGTGATAAGCTTTCTCATATGCAGCTTCAAGAGATTTGTGTGACAGATCACATTCTATATGGGGTGCGTGTATATGTTGATTCGGAAAAAATTTATGATGAAGTGGTCAGAGATACGAGGTCAGAGCAACATAAATTTCGTCTCAATATGGACTACGATCTCAAGCCAGGAGAGCATGCGATTGATATTGAGATTGTCGCAAAAAATGAAGCGGGCGAAACTCTTAATCGCAAGTCGCTTCATCGTAACTTTGAATTTGAAAAGGGAAGAATTCGGTTGATCAGTTTTGATGGTGGTTTTAAGTAGCCCATTTTAGAGAGCAGAACAAAAAACAGAGCACCACCAAAAAGCGCCATAAGTCCTCCAAAACCCATGACTGCAAGTCCTATGTATTGCTCGGTCTTGTGTAAGAGTTGTTCGTTGCCAAATGTTTTTCTTCCCAAACCATGAATCCCCGCATATGCAAATCCGATGCAGAAAGTAAATTGCCCGGTACCAAAAATAAGGGGTTGCTTGGAAATCCATTGGGATACGAAAGAGCTTTGGTTTTGTGGCATAGATTTTTGAATGAGAATGTATGACAAACACATAAAGGCAAGTATCACAGCTCCTGTTGTGGCGTGATAGTGGGCTGGGATAAGTGTGTTGGATTCGCGAATTTGTGAACCTAGAAGAAACCCCAGTATGAGCAAAAGAGCACTCGACATAATCCCTGTGAACTCGAGTTCCTTTCCTTCAAAAGGTTTTTCTGAATTCAAGACTTTATGAATCATGAGTATGAGTACGATTGTAGCACTTGGCCATGTGGCCCATTTCATCAAAAGAGAAAAACCGAATTGGTAATTGAGGCTTGTTGTTCCTTCATAAAGGAGTGCTGCTGTAGCTATTGTTGGGACGACAATGAGTGCAAAGAGAGTTCTGGCGACTCTTGCTTCAATAAGAGCGCTTCCAGTCATTTGTTTGTATAAAATGAGCCAAACGACAATGAGAAGTGCAATATTGGCCATTTGAAGTATGTGCCCAGGACCCCAAAAGAGAAGTTCGTAGTAGTTTTTGAGTTCTTGATGAAAGGGGGAGGTGATGAAAGCTCCGATAAAGACCAATATGCTAAGGATATAGAGAAAGGCAGAGGCTTTGAGTCCGATTGCTGAGCCTATATCGAGCAATTGCTCGTCAGAAAATGTTTGAGATGAAATTTTTGAAAAAAGAACATCGACAATAGATGCGGCCACTCCAAACATAAAGGTAGATAGCCCAAAGAGAAACAAGTTCCCATGGATAACAGGTATGTAGTTGGAAAGAACTGGGGTCGTATCACTAGAGAAGGCGCCGATGATGAGAAAAACAATTCCAAGTGTTGAGATTCGATAAAAGAGGGGGCGAAATACTTTTTGTGGAAAGAGGTGGCAAAGGGCAGCAAGATTTCCGATAAACCAACAGCTAAGTGTTAAGGTGACGTGGACGACGAGGCATTTTTTTGCAAAAACAGGATTCCCGATAATTGCATTTATGCCAGGAGCTCTTCCTAGGATTAGGACAATTGAAAACAGCCCCCCTAAAAGAAGGCTAACAATTGAGAGTGACAACCAGTTCATTGTTTTCATACTTTAAGAAAAATTAGCCCAATTTTGAGATTTAGAACACCTCTTTTTGTGATTGAATATAAATAGTAAAATTTAAGAATTTTTAATTTGAATTTGGATAAATTCTCAAAACAATTTTGTTAAATATATTGTAATAAAACGCTTGGGTTAGAAGGTTTCCTAAAGAACCAACGATTGATCCATAAAAAACACAACAAAGAAGCCATGAAGTTGCAACGAATTTTACCGTGAAGGCGGATTTGAAGCTTGTGAAAGTTCATCCATATAGATTAGAAAACTTTTCTTCAAACTTGTAAAAATAATACACTCATTTCTCGATCAAATTTTGAACTCAAAAATTCAAGCTTTGTGAAATTCAAATATACTTGCTAGTGGATAATATATTCATCAAGTGCGTGATAAATTGCGGAGTAGAAAAAATAATGTTATTGCCAATTTATGAGTAGGTGTACGTTACTTATAACTATTGTTTTGATGGTGAACAATATTGAGGCTAGTGAAAGCTTTCAATCACAATGTGGATTGGCACTTAGCCCGGTGGTCATCCAATCCAAGCCGCAGGACCTCATGGGCATTGATCCTTTGTTTCGATTGATCGACACGAGAGTTTCGGAAAAAACTATTTCCATTCTTAATTGGTCCCCTGAGACTGAAGATGCCAATGATGACAAAGTCGAAATCACTATTGCTAGAGTTGTTCGGGGAATTTGTGGACATGCCTGGCACAACGCAACTCAACACGGGCACCTATGGGAGTTTGATTCAACGGTGCCCAGAGAAGAGAGGCCAGATGTCCCGGTGGTCTTTTCTTGGAGAGAAAGTGTCAATGGACTTCATATTCAGATTTCGAATAATCGTTTCTATAAATTTCCTCAATCACTTGAAAAGAAATTTATTGCAGGAAGTTCTTTGTTACCCGAAATTTCGGATAATGAACGTATGGGGTACACTGGACAGGGGGGAGCACATAAAATCATGATTGCACTACTAAATGGACTAGAAATTGAATCCTCTTCAATACAGCCAACCATTGAATGGGTTGGAAGCGAGGGTCAAATGGTTCATTTTCAACTCTTTCTTCCCAGTGCTTTACTAAAGCACTATAACTGAAAAAGGTGTTTGAATTTGGTGCTTCCTGAGTAACTGTCCCGTTAAATCTATAATCGCCTCTGGTAAAATTTTTGATGCTTGATGCCAAGTGTATTGTTGGTTTATTTAGCGAAGCTACCGCATATGGGTGTCGATAACTCCGCTGAAGTACTTGTTTTACATGAAAGGTGACACACACTGAGCAGGTACTGCAGATAGTGGTATTGGATTCACAGTAATGATAGGGATATCAACCAATTTGCAGACGGCAGCAAAAGCCTTGTCATTGAATCGCATGTCTGTCCATCCAACATCAAACTCTAAATTGACAGGACAGCCATTCCTTCGGGGGTGAGTTATTGGATCTGCAGCAAGAGCGTAGACAATGGAAGAACTGTTTTTTGTTAGAAAATGGAGTTTGCCAATACATTTGCTATTGTGTCCCTCAATACTTCCCGTGGATGAAATTACCTGTTCACTACAAGCAACGTAAGAACACTTATTTCCACCATGGCCAATGAGTTTACCAATCAGTGCGCTGGTTCCAGCTTGAGTTCTCAATAGTCCTAAAATGGAAGGCAAAATGGATTCATTGTCATCACAGTATTCAGGATTGAATTTTCCGGGCTCATTTCTTTCCATGTTTTGAGAAATACACCTAAAATACACCCAATCTGTGACACACTGACCAGGGTGAGGGCATGGTCCCCAGGGGTTGCATTGGCCTAAATCGATACTGTGTGCACTTGATATAAGTGCAAAAGTGAACCCCAAAAAAGTTAAAGAAAACTTCATACTTCCTCCTATTGAAACTAAATAAATTTAGTTTATTCAAAGGTTCTTCGGAATCTGAGTTCCTAGACTTAAGTGGTAAGAAAAATATCTGGATATGATCTATGTTTTTGAGATGAGGGGATTTAGCTCGGTAGGGGGACTCTCTTGTGTGAAACAAAAAGACTCTTTAAACATTGCAATAGACAGGCTATGGATCAGCTTGTTAGAACAGGCCATGTCTCTTTTGGTCTCTGTCAATAAACTACAAAAAACAATGGGTTCTAAGCTTCTTTTTGATGGTTTGAGCTTTGGTGTTGAAGAGCGTGAGCGCCTTGGGCTTTTGGGGCCCAATGGGGCCGGAAAATCCACTCTTTTAAGAATTTTGGCCGGAGAAGAAACTCCTGATGAAGGTGAGGTTTTTCACAGAAAGGGGATGAAGTGGGTCTTTGTGAGGCAGGAGGAGGTTTTTGAGAGTTCTTTAAGTATAAAAGAAACGGCCATCAAAAGACTTTTAAAAACAGGTATGGACTCCATGGAGGCTGAGATTCAGGCTTCCATTTTTTTATCTATAGCGGGCTTTGAAGATTTAGATCAACAGGTCTCTCAACTTTCTGGAGGGTGGAGAAAGCGTTTGAGCTTAGGTATAGCTTTTGCTCAAGAGCCAGATTTGTTTATTTTAGATGAACCTACCAATCATATGGATTGGGATGGAATACTTTGGTTGGAGAGTTGGCTGAAGTCCTATAAAAAATCATTTATATTAGTAAGTCATGATCGTGTTTTTTTAGACAAACTTTGTAATAAAACAATGGAAATCAATCGTCTTTACAGAGATGGTTATTTATCTTTTAACTGTGGCTATAAAAAGTTTCTTATAGAAAAAGAGAAGTATGCAAAAGCTCAAATGGGTCTACAAGATTCCATGTCCAATAAAGCTCGTCGTGAAGTGGATTGGCTAAGAGCAGGTGTTAAGGCAAGAACTACAAAAAGCCAGAGTCGTATGAAAGAGGCCCATCAGCTTTTAGATAATTTGGCCGCAGTAAAGTCGCGCAATCGCTCAAGCCAAGCGAAGGTGCGATTGGAGATCGAAGCTGGTGGAAAGCGTTCAAAGAAATTCATAGAACTTAAAAAAGTGAGCGTGGCTTATGATGATAACTGTTTGATCAAAGACTTAGATCTTATTATGGGGCCTAAGCAAACACTGGGGCTTCTGGGTCATAATGGCAGTGGAAAAACGAGTTTATTAAAAGTACTTACAGGTGCTGCCTCAAACTATACGGGTGAGCTTTTTAAAGCAGAGGATTTGAAGATTATTTACTTTGATCAAAAAAGAGCAGATCTTCCTCAAGAGATAAATCTTATTGATTATTTAGGTGATGGTTCTGACTACACTGTGTTTAAGGGGCAATCGATTCATGTGGCTTCTTACGCCAGTCGGTTTTTATTTTCATCAGATAAAATGAAACTAAAAATCTCTCAGCTCTCCGGTGGTGAACAAGCGAGACTTCTTATTGCAAAACTACTTTTGCAACCTGGTGATGTTTTAATGCTCGATGAGCCGACCAATGACTTAGATATTGATAGTATTGAAATACTTGAAGAGAGTCTTTCTTTGTTTGAGGGTTTGATTATTATTGTTTCTCATGACCGCTACTTTTTATCTCAACTTTGCGGGAGATATTTGGCACTCAGTGGTCAAGGGGATTGGCAAATTTACTCTGACCTTGATCAATGGTTAAAGAGAACCAAGAATGCAGTATCTGATGTTGAATCAGAGACAGTACCTCAGAAAAAAGAAAAGAAATCAAAGACAAAGCTTTCTTATAAAGAAAAACGCCAAGCAGAAACCATTGAAGAGGACGTGGCCTTGGCGGAAAAGGCTTTGGCAGATGCCCAGTCAGTTTTCGAACAGCCGGACGTTTATTTAGATAGAGAGAGTACGGAGAAGGCTATGGCGCAGGTCACGGATTTGCAGAAAAAACTAGATGAGCTCTACGCGATATGGGAGTCGATTTTATCGAAAACATAAATTCTACATTGAAACAAAAATTCGAAATGCCGAGTTTTAGATTAGGCCAAAAAGAGATCATTGAATCTGTGATGAACGGTCATGATGTATTGGCTGTTATGCCCACAGGCGGAGGCAAATCCCTTTGCTACCAACTCCCTGCAGTGATGCAGCCTGGAATCACAGTTGTGGTTTCTCCGTTGATTGCTCTTATGAATGATCAAGTGGTGTCTTTAAAAGATATAGGTATTAATGCAGGTTGTATTCATTCAGGTATGAGTGTGAGTGAGCGTAAAAATGTATTTGAAGAAATGGTTAACAGTGAAAGCTTTCTTCTTTATCTCTCACCTGAACGTATTCAAAAACCAGGTTTTGCCTCTTGGTTACAAAAACAAAAAATTAACCTTTTTGCTATTGATGAAGCTCACTGTGTTTCTCAGTGGGGACATGATTTTAGAACAGAGTATTCTCAGCTCTCTCTTTTACGTGAGTTAAAACCTGATGTACCTATGATTGGGTTAACAGCTACGGCGACCCCTTTGGTTAAAAGAGACATTATTGAACAACTGGGTTTGAAAACCCCTGATCAGCATGTGTATGGTTTTTATCGCCCTAACCTTTACTACCAAGTTGAATTTTGCACAGATGATGATGAAAAAGATGGTTTTGTCATACAAGCTTTGAAGCAAACGCCTGAAGGTCGTGTGATTATTTATTGTGGAACAAGAAAGAAAACAGAAAAAATGGCTCGCTTATTATCACAGCGTGGTGAATCTGTGGCATATTATCATGCAGGCATGTCTTCTAAAGAGCGCACTCTTATGGAGAAAAACTACCAAAGGGGGCATGTAAGAATTCTGGCAGCGACTAACGCATTTGGTATGGGTGTGGATCACCCTGATGTACGATTGGTTATACATACACAAATGCCAGGCAATATTGAATCCTATTACCAAGAAGTGGGTCGAGCGGGCCGAGATGGAAAACCCTCGACTTGTCTTTTGGCTTATTCAAAAAAAGATAAGGGTTTGCAATCTTTTTTCATCACTCAATCTGAGGCTCCTCGTCGGGTCAAAGTTCTAAGATGGTCAGCTCTAAATGCTATGGTTCAGTATGCCGAAGGTTCTGAGTGCCGTCATGGTGATATACTCACTTACTTTAAAGACGATCAGCGTATTGATAGTTGTGGTCACTGTGACTCTTGTGACCCCAGTTCTTTAAGGAGAGTGAGTAAACCTGAAAAGTCTTTTCAAAAATCAAAAACTAAAAAGAAAAAAGAGGCTCTCTTTGAACCAAGTATGTCTGGGGATGAGAAGTGGCGTGTTGAAGTGATCAGAGAGTGGCGCAAGGAATATGCAAAGGATAACGACATCCCAGCCTTTATGGTTTTTAGTGACAAAACACTACGAGATTTAGTTTTAAGAGCGCCGACAAATCTAGAGGAGCTTTCACGAGTGTACGGTTTGGGTGATAAGAAGATTGAAGCTTTCGGTAGAATATTGATCGAAAAATTACATCCTTAATCATCTGAGATAGTGGTGTCCTGAGTTCTGGTCCCTTCCCATACAGTCCTCCTTGGCAACCTCTCCAAGTATTGGTGATCTTAAAGCTTTTGGATTTAATGAGTTCTTTAAACTGCTCAGGGTGCCAGTATTTCATGGAAATTGAGTTGGTATGAGAGTCAACGAGTCTTTCGTTTTTGGCACTAGTTCTGCCTTTGAACTAAAGAGACTGAGTTATATAGAAAAGTGTATTGTAAAATGACTTTGTCCTAAGCCCTAAAGTGTAATAGAAAAGAGAGTGTTAGTAAAAAAGGAGGAAAACTATGGCTGGATATGTTGACGGGTTTTTAATCGCAGTCCCTAAAAAGAAAGTCAATGAATACAAAAAAATGGCAAGATTGTGTTCGAGGGTTTGGGGGGAGTATGGCGCATTAAGCACTTTTGAGTGCATTGAAGATGATGTAAAAAAGGGGAGGACAACTTCATTCCCACAAGCTGTAAAATTAAAAAAAGGTGAAGTGGTTTTCTTTTCTTTCATTACTTATAAATCCAAAGCTGATCGAAACCGAATCAATAAAAAGGCAATGAATGATCCAAGGCTTGCTCATATGATGGATCTCAAAAAGCTCCCCTTTGACGGCAAAAGAATGATCTGGGGTGGTTTTAAACCTGTTGTGAAAAAAGAAAAGGCCTAAGTTCGGTTTGATAATTTAAACGTGGGATAAAATAATCCCACCTAGACCGCTCTGTGTCCAGCGCGCCCTCAATTCAAAAGATAAAATCCAAAGTGCTGAAATTCTTGAAGAAATAAAAGGACTCTTGAACAAAACTGGTAATTAGCCGATAAGTAAAATTGACATACCCTGGTGAGGTATATGATTATGGATAGGTAGTGATTTTAGTTAGAACCTTTGTTTTATTTTTACTGCTCATTTTCAACTGGACACAATCCATGGCTGCGTTTTGTGGTGGTAATTGTGGGGAGTTTTCATCTAAAAAAACCTCTACAGCCCCTTCTAAAGTGATGTCTGGTTGCCATAGTTCAAGCACAAGTGAAGAGCAGAATTCTCAGGGAAAAACGGATGATTGCTGTGTGAGTCAAAGTGTTCCCAATCACTCAGTCGCTACAGTGTCTCCATCTAGTGAAACAGATTCTAAAAAATTCCAGTTTAATTTTATAAATTCGAGTGTTTCTTTGAAATTCCTTAAAAACTTTGTTTTTAGCAACGCTCCTCCTGAGCAAGGCTTTTTTTCTAAAACACCTATCTATTTACTTTTATCAAGACTCAAAATTCCAAGCTAATTCAATTCAATTCAATTTAAGTTTACTTCTTTAATTTGATACATCAATGAAATGGTGAGGGCTGTCTTCACTGTTGTCGACTCAAAGGTATTTAGTCTTTTGGAGTGTTTATGAAACTGTGGATAGGTTTAATCTTTATATTTTGCTTTTATGAGGCAAGGGCTGAGTCTTTGGGCGTGCTTCTTAAGAAGGCCTACGATTCGAACCCGGAGGTCTTGGCGGAAGTGGAAGCTTTCAACGCTGAGGATAGCTTGACGACAGTAGAGTCATGGCTTGGTGACCCGATGATTGGTGTTTCGACACTAGATAGAGGTAGTCGTACAACATACGGAGTTATTTCTCAGAAAATTCGATTTCCAGTAAAGTACTTTCTTAAAAATAAAGCACAAGAGAATAAAGCCCTCGCACAACGTGCAAAGGTACAAGCAAAAAAGTTTGAAGTTCGTAAAGAAGTCGTTGCAACTTATTATTCTATATTTTCCCATCAAAAAATCATTCAATTGACTGAGGCCAACATGCAGTCTGTAAGAGATTTTTCTAGAGTGGCAGAACGCAAATATGCTGCTGGTAAGGCTCCTCAAAGTGATTCAATGAAAGCCCACTTTGAATTGACTCGTTTAGAGTTGGATCTTATGCGAATGAAGCAGGAAGAGGAAAACCTCCAATTGAAAATGCGAGAGCTTCTAAATGACCAGAGCCTATCGGTGCTGAGTTTATCTGGTAATGATTTATCACCACCTTCAGTTCGATTGGATGGTCTAAGTTTAACGGTTGAAAAAATGGATGAACTACTAAGAGAGAAGTCTCCACGGATTCAGTCACAAGTTTATAAGTTAGAAGAAGCAAAGGAAAAAAGTGCTCTGTCCAAATGGGAGTTTGCACCAGATATCCAACTTCAGTATCAAAAAAGACTATCTGGTCAACCTGAAGATTCAGAAATCTTTTCTGTGGGATTGGAAATTCCCCTATGGTTTTGGAATAAGGGAGCTAAAGCATCAGCAGCCCGTTCTCAAAAAACAGCTCAAGAGTATCGACTAAAAAGCGAAATAAATCGTCTTTTAACACGAATCAAAGATCTAAAAGGTAAGGTCAATGTTGGCACAAAGACTTTAAAAATCTATAGAACAAGTCTGATTCCCCAAGCACAAGGAGCTTTCAATTCATCAAAAGCAGCTTATCGAGCAAATAAAACTACTTTTTTAGACTTGCTAGACAGCGAGCGTTCTCTCTTTAGGGTGAAGATGGGGTTTTACCAATCACTTCAGCAGTTTGTAGAAAATTTAACAGCACTAGAAGCTGAACTCGGATTTTCAGTTTCTGATATTGAAAAAAACAGTCGAGGTTTAAAATGAAAAAATTATTTGTAGTATTATTTGTTATCTTGGCACTTGGATCGGGTCTTTTTTGGAAAATGCATAGAAACCACATAGATCACGAAGGTGGGATGGGGGGTGTGGGAGATAAAAGCAAAGAAGAAAGAAAGGCTCTTTACATTTGCCCGATGCACCCTGAAGTGACTTCAGACAAACCTGGGCAAACCTGTTCAATATGTGGAATGGATCTAGTTGCGGCAAGTTCATTTGATGATCATGAAGAACATGATCACGCTGAACATGAAAAATCTATGAGCGGTGATCAGTCGAGACCAGACACCCATGTGGGAGTTAAAATTTCACCTAGGAAACAGCAGTTTATAGGTATTAAGCTAGAGCGAGTTCGAAAAGAAACTTTATTTAAATCTGTTAACGCTCCTGGGAGAGTGGCCTTTGACCCTGAGCTCTACACTGCGCAAAGTGAGTACCTTGAGGCTTTGAGGCAATGGCGGCGAGTAAAAGATTCTCCTCTTTTAGATGTTAGGCGCAGTACTCGTGAAATGATAAAATCTTCGAAGATTCGGTTAAAGGTATTGGGACTTTCTGATGGTCAGATCAATCAATTGGCTCGAAAGGGATCTCAGTCTGAGGGGCTACTTGTATCTGGAAAAAATCAGGAAAGTTGGGTTTACGCTGATGTTTTTGAAGTGGATTTGCCTCAAATTAAAAAAGGTTTGTCTGCACAAATTACGGCTAACTTTCTTCAAGGTAAAATTTTAGCAGGAAAAGTTGTCTCAGTGGATCAGGTGATAAGTCCTGAAACACGAACAGCAAAAGTCAGAATTCGACTCAACAATACAGACGCACCTATTCGCCCAGAGTCTTATGTAAGTGTAAAAATATTGACCCCTCAAGGAGAGCATTTAGCGGTACCAACTGATGCTTTGATGGACACGGGTCGAGATACTTTTGTTTTTGTAAAGACAGGAGATGGAGAGTTTGAGCCAAGGAGAGTCTCAATTCTTTTAGAGACGGATGACAAAATTGCAATAGGTAGTGGATTAAATGTTGAAGAGGAAGTTGTGGTGGGTGGTAATTTTATGCTCGATTCTGAATCTCGTTTAAAGGCAGTCCTTCGTGGCAGTCGATCATCTAGTGGCCACAATCACTAAGAGGGGATTTAGATGTTACTAAAGACTATAGATTTTTGTGCAAGAAATAGATTCATGACACTCTTTTTAGTGAGTGTTGCATTGGTAGCAGGGTGGTTAAGTCTTAAGAAAATCCCTATAGACGCCATCCCAGATTTGTCAGACACCCAAGTGATTGTTTATTCCACTTGGAATGTAAGCCCAGATATTATCGAGGATCAGGTGACCTACCCCATAGTAACAAGTTTGTTGGGAGTTCCTAAAGTCAAAGATATAAGGGGACTTTCTACTTTTGGAGCTTCTTACGTATATGTGATTTTTGAGGATGGTACGGATATCTATTGGGCAAGATCACGAGTACTAGAATACTTATCTAAGATTACTCCAACTTTGCCAAAGAAGGTCAGTACGGAGTTAGGGCCTGATGCTACTGGGGTAGGCTGGGTCTATCAATATGCACTTAAAGATACTACAGGTAAGCATTCGTTAGCTGAACTTCGTTCATTTCAAGATTGGTTTCTAAGATATCAGTTACAGGCAGTTTCAGGAGTATCTGAAATTGCCTCTTTTGGAGGCTTTGAAAAACAGTATCAGATTCAGGTTAATCCAGAATCATTGAGGGCTTATGGTGTTTCTCTAACAAAACTAACAAAGGCCATCAGTCAGGGAAACAAAGAGTCTGGTGCCAGAGTTATAGAGTATTCGGGTACTGAGTATATGGTTCGAGCAAAAGGTTATGCGCGTTCTAGAAAAGATTTAGAAAATATAGTGGTCGGTGTAAGTAAAACAGGGGTTCCAATATACGTACATAACGTGGCTCGTGTGGCGGAGGGCCCTGAAATCCGTAGAGGAGTTGGTGATCTTGACGGATTGGGTGATGTAGTCGGTGGGATTGTTGTTATGCGTTTTGGTGAAAACGCCAATGATGTCATAGGAAGGGTTAAGACGAAGCTAGAGGAGCTTAAGCCATCCTTACCTGATGGCGTTGAGTTAGTTGAGACCTATGATCGCAGCCAACTCATTCAGGCCTCTGTAGATACTCTTTATAGCAAAATAACAGCTGAGATGATTGTTGTAGCACTGGTTATAATTGTTTTTCTTCTCCATTTACCGAGTGCTTTAGTGCCGATAATCACACTCCCTGCAGCTGTCCTTATCAGTTTTATTCTTATGTATTTTATAGGTGTTTCAGCCAATATTATGTCCCTTGGTGGAATTGCTATTGCTATTGGGGCTATGGTAGATGCTGCGATTGTGGTTGTTGAGAATTGCCACAAAAAAATGGAAGAATGGCAAAAAGAAGGGGCAAATGGATCCGTCGATGAAGTTGTTATAGAGGCTATCAAAGAAGTTGGGCCAGCAAGTTTTTACTCTCTTCTTGTCATTGCAGTTTCTTTTTTGCCAATATTTGTGTTGGAGGCTCAAGAAGGACGGTTATTTAAACCCCTTGCGTACACAAAAACTCTGGTTATGCTTGTGGCCTCCGTTTTGTCTGTAACATTGGTGCCAGCACTTCTCATTGTGTTTACAAAATTTAAGGAAATTAAATTTGGCCCGAGTTGGTTTACCAAAACTGTGAATTTTCTTTTTGGCGCAAATACAAGGTCAGAAGATAAACATCCAATAAGTCAGTTTCTTTTTAAGGCTTATGGTCCCATAGTAGATTGGGTTGTAGATCATAGAAAAAAAGTCGTTGCCATCGCTTTAGGTTTACTTTTACTGACTCTCCCTATCTACTTTAAACTGGGCTCTGAGTTTATGCCTCCTCTGAATGAGGGCACAATTTTGTACATGCCGACCACAATGCCAGGGATTTCAGTTGGTGAAGCTCAAGATCTTTTGCAAAAGCAGGATGCAATTTTAAAAAACTTTCCTGAGGTAGTTAGTGTCCATGGTAAGGCTGGCCGTGCCAATACCGCTACCGATCCTGCGCCTCTTTCAATGATGGAAACCGTCGTAGTTCTTAAGAATCAAAGAGAGTGGAGAACAAAAGAGAGATGGTATTCGTTTTTACCAGATTTTTTAGAGTCCCCCTTTCAGTGGATCACTCCAGCACAAATGACGTGGGACGAACTTATATCAGAAATGGATAGCAAAATGAAATTTCCAGGCCTTACCAATGCTTGGACCCTCCCCATTAAGGGGCGCATTGATATGCTCACGACAGGAATACGAACTCCCATAGGGATAAAAATATCTGGAGGTGATCTAAAGCAGATTGAAAAAATTGGGCTAAAATTAGAAAAAATTATTTCCGAAATTGATGGCACAAGAAGCGTATTTGCTGAACGTGTTGCTGGTGGGTATTTCTTTGATTTCAATTTTAATCGTGAGGCCCTTGCCAGACATGGGATTTCTATTGAAAGTGCACAAAGAATTCTCTCAACAGCATTAGGTGGAGCTAATGTCACCACTACGGTAGAGGGGAGAGAGCGTTATTCTGTTAATGTAAGGTACGCAAGAGCATTTAGGCAAAATAAAGAGGATATTAGACGTATACTTTTAGACTCTCCGAAAGGTTATCAAATTCCGTTGTCTGAAGTGGCATCTATTGAAAAACTAAATGGCCCTGGAATGATTCGAAATGATAACGGACTACTTACGGGTTATGTTTTTGTTGATTTGGATACGACAGACGTGGGGGGGTACGTTGAGAGAGCTAAAAAGGCGGTCAGAGAAAAGTTAGACTTGCCATCAAGCTATTCTCTTATATGGAGTGGACAATTTGAAAGTATGAAACGAGTGAGGGAGAAGTTAAAAATTGTCCTTCCGATAACTCTTTTAATAATTATTGTTTTAATTTTTCTGAATACAGGTTCAACTATGAAAACCTTCATTGTTTTATTGGCAATACCTTTTTCAGCAATAGGGGCTGTTTGGCTTTTGTATTTGCTTGACTACAATATGAGTATTGCAGTTTGGGTGGGATTGATTGCTCTTCTTGGTGTTGATGCAGAAACTGCGATTTATATGCTTTTGTATCTTGACCTTGCCTATGAAAAAGAAAAGAAAGCCGGGAGAATGAAGCGATTTGTTGAACTCAAACAGGCAATTCATATTGGGGCGGTTAAAAGAATTCGCCCTAAAATGATGACAGTGATGACAACTTTTTTGGCATTACTCCCTATTTTATGGGCAAGTACTGCAGACAGTGGGGCTGATGTAATGAAAAGGATGGCGGCTCCAATGGTAGGTGGGATATTTACGTCCTTTATGCTTGAGTTACTTGTGTATCCTGCAATTTTTGCTCTTTGGAAAGAGAATCAAATTCAGAAAGATCAGTCTTTTAATGACACTTAAGTAGATATTGAGAAGGATTAGTATATGATAATTCAGATGAAATGTATTGTGGGTAGAAAGTGGATATAAACGATTTTAGTCCCTTTAGTTTTGCTCGAAAAGGCCGCCAGGCTGTTCATGACTTGTCTCAAGGGCTTGATCACCTTGTGGCTGGTCGGCTTTGGGTTAAAATATTACTGGCATTGGCCTTTGGCATCCTTGCTGGTTTCATATTGAGCCCCAGTTTAGGCTGGGTACCTGTTGATTGGTCAAAAGTCATTGTTGCTTGGCTGGCCTTTCCTGGGCAAATCTTTTTAAGTCTCATTCAACTTGTCATAATACCACTCGTGTTTGCTTCAGTGGTTTTGGGTATTGTTTCAAGCGACAGTATTCAACAACTCAGAACCCTAGGTTTAAAAATTGGAGTTTATTATGTACTCACCACTGTTGTTTCAGTAGGGCTGGGATTCTTAGTGGCTTATGTCATTCGACCGGGGCATTTTATAAATCCTGAGCTCTTGAAGGTTTCCTCCGGAGAGTCTTTGACTGTCGCCTCTGTCACTAAAGATCAAAATCTAACAAATATAGTTTCGGGGCTTATTCCCAGTAACCCCTTTGGTGTTTTAGTTACGGGTGAAATGTTACAAGTTGTGCTCTTGGCCATGTTTATTGGTGTGGCTCTCATGTCCTTAAAAGATGAAGATGCTAAACCTCTGGTAAGTATATTAAATTCTTTCCAAAAAATTTCTATGATTGTTATTGGCTGGGCCATGCGGCTAGCACCTCTGGCAGTTTTTGGCTTAACTGCGGGGCTTTTAGTTCAGGTGGGAGTGGATGCCTTATTAGGAGTGGGTGCTTACTTGTTTACTGTTATTTTAGGTCTATTTTTAGTGCTTCTGTTTTATTTAGTCTTAGTAAAAGTTGTGGCAAAAGTGAGTCCTCTTGAATTTTTAAGAAAAATTCGTGATGTACAGCTTTTAGCTTTTTCAACTTCGAGTTCGGCCTCTGTCATGCCACTTACTATAGAAACCGCCGAAAATAAACTATCAGTGAAGCCCTCCGTTTCCCAGTTCGTGATTCCTCTTGGCACAACAGTTAATATGGACGGTACGGCTCTTTACCAAGGAGTCGCCACAATATTTTTGGCCCAAGTATTTAGTGTGGACCTAAGCGCAGGGCAGTTACTATTAGTTGTGTTAACGGCAACACTTTCCTCTATTGGTGCCCCGGGTGCACCCGGCGTGGGCATGGGTATTTTGTCAGTTATATTAGCTAATGTAGGTATTCCTTCCGGAGGGATTATACTTATCCTTGGAGTGGATCGAATTCTAGATATGTGTCGAACGGTGATTAATGTTACTGGAGATCTAACTGCGGCACTGGTAATGGATCGCTGGAAGCAATGAGTATAATATGGAGAACACGAAAAAGAGAGAGCTTAGTATCCACATACCCTCCTCGTTCTATTCTATTTGGTGAAGTCTAAGTGGCTAAAGTTATTCAATTTCTGGGCATTTTTACGTAGAGCTTAGGTGCGGTAGTTTAGATTAGTGTTTACATGACACTCTCAGTTATGGCTTTTGTCCAGCTAGTGTTTGAGTGTCACCTCCTTTTCATCAAGCTTTCTTCTTGATAAAATTCAAAGAGAAAGCAGAGATAGGTACAGGAGCGTTGGTGAGCAAGGTTTAGATAACAAAGGAGAGGTGGACTCGACGACGTTGAGAAGAAACGAAAGTTGGGTACCACTAATCGAGAACTATCATAGGGAGGGATTTTTTGCGGTCGTTGGGGCAGCTCACCTAGATTCTTATCATGAAAAGGGCTTGTTATCTCTTCTTAGAGCTAGAGGGTTTAATGTCAGCAGGATCGATAACGAACAACGTTTTAGAGAGTTGCTAAAAAAGTTCGATTATTGAGGTGAGGGGGTATAATTGGTCGGGGAGACAAAATATTCTACAAACCCCAACTCGACGTATAAACGCTTAATTTTGACCTGAACTCAAGGGCAAGCGCGGTGGGCTATTTGTATTGTACAAAAAAATTCTAATCCCCTTGTTTTAGAGGGGGCAGTGGTAAAAGTAAACTTGCAATATATTACAAGTTTTGATAGGGTCATGATATGGCTCGCAGGGAATACAGCATAGATTTGACAATCAATGGGCGTCATTTGAAAAAGCTGATCATCGATCCTCACTATGAGGACAAGCATAGCGAGTCAGTCAGCGACGAGATTATCGTTGAGTTGGTTAAAGAGCTTGATGGAGGTTTTTACCGAGTTGAAAAAGTGGATAGCCAAGGTTTTCAGTACTTTGTTGAAGATCACATGGAGCTAAACGACAAACTCTATAAATTGATTTGGCTTTTACATGACGATGAGATTTTTATTGGTGTCGTCAACTGTTATCGGAGGAACTAATGGCAAAATGGCCAAGTAAACATGACCTAGGTAAAATTTTACCCGAGCTTGAGAAATCTGAAGGCTCTCTGCATTTGAGTAAAAGTGCTGGTCCATTAGATCGGTTTCGTTGGGAGCTCTGCCAACGCATCTTGAAGTACAAAGTGAGCCATAATTTGAAGCAAAAAGAGTTGGCAAAAATGTTAGATATTGATGAACCTCAGATGAGTAGAATTCTTAGACATAGGATAGAGAATGTGAGTACGGACAAGCTGGCAGGTTTTGTTTTAAAGCTTGAACCTGGTGTTGAGCTTAAGGTTTCTTAAGTTAAGACTTTAAAAATCATCCTTCTGCATGACGGGGTGAGACTTAACTTTGTGGTGGCACCACTCCGGGGCTCAGGTCACAGGCAGTAATATTTTTGGTAAAGACCGATTGTTGCAGCGAATTTTGAGTGTGATCGATTTAGAGAGGAGCTCTGAAAGAGTCATATTTGTCGGCGATGAAACTCGTGATATTGAAGCCGCCAAGAAAGTCGATATTAATTCAATTGCAGTTACATGGGGATTTACAGCCAAAGAAGGACTTCTTAAAGAGTCTCCCGAGCTCATTTTAGATAACCCCAGACATTTAGCCGAGAAAATAATAGAGTTATTTAAAGATTAAACCAAAACCACTTGGTTTCTGAATAGTAGATAGCCTTTAGAGTTCACTTTGTTGAACAGGTAAGAAACTTTACTCAAGAAGATATACAAAACCTGAGGTGCCGGGCACCCAACTGTCAGCTCATTTGTAAGGTCTAACGCCCAACGCACCGGATATTAAAGCACCTACCTGGATGTGTATACAAGCCTTCAACTTTATCATCAGAGAAGAAACTCACAAAATAGCCATAAATGGAGACTGACAAATGGCTGCGATTAATAGCTAAACTTGAAGTCCAATAGCCTTCGTTTTGAAAATGTAAAGCTTCTCTTAACCCTCGAGATATTGCTCTTTCATATTCTTTTTTAAGCGCAAATTCCTGTTACGACTGAGATGTTGAAGGTGGAAAGCATGGGTTCAAAACCTGTCATCAATCTGTCACCATTCTGTCATCAAACTTTGAAATGGACAGAAATATTCAGAAGTACAAAGACCTCAAGCCCTTTGCGGTTGATGTGCTTTCAAGCACTTAACATCTTTTGTTAATTTCAATTTTAGGATTTTAAATTTAAAAAAATTGGTCGGGGAGACAGGATTCTCTACAAAAACTTGAAGGGGTAATTTTTGAGGATGGCTCAATTTGAGACATTTGTGCCTATCCCTATTATACAAAAGTCCTGATTTTATTAGGTATAAAGGTCGTTATAGCTAAGAACTTTGTTGGGGCGTAACTCATATAAGTTAATGAAAATACGCGTATATTCAATATTCCAAATGAGAATATGGGAGCCCATATCGAAGTCATTTTACTTTATTAGCCAGCCCTAATTTTCGATTTGCAAATTGCAAATCGCAAATCATTCTGCTAATCTTGAAGTTATGAGAAATTTAAGCAGAGTCAAACCACAAGATATTCTTGTTCTGTTGAAGTTGATGGTAAGTCCCCAGCTAAATCAAAAAGAGTTGGCTCAATGCTTAGATATTAGCTCTGCAGAGGTCAGCCATGGAGTTCGTAGGTTAAAGCATACTAAACTATTGACGGGTGATAATAGCGTCAATGTTGAAGCGAGTTCAGAGTTTTTAGTCCATGCGTTGAAGTACATTTATCCACCTCAGCTAGGTACTATTGCTGTGGGAATTCCCACAGCATATGCTCGACCAGGATTCAGTTATGTTAGGTACAAGAAAGATGATATTTATGTTTGGCCTCACCCAGAAGGTACAGTTAAAGGTATAGCTTTAAAGCCATTTTATCCAAGCTTGCCCATGGCATGTTTGCAGGACGAAAAATTGTACACTCTAGCATCTTTAGTGGAAATGATCAGAATGGGGCGTGTGCGCGAGCAAAAAATAGCATCAAAGGAATTGATTCAGTTTATTAGGAAGAGTTTATGACTGAGATCGATACCAATTTAGAAATTTTAATGCTTGTGATAAAAGAGTTGAACAGTTTAAGTGAGGAGCTAGTTTTCCTAGGTGGTTCAACGATTTCGTTATTTATAACAGAGCCGTTTCATGTGGATATTCGAGAAACCTTTGATGTGGATTGCGTTGTAGAAGTTAGTCATAGGAGCGAATATGAAGCTATATCTAAAAAACTAAGAAGTTTGGGGTTTAGCGAGGACAGTGAAAACAAAGTTCTTTGTCGCTTTAAAAAGAAAGACTTAGTTTTAGATGTCATGCCGACAGATTCTAAAATTTTGGGATTTACAAATATTTGGTATAAAGATGGATTCAAAAAATCAGTAAAGATGAACGTATCAGGACAGGATATCAGCGTTTTTGACCTTCCCTACTTAGTTGCAACAAAGTTAGAGGCGTTTAAAGGCAGGGGTAGAGGTGATTATCTTTTCAGTCACGATATAGAAGACATAGTGACTCTTATAGATGGCAGGCCAAGTATTTCAAAGGACTTAGCTAGTGCCGATGCAAAAGTAGCAAATTATTTAAAAAAGGAATTTGAAGAACTAATAAATAACCAGAACTTTATAAATTCATTAGAGGCCCATATATCGGATCGCGAAAACCTTGAAGGGAGAAAGAAGATTGTTCTTCAAAGAATAATGGAGTTTCTTGATGGTTAGAGTCTCTCTGTTCTTGGGTGTATTGCTCTTTTCATTCCCGGTTTTCTCAGACACAAAGCAAAAATGTGGATCTAATAAGCACTGGGTCGATTCTCATTTTCGTCGATCCTATACGAGATATGATGGAACACGCGTTAAAGCTACTCAAGTAGAAGGGCATTGTCGCAAAAACCCACGAGGCTATGAAAAGTGGCACCAAAAATTGTCTAATAAACGCCCTAAAATTTGGGGCTATACAAAGGAAAAGTCTAAGAAATGGACAATTGAAGAAGTTCATCGGCTTTACGAAGCCATTTCAGTTCTGCCTGATCAAATTTTTGACATAGATGATATACGGATTCATCGAATGTTTCGGTCGCAAAATGGACTGAACCCTGCAACAACCAGTCCTCCGGAAAAAGTTGTCACCTTATATGACTTGGCATTTGTTCATGAGGACTCTTTGGCACAAATTCTTTCCCACGAGCTATCACATGTTTTGTATGAGAGTTTGACACCTGAGGAATTTAAAAAACAATCTTTGACGGGGTGAGACTTAACTTTGTGGTGGCACCACTCCGGGGCTCAGGTCAACGTCCATGTTAAGACTGGCACTCCCGCGTTTTATATCCAACATTGTTATGACCGCTTGAGGTCCAAGTAAAAGATTGAATACGCTATTAATGTGATTCCAATAAAACAATGGAAAAGCTCATCTAGGAAAACTTCCGGTTGGAGTTCTGGCTTCGATCGAAAATCTTGCTTGAATTGGGGGGGCGATGCAAGTTGCCGAACCTATACAACGTCCGGGGGGAGGTGATGGATTACTTTATTCAAAATCAACTTGCTTTCATATAAAAGCATCACAGCTCCATCAATGGTGTTTCAGATTTCTGAAAATCAACAGCAACTTTCTTCAACCTCTGCACCTCTAGCTCATTCTCAAAATTCTTATCTATATAATGAATTAGCTCCAAGAAGTCGTGTGGATCGATTTGTAATACATCATCTTTAATAGATGGTTCTGAAAAGCGCATGGGACATTTATCAATGAATTTGGTGATGGCTGCGGAGACGAATTCTTTTTGTGATGGATTGAGTTTGATCGTTATTTCCTTAGTCAATTTTTTTTCCTCTAAGTGCATCAGGTAAACCATCGTGTGATCCAAATTTATTTGGTGTGAAATCTTCCCATAGAAAGTTCTGTTTCCTAATTTCTTCATTCCTTTTTGGATGAAGTGCGTAATAACATTTATTGTCTTTTTTGTTTGCCTCTCCAACGACAAGGAGTCGAACGTCCGAGTTGGAGTTATTGATAAAGGTATGACAAGTCCTTTTGTCAACAGGGAATGCCACAGCATTACCAGGTTGAAGTGGATAAAGCTCGCCATCGATCCAAACATCTGGATAACCCTCAATAACATAAGCAAACTCTTCTTCATCTGATTCAGCATGTGGCCAAGAGGTTCTTCGCCCAGGTTTTAATAACTCATGATGAATACCAAGTTTTTTTAGCCCAAGCTTTTTGGCCAATGGGGATCCTATTGAAAGCAATTCGTCGCTATTTGGATAATGGGCATTGTCCTCATTTTGAATTTCTGAATAATGTATTATCAATTCATGCCTAGGTTTATCTGGTTTTTCACTTATAGTGTCATCAGCCAATATGGCGTAGGATTTTCCGTCAAAAATTTTACCGTCTTTTTTATAGTGTTTTCGAAGAGTGGCTTCGTATTGATAGCCAGATTTTTGTAGGACCTTTGCAGACCTCTCATTGAAGTTAAAAACATTTGCAGTTATGCGGACTAGGCCAAGTTCTTTGAATCCGTATTCAGTGACTGCCTTTACAGCTTCAGTCATTATGTTTTGGCCCCAGAATGGCTTTGCTAACCAGTAACCTAACTCTGCCGTGTGGGATTGTCCGATTTTGTAACCTAAGAAACCAATACCACCAATTAGGTAATCATCACTGGAGCGTCGAATGGCCCAGTTCACCGAGCGGCCATCTTGTGCTCTAGTGGCCTCAATATTGTGATTGATCCACCAATCGGCATCTTCTTCCGTATATGGAAAAGGAATTGCTAATGTGTTGTTGTAGATTTCTTTTTCTTTAAGGTGTTCGAGATAGGCCGCTTTGTCGGTGAGAGCAATGTCAGAGATATGGTAAGACTCGTTAATTTTTAATTTCAAATCTACTCCCTCTACAACTCTACAAAACCTTTTCGAAGAAATTTCTCAGAAGCTAAATTCATTTGGGATTTCAGGTATTTGACCAAAATCTCTTGTAGAGAAATTGGTCGGGGAGACAGGATTCGAACCTGCGACCCTCTGGTCCCAAACCAGATGCGCTACCAGACTGCGCTACTCCCCGACATAAGCTGTTTGTTTTCAATCGAGTTTTTACCCTGCTCGATATGAAGGCTCTGGTATCAATTCCATATATTGGAATCAGTCGGATTTATAGAGTGGACTGTCAGTAGAGGAAAGGAGAATTTTAATTTGAGTGGATTATAATGCGCTGCCACATTGCTTTGTTTGTTCTTTCCTCTGTTATGACTTGATGTATGAGGGTGTCTTCAGGTTTGCCAATGGAGAGTGTCGCCATTTGAGTTCTAGGTGGGTTTTCTTTCTATATACTTATGGTGAGAACTATCTCTGTTTCAGACCTTTAAATGGAAGGTGTTTCTTAAACGGTCTTGTTTGTTAAAACTAATGCGATGCTAAAAAAATTAAGAAAAAAACAGTTCGAGCTTAAATAACAAAGAACTTAGATTTTTTTATAAAATAAAATTTATTGGATTTAGGTTGAATCCTTTTGATTTATCTAATTTGCAAACGAATAAGACTAGTAAAAACGTGTCTTGTGTTTTTTATGTCACACCTTTGATGGTAAAAGATAAAAATCTTATTTTAGTGTTGGAAAAATGAGTCAGAAAAGTTTTTTGTTTAAGCTGCTTATTTATTCATCACTACCCTAAAGTCCTATCGCGAGCAGTCAAGTTCTTAAGATTTTGTTTGCTTTACATAAGTTACCCTTTCTATGATTGGGGGCGTTGGGGAAATTAACAACTTAGTGAATTACTAAGATAAACAACAAGTCCGGGTGGACAATGGGCCAAACGGACGAGACTGCAGAAACAGGGAGAAATAATATGAGAAAGTCACTCTACGTTTTGGCGGCAGGACTCATCTTCGGGTCGATGGCCCAAGCCGATGAAGCCACATGGAAATGGGACGGAGAACTCCGTACACGTTTCGAAGCCGACTGGAACAAAAACATGAACGAGAAGGACAGCAACGATGCCATGAACACTTGGTACCAAAGAGCCAAGATTGGGACGACCGTTGCTAAAGGCGAAAACCTAACTGGATACGTTAGTGTTATTGCTGGATTCCTTTGGGGGAATCATCTTCCTTCAGACAACACTGCTGCTAACGGATTTACCGATGGTGGTAACGGTGACGACAATGTGATGAAAGTTCACGAAGCTTGGGCTTGGTGGAGAGCAAACGACATGTTCTCACTTAAGATCGGGCGAGGCGCAATGGAAATGGCTCACGGTCTTGTTGTGGCAAAGCGCGATTATGCTCAGTACCCGTATGTATTTGATGGCGTACTTGGAACGATCGACTTGAACTTCGGTACTTTTGGACTTTTCGGTGTAAAAGGTGAAGATACTCAAGCTGCTGGTGCTCTAACAGATGATGCTGAGACTGTGTACTATGGACTTACTTTTGGAATGAAGAATCTTCCAGATGCGATTTCCACTGTTCACGCTCACTACTTCCAGATCAATCAAGATGCTCAAGGCAATCCAAACACGGATTTCCGTGGAGCTCGTTATGGGATTGCTCTTGGTGGAGCAACTATGGGTATTGACTGGCGTTTAGACTATGCTGCAGTTAGTGGTAGCCTTTACGACACAACTGCTGATGCTGATGTTACTGATGACGACGATGTTTCAGTTGCTTCTAGCATGATTGACCTAGAAGTCGGTTACACTCTTGCTAACGTTATGAATCTTCGTTTCTTTGGTACTTATCACACAGATACTGGTGATGACTCTGGTGAAGCTGATGATTTCAAAAGATACAACGGTTTCTACTACGATGTGCACAGATACGCAGGTCTTATGGATAACTTCGAGTTTGGTAACTTAACTTTCTTTGGTCTAGGCGCAAGTCTTGAGCCGATGGAAGGTGTTACAACTGGTATCGCGTACTACAGCTTTACTAGAACAACTGAGGACGATACTGAGGGTACTGCAGGTGACATTCGTACTGGTACATTTGCTGGAACAGCAGATACTGACGAAACTGCTCTTGGTAGCGAAATCGACCTTTGGGTTGAAAAGGCTTACGAAGGTGGGTTCAGCCTAGGTCTTCGTTTTGGATACTTCACTCCAGGTGCATACTTCGACGAGTCTAGCGGCAATGCTAGCGACATGGAGCTAACTGCAAAGCTTGATTTCTAATTGAGTCTTACTGGATTTAATTTGGAAAGCCGAACTCTTTTGGGTTCGGCTTTTTTGTATTTAGAGTTATAATTTAGAAGAGATTTTGAACTTAAATTTGGATGCGAGAGTCGATGAAGTTTCTTTTGGTGTTATCTATCGTGTTTTCAGCCGCCACTGGAGCAGCAGCTCGTGGGCGATTGAAGGTTGGTCCCGATTTAATGAAAGCTTTGG
This sequence comes from Bdellovibrionia bacterium, assembly GCA_030427965.1. GTDB lineage: Bacteria > Bdellovibrionota > Bdellovibrionia > Bdellovibrionales > JAUICD01 > JAUICD01. Next base: position 91,646 of record JAUICD010000006.1, read on the forward strand.
AGCGAGTTTTGGACGTTGGACAGGACCTCCATGCAGGGTTAACGGAAGAAAAATCAGACCGAGTTGAAATACATTTGGCTCAAATTAACAATGCGATAGAGGGCGTTTTTAAATTGTCTGCTGAGGCGGGGGCCAATCGACCGCACCTAATCAAAATAGTCGAGCAGCTCCAGAGGTCTTTGAGCCAAGCACAGGTTTTTCAAGATCCAAAAAAGAAATCTGAAGAATTTAAAAATGCATTTTCTCAGCTCGTGTTAATTGCAAGAAGCTATAAACTTACAAAGAAGTATCGTATCTATTTCTGCTCAAAAGATAAGGCTCAATGGATTCAAAAGAGAGGAAAGATTCGAAATCCCGTACGTAGTAAAAGCTCTCCTTGTGGAATGGTTGTTGAGTATTAAGGATATACTTATTTTCACAAAACCTTGTTCAGCGAACACAGACTTTAGGAGTTCAAGTTGAATTTTTTGGAATCTCTTCCAAGGTGGGCTGTTGTTCTTGGTGGTTTGAGCCTTGGACTTTTTCTTATTATGCAGTTCAACCCACCACACACGCCATGCCAATCACAAAAAGAACTTTTTATTAAGAAACACACTCCCTTTTTTATTTTAGACTCAAGTCAGAAGTTTCAAAAACAAACGGGATTTGAAAAGGCCAAAACTCTTTGCCGACACTCCAATAGCCCAGGAGGGTGTTTGGAGCTTTTTTCACAAATTGGTGAATTGATAAAAGACCTACAGGGAACAACAAGTGAGTGTTTTAAACCAGTGATATCAAGTCGTGAGTTTCGAGAGCCTCTATGGGAAACCAGCGATCTTCTGGTTCGAATTGCATGGGGAGATAAGCCGCCTCAAGGCATATACGAACGAATGGGATGGCTAGACAACTCCCATCTTGCTTTGTTTTGTAAGTCGAAAGATATTTTGACTCGAGGTTTGGGTGAGGAAAGATGGAATCGCTTTCGTGAAACGTTGCTAAATGAACTGCCTGGAGCTAAAGAAATCGGTCGTAACGAGGCTTGGAAGTTGACAATCCTTTCGGTTGTTTGCGAAAGAGTGATATGACGTTTCAGAGGCACTTTTTCTTCTTGTTTTTATTTGTTCTTTCGACTTTTGTTGCCATAGCGGTATTTAAATATCTCGACAATCGTGTTTTGGCTGGGCTTGTCGCGGGTATCACTTTTGTACTTGTTGGGATTTCTTACCTTTGGCAACTGACACGTTATTTAGATTATTTTAAAAAGCTCAGCTTTTATCCAGCCTTTTTACATGTATTTATCTTTGCAATCCCAATGATGGCCAAGAGACAAATGAGTCCAGAAATTCCGATGGAAGATCTGATGATATTTGGAGTTTCGGGGCCGATTTTTCATCGTTTAAGTGAAAGTGTGTTTTTAACTCTAATGGTATTCACTCTTTTTGACGCTCTGATCTCACTTAAGCGTTCTCATCGGGATGAGTAAGAGGGCGGTCTGGAAGTCAGATTTCCAAATGGATTTTAGTTTCTTTTTGACCCCGAAATATGGCCAGAGTGACTCCAAAATTAGGCTTCTTTTGCTTAAGTCTCAAGATTTCCTTTTCAGCAGCTCTATGGGTTGGCATACCCATTGCGATTAAGTGCAGTTGGAGGGGACCAAACGCACCGTTTGTTTTTTTGGGGGATTTCTAAAAAACAAAATATAGCCTATTGATTTGTTAAAGCTTTTCGACGACATCGTCGGCTGTATTTGGGGGAAATTTCTAAAAGTCAATCTGAGCATTTTGTTCACTCCTTTTGTGTCGTTAAAACCCACAACCCTAAAGGAGCCGGCATGGACCGTTCTAAATTGTTCACATATATGTGGACTCTTGTATTCCTTTGGGCGTCATTGGTGCCACCACCCACAATCGGTGGGGGCATAGCTAGAACAGGACAAGCCCAAGCTTCTGTTCTAGATGATGATGACCCAACCACGCTTCCAGATTCTGATATCCAGATTGAAGTCCACGAGGAAGATCTCGAAGGACAGATATTTGAGTATATTGAATTTGAAGTTAACCTTGAAGGTGATTTTGAAGAGCCAATTCAGTGGTCTGTTCAAGATGACTTACTTCCTCCAGGCCTAGAGCTTGAGGATACGGACTCTGAGGATCTTGCGATTTTTGGGACTCCAGAGTTTGAAGGTGAATACTGTTTTGTTCTTATAGCAAAATCAGCAGATGAAAAAGAAACTGCTGAGAGAGTTTGTGTTGTTGCTGAAGAGGATGAAGATGAGAATTACCCAAGATTTCAAACTGAAAAAATTCTTGAAACTGCTATTCAGAAAGAGCGTTATCAAGAAAGACTTCAGCTTGCTGAAGAGTGGGAAAATCAAGGTGTAAAAATTGAGTTCCTTGATGGCTATCTTCCTGAAGGCTTTGAAATCGAGACAGAAGAGGGTAGAGACTACGCATTGCTTAAGGGAAAATCCGAAGAGCTGGGCGGTTTTGAATTCACATTAAGACTGACAGATCGATCTGGACTTGAAACATACAAACAGTTTCAGCTAGTGATCACAGAAAAAGAAGGAAGAGACAGTTATAGCTGTCCTGCTGGTTATTACTATGACGTAACTCTCGGATATTGTGTGCAGAATGCTGGCGAGGTTTGTCCAGAAGGTACGTTTTATAATGAAGAGACAAATACCTGTGTTCAGTATCCACGTGCACCTGCAGAAGTGCGATGCTTACCAAATCACTACTATGACCAATACCTCAACCGTTGTGTGAGAATTGGTGTTCCACGATGTCCGTTGAACTATAGATACTCTGACTACTACGGTCGTTGTGTGCGTCAGCCATACTACTGTGGTGTTGGATACAGATATTCTTGGCTCTACAGAACTTGTGTTCCAAGGTACCACGATAGAATTTGTCGGCCCGGTACATACTGGGATACATTCTATAGATCTTGCCGTCCTTATAGAAGATGGTGTCCAGCAGGTTATTACTGGAGCTACACATTTGATCGCTGTCGACCAACTCACAGATACAGAAACTGTAGAGGTGGGGATTACTGGGATCCGTACTACAGAAGTTGCCGTCCAAGGCATCGAGTTTGTCGGCCAGGTCATATTTGGGATTACAATTCACAGAGCTGTCGTCGCCGTGTGATTGATAGATACTGTGGACATGGTTCGAGATGGTCAAGACAGGCAGGACGATGCGTTCCACATGTTCGACCAAGACCACGTCCACGACCGCATCCGCGTCCACGGCCAGTTCCGCCACGACCGCGTCCACAACCAAGGCCAGTTCCGAGACCACGTCCACGGCCAACTCCACCGCGTCCGCGTCCTCCAAGACCAAGACCGCCGCGACCGAGACCAAATCCGCCAAAGCCAAGGCCAAATCCGCCAAAGCCAAGGCCAAATCCGCCAAAGCCAAGGCCGAATCCGCCGAAGCCAAGGCCGAATCCGCCAAAGCCACGGCCGAATCCGCCAAAGCCACGGCCGAATCCGCCAAAGCCACGGCCGAATCCGCCA
>JAUICD010000091.1 GCA_030427965.1 Bdellovibrionia bacterium
TCACCGCTTGTGGAAAAGATGAAAAAGTTAAAGAGAACAATAAGGTTATCACAACCAACGCGCAAATGGATGCTGAAGAATTGGCCTTAGCGGGGGAACAACTAGTAGGCCCATATACATTTATGCTGGCTAATCGAGTTTTCGACCAAGCATTAGCAAAAGACCCGAAAAACCAAAGAGCTAATTTTTATAAAGCATTTATAAAGCCCTTTATGGCTTACAAAGGGATAGTTCAGCGAATCCGCCCTTTAGTAAAAGAGTTTGGCAATGAAGATCAGCTTCAAAAAGATCTTAATAAAATTCCGGATTCATCATTTAAAGACTTCATCACACAGGGTGGAGGCCCTTCAATTACAGATGCAGAACAAGCTCAGAAGTTCCTAACCGAAGTGAGGAATGGCTATAATGAGTTTCGATCTTATCTAAAGTCGAATCCAGAAATGGAGTTAAATCTCAATCTAAACCCACATCTATTTGAAGAAGCTATTCGTCGGAAAATGTACAACAGTTGTCGAATTAGTTGGAGTGGTGGTTCGGGGAATGCTATCGATGGTCGTGATCTTTCGGACAGCCAAATTGAATATCTAGATTCTAATCAAGACTACTATGATTATGAATGTGACCCTTCAATGATGGCTCGAGTGGGAGTTAATGCTGCTGATGTGAAAGTGATGCAACAATACGCAGCTGGAATAGTACTTTATTTAACCCCATATACATCGTATAAATTTGATGGCCTTAAAAAGCTTGTAAAACTCAATATGGAACGTTCTCAATCAGGTCAACAACCTCTTCCCGCACAAGAGGTTCAATCGGTGTTAGAGTCAAATCCAGAGTTTGGGAAGCTTCGGGGAGATCAATCTATGACTGTTGTGACCGATCTTGGGTCTGATTTTTCAGCAGCATGGAAATGGGCAAATGAAAATCAACATGCGCTTTGCCCAAATTTGGCAAACGAGTGGGAAGTTAAACGCCCCAATATGCTTGTTGAAAATGGAATTTGTGTTGGTGACAAGTTTGAAAGTAGAGATAACCTTAAACTTTTCGATGATATCTTAGCTGGATCAACAAGACAGGTCATTAGAAAAGCTGATGGTCAAAGAGTGGAAACGGCAGTTGACCCTATGATAGTTTTCAAGTCTCCAATAGCAAATTTGCGAGATATCGCACCGGCATCTTACAATGCATGTGGAAAGGCAGAAACTTTACGTGATAATTCACTTGGGAGAATCTTGCCTGAAGGAAATGCAAAATCTGTACTTCTTGATGGAAATTGTGAGTAGAAGGAAATTTAAAGTGAAACTTATAAGTAGTCTTTCCATGCTTAGTTTAACTCTTTGGCTTGCAATTTTGAGCCAGGGAGTTCTTGCGTTAAAGCAAACTTCGGCGAGCGGTATTTTACTAAAGCAGACCTCTCTAAAAACCTGTAATATGTCGAATGTTTGTTTAAAAATTGATGGTCTTCGAGGATTTGGGTCCGCAGTTTTGCCTATTTATGTTTTCAAAGATGTGGAGTTTATTGTTTTTAATGATGGCAAAGTTATTGAAAAATCTCGTGCATTGAGCGCTTCCGTAGACTTTTCTCTCCAAGAGGCAATTTTGGTACAGCGGATAGATGGAAAAATTACTGAAAAAGTTTTTGACCTTAAAACACTAGATCAAAAGGTTTTTAGGGTGAATTGAAATGAAAAACTGTTGGCTTAAAATTTTGACTACTTTTCTATTAGGCCTGATTTTGATGGGCTGTCAAAAGGAAGTTGTTCGAAAAGAAACTGTTTATCAATGGGAAAAGTCTCCTGAGACGCCTAAAAGTGAAATGGGAGGAATTGATAGCGGTGGAGGTAACGGCGTTGAAGGGCGGCCTCTCGAATCTTTTCGGGTAAATATGTTACAGGATAAACAAGTACATGATGAGTTGCTGCCAATCATTAGTAGCCTACACGAAATCCACAACCGATTTGCAGCGGATTTTCTCCATATTTTAAAACATAGGATGTGGTATTTCGTTCCAGTAAAACTTGAAAAGCTTTCTCCTTTGAAAGTTGGAGTTGCGTTTAAAGATGAGGATTTGGGGCAAATAGGATTACAAGACACTCAAGAAGTATGGATAGATAGCAAAATTTACTCTGACATGAACAGCAATGATAAAATAAAAATTCTTGTTCATGAGCTAGTAATGGGTGTTCGAATTCTCGAGTTTACACGTGAATTTGACAAATGCCTTGCTGCCGCGTCAGCGTACTTGTTTGACGAGGACGAGAGCATATATAAAAAGGCGAGAGATGAATGCTATGAAAAATTTCAATGGCTTGGTACGGGCACCAACCTGGGAGTCATTGGAGGCGACAAAATCGAGTTGAATGATCATGAT
>JAUICD010000092.1 GCA_030427965.1 Bdellovibrionia bacterium
AAGTTTTATTGTTAAATATAGTTTGCGTTATGATTTACGGCGACCATTTGTCTTGTGTCCTACATTGCCAGGAGTGTTTGCTAATTTAGTAAGAGATTTAAGAGTCATAACAGGTAAAGATCAGCATTTGGACAGGTTGATGAAAGACTTTGAAGAATCCGTAAGGGATTTAAAAATTCAATGTTCAGACAGTAACATTAAAACTTGTATTGCTAAGCAAATGAATCTTCTTGAGGCTGTTGGCCGTACTCTGCCTAATGTAACTGGAACTACATTGGGGGTCATTTGCAACCAGGCGGCTACTTGGCCACATGAAGGAGTTAAAGATGCAATAAAAAAGTTGTATGGCTTTGCGTCCGATTATCCAGGCATAAGGCATGGTGGAACACCAGCTAGTGCCATTAGAAATATTGAATTAAGAGATATGATCGCTATGGCTATTCTTTTAGTCGGGTTTACGCCATACCTAACGGATCAGCTTAACGCGGATCTTGTTTACAGAGGTGGCTAATGAAAGCGTCAGAAGCAAAGTTCTTGGACTTTCTAAAAAAATCACCGCAGTTTGTGATCCCGATTTATCAACGTACTTACTCATGGACAGAAAGAGAGTGCCGCCAGCTTTGGGATGACATTCTTCGTACTGGTAAGTCTAAAGATATATTGGCACATTTTGTTGGTTCGATTGTTTACATTGAGAAAGGCCTTTATCAGGTATCAAGTCAGTCGCCAATGCTTGTAATTGATGGTCAGCAGCGGTTGACGACTTTAACTTTGATTTTATGTGCGCTTGCAGATTTTTTAGATTCCCAAGAAGGTGAAGGTAAGGAGCCTGTTGATGGGTTTTCTGCACGAAAGATTCGAAATTATTATTTAGTAAACCCCGAAGAAGAGGGTGAGCGTCGTAATAAGCTAGTTCTATCACAAACGGACAAGGATACCTTAATATCTTTAGTGGATAAGTTGGATTTACCAGTCTTGTATCAGACTCAAAAAAGGAAATAGAAGCAATCTGTAGAGGGATAGCGAAGCTACTTGTCGTTGATATAGCTCTCAGTCGAGATCAAGATAATCCGCAACTTATTTTTGAGAGTATGAACTCCACTGGTAAGGAATTAAGTCAGGCAGACTTAATTAGGAATTATATCCTAATGGGACTTGATCCGGAGGTTCAGACAAAGCTTTACAAAGAATTTTGGCGGCCAATGGAGCTTGATTTTGGGCAAGAAGCATACGGTGAGTATTTTGACGATTTCATGAGGCACTATCTTACTGTGAAAACTGGCGAGATTCCAAAAGTTCGCGAAGTGTATGAAGCCTTCAAAGTTCACTCAAGAACAAAAGATGTCGCAACTGCGGGTGTGGAAGAGCTTGTTAAAGAAATTAGAAGGTTCTCAAAATACTTTTGCTCAATGGCACTAGGTTCAGAGCAAGATCAGGATTTATCAAAAGCCTTTCATGACTTGCGAGAGCTAAAAGTGGATGTTGCATATCCATTTCTATTGGACTTGTACAATGACTATTCAGAGGGTGTGTTAAGTAAAGCCGACTTCCTTGCCGTCGTTAGAATGATTGAAAGTTATGTCTTCAGGCGTGCTGTCTGTAATATCCCTACAAACTCAATGAACAAGACCTTCGGAAGTTTTTCTAAAAATATTAAGAAGGACCAATATCTAAACAGCGTAAAAGCACAATTCTTACTGCTACCATCATACAGAAGATTTCCTGCGGATAAGGAATTTCATCGAGAAATTCAAGTTCGAGATTTATACAATTTTAGAAGCCGTAGTTATTGGTTGCGAAGAGTAGAGAATTTTGGCCGTAAAGAGCGTGTCGCGGTTGATGAGTACACGATAGAGCATATTATGCCTCAAAATAAAAACTTGTCTGAGGGTTGGAAGTCAACCCTTGGTGATGACTGGGAAAGTATTCATGAATCTTGGCTCCATACATTAGGAAACTTGACTCTAACTGGTTACAACTCTGAATACAGTGACAAAACATTTCCTGAAAAAAAGAATATGAAGGGTGGATTTAAGGAAAGTCCTCTAAAATTAAATCGGGGGTTAGGCGAGCTTGAGAGTTGGGGACTTCCTCAAATAAATGAAAGATCGAAAAGGCTTGCTGATGAAGCCGTAGATATTTGGACTTCCCCTAAGGTTACAGCAGCAGTATTGGATACGTTCAAAGAAGTAAAAAATCCTAAAACTACATACACAATAGATGATCATCCACATTTAGCCTCACCAGCTATCAAAGAGGTTTTTGAAGCATTTAGGGTAGAGGTATTAAAAATAGATCCTTGCGTGACAGAGGAATTTCTGAAGTTATATGTGG
>JAUICD010000093.1 GCA_030427965.1 Bdellovibrionia bacterium
TGTTGCTTTCATAATTCTCTCCTCATTTTTTTGTTTACATAATTTTGACTTGCATTCTTTCCAAATTGATAAAAAATTGTTGGCGTTACGAATACGTCCAAAAAAGTAGAACTAATTAGCCCTCCAACAATCACGGTCGCTACGGGATGAAGAATCTCACTTCCAGGCTGTCCACTCGCTAATGCAATAGGTAGTAATGCCAACGAGGTCACGGAGGCTGTCATCAATACTGGTGTTAATCGCTCTTGAGATCCCCTTATAATCATTCTTTTATTAAAAGATTCGCCTTCGAATTTCATTAAATGTAGATAGTGAGAAATCATCATTATGCCGTTTCGACTGGAGACCCCGCAGAGTGTTACAAATCCAATTAAACTGGCAATAGTGAATGACTGGCCCGAGAAATAAAGAGCAAGGAGCCCGCCGATGAATGAGAATGGGATCGTTAGCATAATTTGTCCTACGATGGCTAAGGATCTAAAGTGAGTTAGCAAGATCAGCATGATACCGATTATTGCCAATGTTCCAAATAAATAGATCTTTTTTGAAGCACTTTCTTGAGCCTCAAATTGACCTCCATAGGTAATGAAATAGTTCTTTGGTAGTTCCAATTTCTTTCCAATTAAACGTTTAATTGAGTTCACTGCCGAAGTAAGATCTGAGTTGGAGACGTTTGCTGAGATCACGATTCTTCGAAGGCCATTTTCTCGACCTATTTCGTTAGGCCCAGTTGTTTTGTAAACATCGGCAATATCACTTACTTTTACTTTTGTTCCGTCGGGCATTGTTTTGATAATTGTAGACTCAATACCTTCCTTAGAGCTCCGAGAGGACTCATCAAATCTGTAAAATAAATCAAAAAACTTTTGTCTCTCGATAACTGATCCAACTGTATGCCCGTTGAAAGCAGACTCCAGCAAAGATGTTATTTCCCCTGAATTAAGATTGTGCTTTGCTGCCTCCTCCCTCAACGTATACACTTTCAACTGCGGAATAAGCCCCTGTTGTTCAACTTGTAAATCAACGACTCCACGGACCTCTGAAATAATGTTCTTTAGTTCTGCAGCTTTTAGCCTCAAAGTGTCGAGGTCTTCACCGAATATTTTAATGGCAATTTGGGCACTAACACCAGAAAGCGTATGATCCATCAAGTGTGAAATAGGTTGACCTACATTGACTCCGATCTTAGAGATGGTGGTAAGTTTGTCTCTTATGCTATTTAGTATCTCTTCTCTAGATCGAGAAACATTGGCTTCAAAATCAACATCTATTTCACTGACATTGACCCCCATAGCATGTTCATCTCTTTCTGAACGTCCGGTTCTCCTAGATACTGACTTGACTTCAGGAACCTCTAATATTTTCTTTTCGGCAAGTAATCCAATCTTGTTAGATTCTTCCAGGCTAGTTCCCGGGGAAGAGAATACAGCAATCATGGCTGTCCCTTCATTAAACTTTGGCAAGAAGTCTGACCCCATAAAGAGCACTGTACTGAGAGAGCCCAAAAAGAGAGTTAAAGTAGCCGAGAATATAAGGAGTGGTTTCTCTAAGATTATTTGTAAAATATTTCGATCCCACTTTTTTAAAAAAGACACAAAGACCGTATCAATCTCATGTTTCCCATTTTCTTTTGACAAGAGAACTGAACTTAAAACTGGTGTTACGGTCAATGAAACCAAGAGCGATGCAAATAAAGAAGTTAAATAGGCGATTGCCAATGGAGTAAATAGCCTGCCCTCCAGGCCAGAAAGTTGGAAAAGAGGTAAAAATACAAGTCCAATGATAATAGTTGCAAGGACAATAGAGTTTCGTACTTCCGAAGAAGCTTCGAGAACAACCTTTAGTACTGACTTCTTATCTTTGGACTTTCTATTTTCTAAAATTCTTCGGTGTATGTTTTCAACGTCAACGATAGAATCATCTACAAGTTCACCAATAGCAATAGCCAAACCTCCAAGAGTCATTGTATTGATTGATAGGCCAAACCATCGGAATGTCATAAAAGATATAAAAAAAGAAAGAGGAATAGCCAAAAGAGTTATTAAGCTCATACGGAGATTCATTAGAAAAAGAATGAGTACGATAAATACTAGAACTGTTCCAAGCTTAAGTTTTGATAAAACTCCACTGATAGAGGCATTAATGAAATTAGACTGTTTAAATACATTTGTATTTACCACAACTCCATCCGGTAAATTGGGTTTTATTTTATTTATGGCAGTTTCAACGCTTTCTGTGATTGCTACAGTATTTCCGCCAGGCTGTTTTTGTATAACCA
>JAUICD010000094.1 GCA_030427965.1 Bdellovibrionia bacterium
CATAAAGGTAGGCTAGGGTTTCCAGCTGCTGTTTGGCGGTTTTGATGTATTTTAGGGGCATGGGAGGGAGGTATATATTTCTAATTGTGTATTTTTTCCACTATTGCGACGGGTTTAAACCCGTCGCAATAGTTGTTCAGGAATTAGGGCTCCTCAAATAATAATATTCTATTTCAAGAGATTTCTATTATTGCGACGGGTTTAAACCCGTCGCAATAGTTTTCAATCATATCCTTCTTCCCAATCTTCCCAATCTTCCCAATCTTCCATCACCGCAAACCCATGCACAGCCATCATCTCTTTTGTCTCCTCAAAGAATGACTGTCTTGCATGATGAGCCTCCTGATTCCTAATATAATTTCTCACCCGCTTCACTTCGGATTCACCTACAGAAGCAGCGTAGTACTCTGTCTGCCAAAAAAGCTTACCCGGTACAAGTCCTTCGTAATTAGTCCATCGTGAGGATTCTCCTTTTAGCAACTGAGCCACTTTTGCGATAGTTTGATTCCGTTTCAAGGAAATCAAGCAATGGACATGGTCATGATAGCCATTTACCTCTGCAAGGAAAATCCCCTTTTTGAGTGCATTTTCTCGAATATGATCAAAAATTATTGGCCGTAGGCTAGCTGAAAGAAGGGGTTCCCTGTTTTTTGTGCTCCACACAATGTGGACCCATATTCTTACAAAGGGCATGGTTTATTTAATTTAAATATTAAAATTTCTCATTATTGCGACGGGTTTAAACCCGTCGCAATAATTAAAGAAGGGCGCAGTTGCGGTTTGTCCCCCTAAATTAAATAGAATTTGCGAGCCTTTGGATGACATTGTCCCATCTTTTTGAGAGCAAAGCAGCTCTTAAAAAGTAGAGTTTTTCTACTATCTCTTTTTTCCAGAAGGTAGCTGCATTTTTGAATCTGAGATTGATGACCCTCCTGACCCCTGATTCAATGATTCCACTGCCGCACATAAGGTTATTTTTCTCATAATCAGCATATTGTGTTCTTGTTTGATGCTTGTCAAGGTAATTGATATAGCGCTTAACCAGTTGAGAAGGGCGTTTGAAAATGGCTTGGCATGCTTCGACGATTTGGTTGGTTTTGCCCTCCCAGAGGCAGGCTTTAAATTGCTTTAAGTGTTCTTCTCTTTCTTTTTTTCGAATTCTCTTGGGCATCTTCTCTACGAGGTCATGTATATATCCTGATGCATGATAGTAATCCAAGGTCTCGGTAATGCGGCTGGGATCGACGTTGAGTTCTTCGAGTAAAGGCCTGAGATTATTCCATATCCAAGGCGCGCCATCAGCTACAATTTGGATATGAGCTGCTTGGTCAATTTCGAGCTTTTTCAAGTAGCGCCCCAATAGCCCGAGCATATCATCCTCTGCAAAACGGCACCCGTAAATCGGCACTTCGTGGCGGTCTGGTCGCCCTTCATTATCGAGCACATCAATGACAAAAAGTTTCGGCTCTCGCCAAGGGGTTTGATACGTCGGATTGCCCGCAGAATTGAGCGTATCATCATAAAGACGCGTCCGAGTCCGCCCTCCATCTGTGGCGATCACCACCCTTTTGCCAGCCATCGTCTCGCCGGGCTTCAGCATCAAATCCTCTTCCCCATACTCAAAACAATGCGACCCAACATCATTGGTCAAATCCCGAACTGAACTCAAGCACATCTCAACCCCAAATTTGCTAAGGGTCTGATGAGCAACATCATACGACGGACTCAAGGCACTACAATAGCCCACTTTGTCATATAAACTAGGCGTCGAACCACCGATAAGATGCCAATGACCAGCCAACAAATGACGAGTGCCAGACCAGCCATCAGGAACTACTTTTGCATACGGACTCTTTACCTTCACCTGATGGCCAGTTCCGATTTTTACGCTCAAATCACGAGCCTCCATTTTCCGACAACCAGAGGCAGACCCCGACCTAACTAGCCCATCATATACCCGCGAAGAAGCTAACCCAAGAAGCAAGTCGCTCATATAATTATACACCGACCTCAGCTGAGCAAACAAGCCCGATTCATACCCCAGAATATCGCCAGAGACCAACTGGGAAACCCAAGTCTCAACTTCGTTCAATAAGGCTTTTTCGATAAAGTTCGTTATCTTCGAACAGGTAGTGAGATCTGTCATTTTTTTTGTTTAAGCACCTTAAAGATGCCTAATTTCTCACTACCGTTTTTCTTTTTCTAAAGGGGGACAGATCGCAACTGCGCCCGGGCCTAAGTCACCTTGTCAAAACCCCAGTAACCT
>JAUICD010000066.1 GCA_030427965.1 Bdellovibrionia bacterium
AGTTCGACCTCTACCAGAAGTTCAGTCAGTTGGTCCTCATCGGACAGGGAAGCGTGCAGCCGACAAATACATACAGAGTACAAGAGGGGCCTCTCGAGAGACGGCAAGTGGACCACGAGATCACTACATGGCTGTGTCACTAGGGTATGCGGTTGATTCAACAGCGTACGAGTGGGGGGATGATGCAAAAGTTGAAGATGTCGGCCGTGTTGCTGCTGGAGTTTCTTACCGCGTTGGTGAATGGGCCAATTCGATGGATTTACTTTTTCGAGCCGACTTTCAGTCCTATACGATTGGTGAAGACAAACCTATGAAGTTGTCGCTTATGCCAGTGATTGCTTTTCCAGATTCAAACAGTCAGTTTCCACTTTACTTTGGTGCAGGTGCTGGAGTTGGTGTTTTCTTTAAGCAAATAGACGATGAGTCAGCTCTTTCACTAGATCTGCAATTGTTGGTTGGGGTTCGATTTTTTGAACTTGTGGAGTCTACGGGTTTTTTTGTAGAAACAGGGCTTAAAAATCATTTGCACCTCTTAAGTGATGGGCAGGTCAATGCTGTTTACTTTTCTGGAGGAGCCATATTCACGTTCTAGAAACCAAAGGAAAAGTTCACAAACACCTTGTTGATTCCGTTGTTGAAATTTTGAGATCTGTTTTTTTTGAAGACCGCTATTCAGATAAATCCATTGAGTTTGCATTTCGAAATAACCGTAAATGGGGTGCACGCGATCGAAAGTTCGTTGCTGGGACTGTGTTTGATATTGTCCGTCACTGGAGAAGACTGTGGTTTGAACTTGGTGGAGAGCCTGTTTCGGATTCAAAGGTGTTGATGCGTTTGGTTGGTCAGTACTTGTCCCAAAATGAATGGGAGCTTCCGGAGTGGGAAGAGTTTGAAGGGCTTCCAGTTAAGAGGGGAATTGATCAAAAAGATACGGCACTCAAAGAGAGCTTTCCTGATTGGATTCATGAATTGGGGGTTAAGAGTTATGGTGAAAGATGGCCAGAGATCGCGCAGAGCTTAAATAAAGAGGCTCCTGTTTTTATTCGAGTGAATACACTTAAGGTAGATCCGGATCAATTGATCAAAAACTTGAAGGTCAATAGCATTGAAATTGAAAAGACAAAATTTCCCACTTGTTTACGTATAAAGGGTCGTCGGCAAATATTTAAGACAGATTCCTTCAAGAATGGACACTTTGAAGTTCAAGATATTTCTTCGCAGTCCGTTGCGGCTTTTTCTGAGGTGAAGCCAGGAGACCGTGTTGTGGACGCTTGTGCGGGTGCTGGAGGGAAGACTCTGCACATGAGTGTGCAAATGAGAAACAAAGGAAAGATCATCTCTTTGGATATACATGCGCATAAGTTAGAAGAGCTTAGAAAACGAGCAAGGCGCAATGGAGTTGATATTATTGAAGCTCGTCCAATTGAGTCCTCAAAAGTGATCAAACGTTTGAATCAGTCTGCAGATGTTTTATTGCTAGATGTTCCATGTACTGGTTCAGGTGTTTATAGAAGAAACCCAGACGGTAAGTGGAAAATGGATGAATCCAACTTTCAAAACTTACTTGCAACTCAAAAAGAAATACTTGGGCAGTACTCAAGTATTGTGAAAGTTGGTGGAAGACTTGTTTACTCCACCTGTAGTATTTGGCCAGAAGAGAACTCCGAACAGATCCAGTGGTTTCTCAATGAACGAGAGGACTTTGATCTTGTAGAGGAAGCTTCTATTTTGCCAAATGAAGACGGTGGTGATGGGTTTTACATGGCAAAACTTATACGAGTTCCATCTCAAGAAAAAGCACTTTCAGAATAAGTCGAAGAGCTAAGCCATTTGAGAGAGAGGAAGTACAGGGCTTCGCAGCGCCCCACTTGATAGGCGTGACAGATTGAAAATCACTGAGGTAGTGTGTGAGGCGCTATGGAAGATCTTAAAGGGAAAAATGCAGTTGTAATTGGACTAGCAAATGATCGAAGTCTTGCTTGGGGCATAGCTGAAAGCCTCCGTGAGCGTGGATGTGAAATTGCTGTAAGTTATCTCAATGAAAAAATGGAAAGACGAGCTCGCCCTCTTGCGGAAGGGCTTGGAGCAAAGGTGATTGCTCCACTTGATATCACTCAAGAGGGGCAGGCGGAATCATTTTTTGCTGAAGTTAAGTCGAAGATGGGACATGTGGATTATCTTATTCATGCCGTGGCTTATGCAGAACGGGAAGATTTAGAAGGGCAGTTTTTAAATACGTCTCGATCTGGCTTTCATACTGCAATGGATATTAGCGTTTATTCATTGATTGAACTTTCAAGACTTGCAGTTCCACTTATGAAAAGCGGTGGAAACATACTGACTTTAAGCTACTTAGGGGCAGTTCGGGTAAAGCCCCATTACAACGTTATGGGAGTTGCAAAAGCAGCCCTAGAAGCAAGTGTGCGATATTTGGCTTATGAACTTGGCCCTCAGAAAATTACAGTGAATGCAATTTCAGCCGGAGCTGTAAGAACGCTTTCGTCATCTGGGATCAAAGATTTTAGAAAATGGATGGCAGAGTCTGAGGCTGCTCTTCCTCTTCAAGAGAACATTTCCTCTAAAGATGTTGGAGAGCTTGCTGCATTTCTCTGTAGTCCTGGTGCCATTCATATTACAGGTGAAACGATTTACGTTGATAGTGGCGCTCACATTATGTGAACTCTCCTTAGAAAGAGGAAAAATCGCTTAAACATTTGTATGAATCGTTCCTCATGTAGCCAAATGCATGGATTCCACAAAGTCAAAAAACCATGGAAGTTTAAATACTTAGGTGGCTCGTCAAATGCATCATTGAAGGTTTTTGGAAACATTCTCCATGGGATAGACAACTCCCTTAAAAAAAGCAATATTTACCCCGCTTAATGCGAGCTTTCGGTAAATTTTGAGGGGATAGATGGATATTGAAATGAAGTTAAAGCCAATAGGCCTATTTCATACAGTTTTTAAGGAGAAGTTTGGAATCCCTAGGCAATCCGGTATTGCTAAGGAAGCTGATGGCTTGATTTCTCTTAATCTCGACAATGCTTCTGAGATGATTGAGGGGCTTGAGGGGTTTAGTCATATCTGGGTGCTTTTTTATTTTCATGAGAATTCAAATAAATCTGAAATTTCTAAAATCAAACCACCTCGTTTGGGTGGAAAAAAAATAGGTGTATTGGCAACAAGAAGCCCTCATCGCCCCAATCCCATCGGACTTTCTCTAGTAAAGGTCGAAAACATTGATGGTAAGAACATATTTGTTTCTGGAGTGGATGTTTTAACTGAAACGCCAGTTATAGATATCAAACCTTATATCCGGGATTATGATTCGGTCTCGGAATCTTTTGCAGGGTGGACAGAAGAGGTGGAGGATGCTTCTTATGGTGTTGAGTTTTCGCGAGTAGCTCTCCATCAGGCGGATTCCTACTTTCATGATAAAAATGAGAAGGATCGATTTCTGAGCCTTATAAAATCTGTTGTTGAAAAAGACCCTCGCCCCATTGCCTACCGAAACAAAAAGCACCAAGGGTTTCTTCACGGGATGTCCTTAGGGAATCAGAATGTGCAGTTCAGCTTTGATGGTGAGAGATTCAATGTCGAAAATATAGAACCTCGCTAAGGTCACGGCTATTTAGAGTTTCATTACATTAAAGGACACTAAGCAGTACTAGACTGTAGTTGTATCATTGCTTGAAGTGAAGTCTTAAATAGGCGACTCTAGAGTTATGAAAGCCACTTTATCGATACTTGGAATGATCCTTGTTTTTTTAGGGATTGGTTTTTCCGTATATCATATGCATGTTTCTTCTCAAGAGGAGATCCAAGCATTTTGTCGAAAATTTAGCCCTGGAAAATCGATAGACCGTGTGTGGGAAGAGGCGAAGAAACATGGGATTTCAGATTTCTATGTCCAGAACTTGGAATTCAATGAGCTTGTTCCAAGGCATCTTGTAAATCAAGTCACTCATGGCGAGGTAAGTGCCTCAAAGTCTGCATTTGGAATTGGGCGTACGACATGTCAAATTCGGTTCAAATATGGGACTGTTTCAAGAAGTAAGATTCAGTAGTAAAACTTAGAAACTGGTTCACAACAGTGTTGTTCATTTAATCATCAAAAGCTCTTAAATACTTAAAAACTCTTTAAAAACGAGTTCCTCAAGTGAAGTGCTCTCTATTTTTCTTTTAATTTCTGAACCTCTTCCTTGAACGTCTAGTGGGTCAAGTGGTGCGCCGTTTGTCCCAATTTAACGTATCTGTTGGATCGTTTGATCCATGATGCTGTATTTAAATAAACACTATTGTTTGCGTGGGCATTGGTACTAAAGCTGACCCTGCGTCGGTACCTCAAGAGCGATTGACTGTGAGGGCCCTGGGGCATTCATGTTGAAGGTGTGAAGAATGACTGTCTAAAGTGTCGGCAAAAGTATCATTTTTACAGGGGTGTATGATTCAAGGCGAATCTAACGTATTATGGTGTTTCTATTTTTTACGATATCGTGTTGAGGCTCTCAACATCTTTAGATTTGCTCCATACACTGAAAAATAGAGTTAATTTGATTGGTCCAATGATTTTAAAAGGTAGGAACTCGAATGAGAAATTTTATTTTGATATTGTCTGTTTTTATTCTAAACACAACTGCTGCTGATGCGTCTGGAAACCCAATTACCTGCTTCAATGAGGGTGATCCTATGAAGGTCGTATTTGTTGGGTATGACAAAGAGGCTGGGTTTTATGCCGAGGTTGCAAATCAGGGACATGCGGATTTAGGTGGAACTTCTTTGGAGTATGGAGTGCCCATACCTTTAGGAAAACCATCTCTTGCTGATGACAAAATTGTGTTCTCAAATGATGGAGCTACTTTTGAAATTGCCTCTAAAAGAATGGAAGCCTATTCATCTACTCCAAAACGTACTGCAAAGGTTTCTATACCAAGTCAAAAGGTTAACTGGAAAAGCCAAGTTGTTTGTGAGGGGTCATTCTCTGAGCTTTACTTGCAGTACAGTATAGATTCACGAAAAGATGTTTGTGTCTCGAATCTTGGACGTTCGAATTCATATATAAAGTAATAATCAAGTGGTGATCGCGGCAGGGATTGAACCTGCGACCCCCAGTTTAGGAAACTAGTGCTCTATCCAACTGAGCTACGCGATCATACAGTTGTCTTTATAACATTTTAAGAGCTATTGTCGACCCCCGGTAGGTGTTATGAGCGATTTTCCATATATTCATGGATTTAGTGAGAGAGAGCAAGAGCGTCTTGCACAACAAGCTCGATTTGGTGAGCATTTGATTTATCGTGATGTGGATTTTTATAAATTAAAATCTGTGCTTGAAGTTGGTTGTGGAATTGGAGCGCAAACTGAGATTCTTTTGAGACGATTTCCTGAAACAAATTATACATGCATTGATTTAAATGACAGGCAATTGGAGGTTGCAAAACTTCGATTGAAGAATGAGCCACGAGTGACTATCCAAAAAATGGATGCTGCCAACATGCAGTTTGATTCGAATACGTTTGATGGTGCTTTTTTATGTTGGATACTTGAACATGTTCCGCGCCCTGGAAATGTATTAAGCGAAATCAGAAGAGTCTTAAAACCAGGAGCAAAGATTGTTATTACGGAAGTGATGAATTCTTCGTTTTTCCTAGAACCATACTCTCCAGCCACCTGGAAGTACTGGATGGCCTTTAATGATTATCAGCTCGAGAACGCGGGCGATCCATTTGTCGGTGCTAAACTTGGCAATTATCTTCTTTCAAATGGGTTTTCGGATATCCAAACCAATATCAAAACATTCTTCTTTGATAAACGTGAACCGGGAAGAAGGCGTGAAACAATCCAATTTTGGACAGACTTACTTTTAAGTGCATCTGAACAACTCACTAATGCTGGGGTGGTTGACAAAGAAACTGTTGAGGAAATGAAATCAGAGCTTCAAAGTGTTCAAACAGATCCTGATGCTGTGTTCTTCTATAGTTTTATTCAAGCTTTAGCGATCGCTTAAAGAATCAAAATGATTTGATCTTTTGGTTTTAGAGAAAACTATAGATATATCTAAAGTCTAGTCTATGTGGTTTTGAGCATGAAATCTAAAGAGTTTCTAATAAAGGTTTGGTCTGACTGTCTAGATAAATGAGTACACGTCTTGATCCTCTACAAAATCCGGTCTTTTAGGTCTAAGTAATTGAAATTATTTAGACGATAAGCAATTGGATGATAGCAAGAGTCGTAAGAGAATTTTCAGATTTGAAGTTTGGGCTGATTGGTTTTATGAACCGTCACCTTGCAGCCTGTGTGATAGGTGGAGTTGTTCTGTTTTCACTCTTGATTTCTCCACTGGTTTATTATGCGGAGAAAGATGCAGAGGGTGCAAACATCACTGGGGTTATGGATTCCATTTGGTGGGGAATTGTGACGCTTCTTACAGTTGGCTATGGAGATCGTTATCCAGTTACGCCACTGGGGCAGTTGCTTGCTGCTTTATTGATGACTGTCGGTGTGACTGCTGTTGGTGTTTTGACTGCAAAAGTATCGATGTATTTTTTAGAACAGACTCTATTAAACAGGAGGGGTTTTGTGGATGAGAAGCAATTAAAAGGACATCTTATTATCTGTGGTTGGAAGCCAGAGATGGCAGGGTTTCTATACAATATCCTCGAAGCCAGTGGGGGACTTAGATCAGAAGATATTGTTTTGGTCACAAGTGTTCCAGATGAAGAGTTGGATTCGATACAAGCAGATAGTCGTTTAAAGGGTATAAAATTTGTTCGAGGTGAGTTTCATTCTGAATCGACATTGTTAAGATGTGCACCAAGTCGAGCAAATAAAATTATGATTCTAGCAGACAATACTCCCGGTGTAGATGGTAAGCGTCCAACAGCAACTGAGGCGGATGCACGCACTATCATGACAGCTATGACACTTACTAAAATTGCAAAAGAAACTCCGGTTGTTGCTGAAATTATAGATACTAAAATGGATGAGTACTTGAAACTTGCAAACGTCAATGAAATTATTTACTCACGAGATTACAGTCGTCTTGTTTTAGCTCGTGCCTCTATTGGTGTAGGTATTCCAAATATTCTTCATGAACTGCTAAATGGAAGAGGAAAGTACACATTGACGACAAAAACCATACCTGAAAAATTTGTTGAAAAAAAGTACTCAGAGCTTTTACAGGATTTTCAAATCAACGACCCCAGTGTATCTGTAATTGGAGTATTGGAAAATACAGGAAATACACATTCGATTAAAACAAAAGCTTTAAAAAGAGCACAGAGGACATCCAATGTATCTCAGTTGGTAGAAAACTTAAGACAAGTGAAAAGCATGAGTTTCAATAGACCTGTGTTTGTTCCAACTCCAGACTATATTCTAAAAGAAGGAACTATGGCCATAGTGATTGAAAATGATCAGAGTGTGAGTGAGGACAATGAGCGGACAGCCTAAAATTGACTTTAGAGATTTGAATGCCAAAACTGAAACTGAGGTTTTAGCTCGTGTTCATATTTTTGAATCTCTAAAAAATGAAGATGGGGCTTTGGAGTTTTTGGCAGATTGCATGAGAGTTAAAAAATTAGAAAAAGGCGACACACTTTTGACTGAAGGTGACCCTGGAACAGATTTATTTATTCTAACAAAGGGTTTGGTGAGTATTTATAAAAAAACTCCAGATGGAGATACTTTTAAGGTTGCCATTCTTGGAGCAGATCAACTACCTGTGCTTGGAGAAAGTGGAATTGTGACGGATGAGTTGAGATCCGCCACTGTGGTTTGTGATGACTCTTGTCAAGTTTTGGTACTTTCAAGAAAAGATTTTGATTGCTTTGCAAATCAAAATCCCAAATGGGCACTTCCCATATTTCGTAAAATTACAGGAATGTTGGCTGGTCGGTTAAAGAAGCTCAATCACGACCTTATACTTCTTCATGAAGCTTTGACTAAAGAAATTCGTGGAAGCTAATTTTTACAGTTGAGTCGTTTGACTTGAGTTTTACCCAAGATAGCGATCCCAGTTTCTTCCCCTTTTCCTTGGCTTCCTAGTACTGTAACGGCCTGACCATCGCCAAGTGCAAGTTTTGCTTTACAATCGATTTCAATTGTTGTTTTCCCAAGTACACCCACATTCGCTTTAAGGCAGTACCACCCATTGGGATTAAGTAACTTCATTGTTGATTTTGAGAGAACATTTACAGAGGGCTTAACTAAAACAAGAGCGGGCTTTTTTGTTTGTGTGTTGTCCGCAATTTTCTTTCCAATACCCAATATCTTGACGCTTGTGTTGAGAGTTCGATATTGAGGTTTTTCTCCAAACGGATGCTTCCCCCATCCCTTTAAACAATCATTGATATCTTCTTTATCTGCATGGGAAATCATTGAAATAAATAGAAATGAGAAAAAAACAATTGCACGAACCACGGTTCCTCCATTTTAGTATTGGTAGAGACTCTTTAAAAAAATTAAGATCTGAGCCCCTCAATAACGATTAGGAGTGGAGATTGAACTTATTGGATTTATTTATCAACGATTTACTTGAGTTCGACGACGTGCGTTTTCCTAAGTTTTAGTCTTTAGTTACAAGAGAGTGAAACTCAGGGATTTCTTCAAGATTGCACCAGTCTCCCTCATCCTGACACCAAATTTTGGTGAACTTTGCAATGGACCCCAGATCAAATAGATTTCGAATTTCCACTTCGGAGTATGGACCGAGTTGTTCCTCGCCATACATAAAATAGTATTGATTTGCCTTTATTGGTGTAGCCGACATTTTCGGCCCCCTTTCGGGCGTACCCGCGTTTCACTAGAGTTTACATACAACTTCATTCGCCAGTTTTTTCTGATCGGCAAAGGTCTAGACATTCTTAAAAGAATTTGAATTTTTCGACTCAGATAGAGATTTTTCTTAAAGACTCAATCTGGAACGCTCTTTTTTACAGTGACCCTGTTTTTGGAATTATTTGACTCATTCAATTCTTCGTTTGTGTGCTAAACAGTGCGGACTGAGATATAGCTAAGTGTGGATGTACCAGCATTGACCAGTCCAAGTATTTGTTTGTCGTGATCCAAGAAGTGGGTCTGGACTTAAGACTGCCTTGTGTTTGCGAGATACAACTTGAACCTTTGTTACTAGACAATAGATGGGAAGTCTGTGTTCGCCCTTTCTAAGAACCTGAATTTCTTGACGTTTTCAGAAGAGGAACTGAGACTTAGAGGAGTATGAATGTAGATCAGTTTCTTGAGTATTTCGTCAGCCATTCGTTAGAGATTATAGGCATACTTGCTATTGTAGTCTTGATTCTTTTTGCCATTTCATTGTTTCTTGATTTGAGTACAGATAAAACAAGAGAGTCCAATCAAAGTGAGTTGAAGAACCTTGAAGAAACTTTAAGAAAAGTTATAGACTCTGCACCTCGTCCATCATCTGAAATATCTGATGAAAAATCTGCGGTTCCGAGTCCCGGCAGTGGAGATGTAGATCAAGTCGATGCTTTAAAAAGTTTGCAGGAAAATCTAAGTCTCAAAGAAGGTGAAATAGAACAACTTAAAGCTGAACTGACAAAGGCAAAAGACACTGCTGAAAAAGCAGGTGGGAGTGATCCCAGTGCAAATGATGAACTGCAAGCAAAGCTTGCTGAACTGCAATCCAAGCTTGCTGAGTATGAAATCATTGAAGACGATATTGCCAATCTCTCACTTTATAAAGAAGAGAACCAAAGGCTAAAAGATGAGCTAGATAAATTAAAAGGCGGTGACTCAGAAGCTTCGGAGGAAGTTGCCCCTGCTGCGGAAGCTGAACCAAGCGCACAGGAAGAAAAAAAGGAAGCTGCTGGCAAAGAGGAAGTCGCAGAAGAAGCCGTAGAAGCTGAAGAGGTTACTACAGAAGCCCCTAAGACTGAGGAGAAGGCGACAGATGATGCTGATGACTCAGGTGACGATATTATGGCTCAGTTTGCTGCTGCTGTTGGAGAAGATGCTCCTGAGGCGAAGGAGGAAACTCCAGTTACTGATACAGATAAGACTGAAGAAGAAGATATGGGAGTTCTAGGGGATTTTGATACGGATAAACTTGTAAGCGAAGCTGCTGAATTGAAGGTTGATGAAAATGCAAGCGGTGATGAGCCTGTTGGTGTTGAGGTGGATCCAGATAAACTTGTAAGTGAAGCTGCTGAGCTTGGTGGAGAAGTTCCGACTGACTCTGAGGAAAATTCTAAAGAAGCTGTGGTTGAAGCAAAGTCCGATGAGTCAAAAGAAGAGTTAAAACCTGAAGAATCAACCTCTGAGGCAAAGCCTGAAGAGCCAGGAGAGAAAGCCAAGCTTGAGACGACTGTTACAGAGACTGAAGGCCCTATTCCTGAGCCGAGTCCTGAAAAACTTTTGAATGAAGCTGAAGAATTAAAATCTGCCCCAGTGGAAGATAAGAGCTCGGAATCAGATGAAGAAGGAGATGTTGGCGAGAAGCTTATTTCTGAGTTTGAAGAGTTTGTGAAAAATGAATCAGAAAGCCAAAGCTAGTCGTCCAGTAATAGTTCTTTTAACAAAGAGAAGGAGAGCCATAATGAAACTTCTTATAGTAAGTGTGTTCTTATTTGGAAATTTCTCTTTGGCTTCAATACCTAAAAAACATGTCGTGAAGAGAGACTCTCTTTCAGAAATTGCTTTTGACCAAAGAGCTCCACTTAAAATTAGATGGAGAGCTTTGATGGCAATGACAGAAGAACAGGGTGTTTCAAGTCAGTCTTTCTTGAAAAAAGCATTGAGAAGTCAAGAGTGGTTTATGAGAGATGCAGGGCTTTTGGCAATGGAACGTGTGAATAAAAACGAAGCTCTTAAATGGGCAAGAAAGCTGATTCAAGATCCAGCTTTAGTTGTTCGAACTCGATCAGCAAAAGTTTTGAAACGTCATGCCAATTTAAAAGATCACAAAATGTTATGGACAGAGTTAAACCATAAAAGAAATTTTCGTAATGGTCAGAGTTTATGGGTAAGACGTCATATTGTGGATGCACTAGCACGAATCAGTGAAAAAGATGAGGCCTTTAAGTTTGTTCTGCTTCTTGATGACAAAGACAAAAGAGTCAATACATCTGCGGTTTTGGCACTGGAGCAAATTATTGGAAAACGCTTAGGTATACAGACTGAGCCTCTAAATCACAAA
>JAUICD010000007.1 GCA_030427965.1 Bdellovibrionia bacterium
TTCCTGAGTCCTTGGTTGTAACATAGGGCTCAAATACTCTCGAACGAATTTCATCAGGAATTCCAGGCCCGTTATCTTGAACAATCAGCTTCGCAACCTGTAGCTCTCTCTCAAAGAGGGTTTTAATCTCAACTCGAGGAAACTCTCGTCCCGTCACTGCTGCAACAGAATTCTCCAAGAGGTTTGAAATCACACGCCTCATTTGCTCAAGATCAAATGATATATCGGGGAGGTTCTCATCTGGAGTAAATTGAAAATCAATGTCTTTGTGACCTGTTTGATAGAGAACCAAACTTTCCCCCACCAAATTATTAAGAGACGTCACTCTGGGTTGGGACTGAGGAAGCCGTGCAAACTGTGAAAACTCATTTACAAGTCCCTTTAACCCGTCAACTTGTTTAATTATTGTCGAAGTACATGCTCGAAATGCAGGATCGCTAATTTCATCACCAAATTTCTTATCCAGTCTTTGAGCAGAGAGTTTTATTGGAGTTAGAGGGTTTTTGATTTCATGTGCAATACGTTTGGCAACATCTCGCCAAGCTGCCGCTCGTTGAGCATTCACAAGAGGGGTCATGTCATCAAATACAATGACCAAACCTAAATCTCGCCCAACCTCATCTTTTAGTGTGGCAATCGACATTTGCATCAACATCGAGTTTTCTCCAATATTCAAACGGATTTCTCGACTTAAGCTATTTGTACCGCTATTGATCAAAATCGATTTCAACCCACGAAATGTCTTCAGATGATCCGATGGAAGAACTTTTTCAATTTTTTTACCTATCAAAGATTTGGGAACCACCTTAAGAAGATTTCCTGCTCTTCGGTTCATGGTGGTTATAGTCCCTTCTGAATCAACAGATACAACACCTGCAGAAACATTCGAAAGAACAACTTCAATATAGCGTGTGTGTTCATCTAATGTTGAAAGTGTTGTTTTTAAACTCTCATTTGCTTGTGAAGCTTCATCTTGTGATTGTGCAAGATCTTGGGTCATTTGATTGAAACTCATTATAAGGTTTCCGATCTCTTCGCTACCTGTTTCCAATTCCACTTTCTGGTACGAGCCCTTTGCTACCTTGCGTATAGCCTCCCCCAGTTTCTGTAGAGGTGTCGCAAGTTGCCTTGCTAGGTGAAAACCTAGCCAAGTGGCAGCAAACAAAATCACAAGCGTCATCAGGATAAGAATGATGAGATAAATAGACTTCACTGGATACTCCAATGGATTCACATCTCGAATTTCCCCATAGGCAGAGGCAATTTCATCCATTTGACTTATCAATGAAAGTGGAACAAAGGAATTCACAACAAGAGCACCAATAACATTGCCGTTTCTTTTTACAGGCACTACAACTCGTACCAAGTTGCCATAGTCATATTTGTGGACAGTGCTGTCCTCAACGTGGTCTTCAAGTCCTTTTCGAAGTTTATCCAAAGAAAGTATCGGAATTTTTGGCAAATTTTCTTTCTCATCAACAACAAGGATTGGATCTTTGAAAAGATCCGTATAAAACTCCACTGCATCCAATTGAAAAACACGAATATATTTAGACAATACCCGACGCACTTGACGATCTGATGTTCCATGAAGAGCCTCAGATATTTGATAAGCATAGTGATAGTTTCGATTCTTTTCAGAAATGATGTATGATTTTGTAACCTCAAGAGCATCTCTCATCACATCTGCCATTTTGGCGCTGAACCACTTTTCAAAACTACTATTGATATATACGACTGAAATAATAAACATGAGCGTTGTTGGAACAAAACTAAAGGCTGCAAATGCGGCAACCAGCTTTGCCCTTAACGAACTTCCGATCACACGTCCTTGTCTTTCGACAAATACTTTTACGACATTTCGAAATATTAAAAATAATAAGAAGAGAACGAGAATGATGTTGAAATTGACAAGGCCAAAAAAGAAAACGGAATGCTCAAATGGTAATTCTCGACTAATATTAACAAGGTGGTACTGCACCCAAATAAGCGCGCAAAAGACGACGCCAATCAATATTGCTATGAATATCTCGCGACGTCTCTTTCGGTACTCTTCCCGTTTGAGCTGGTTGTCATCCAAGGCGGCCATATCTTGACACTTTATACCGCCTCAGATCCAAATGCTAGGGCTTCTCGAGACGAAATTAGTGTAAATTCTGATCTCTATAGATGCTAGAGCCGACTTGAAACGCAGGTCCACCCTTCTTAATAAGCTGAAGACAAAGGGATTTGGCTTCATCTTTAGTCATTTTAGATTCATCCGTAACTTCAAGGCCCGAACTTACGATTGCTGAATCGAGAATGAGTTGGGCGTCATAGGCACTGACACGTGATCTAAGTTGATTTAAAAAATCACGAGTGGTTAGCTCCAAAACAACCGAATTTGCTACAGCTTCTTGAGATTGAGTTTGATCAGACATGGACATTGGACTCCTTATTGGGGGTTGGGTTAATTAACGTTTGTTTTAAATTGATCATTTCTAAAGTGACTTTTGCCGCTTCCTTCCCCTTGTTGCCGTAACGTCCCCCAGCTCGGTCGCGTGCTTGAATACTATCTTCTGTTGTCAAAACCCCAAAAGAAACAGGCTTTCTATATTTCAAATTGAGTTCCGTACACCCTCTTTCAACAGAGTTACATACGAAATCATAATGAGTGGTCTCACCCCGAATAATACACCCCAGAGCAACAACTCCGTCCACACCAGCCTCAAGTAACTCCTGAGCTGCAAATGGAATTTCAAATGCACCTGGTACTGAAACCGAAACAATCTCTGAATCTGTAATACCATTTGCCTTAAGAGCTTCAATTGCACCATCAAAAAGGCGATCTGTTATTTCTGAATTAAAACGAGCCGTCACAATTCCAATTCGAACACCAGATACTGTCGTGTTTGCCACAAAACCACGCATTAGTGAATCTCCAATTGGGTTGTGTCTGAGAGAATTTCTTCAAACGAATGACCCATTTTTTCTTTTTTTGTTTTCATATATTGTGAGTTTTCATCTGTCTGCCCAGCTATCAAAGGAACTCGTTCTGTGATCTCAAGCCCATATCCCTTAAGACCTACACGTTTTGCTGGATTATTGGTCATCAACTTGATCTTCTTTACACCAAGTGATTTGAGTATCTGTGCACCAATTCCATAATCACGGGAATCAGGAGGAAAACCCAAATGAAGGTTTGCCTCTACAGTATCCATCCCTTGCTCTTGAAGGGAGTATGCTCGAATTTTATTTGTGAGTCCAATTCCACGACCTTCTTGTCTCAAGTAAAGAAGAATTCCACTGCCCTCTTTCTCGATCATTTCAAGAGCTTTGTTTAACTGCGGGCCACAATCACATCGGAGACTTCCGAATATATCCCCTGTCATACATTGTGAGTGAACACGTACGAGTGTCGAGTTTGGTCCAATATTTCCTTTTTTTATTACAACATGTTCAGATTCATCGATTGTCGTCTTAAAAACTTTAATATCAAAATTTTTGCCATACCTTGTTGGCAACTTGCTGCTAGCAACTTCCCGAACCAAAGTTTCATTTTGCGTACGATACTGAATAAGATCTGCAATAGTTCCAATTTTAAGATCATGTTTTTTTGCAAATTTCTTGAGATCTTCTAAACGTGCCATGGTCCCATCATCATTGATAATTTCGCAAACAACTGCAGCAGGGTTCAATCCTGCAAGTCGCGCCAAATCCACACTGCCTTCTGTATGCCCAGCTCTTCTTAAAACACCGCCATCTTGAGCACGAATTGGAAAAATATGCCCTGGTGCTACGATATCCGATGGAGCCGCCAACGGGTTTGCTGCTACACGAATTGTGTGTGCTCGATCCGAGGTCGAAATACCTGTTGTAACACCTTTTGAAGCTTCAATACTAACTGTAAACGCTGTTTTGTGAGGGGAAAAATTGAATGTCTCCTCTACCATTTGGGTTAGCCCAAGCCTCTGTACCTGCATTTTTGTTAAAGTCACACACACAAGTCCCCGAGCCTCTTTGATCATAAAGTTGATCAACTCTGGTGTCACATGATCAGCTGCAAGCACGATATCACCCTCATTCTCACGATCTTCATCGTCGACAAGAATGACCATCTTCCCTAAGCGAATATCCTCTACAAGTTCTGGTACAGTGTTCAACTCTCTGTCTCCCTACAAGCCTGAATCGCTCGAGCTACATAGTCTGCTTCTAAATTCACAAAGTCGCCGATTTTGACATCACTCAAATTTGTTCGCTTCACAGTCTCTGGTATGAGCAAGAACTGAACCACACTCTCCTCAAAGGAGTTCACTGTGAGACTTACACCATTAACGGCCAACCCGCCTTTTTTCCATACAAATCGACGAATTTCGTCAGGAATTTTGATTTCAAGCTCGATGGTCTCAGAACCTCGCTCAACTCCAACCACTTTGCCAATAGCATCCACGTGTCCAGTGACCATATGCCCATGAACACGATCTCCAAACCGAAGTGAACGCTCAAGATTCATAAAATCGCCGATTTTGAGGTGACTCTTCCAGTTTGTTATATTCAAGGTTTCTGCCCCAACAGCAAACTGAAGTTCATTTGAACTCATTTTTTCCAGAGTGAGGCAAACTCCATTGTTTGCGATACTGTCTCCAAGTTTGAGGTCTTCAAATGCCTTTGGACGCTCAACCAGAAGTTCAAACACATCATTTCTAGGACTTATCGCCAAAACCTTTGATTTTGACTCGATTATCCCTGAAAACATGCTTGATTTCCTTTATAAAGATTTGGCGCCATAAGGTGAGCAATAACTACATGATGCCCCTTGTAACGTCAAGATTTCGCTGATGAATTGTCTTATTTCCAAGGGGCTTAAATGTCTAGATACGGCCAAAAAATCAAATTCAGTGTTCAAACAGAACCAGTGGACCCTAAATACTTCAATCAACAAAGTTTTATTTACTCATGTGAGCAATGCACCCATTTCGCGCTCAAGGAAAAGGAATGCACCATTGGCCAAAAAACCACTTCATACCTTAAAGAGAATCAAGACAAAAGATACACGTTAAATGGGCAAATTGCCTTCTGCCGCTTTCAAGAAGTAGACTAAATATGACATTTTTTATGAACATAGAGAGTGATTTTTGGACATTGGTTTTTGTTTCAATCATATTTGCAATCACACTTTTCTGGCTTTTTGCCTTAATGCTGAGATTGCAATCTCAACTCAAAATTCGCAAATTTTCAAAAGGGCGCCTTCAGCCAACAAAGATCCAAATAAAAGAACACTCCATTGCCTATACCGATATTGGAAAGGGACAACCTATTTTACTTATACATGGGCTGGGTGCTTCTCAATACTCATGGAGATTGCTCGCTCCAATACTCGCTCAGAAATATCGAGTCATTGCCATTGATCTTCCTGGATTTGGTTATTCATCAAAGTCCTATCAAGAGAACTGGAATCTGGACAAATATTCTGATGTCATAAATTCAGTATTGAGGAAACTTCAAGTTTCAACTCCGCATATTGTAGGGAGTTCACTTGGAGGCTTGATAGCTTTAAAAATGATTGAGAGATGGCCTGAACAGTTTAGAAAAGTCGCCGCAATATCTCCCCCTCTCTCCAAACGCCTCATCCCCTTTTCACTTTCCAGGCTTCAAGTACTTTGGCCAGTTGCAGGACGAATGATTACAACCCAGTTTGTTCGTGAATTGATGAAACGAACGGTTGAAGACAAAAGTCTGATAAACGAAGAAAGTATTGGATATTACTCTCGAGCATTTGTAGATGAGCCTGAAAGTTTCAAATCATTTATTCAAGCTACGGAGGCCATCCGAACTGGCGACAATCCCAACTTTATAAAAAACATCAGTTCTCCAGTTCTCTTTCTTTGGGGTGCAAAAGATCGAGTTGTACCAATACGCCTGCTTGATAAAGCTCGACAAATGTCGCCTGAAAGCCAGTACTTCGTCCATGAAAAGGCCGGACACCACATGATGGAAGATCAACCAGAATGGGTCGCTAGTAGAATTCAATGCTTTTTTGAAAGTTGAATATCTCCAACTTTAGTATGAATGTCGTCATACAAAGGTTTGGAAAGTCGATACAAACGTCTTAAGACCTAGATATATCAAACGACTGGAAAACCAGATGTTCAGCCGTTTCCAGCCTGTCGTCCTGTCAAGAAACCGTCGTGCATCCCGAATGTGAGTGTGAAAGTTAGATGAGAAATTCCTTTTCATCTGGGTGGGCTAACCACAGGAATGGAATCCAACTCCATGGAACTCGGAGTTTATAAAACACAAGGAGAAGTGATGAATATAAACGGAGGATAGAGTTAT
The DNA here is from genome assembly GCA_030427965.1 of Bdellovibrionia bacterium. GTDB lineage: Bacteria > Bdellovibrionota > Bdellovibrionia > Bdellovibrionales > JAUICD01 > JAUICD01. The sequence continues at coordinate 6,316 of JAUICD010000007.1, forward strand.
GGGATTACGGGTTTCGACAAACGTTGAATCCATCAACGCGCAAAGAAATATGCGTAGCAGTCAATTAAAGATGAGCAGTGCTATGGCAAGCTTATCAAGTGGATCACGAATCAACAAAGCTGCAGACGATGCTGCAGGTCTAGCAATTTCAGAAAACCTGAAAGCGCAAGTTCGATCTATCAGAAAAGCCAATCAAAACGCCAACGATGGTATATCGATGGTTCAGGTTGCTGAGGGTGGATTAAACGAAATTGGAAACATCGTCATTAGACTTCGAGAACTAGGAATCCAAGCATCATCAGATACAGTTGGTGACACTGAAAGAGGGTTCATAGACAAGGAAGTCCAACAACTCAAAAGTGAACTTGAACGTATTGCAAAGGTGACAACATGGGGAACAACCAAGCTTCTCGATGGATCATCTGAATCGTTTGATTATCAAATAGGTATTTTTAACAACGAATTTGAAGATCGCATCTCTTTTGATGCCGGCCAAAACGTTGCAACTCTTGCAGCACTTGATCTAGCTGACGTAGACTACACTCAGCAAGAAAATGCTCAGGAAGCTCTTGCAAAGCTGGATACGGCACAAACTATGATTAACGGTCAAAGAGCCAATCTAGGTGCTCTTCAAAATCGATTACAATCAACAATCAATAACCTCAGTGTAGCGGAAGAAAACTTGTCGGCAGCAAATAGCCGAATTCGAGATACTGACGTAGCAAAAGCGGCTGCGGATTTGACAAGGGAGAATATCCTCCTAAACTCGTCAATTTCAACATTGGCGCAAGCAAACCAGGCGAAGTCCGTGGCATTGAAGCTCATAGGATAAGCCCGCCCGTTCCGTAGCAGTATAACCTTAAGCCCGACTCGAAAGAGTCGGGCTTTTTTTTAAGAAAACAGATCCTTTTTGTCGAAATGATCAACGATCTTTTTAATTATTGAAGTATTGAATCCAATGTTATCAAAATTTGTCGAATTTTTATCCAATAATTTCAAATACTTACGCTTAAGTTTCCTAGACCTAAGTCCGATACCTCTATATGTGGGAGGAGTTATGTTTAGAACGATTAGCTCTTTAGGAATTGGAGTCGTACTAATATTCTCGTTAACGGGTTGTGGAAGCTACGTAGCTTCCGAATATGCCCCTCCCCACTGGGATTACTCCGAAGGCTGTGGCAACCAAGCCAGTTGTTTACCTGAAAAACCAGAACTCGACATAGACGGAGAAGTCAATGCAGGTCCATTTGGTACCTTCTCAATTATTGAACTCGATAAACTCAACAATATTTTGTCTTTCAATCTGCCCCTTCCATTTAACCCCCTTGGAACAGAAGTTGAGGGAGATCTAAGAAATCTACCAGGAGCCAAATGGGCAATACGAAAAAACTCAAAGGGCAATTGGGAATTGAGTCTCCTAATCCCAATTGAACTTATCGTAAATGGAGTTAAGTTTGCTGAACCTGCAAAGTTACCCAATGGCGACCCTCTTCCCGGGATTCCTGGTGGAGAACTTCCAAAAGTAGGGCTTGATATCGACAGAGGTCGCTTTGAAGGAAGTCTCTTTCTGGGCGTTGAAGCGATGGGGATTTTTGTGCCAACACCTGGCTTTAATCCATTCTTAAAACTCACCTTTCCAATAAAATCTAAAAATCAACGCAAGGTCCTAGGATATCTTTCCACAGTTCCTGAAAAAAGAGCCTTTGACGGAGGGTTCTTTCTCTCATTTAGAATACCTGACGGACTGGCACGCCTGATAGATGGAAATTAGGCCCATATTGCTTCTCCTAGAGAGTTATTGCGCTGACCATCAGAATCAACAACCTCTAAGTTTTTCTTGTCAGAAAAAGGTGTTCCAAGTAATCCTTGTTACAAGGGATCACCCTTGGTTTTTTCAATTTTGACTTACTGAAGGAGTTTTTTGATGGCTAAACGCAAAACCAAGAAGAAGGCATCAAAGAAAAAAAATACTCGAAAAAAAGCTAAGAAGAAAGCGACTAAAAAAGCCACTAAGAAAAAAGCTAAGAAGAAGGCGACCAAAAAAGCCACTAAGAAAAAAGCTAAGAAGAAGGCGACCAAAAAAGCCACTAAGAAAAAAGCTAAGAAGAAGGCGACCAAAAAAGCCACTAAGAAAAAAGCTAAGAAGAAGGTGACCAAAAAAGCCACTAAGAAAAAAGCTAAGAAGAAGGTGACTAAAAAAGCCACTAAGAAAAAAGCTGTTTCAAAGAAAAAGCCAGCTAAAAAAAGAAGCAATAAACCAGCGGTTCCAACTCTTGAAGAAATTCAAGCTTCCAGCTCTGCAAGCCCAGTCATAACAAATCCATTTGCAGCAGATGACTTAAGAGCCACCTCAAGGCAGGTCAGCGACTCTGCTGACGTTGAAGTTGTAGATGATGAACTGGACACCGAGTCCCCATCTAGCGAATACACTGAAATCGAGGATGAGTTCTCAGACGATGACGACACGGCCGAATTTGACGATGTGGATGATTCCTTTTCAATAACAGATGACGATGACGACGATTCAAATTTGATTTAAAAACAGCAAATTGAAATAAAAAAAAGGACCCAAAGCTATGTGCTTTGGGTCCTTTTTTTTATTTCTCTGCTTTTCTCTTTCTCTACTCTACATCTTCGGTCGTGAATGGACAGCAAAGTTATCAAACTCACCGTACTCATGAAGTTTATTGTAAAGTGTTTTAATTGTAATACCCAGTGCATGAGCTGCACGAGTTTTATTGCCATCATAATACTTGAGAGCTTTTAAAATGTATCGCTTTTCAAGTTCATGCACAGTCACAGTTGGGTCATAATCATCTATTACGACTTTTTGATCTGGATGACGAATGTTCTCAGGAAGATCACCTGGCATAATTGTGTGACCTTCTGAAAGAATTTGAAGCCTTTCACAAACATTTTGAAGCTCACGAACATTTCCTGGCCAATCATAACGAGTCATAATCTTCATACCGTCTTCACTCATTTGCTGACCACGGTTCAAGTGCTTATTATTTCCCTGAGCCAAGAAATAGTTAATGAGCAATGAGATATCCTCTCTTCTTCGTCTCAAAGGTGGCACATGTGCAGTGATTGTATTGATACGATAGAAAAGATCTTCTCTGAAATTGTTCTTAACAACTTCTGTTTCAAGATCTCGATTGGTCGCACTGACCAAACGAATATCAACTTGAATTGGCTCCTTACCACCGACTCTATATATTTCACCCTCTTGGATAAAACGAAGCAGCTTCGCCTGTATCCCAGGCGTTAACTCACCAATTTCATCAAGAAAAAGAGTTCCACCAGTTGCAACTTCAGCAAGACCAATTTTTCTTGCATAAGCACCTGTAAAAGCACCTTTCTCGTGTCCAAAAAGTTCACTTTCTAGAAGAGACTCTCGAAGAGCTCCGCAGTTGATTGCTACAAACGGCTTATTTCGTCTGTGACTTCTTTCGTGAACGGCTTTTGCGATCAATTCTTTTCCAGTCCCGCTCTCACCAAGGATCAAGATATTCGCATTTGAGCGAGCAACTCTCTCGACCATCTTTAATAGATGTTGCATGGCATCTGACTTATAAATGATTGAAGTGTTTTTATTCACCTCAGTCTCGCCAAATGGTTGTGATGTGCGATTATTGGAAGGTAAAATGGTATTAGTGTCCGACATACGTACTACCTCTTCTCTGTTTTTAGTTCGATTGAACCACTCCGATGAAGATCTATGACGTGGATGCTGCGGGGCGTTTCAATTTGGGACAACCTCGACTATGGTCGATAATGTACCAAACCCATGTAAAGAATGCAAGCAATTTTTTGCATGGTATTATGAAGTATATTTAGACACTTACGCTGCGGTGTAATAATTATAGGGAGAAAAGCCAAATTGGATCTTGAGGAAATGGTCTTTAAATATTTGGAATTCATTAAGAATGTACGAACTGGGAGTGAAAACACCATCAGAGCTTACCGCCTGGATCTTAGCCAAACCCTGAAAATAGACCTCTGTAAGTTTATTTACATTAATGAAAATAAACTTACATTTGAACGTGAAAAGTCGACAACCACGACACCAATCCACCAAAATCATCTCGAAGAACTTTCCCAAGAAGCCATTCAACTGTGGTCACCACTTTCCAAATCCTCTCGAAATCGAAAAATCTCCACCCTAAAAAGCTTTTTCAAGTGGGCCTTTCAAGAGTCCCACTTAAATCAAGATCTTGGGGCCAAGCTATTTACTCACACTGCTTCCAAAAAAATCCCCAACTTTTTGAGCGTAGATGAGTGTCTTCAAATTGCAAAACTTCTTACAGATCGACTTCTTCACGCCAATACTTCTTATGAAGTTGCGCAACGGGATCTCATTCTTTTTTCTCTATTATATGGAGGGGGCTTGAGAATCTCTGAAGCCTGTAGTCTTGAATCAAAAGATTACAATGCTTCAAAAAATCAAATTTTAGTTAAAGGAAAAGGTGAGCGCGAACGACTCATACCACTACCGAAGTCCGTCAAAAAGCAATTTATCAAGAAGCAAGGCACTCTTATTGGGTGGAAAGTTCGACAGGCATTTGATCAAGTTCGCAAATGGGGAGTGGATGCCGGTTTATCTCGACCAATCAATCCACATGCACTCAGACATAGTTACGCCACACATCTTTTGAACTCAGGAGCAGACTTGAGAATTCTTCAAGAGCTTTTGGGACATAAATCCCTTGCAGCAACTCAAAAGTACACGCATCTTAGCCTGGATGATCTCGCCCGCACAATTGAAAAACACCATCCACTTGATAAGGAAATAAAATGAAAAAAGCCGTTTTTTTAGATCGCGACGGAACTGTAATCATTGATAAAATCTATCTCAATGACCCCGATCAAATTGAATACTTCCCACATGCTGAAGAAGCTATACAATCCCTTTGTAGAGCAGGTTTTTTGATTTGTATTGCAACTAATCAATCAGGAATTCCAAGAGGGCTCGTTCAAATAGAAAATTTAGATGAAATTCATCGCAGAATATCTGTTCATTTAAAGAAATGGGATATTGAAATAGCTGGTTACTATTACGCCCCACATCTTCCCAATAGTGATCATGAGCTTCGAAAGCCCAACCCAGGAATGCTCCTACTAGGAGCAGAGGAACACAATATTGATCTTTCAAAGAGCTGGATGATTGGCGACCGTATGACCGACGTTGAAGCTGGGCGCAGAGCTGGAACCAAAACTATTTTTCTAGAGGGAACAGAGGACCCCAATGAATCGGAATTTAAAAAACCTGACTTTATTTTTCCATCTTTAAAAGAAGCTGTGGAACAAATCCTTTTACCTGAAAGTTAAACTTTATTAAAAATGCCGACGATGTTATGGAACTACTCAAAATTTCCTTAATGTCTGTTCCGACTCAATTTGCCGATGTGTACACTTTATGAACACTTCAAGTACAAAATAGTACTTATATAAGCATTTGAGTGAGCATCATTCTTGCTAAGAATGTCGTACGATGCGAATATTGATTGCGATCCTTCTTTTTTCAAACTTGATTTCCAACTTAGCATTTGCTCGAGTCACAACTCAAAAGTTTATTGAGCTTATGAAGCTTCATCGAGCACGAGTCCATTTCTTAGGAACTCAAATATTCAATAGCTCTTACTATCAAATAGATCTTCCATATTCTTTGGTCATTGAATATCTTAGTCTCCATGATCTCCCCAAAATACTCTCCTTGGAAGAGTTACGGAAATGGGACCCTGAATATACTCACAGTCAGAGTATTGCCACAAGACTTGCCCCATACTTTGGTGAAATCCCCGAATCACTGTCCTCTACTGACGCATCAAAGCTTGATAAAGCCGTAAAAGACCTAAACGACTCAGAAGACCGAATCAAAGCAAGTTTCTTCTTACGTCACCCCGAATTGACATTTGGGCGCATTCAATTTCTAAAACACCTTGAAAGAGTTAGCGACGTCTACGACACCTACAAGTATCGCCGCGGAGAACTTCAACTCAGATATAAATCCCCCATTGAATATTTCTTAGACAACGGAGAAGAGGAAAAAATCCCTCTTACATATTGGGTAGAAGCTCAAAATTGGCCTATCGACTGCGCCTCAAGTCTTCGTCCCAGTTACTGAATGGCATACTCATGCGCTTTTTTCAAAAGCCTCTGAAGAACTGATTTTTTATTTGCTGGAAGATCAATGTCAGCATGGTTTTTTATCGGAAACTTGACAAGACTCAACACTTCATCTGTTCTAGGCATAACCCCTTGAGACTGAAGTATCTTCAATTCGAAGAGCATTCGAAGTTTTTCTAGGTTTTCAGATGTTTCCAAAGATTTGAGTGAATTCCCTAAAATTCTAAAAATCACCTGATTCTCCGATAGCCCCTCTTGACTATATCTTTCCACAACTTGAAGCATCTGAAGACCTAACTGAATTTTATCATAGTCTTTACGAATACTTCGAAACTCTTCAACAATTCGAGCTTCATTTAAAACACCAAGTCCATTTTCTGATTTGGACTCTTTATAGTCCACTTCGATATAATGAAGAGGCTCCAAAACGCCTCCACCAAATCTTTTTTTACTTCGAAGCGCAGAACGCGCAAAAAGAGCCAATTTATTTCCCTCACCATTAAGTCCTTTTACAATAAGATCTGCCTCCCCATGCTTAATCACATTAAGAACAATGATCTTATCTTTGATCAAAACAAACCCCAGCTCACAAATGAAAGCGCAAAGAGTATTGTAAGTAACTGACTAATAACAGCGGTTAACGAAAGGCTACCGACAGCTGGGTCTAACTGCAGTCGCTGTAAAACCCAAGGAATCAACACACCCAATATTATTGCAAGTGCCACTTGAACAAAAAGTGCGACACCCAGAAGAGCTGACAATTGAAAATTTATACCACCAAATAAAGATAAAATAGCAAACCAAAATAGCCCCGAAACAAAACCCACAACACTTGCAATCTGTAATTCATTGAGCAAATAAAACGGCAGGCCCGAATACACAAGCTTTCCATCACGAATGGCCTGTACCGCAAGAGTTGTTGTTTGATTTGAAACTGTCATACCGACCATCAACAATAAAGGCAATGAAGACGCAAGCAACCATGCAAGACTCAGTTCACCATTTCCGACAAATTTCCAGACAACAAAAAAGATTAAAACTCCACCAAAGAACGACAATGAGAGCCATGGAAAACGAGAGCGAAGCTGCCCAACAAATGTGGATCTTGTTGGTATACGAGTTTGCCCCATAGCAAGAAGATCCTCTCTTGCCTCCTCTCGTATCACATCAATGATGTCATCAACAGTAATTGCACCCATAAGCGTATTGCTTTCATCAATGACCGGGACAGAAAGAAAGTCGTATCTTTCAACAATCTTAGCCACCTCTTGCTGTTTGGTAGCCACCGTAACACTCACTGTGTCTTTAATCATAATCTCTTTAAGAACATCGGTAGGCTTTGAAAGCAAAAGCTGCTTAAGGCTCAAAACACCCACAAGCCTTCGATCTTCATCTGTCACGTACACATAAAATGTAGCAACGGCCTCATCTGCATCTTCTTGAAGAGCCTGAATCGTTTCTTTTACAGTTAGAGATTGATCAAGGTCAAAAATCTCTGTCGTCATAAGTCCACCAGCTGTATCACCTGGGTACTGAAGTAAGTCCTCGATCTCTTCCTTATCCTCTTTCTCCATAGAGCCCAAGATCGATTGGGAAAGTTCTTCATCTAGATTGTTCAACAGATCCGCTTGGTCATCTGCATCCATAAACGTCACAATGGTATTGAGAGACTCAGATGGCAACTTCTCCACAATTTCAACTTGTGTTTCTTCATCCAAATGACTCATCACTTGCGCACGAAATTCATCACTTGGTAGTAAATTAAAAATTGTAAGCTGATCTGTTGCTTCAAGCTCGTCAAAAATCTCTGCAATATCCACAGGGCGAGATTTTTCACAGATATTTCGAATATTACGATCTGCCCCTCTTCTCAAGAGCTTTCGAATGCTTGCAAGTAGAATACGATGTTTTTGATCAATCACGTAGGCACCTTAAGTGGAATTTCTTTTTTCATCCGAAAATAAAAATAGGCACCAAATAAACCCCAAAATAAATTCATTGCCTGAAGTGCTGTAACTGAATTTGGTCCTAAATCACTCTCAAATCCCATTCCCCAATTAAATAGCATTAAAAAAGCAGCTTGCCCAACACCAACTCCACCTGGTGCAACGGGAAGCGCCATCGCAATCAACCCCAAAGGAACAGCATAGAAAAATGCAGAAATATCAATATCAGTAAATCCAAGTGCCTGTGAGACAATGTAGAAGAAAAGAACATGAAGAAACTGCGAACCAAAGCTCAAAAAAAGCCCAACAAACAATGTTCCAATACAATTTCGAAAAGAATAAAATGCGTCTAAAACTTTTCGAATCAATTTCCCGCCTGGGACCCTTAAAAGAACCGAAGTCGTCAAAGCCCCCTCGTTGATCGTTTTAGAGAGAGCCAGAAGGAAAAATATAAGGATAATAAGATTCACAATGACAACAGAAGTGAAAACACCTTTCAGTGGCAGCGATTGAAAAACATGTTCCCACTGCCAACACATGGCAAATAAAGCCAAAAGAGACATCGCAAACATTCCAATAATTCGATCAACAAGAATACTCGTTGCTGCTTTGGTGCGATTCTCAGGATGCCCCTGTATAAGATAATATCCTTTAACAATATCCCCACCAACCCCACCTGGCATTGCAAAATTAAAGAAAATTCCGATTAACGTCAGACGCATCGTAATGCCAAACGTCGAGTGGAGTCCCAAGCCTCTAAGTAGAAGTAGCCACCTGAAATTGTTGTTTGCAAGCATGGTCAATAAAAGCAAGAGAAGTAGCCCCAAAATAGACGGCTGAAGAAGATCGAGCAGTGCCCCAAAGTCCAACTTACCACCCCTAACAAGCCACCCTATAAGCAAAGAAGCCAATAGTAATTTAAATGCGGTTTGAATATGCTGTTTAATCACTCTCTCCAACGCTTACGAATGTTGTAAGTTCCTACTGCTTCTGCTAAATTCTGCCATCACTCGATAGATAAAAACAGGAAATGTATATGAAGATTTCAGTTGTTGGTACAGGATATGTTGGGCTCGTAGCGGGGGTATGCTTTGCAGACACGGGGCACCGTGTTATTTGTGTTGACAGAGACTCATCTAAAATCGACCTCTTAAAAGAGGGAAAAATTCCAATTTATGAACCCGGACTAGAAGACATACTAGAGCCCGCCCGCCGATCTGAAAGAATCAGTTTTACGACAGAACTGAAATCTGCAGTTGAAGAAACAGATGTTGTCTTTATTGCAGTGGGAACGCCTGAAAAAGAAGATGGACAAGCCGACTTAGGCCCCACCTTCACAGTGGCGACACAAATTGCTGAATGTGCAAATGCAGACAAAATCGTTGTACTGAAAAGTACAGTTCCTGTTGGTACTTGGCGCGAAGTTCAAAAAATATTTGATGAAAAGTCTAAGTACAATATTGAAGTCGTCAACAATCCTGAGTTTTTAAAAGAAGGCGCAGCAATAGATGATTTCTTACGACCGGATCGTGTTGTTATTGGCTGTAGATCTGAAAGAGCTGAAAAACTGATGCGAGAGATTTACTCTCCCTTTGTTAAAAATGGGCACCCCATTTATTTTATGGATAATACCTCAGCAGAACTCTGTAAGTACGCTGCAAATGCATTTCTTTCTGTAAAGATCAGTTTTGTGAACGAACTTGCACGACTTGCAGACAAAGTTGGCGCTGATATAAACAATGTTCGAAAAGGGTTTACGTCAGACTCTCGGATCAACCCAGCGTTCTTCTACCCAGGAGTGGGATATGGAGGAAGCTGTTTTCCAAAAGATGTTGTGGCTTTAATTCACACAGGAAACAAGCACGGAATTCCGATGAATATAGTAAAGGCCGCCGATGAAGTGAACGACAAACAAAAACTTTTGTTATTTGAAATGATCCAAAATCACTTTGGAGATCTCAATGGAAAGCGTATTGCTCTTTGGGGACTGAGCTTCAAACCAAGAACAGATGATATTCGAGAAGCGCCAGCACTCTATATTGCACGTGAGCTCAAAAAAGCTGGAGCAAGTGTTATCGGATATGACCCTGTTGCAACAGAGAATTTTAAACAAGCATGTGATGTTGAAATTGAATACGGAAATAACCCAGTAGCCATCTCAAAAGACGCCGATGCCGTTGCCTTAGTAACTGAATGGAATGAATTTAGAAATCCTGATTTTCCTTCGGTTAAAGAGGCTCTTAAAACTCCAATTCTATTTGATGGTCGAAACATTTATGACCCACAAAAAATGAAATCTCTAGGTTTTACCTATTATTGTATTGGCCGCCAGGGAGTCCTAACATGAAAAAAGCCCTCGTTATTGGAGGGGCTGGATTTATTGGAAGCCACCTATGTGAAAGCCTTTTAGAACAAGACTATCATGTTACAGCAGTCGATAATTTTGTAACCGGGCAAAAACAAAATATTTCCCATATCAAGTCCTCAAATTTTCAGTTTCTTGAACACGACATCACTCATCCACTTCCTTTTAATGAAACATTTGAAGAAATCTACAACCTTGCATCCCCCGCCTCACCAAGCGACTTTTCTACAATGCCAATTTTTATTCTAAAAACAACAGCATTGGGACACATGAATTGCCTAGAGTATGCAAAAGCAAATGGCGGTAAAGTTTTATTTGCCAGCACAAGTGAAATATACGGTGATCCAAGTGTTCATCCACAACCAGAGTCTTACTTTGGAAACGTCAACACACTTGGGCCACGAGCTTGCTATGATGAAGCCAAAAGATTTGGAGAAGCGCTCACTCTAGCCTACAGAAGAGAACACAAAATCGAAACGCGTCTCATTCGGATATTTAATACCTACGGCCCCAGAATGCGACTTGATGATGGACGAATTATTCCGAATTTTTTTACCCAAGGTTTAAAAAATGAAGCTATCACTGTCTACGGAGACGGAAATCAGACTCGAAGTTTTTGTTATGTGAATGATCTTGTAGATGGAATTATTTCCGTCATGAATTCAGATGATCACATGCCATTTAATTTGGGAGATCAGAATGAACATACTGTTCTTGAAATGGCGATGATCATCAAGGAACTCACTGGAAACACAAAAGAGGTGATATTTCACCCTCTCCCAGAAGATGATCCAAAAAGACGGAGACCCGACACGAGTAAAGCTCAATCCACTTTGAACTGGAGTCCAAAAGTCAGTTTGGATGAGGGGCTCTCGAGATCTTTGAAGTTTTTTAAGGACGCACTCTCAAAATGATCCGAGGACATCGTAGTTTTTATCGTATTCTATTTCAATTGAGTGACGCCACTACCGTTTTTCTAAGCTGGATGCTCGCCTATTATATTCGATTTGTTTTAAAGCCTGAGTTTTTACCCAAAGCCCATCATCAAATCACGCTCAGTCAATACATGCTCTTAGGGCTTGCGCTTGTTTTTGTTTATTACATCTGTTTTGAAATCGTAGGATTGTATAAAAGATCCATTCACCGCTCTTTACTTGGTGAAATTTGGACGCTCTCACTTGGCTCGCTGATTGGGTTCATGGCATCAGTTACAGGGCTACACTTTTTAGCTAGAAGCATGTTCTCTCGAGGTGCACTGGCCATCTATCTACTCTCCGTTGTCTTAGCAATTATTTTAGAAAGAATTGTCATTCGATTTATAATCCGGAGATATCTTGCCAAAAAAGTCTCGCCTCGAAATCTTCTCTTTGTTGGGAATATAACTCGTGGTGAAAACCTTTACCGCAAGTTTAAAAAACGCTCAGACATTCGCCTTAACCCAGTTGGCATTTTTTCTCTAGAATCTGGAGAATCAAAAGATCTTCAGGTTTTTCAAGGAATTGAAAGTTTAAATAAAATCATATCTGAAAAAGAAGTGAGTGAAATCATAATTTGTCTTTCCAATAAAAATTCCTCTCGAACAAGTGAGATCTTAGATCTTGTTTCTCTAGAAAATGTTCATGTCCGAATCGTTCCTGACATTTCTCAATATGCACTACTTGGGTTTGAAATGGAGGAATTTGAAGGAGAGCCTATTGTTTCCGTCAACCAAAGCCCCATGGTTGGATGGAATGCCGTTCTCAAAAGGTTTACCGACATCTTATATTCCCTAGCCGCTCTTCTTGTTTTTTCACCAGTTCTTTTAATAGTCTCAATTATAATTAAAGTGACATCCAAAGGCCCGCTTCTCTACAAACAAGAACGCATGGGTATTGATGGACAACGATTTGACATGTACAAATTTAGAAGTATGCGTGTAGGCGCAGAGTCTTCAACGGGTGCCGTTTGGGCTAAAGAAAATGACGACCGCACAACTTGGATTGGAAAAATTTTAAGGAAAACTTCCCTTGATGAACTTCCACAACTCTTCAACGTACTAAAAGGTGAGATGAGTTGTGTTGGTCCAAGACCAGAGCGACCTGTTTTTGTTGAAAAATTCCGAAACGAAATTCCTGGGTATATGTTGAGACACAAAGTGAAAGCCGGAATGACAGGGTGGGCACAAATCAATGGCTTTCGTGGAAACACAAGCTTAGAGGGACGAATCAACTATGATCTTTACTACATCACCCACTGGTCTATCTTTTTTGATTTCAAAATCATGTTTTTAACAATATTTAAAGGGTTTATTTCTCCAAACGCATACTGATTAGAATCAATCAAAGCCTTTTTCTGTGTTTACTACTGCAAATAACGAGAAACGGATTCGTCTGAATAAAACACGGGGCCTTATTCTAAGTTAAGATCAATCTCATAAATTCCACGAGCAGCTAAAATTTTTTTGTCGATAAATAGTGGTCTTACTTCAAACAATTCCCAGGAAAAGTAACCAGGTTCCCAGCTCGAGGCACACGCAGCTGGAATATCTGATTCTAAATACTCACGCACCACCCGAATTTTAACGATGGCAACTGGCGTGCCATTAAGGTCAGTTTCCCCATCTCTTCTTAAAAATTTATGATTTTCAACTAGGAGAAGGTCTCCAGAAAAATCCATAGGCGGTTTCCAAGAACGAACCTCAATAGTCTTTTCACCTTTGGCAATCTTTGATCCAGATGGAAATACAATAGAAAGAGCCTTCATCTTCATAGATCAGTCATTAGCAATTCTCTTGAAGTCAGTCAACACGCGCACAAATCCAATAACCTCAAGGCCAATCTCTGTTCAAAAAAACGAGAAACGGATTTACTGGGCACGTGCCCATGTTGCTTCTTCTAAATCTCAATACAGTTTTCTGTATTTATTCTGCGATATAAAACCTATGAGATAAAATTTAATTGTGTTTCACTCTTCCTTTTATTTCATTGAATATGACCGAAAGCTTGTTGCACTAAATATGGGAACGAATTTCAGAGAGAATTGCCTGAAGAGCAACAACAGTTTTTGAAGAGAGGTGTTCAAGTGGAATCACAACAAGTCCGTTGATTGCCTCCTCACTCATTCCTTTTTCTCCAAGCCATGCTAAGGATTTCTCATCCTGCCATCTGCAATAACTTGCTGTTTCTGAGTCAATCAACTGATCTTTCAAAAGGCTTTGAATCAACTCTCCATTTAAACCTTCAAATGAAAGAACCGCACGATCCCAAAGGCGATTTTCATGATCTAAAACTATCTCTTTTTCAAAATTAGATTCAAATTCTAAAACTTTAGATTTATCTTCTTTAATACCCTTTCCAATTCTTTCAAAAGAATCCATCTCAAATGAAGAAACCCCACCATAAATCAATTCATCCACACGTGTGCGTGCCCCCAAAATACCAAGCGAAAGACTATCTGATATCGTCATCACACAGGATGCGAACTTCCCTGGAAGTTTAAGGCTTTTCTCTTTATAAAAATGACGATGAGAAATTTGAATGGAAAAAATTTTTCTTTCCGAAAGATTTTTTTCATCAAACTCATAAAGTTCACCAGTCAGAGGATCATCTGCGGCAACTAAAACCAGTAAAGTTTCAGGTTCAATATCACCCCTTTCTTCTATAGGGCGAACGGAAAGACCTTCTTTGCTCGCAAGTCGAAGAATTGGTTGAAAATAAGGAGTTGCACCTTTTTGGTAGTACACAGTTTTCTTGTGAGGGTGATTTGCCATCAGCCCTCTTAGTATTTCATTGAGTGCGTGAAACACGCCTGCATAAATTCGAACTGAAGCACGGGGGTCATCAATCAATTTCTGAAGTCCAACTGCGACTTCAGATTGCCTTGAGTAATTGGAATCTGCGAAAAACAATGGAAGTTTCAACGCATCCTCCTTTTCTCCAACATATTTGTTCTCAAATCTAAAGTACGCTCTGAAATATCACTTTGCCAAGGCTCAACTGTAAGGGCTTTCGTTGGACACACATCCACACATAAATCACAGTTCACACACCTTGAACGATCTAAGAAAAATTTTTCAACTCCATTTTCAATTTGAAACCCTTTGGGAGTACGCCAGTTTCGAATTTCAGTACTTGAAACACGAAATAAAGAAATATCAATCGCATCAACTGGGCATTTTATCATACACTTTGTACAACCTGTGCATTCGGCTTTGTTCAACAAATAGCCCTTTGGACCACGCCTTACAAACAATCGTTTCTTAAGCCCCTCCAGTGTCAATCTAGGCCAATTCATTGATCAATCCCAACTCTTCAATATTGATTCCCAGTGTACTCAATCCAATTTCAATGCTTTCAGAGGACAACTCTGAAAGATTCTTTTTCATTCCAAACCAACCCCTTGTTATAGAACTTGAAACTCTTATTCTACCATTATAAATCCCGGCAAAAATTGGTCCAGAACAACCTTCCACCCAAACAAAATTTGAATGACCACTTTCGGTTTGATGAGAACGTTTTTCTTCATTTCGAACAAGTCCTTTTGGCATACGAATTAAAATTCGTTTACAAATTTCAAGTGACTGATCAATTTGAAAATCTATGGCACACCATCTTCGAAAAGCATCCCCAACAGGCACCGTTCTTCTTGAAACTTTAGAAAAAAGCTCAATATCCATGTCTTCATAGATAGAGTAGGGCTCAAGAACGCGCATATCCCAGATGGACCCACTTGCGTGTGCCACAGGACCTCCCCAGGCAATGGACTCCAAACGATATCGATCCAGCGGTAATACTCCACTCAGCTCTGTTTTGATCTTCTTAGTTTTCAACCCCTCTCTAACTTGACTCAAGGTCTCTTTAAAATTTGAAACAAAAGCCAAAATTTTCTTTTCAAGTCCAATAGACAAGTCCATTGAAACACCACCAATTGCGACAACCTGTGGGCGGACAGATGAGAGTCCGAGTTCCTCTTTTAACTGGCGTATCACTTCAATCAGGTAGTGGTAACGTTCGCCATCGGTTTTTAAATCCAATTTGTTTAAAATTCGAGCAAGCTGAATCATTCCCCATTCTATTCTTTGAAGTTCGCAAAATAAAACTCGGATATATTCAGCACGCTCTGGAGATTCCAAGTCCCAAATTCTTTCAAACAATCGAGACAAACACCAAGAAACCGCAACGGATTCACTTGAAGAAAAATTTGTTACCCATTTAACAGAAATATCTGGATCTAAATTTTCCAGTGTTTTCCAAAATGGTCGTTCTTCTCTTTTTGAGAGTTTTTCTAAATCGTTTAGTTTCAAGAATTCCACCTTGCAAGCCGAGTGCGCAAGTCAATTGGGCTTACACTTTGAATGAAAAGGTCAAAACCTTCAAAAGTTCCACTTAGTGTAAACTTGACGAAAACTCCATTTTTTTGAGGAATCATTAATATTGGTCCCTGAAGCCCTATTCTCATCAATTCATCTTTTGTTTCTAGAAGCTTTTGTTCACCCACCACACTCACTCCTTCATTTCCCAATCGGGGGTGAGGCTCTAAGAGTTCATTCAATCTATCCTCAATCACGGAGTGCATAAAGAACTCCTTTTTCACGAACACTCTCACGTCTGCCTTCAGTAAGATCTGAAACTGCAGTTTGAATTGCATCAAACGAGGGTGGACAACCGGGTAAAAAACGAGTGACAGGAAGTATATCTCCGACAGTGATCAAAGAGTCTGAAAACTGTCCCAAGACTCCCCCTGAAATCACACAGGTGCCATAGGCAAAAACCCACTTGGGACCTTTTAGTAATTCAAAAGCTTCAATAATTTCTCGTCGAGCCACTTGATTCAAAAAGCCACCAACTATCATTCCTGAAGATTTTTCTGGTGAATTAAAAGAAAGCTCAAAACAAGTCTCATTTTTAAAAAGTAAAGATCGTTCTAACTGTGGAACACAGCAGTTATTTGTGTATGAAAATAATCGGATTTTCCCCCAGCCCATCTCTCTATTCTTCAAGAGAGAGGGGTAAAGTGCAAGGAGAAGAGTTTAAATTCCGCCTTTGATTCTCTCTTCATCATCCAAAACGGTTTTAATTCCACCACCTAGAGATGGTCGATACGCCAATTCAGAGATATTGTTGATAAAACTTGCACCGTTGACGCCAGGAACCTGCCATTCTGGGCCCATTCGAATGGCATCAACAGGGCAGGCCTCTTCGCAAAATCCACAAAAAACACATCTCAAAATATCAATCTCATAATTGATTGGATACTTTTCAACACTTGGGTCATCGTGTTCAGCTGCCACAATTGTTATGCAATCGGCAGGGCAATTTGTCGCACACAACATACAAGCTGTGCATCTCAATGAACCATCTTTCTTAACTGTAAGAACGTGGTTTCCTTTAAAGCGTGGACCATATTCGTATTTTTCTTCTGGATAATTCAATGTTAGCATTTCATCACGACTTGTAAGATTTTTTATCAAATTCCGAAATGTAATCCCAAGTCCCTTTAAAATTCCAGGTAAGTACCACTTAGAAAGTGAGTTTTCTTTCTTCACAATGCTCACAATGAGCCTCCCATAGATGCTGAATTAACCGATATGAAGTCACTTCCATCTAAAATCATACTCAAATCAAGTAGTGTCAGAGCTTGGGAAACCACAATTGGTCCACGACCCAGTTTTTGCTCAATTCCCTTGTGGTTAACAAAAGTTCCGTCTTTTTCCATAAATGATTTCATTGGAATTTGATAATCTGCAGACTCATAAAACTTGGACTTCACTGGTGTGAGTACCGTCAGCTTCTGCGCTTGCCCGAATAAAGTTACTTTTTCTTCTAGATCTGGGAAAACCGCCAAATTCTCAGGACCTGCAACAACCAAATGTTCGATTTGCCCAGAATTCAGCTTCTCTTCTAAATCCGCCCAAGAACTCTTAATTCCTTTGCCTTCTAAAACTCTCAATAGACCAACTGTATTTGGGTTTTTATCACCTCTCAAAAGAATACCGTCAAAATCATCAAATGTTTTAGGGTTGTTGATCCAGTGATAGACTTCATTTCCATAGTTTTTTGTAAATGAATCCACAAATTTCAAATATTCCTCAGTTGTGTACTGACCTGTTAAAACAAGAGCGGCTTTTTTCGTGTCCGAAAGGTCTTCTCTCAATTGAACAGCCGCTGCACCTGGAGCCATATGGCTTAAACCTGAGTCTTCTTTCTTTATTCCGGAAACAAGTCGATGTTCTTTGTTCGCAAATTTGTATACATCTCGCCCTTCATCGCACATCCAATGTCCGTTCACTTCTTCGTTTGGAACAGGCTTGACCCTATAAAATCCATTCTCATTGTAATAAGCCTGAACATTGCAACCTGCGGAACAGCCCTGACAAATTGTTTCAAAACTCTTTAAAAACCAAACTCTTTGACGAAATCGAAAATCTTTTGACGTCAAAGCTCCAACTGGACAAATATCCACAGTGTTGAGTGAATACTTATTGTTGAGAGGGCGATTTTCAAAAGTTCCAATTTCACTTCTGTCGCCTCTGTTAAATATGCCCAGCTCATTTGTTTTAGTCACTTCATCAGTAAAACGCACACATCTAGAACAGAGAATACAGCGTTCTGTATCAAGTACAACCTTCTCTCCTAAATCTACAACTTTGTGCTTTTTCACCTTTCTTTCTGCCATCTCAGAATCATATGACCCATGTGACATGTAGTACTCTTGTAACCCACACTCACCTGCTTGATCACAGATAGGGCAATCCAGTGGATGATTGATAAGATGAAATTTTAGAGTCCACTCAACAGCTTCTTTTACTTTTTCTGAATTGTTGTAAACCACCATTCCATCTTGAACAGGAGTATTACACGCAATCTGAAGCCTCGGATTTCCTTCAATCTCAACCATACACATACGGCAAACACCAGCTACACTCAAACCCGGGTGCCAGCAGTAGTGCGCAATAGATTCATTGGTTTTCATAAACGCTTCAATAACTGTTGCGCCATCTTTTACCTCAACTTCAATTCCATTGACCGTGCACTTTGGCATAACCTAACCCTTCACCTGCGAGCGACCTTCGCGAATAAAAAACTCAAACTCTTCTCGAAATTTCTGAATAAAACTCATTGTTGGCAAAGCCGCCGCATCTGATAGAGCGCAAATCGTGCGGCCTTTCATGTTTTCTGCAACACGATTTAAGAGATCAATATCTTGAAGTCGACCATTCCCATCCACAATGGATCGAACAATCTTCTCCAACCAGCCCGTGCCTTCACGACAAGGAGTGCATTGCCCACATGATTCATGATGATAAAAGTGAAGTATAACTTTGAGCATATCCACCATACACCTGGTCTCATCTATAATAATGACCGCACCCGAACCAAGCATAGAGCCCATTTCAGCCAGACACTCATAATCCATTGTTGCACGCCCAGTTTCCTCAGCAGTCAAAACTGGAGCAGATGAACCGCCTGGAATCACAGCCTTAAGCTTTCTTCCTTCACGCATTCCACCGCACTCATTGTTTATAAGATCCATCAAAGAATAACCAAGAGGGACTTCGTAAACACCAGGCTTGTTGACATCCCCACTGACTGAAAAAAGCTTTGTCCCTGCGGATTTTTCAGTTCCATACTTTCGATATCCCTCTGCTCCATCACGAATGATGTATTTTACAGCAGCTAGGGTCTCAACATTGTTTACAATTGTAGGCTTTTTCAAATACCCTTGAATTGCAGGAAAAGGAGGTTTCAATTTGGGTTGGCCCTTCTTACCCTCAAGTGACGAAATCATTCCTGTCTCTTCACCGCAAATATAGGCACCAGCTCCTCGATACACATCTAGATCAAAGTCAAATCCGCTTCCTAAAATATTCTTTCCTAAGTATCCAGCCGCATAAGCTTCTTGAATCGCTTTTTCCAAAATTCGAACAGAGTCCATATATTCGCCACGAACATAAATATAGGCTTTGTGTGAACCCACAGCAAACCCTGAAATAATCATACCTTCGATAAGTTGATGTGGAGCACGCTCCATCATAACACGGTCTTTGAATGTTCCGGGCTCACCCTCATCTGCATTACAAAGCAAATATCTAGGCTCACCATTTTTAGGTAGAAATCCCCATTTGACTCCAGTTGGAAAACCCGCTCCACCACGTCCGCGAAGGCCAGACTGTTTTACAACTTCAATAATTTCTTCAGGTTTCATTTTAAATGCAGTTTTCAATTCCGCATAGCCACCCTTAGATTTATAACCTTCAAGGCCAATATAAGAGTCATCTGAATAGTGTTCTGAAAGAAGTTTCGCTTCCATTATTTCAACTCCGAAATGAGTGTATCCATTTTCTCAGGTGTCATATTGTCATGATAGGTTTCATTGACCTGAACTGCTGGTGCGTTGTCACAAGAACCCAAACATTCTACACGGCTCACAGTGAATCTTCCATCCTCACTCACTTCACCTTCTTTGATTCCCAATTTTTGACAGAGATCATCTGTTAACTCACGTGCTTGAAACATGGAGCATGTGATATTGCAGCAAACTTGAATGTGATATTTCCCTGTCGGTTTTAAATTGAACATTGTATAGAATTTCAACACTTCATTGATGTGAGAATGAGGAATTCCAGTAAGCTCACTTAAATGGTCCACAGCTTCAGGCGAAACCCAGCCTTCATTTTCTTTTTGTATTTGATAAAGTGACGGAATAATCGCCGAGTATTTGTCCTCGTAACGAGCCAATTCCTTTTTAACAAGCTCTTTTCCCTCAGGTGATAATTCAAACATGTTCTACCTTACCTATCCAGCTCACCGGCTATGACATTCAAACTACCTAAAATCGAAATCACATCTGACAACAACCCACCATTTATGAGTTGTGTAAATGATTGGTAAATTGCAAAGCAAGGCGGGCGAACCTTTAATCTGTACGGACGTTTGGACCCATCGCTCACAAGATAAAACCCAAGCTCTCCATTTGCAGCTTCAGTTGCATCATAAATATCTCCAACCGGAGGTTGAAGCCCCTTAATCACCAACATAAAGTGGTTCATCAGTCCTTCAATATTTCCATAAACGTCTTTCTTCTCAGGAAGGACAATGTCCTTATCTCGAATGGAAAAGTCCCCTCCTGGAACATTCTTCGCAACTTGCTCAACGATCTTAAGAGATTGTTTCATTTCTTCTATTCGAACAAGGTACCTGTCATACACATCCCCACTTGTGCCATATGGGACATCAAAGTCGAGCTGATCGTAACCGTAGTATGGGTTGGCTTTCCGAAGATCTAAGTTTACACCAGTGGCACGAAGACATGGACCTGTAAATCCAAATGCAATGGCCTCTTCAGAGGAAATTCCTCCGACCCCTTTGGTTCGTTCAATCCAAATTTTATTATTTGTTAACATTCGATCAATTTCATCAACACCTTTTCTCAGCGTCGCAACAGTTTCCAAAACATCATCAAACCAACCCTCTGGAGGGTTATTTGCCATACCTCCAACACGAGTCATTGAAACAGTAAGGCGAGCCCCGCAAAGCTTTTCAAAAAGAGAGTAGACTCTCTCACGCATATTGAAGAGATAGAAAAATGACGTCAAAGCTCCAAGATCAACAGCATTTGCACCAATACAAACAATGTGATCAATAACTCGACTGAGTTCACATAGAATGATTCTTATTGCCTGAGCCTTTGGTGGAATTTCAACACCCAACATTCTTTCAACGGTCTTACAAAACCCAACGTTGTTCATTGGGGCAGAGCAGTAGTTGAGGCGATCTGTGTAGGGTATAATTTGATTGTATTCATGCGTTTCAGCCATTTTTTCAAAACAGCGATGCAAAAAACCAAGCTCAACATTGGATCTATGAATTGTCTCGCCATCCAGTTGGGCCATAATCCTAAGAGTCCCATGTGTTGCTGGGTGAGATGGGCCAATATTCAGAGGTATAAGGTCTTTATTCGGATCTGGCACATATGTCTCATCGTCTTCAAAGTGGAGGTCTGCAGCTTTTGAACAATGTTGTTGTCTATTGGAGTCATAGTCTTTTCGAAGAGGGTGACCCACAAACTCATGGTGAGTGAGCAATCGCTTGAGGTATGGGTGACCTTCAAATTGAATTCCCATCATATCATAGGCTTCACGTTCAAACCAATTTGCACCCTTCCAAATAGGAGTGATGGATTTGATTTTTTCGTTCTCACCAAGCTGTGCTTTCATTCGAAGTCGACGATTGTCCTTAGAGGAATAGAAGTGGTAGACCACATCAAATCGTTTTTCTCTTTCTTGTCTATCAACACTACAAACATCCATTAAGAAGTCGTACCGACCCGTACTCTTGAAATGTTCTGTTGCCTCAAAAACTTTGTCTTTGGAAATTTCAAGAACATCATCTCCAAACTCAGTCTTAATTTGAATATCACTACCCAATTTTTCTGTTAATTCTGATTTTAACTCTTCAACTTGACTCATTGAGTGGGTCCCTTCCAATTGTCTTTCCAAGGGCGAGGCTGATTGGATTCAATCATCTTTTGTAAAAGCATAACTCCGTCTAGCACAGCTTCAGGTGTCGGAGGGCAACCTGGAACATAAACATCCACTGGTATCACTTTATCGATTCCCTGCAAGACATGGTAAGCGCGGTAAAATCCACCAGAACTTGCACATGCCCCCATCGACAACACATATTTTGGCTCAAGCATTTGTTCATAAATATGCACTAAAACCGGGGCCATTTTTTCAGTGATTGTCCCTGCCACAACCAACAGATCTGACTGTCTTGGAGAAAAGCGAACAACTTCAGCTCCAAATCTTGCAAGGTCATATTTAGGTCCCATGACAGACATCAATTCAATTCCACAGCAAGCCGTTCCATATGGAAGAGGCCACAAAGAATTCTTCCGCCCCCACGCCACAAGCTTATCAAATCGTGTGGTGTAGGCCGCCGTTGTAAGAAGGTCTTCTGATTCTGCATGAAGGTCGCGCGTAACTGTTGGCACTGTACTCATTAAGTCCACCTTAATTTTTTCATTACATTATCATTTACGCTGCGAGTCTCACAAGACGATTCACCAATGATCTTCATGGGTTTGATAACCTATGATCAGAAAAAAGAGGTGAGCTGTTGTGCTGTGGGTCAAAGATCTCGCAAAAAGAACCCCAGATACACTCCTAGCTTCTACGCCAAGAGTGAAATTTCTCCAGAAGTTTCAGGATCCTCTCAGGAGCATGGGCTCTTTTCCAATTACCAGCGGCAAATTTATTTGCCTCAGCAAAAGTCGGGTATATATGTATTGTTCCAAGTATCTTATTCAAACCAATCCCATATTTCATTGCCAATACAAATTCAGCGATTGTGTCACCTGCATGTGCACCAACTATCGTAACACCCAGTATTCTGTCTTTTCCTCGAGCAGTAAGAACTTTAACCAACCCATAGGCCTCTTCTTCGGCAATCGCACGATCTAGATCATCAATACCGTATGTTGTGACCTCAAAATCTATGCCCTGCTCCTTTGCCTCAGTTTCACTCAAGCCCACTCGCGCCACTTCAGGGTCCGTAAACGTAGACCATGGAATAATACTGTAATCGACTTTAAACTTCTTAAACGGACTAAAAAGAGCATTCACTGCCGCAAACCAAGCCTGATGAGCCGCTGTGTGAGTAAACTGATATGGTCCTGTAACATCACCGCAAACAAATATATTTTTATAATTTGTTCTCAAAAAAGAATCGGCAACAACAGTTCCTCTATCAGAGAGCTGAATTCCTAAGTCTTCAATCCCAAAGCCCTTCACATTGGCTTTTCTACCTAAAGCAAATAAAACTTTATCAAACTCAACTTCTTTTTTCCCGCCAGGCCCCTCAACAACGATGGATTGGTGACGACCATCTTTTTTAAACTCAAGGGCATTATGTGAGATCAACACTTCGATACCTTCGCGTTTGAATTTTTCTGATACCATATGAGAAACATCAGGATCTTCTTTACTCAAGATACGATCTTCGCGCTCAACAATAGTCACTTTCGAACCCAAGCGACTCATCGCTTGAGCAAGTTCCGATCCAATTGGCCCACCACCTAAAACAACCAATCGCTCTGGGCACTCACGCAAATTCCAAATCGTATCCGTCGTTAAATATTCCACCTTATCCATTCCAGGAAAACTTGGAACAAAGGGGCCAGCCCCTGTGGCAATCACAATATTTCGAGTCGTTAACGTCTGGCCGTTCACTTCTACCGTGTATGGACTTGTTATTTTTGCCTCTCCTTGAAAGCAGTCCACGCCAAGACTGGAATATCTCTCAACGGAGTCATGAGGCTCAATTGTAGAAATCACGCGCTGTATGCGTTTCATCACTAAGCCAAAATTAAAATCTATAGACCCGCCATTAAACCCAAACTCTCTTGCTCGCGTGACATAGTGAACAATTTTAGCAGATTTGATCAATGCCTTACTTGGCACACAACCTGTATTCAAGCAATCCCCACCCATTTTCTGTTTTTCAATAAGTGCAACTTTTGCTTTAACAGCCGCCGCTATGTAGGATGTGACAAGACCTGCAGATCCAGCCCCGATAACGACAATATTAAAATCAAACTTTTTGGGTTTCTTTATTGATTTGTTTACTTGAACTATTTTATCCACTTGGTTGTTCCTTATTTTTTCTAAAGTACTCAATACTCTTTTTTGCTAGAATTGGAAAAATACCTAGTAATGCAAATGATACTAAAACATCAAACGACAGAATGCCTTTAAGCGAATCGATCTCCCCGATCTGCGTCCCAGCATTCACATACACAAATGTTCCAGGAAGCATCCCGATTTGACTCACAAAGAAAAACTTAAAAGTTCGAATTGGAGTCAACCCCATCACTAAGTTAATCATAAAAAATGGAAACAGTGGCACCAATCTCAGTGTAAAAAGATAAAAAGCTCCGTCTTTCTCAATACCTTGGTTTATGGCTTTTAATTTCTCATTGTACCGACTCTGAATACTTTCGCGAAAAACAAAACGAGCCATTAGAAAAGCACATGTTGCCCCAATTGTGCTTGCAAATGAAACCAATATCGTACCAATCAAAAGCCCAAAGAGTGCCCCCGCACCTAAAGTCAAAACTGTAGCCCCAGGAAGAGACAGTGCCGTTGATAAAATATAAATCAGTAAAAACAAAGCAATCGTTTGGACGCGATGATTTGCATAATACTCATGAAACACCATCTGTTGAGTTTTCATATAGTTCAGAGAAAGATACTGAGAGCCATCAAAGTAAAAGAAAGCGACAATCAATACAAATACCGCAAAAATAAGTGAACCTCTAAGAAGTTTTTGATTCATTTCACCTCATTAAGAGACCAGTCATAGTCTTCATATACCAATTCATAGACAGCAGACCTTAAGTCCTCTTTTGATAATTCTTTTATATCCATATTCTCAATGATAAAGTTCTTTGCCGATCCATGCTTTTTATTAAAATCATCCCCGTACCATTTAAAAATTGAGGAAACATGAATTTTCTTGTTTTTGGTATTTAGAAAATTTCGTTTCTTGTCATTTAAAAATATCTTTGTTGCATCCGTCAATTGAGACTCAAGTTTTGAGGCAACATAAGCTTCATTTCTCAACATTGGGCAGCTTTTAGCCGCGCATACAAGAGCGAAGTGTATACGAGGCTCATCAAAGTCTTTGCGTATAACTTCGTGTTCGATGTAATCCAGATGATGTTTTTTACCAAACAGTGTGAAAAACCGAGTCTTCCATGCGCTCTGAAAGAGCGCTCCAATATCTTTGATTGATTCTACAGGATAGTGTTTTGCAATAAGCTTCACGGTAAAGGCATTGTAAGCATTGATTAAAAAACTGAGCCGCTCTGATTCACTCCATTTTTTAAAGTCCACCCTCTTTATTCGAGAAAGAGACGAAAGGTACAAATCCAAAGTGTCTTGATTTTTTTTTATTGCTTTGTAGTCCACCAAGCTCTGTGAGCCACCAACCTTCACATGGTTCTTAAGAATTTCATTCCAAACAAGATGGTTTTGATCAAAGCCAAAACCTGTTTGAGCAAATAAAAAAAAGCCAACTGCCAATAACCGCATCACCCCTCCGGCTGAGATACTCCAAAGTATCTCAAAGAAGGGAGAGCGAATCAAATCACTTCCTCAATTTGTCATAATTCGCGTAGTCGCGACGAGCTTTCTTAGCTTGTTTTGCCCACTTCGCTTCTTCTCTCTTGTAGGTGGTTTCTTTTCCCTTCCACTCAGCAAGCTCTTCAGTCGCTTTCTGGCGCTTTTGATCGATTTCAGTTACGATCTCTCCAACCAGCTCTTGTTGCTCCTGCCAATGCTTCTTTTCAACCTCAATTTTATCAATCTTAGTTGAATACTGCTTCTTATTTTCCTTTCTCTGCTCTTGGTTGGATTGTAACTTTTTGACCTGAGCCATTAAAGCATCAATACGCTCTTGCTCCCTGGCGATTTTTTGATCCTCTGAACTTATCAGTTTCTCCAACTCTATTTTTTGCGAATCCAGTTTGATTTTATTTTCATTTGCCTTTTTAGCATTTTCTTGAACCTGTTGTTTTTGCTCACCAAGCTTCTGAACAGCAGTTTCAATTTCTTTAATATTTTGAGTTACAATTTTTAAATTGGACTCATATTGTTCATGGTTGATTTCACTGTTCTCTGCATTGGATTTTAATTTATCCATTCTAGAATCAACACCATCATTGGCCTGTGCAACTGAAAATAGAGTCAAAACCAATATTACGATTGCAATCTTCATCTTTCTCTCCTTACCTTCTAGCCGTCTGGCTTGAACACATATCTTTTAATGACGAGCGATAATGCCCGATTTCATCTTCCCAAATTTCTCCATCAAAATTCCAATTCAAATCTTTGTTAACTGCCGAAGCTGGAACACGGCCCTTGCGCCCCTTTCCACCAGAGGACAGATAGCGAATGTTCTCTCCACTTCCTGCTAAAACCTCATACCTCAGGAATTCATTATTACTCAAAATAAGTCTCAACCTTCCTTGAATCGTACTTAAATTTCTTCGCAAAACTTGACCTGCACTTGCTTGTAAGTTCGATTTGATGGATCGAAGTTTTGCAACCGAATACTTACGGTATTTACCAAAACTTTTCTTTGATTCCTCAAGAACGGATATCTCAAATTTTAGAAATTTCTTTTGATTTGTTTCAAAAGCAATTTGACGCTTCCATTCGTTGATATTCTTAGCAAGTTTTGTCACTTTCTCTGCTTTTTTAATGCTCGCTTTCAGTTCACGAATTCGTTTATTGGTTTGAGAAAGATACCACTTCGCTCGATTTCTATCTTTTTGAATCAAACGTTCAATAAAACTGTATTGATTGATTTCATCCACCCTTGCGTTGACAGCTTCTTGAAGATTCAAAAACTCCTTCTGTCTTCCCATTTCTCTCAGTATTTGATGAGGAAGACCTTTATAAGATTTAACTTTGGTATTTCGAAGATATCCCACCATAGTTTGATAATACTTCCTCTTAGATTTATTCGACTTCCTAAACTTCTTGACTGAAGCCAGCCATCGGCCATGGGTTTTTTCCAAGTACTCCAAACTCGATCTTGCATCTCCAAACTGACAAAGGTTGAGATACCCAATTGTACGAATCACATAAGTCTCGGGTTTATAGGCAGCTCGAAAGTATGGGGAATGAAGAGAATACATGTTCCCTATTGCTCCAGGTGCATCTTTTACAAGTAACTGCATCCATCCCTGCTCTGTAAGTGCTTGAATCCAAAGCGGATGGTCTTTTCCAATTTTATTAAAATTATCGATGGAGGTTTTAATTTTACGTCTTTCAAATGCCATTCGACCAAGATTGAGAGCCACAAGACTTATAAAATCTTTGTCCCCCTTATTTCCGATCTCCTTCTGAATTCGAGTAAGTCGGTCATAAGATTGATTCCTTTCCCCTAAAGAATACTCCGCTACTGCCTGAACAAACTGAGCACGGTAGTACTCTCTCTCTCCTTTTTTCACCCTTTCAGCAAACTTTTTTGCATTATTGAAGTGTTCAAGTCTCGCACTCGCCTTGGCAATGCGGTAATAAAACTGACCTTCAAGGTTCTTAGGTATGGATTCAGATGGAAGCTCACGAAGAGTACGCACAAGCTCTAATTCTTGATCTTTTGGCAAGTCTAAAAACATCTCTTGAAGTGCTCTCTTTTTGTAATCATTGCTTGATCCGTTTAATACCAATTTAAATTTTTCAGTGGCCTCTGTGAAAAGCCCCATCTTATGAAGACAAACAGCCATGTGAAAATTGACAAGATTTTTAAACCCAGCATCTCCATAACCACTCACATCATTGAGAAGCCCAGTGGCCGTGTGGCACTTGTTCCCATATTCCACGTAGATCAAAGCCTTTAAAACTTTGAATTCTTCTGGACTTAATTCTGCATAAGTTTTTTCGTGCACAACCGCATCTTTATTGATTTTATAAACAATGGATTTCACTTTTTCTAGAGTGACTCTCTTATCGGGAGCAAGACTTGCCAAATCAATCTTTTTTGCCCCCTCCACTGGAACAATATTTTTACCCAAGACTTGCTTGAGCACGCTTTCTTTCATTGGTAGAGGTGAACTCAGAACTTGAATTGGATAAATGTTTGGTTCCAAGATTTTAATTTCACCAATTTCAAAATTTTGTTGAGAGATCGAATCCTCAACCCCAATATCTAGCTTTGGTATAGATCTTGACGATTTTTTATTTAAACGAAAAGTCGCGACCCCTGATTTTGTTTTGGATAACTTAGAGTCTGCTGCTCGACCTTTTATCCTTGAAAAAGCATTCTGTGATTTCACCTCATTCAATTCTTTCTTAATGTCTGAAGTGGCATTCTCAATACCCTTTCTATTTGGAAACTCTATTGACTTTTCATCAGCAACCTTTTTATTTGAATCAAACTGATTCTTGAGCTGAGTCCACATAGATTTCGCTTTGGATTTTAATCGTGAGAAAAACCCCTCTTCTTTAGCTTCACTATCTTCAGTCACAACTTGAACATTTTCTGCTTTATCAACATTGGCAATATCACGCCGACTCTCTTCTGAGGGGCCACGCAAAGGAGGAGTCGCCAATAGATTCTCCAAACTCCACGCACCATCCCCACGCACTTCAATAGAGCTCATTGAAAAACAAAATAAGAGCATGAAAAGACAGAAATTACTGACTTTCATTTTCCTCTCCTTTTTTTGCGCCATCTCCGAAGTATCCCGTAATACCTATCATAAGGGTTGTTGAGAGTTGACTAGTATTGGAAACATTGTCTGGATTATTGTATTCACGCACTTTTTCGCTTGTGAGATAACGGTTTTGTAATTCAACTCGAATAGCCCAATTTTTATGTATGTATATTTGTTGAGCGATATCAAAATTGACTACAGGTGATGTCTCTGTCATTCCACCGTCTTCCGTTTGTTGTTCATAAGACAAAACTCCCAAGCCTGGTGAAAAAATAAAATCAAAATACAGAATTTTTTTATCAAAAAGACTCAACTTTGCATAAATCGGAACCCATTGAAATGAGGCTCCAATGTAGCTTTTAAAAATATTGTAGTCAGGAGTTGCTCCAAATTCCGATTCAAAGTTTGAAGTCATTTTACTGTCTTTCAAAAGATAATGTGTGTACTGCATTTCTACACCATATCTTTCAGTGAAGTAATACCCAACACTCAATTGAGCAGTATTACCAACACTAAAACCATCGTTGATCATCACTCCAAATCCCAAAGTGGTATTAAAGCGATTGGCTTTGGAGTAAAGCCTATTTTGTACAACTTTAAATTCAGTGTCTTTTGCCATCCAGTATTTTTCTTCAAGATCCGAGATATCAACCTTTCCACCCTTTTTCTGGGTTTTGGATTTTGCCTTACTCGATTTTCTAGATCTCTTATACTGATTTGATTGCGAATACGAAATCTCGCAAAAACCGAAAACCAACACGAATAGTATCAATACAGTATTCTGAAGGCGCATATGACCCTCCCCCTTTTAGTGTGTTCCGTGACTCAATCTCTTTAAAAGTCTATTGGTGACTTTTAAATAAAAATGGATAAGTCACTTTCACGGTGGTGCCCCCTTTTGGTTCAGGAAACCTCCACCGTGCAACACGCCTCAGAATACATCCCTCGACCATGGCGTTTTTCAATGTTGTAGTTCCAATAGTTTGAGTCGTAACCCCTCCATTGGAACCGATATTAAAACTCACAAGCACTTTCCCGTACAATCCTGGGTCCGCACTCAATTGTCTTTCATAGCAATAACGAATTTGACCTAAATGCTTTTCAATAATCTCTGCAATTATGGATCGATCCAATCCACCATCTACAACTGTTTCATCTTCAATAATTCCAACCTCAGCGTTACCAACGCTTCCACCACTCAGTGAAGACCCATTCTTGTAGGAACCACTACCTCCACCCTTACCAGATGTTTTAATACCTTTGAGTTTAAATGCTCCCACACCTTTTGCCATGCCTTTGATCGCATTGGCCGAACCAATTGATGCCAATGCACGACCAGATCTAGCGGAATCTGGAGTTACCCCTCGAGCTTGTATCGAATCAATATTGGAAATAGATCTTTTTGCAATTTTACCAATCAATGCACTTAAGCCTGCACTTCGAATTTTTGAAACAACTCTTGCTCCCTTCTTTGTTCCCGTTGGAATCGGAGCTTTGGCTGCAGATTTTGATGCCCCAGAGCCAGCTTTACTCAATCGTTTTTTAACAATTTTTTGAGCCTGTCTCTTGTTCTTCTTCGTAACTTTTGCATCAAATATCATACGGGCATATCTGTTCTTTTTGAGTTCGGGTAAATCCAATTCAACGTCAGGCTCCTGAGGCACGAAGACAATGGCCAAAAATAAAACAAGTAAAAACGACGTCACCCCTAACACTGGCCATTTTATGCGTGAATCAATCCGAAAAACCTCGGGCTCTGCTTTCTCTACACCCATAACAAGTCGTTGAACAATTTCATATGTTCCTAGATCCTCAACATTCACTTCACCTGGGCTTGGCACGACAAATGTTTTTTCTTTTCCATCAATAATCGTTGTAAATACCTCATCGTGATTCAAACGAATGGTTTCTAGTATTTTGCCATTTCTTCGAATCAAAATTTGATGAAAACCTTCAATACTATTTCCTTCACTCAATGACTTGAGATCTTCAAAGAGCGGTCGCCCCATGTTGACCAAAGTCAATTTTAAAAGATGATTTCCAATTTGAATTTCGCTTGAAGTATTGAGTTCAACTTCAACAATGGATTTATTGTTGTGCCAAGTGCCCGACGCGCTCCCAAGGTCACATAATACCCATTCACCATTTCGACACTCAATAACAGAGTGAACAGGGGCCACATCTTCGCCAATAAGTCGAAGATCAACATTCTTGCCAGAGCCAATGACCACCATCCCATCTGTCGGCTCAATGACCGACCGACGAATATTAGTATCCAAATGAATTTGCTCAATCACAAGCTTTTTCATAATTACCTCAAGTACTCCACAGATTCCTTAATGCTTTTATCAAAACTCTCGCGCACTTTATAAATTGGTACAAAATCAATTCCTCGCCTTTGAACAACATATGCCCCGTTGGGATTGCGAACCTTCCCGTCAATATTTGAACCATCAAAGTTCACTTCCTGAGTTTTTCGATACTTTACCTTCTGAGCAAACGCAGGAATCGAAATGACCAATAGAACTAAAAAAACAAGTCGATGTTTCATATTATTCTCCCACTCCAGCAAGTCGTTTTTCACCAGAGGGCTTGATTTCAACACCTGCTTTTTGACAAGCTCTCAAACCTTCTTGAGCAATTTTATTGTTTGGCCTTCTCTGTAGAATCCAAATAAATTCCTGACTTGCTCTTTCATAGTCATAGTCTGCAAGATAGATGGATCCCATGAAAACCCTAGCTTCAACAAGATTTGAATCTTCTTTCAAAGCTTTTTCAATCCAATAGACCGATCCAACTCGATCCCCTTCTGACCATGCAATGCGGCCCTTTTCATATAAAAAGAGAGGATAATTGTTTAAAACACTCAAAGCCTTTTCAATCATCCATTTCGCTTTAACAAATTGTTTTCGTTTATGAGCTACTACACTTGAAAAATAGTATCCCCAAGGGTTGTGATTGGATTTCTCAAGCAAAGCTTTTGCTTCTCTTTCTGCTGATACCAACTTGCCTTGAGCAATGCATGCAGCAGCATTCCTCATATGAATCCGCCAGTTCTTTGTTTTTACATTCAATCTCTTTGGGCAATTTTTCTGCCCAAGAAAAACTGAAGATTGAATTTCCAAATTTTTCTTAAGATCTTTCTCATCCACACTGGTGGTACGAGTCCCAGTCGTCACACATCCTGATACTAAAATGAGAGTCAAGATCATTGCAATTCTCATAATGCCCTCTCTTTAGGAAGCATAAGTCCTGGTCTATGTATGACATAGTTGGGATGTGCCACTTTCTTCAAATTCACCTTGTCCAACATTGTCTGTATAACACCAATTGACCCATCACGAAGATTCAGCTTCTTTGCCACTTTCATGGCTTCACTCAATGATTCAACATATTTGTCTTCCATTGGAAGTGCGAGATTTTCAAGTTCACTTTTGATAGCTTTTTTATCCTGTTTATTAAGTTTTCCAACAAGCTCTAAAGTTCTCAAAGATTTCGTATAGGCTTGATAGCACTCAGCTAAACCAATGAGAGATTTCACACTGACTTCTGGATCACCGTACGAAATTGCACTTTGAAAAGCTCTTTGAGCTTTATCAAGTTTATTTGTTTTGATTCCCAGAACCGCTGCCAATCGCTCTGGTCTAGATTTGACGCTTTGACGGTCAAATTCTTCTTTCAAAATTTGAGCTTGAACAAGACGTGCTTGAGCTTTGTATTTTCGGTTCTCATCCGAAGTTTTCATTTTTAAAGCGTAACCTGCTGTCTTAAATGCACTTGGAGCATCTCCAGATTTCCACTGCTTCATTGCACGAAGAGCTAATATCTTAGATGAGTACGGCGAATAACCTCTCATCAAAATAAGTTTTTCAATTTGCTTCTTATTTGAACCTCGATCTTCTTGAGAATCGTAAATCAATTCCGCTGCACGAAGAGCTTGTTGAGGAGTGCCTGCCTCTAATGCAAGCTTTGCATTTGCTTCTGCCTTTTTATAATTTCCTTCAATAAGGTAAAATTGAGCAGCAAGCATATTCCATTTTATGGCATTTCCTGCATCAATCTTAACAAGTGCATCTATAGCCTCTATAGCTCCTTTAAAATCAACAATATCCTCATAGGATTTCGCAGCACGCTGTAATGCAAAAAGAGAGTTTTTATTATTTGGGTATAATTTTGCGTATTGAAGAGAAAGGTCCGCACCTGATTTTTCATTGCCTGTTTTATAATAAAGCTCAATAGCGTTCCATCTAGCTTTCCCTGCAAGTTTGGACTTTGGATTTTCAGATGCAAATTTTGAATATCCTTTTGCAGCATCCACTAAATTGTCTGACTCTTCCATTTGCTGAACTTCTGCAAAGAAAGCTTGTTCATAGATGGATTTGAGATTTCTATTGCGATCTCCCTTTCTATGAAACCTCATCAATTCTTTTGTCGATTTTTGAAGTGAAGCATAGTCTTTCTTAATATTTAGAATATCAAGATACAAATTTTGAGCACGAATCCCTCTCTCTGTTTTAGGAAACTCCCATCCTAAACTTCTCAACTCAGGAGACGCCTCATCTAAGCGCCCTTTGTCATACGCGATAAAAGCACGTTTAAATCTAACATCTACAAGATATTTTCCTCTTGGATTCCGTTTTATATAATTTCTTGCAAGCTTCAAGAACAGTAATTCATCTTCATCCGCCCACTTGTCTTTGACTGCTTTTTCAAGAGAAAAAAGTGCAGAGTAGCTTGAGTCATGGACAATTTTTTTATTTTTAGCTTTACTTCCAACAGCGAAGTAATGTTCAACAGCCTTTCTGTATTTCTTACTTTGAAATAACAATTCGGCAAATGAATACTGAACTTTATAATCTTCTTCGTTTTCTATAGGAAGCAATAGAAAAGATTCATATGCGCTTTCAGAGGCCGCTGCAATAACTCCAACTCCTCGTGCTTTTCTGTTCTTGCTCCAAAGCTTGTGCCATTTCGCTGCAAAATTCTTACTTGTGCTTTTAGCCCTGTCTACACACTTGAAATTAACATCTTTACAAACCTCCACCATTTCACGTACCTGCTGTGAAGCCAAATCTCGTTTTCTCATTTTTTCATAAGTTTCAGCTAACATTTTATGAGATGTCGGCCTTTCTTGAGATTTTGGGTTGGCTGAAATAAACTCTTTCAACGTCGACTCAAGCGCCTCATGCCTATCATGATGATCAAACAACTGCGCAAGCTTGACAACGTATTGTCCTGCCTCTTCTTTCCCTGCAAATTTAGCAAAATATCGATAAGCATTTTCTGGCTTATGCACATCTGAGTAAAATAGCACCATATCATTTAAAGCTTCTTCTCTAAGATTGATGCTATTGTCGGCCTGAGTTAAGCTTTTTGAATAATCTAACAAATGCTCTAGTTCTTTCAACCCATCAGATGCACGCTTTAAATTGTACATCGCCCATGCTGATTTATAGACTCCATATGGGTAGACACGAGAATTTGGATATTTTTTAATTTTTTGATACTCTACTAGTGCCGTTTTGTATTTTCTCTCTTTATAAAGCATTTCGCCTAACGCAAGTAGAGTATCTGGTACAATATCGGAATCTGGAAATTCAGCTAATAACTGGCGATACAGATTTTTTGCAAGTCTATTCTGTCCTATTTGTTGACGAGCAAAAGCATTATTGAACATAACCAAATCCAAATCTCGAAATCTTTTAAAACGCCGCTGAATAGAGTCGTATGTCTCAATCGCTTTGATCAAATATTTCTTAGAAGACGCTCGTTTCACCCTCTTGGGAACGAGATTTACAATTGTTTCCGATTCTCTATGAATTTCATAAAATCGTTCAGATTTCGCACGACGCACAAAGAGTTCGGCCTTTCGAAACCACAGCCCAGCCTCCAAGCCTGTTCCCCTGTAACGTCGAATCAGTTTATTCACCTGATTGAGAGCTTCTTTTTCAGACTTTTGAATCATAAGCTCAGCCTTTAAAGCTCTTACATCTCCTTGTGTCACAGATTTTGCATTTCCATATGAGAGATCTTCTGAAATATCAGTAACCCCCTCATCCGCCCATAAGTCGAATGCTGCAACAATAAAAAAGAATGTAAGAAAACCTAATACAATTCTCATCTCTTCTTACTCCATAACTAGTACAGCCAACTTAACATCGGCATATCCAGCTAACATTGATGTGTACATGACCTTCTTTAAAAGAGAATACGGCAACCCTTCATCTGCCTGCAAAACAACTTGCCCATTAAAATCAACAGCCTCATTTACATTGGCAATAGTCCGACTCTTTTCAGCTTTGTTATCTAAAGCCTTATATAAAGATCGAATAAACTTTGGATCGTCACGATCAAGATCTGCCTTTTGGATTTTTCCCTCAGCAAATTCAGTGATTTGCTCATCTTCTACAAAAATACCTTCTTTTGAAACGACAAGTTTCAAAGATTCTTTGGGGTCTGTTTGGCTTGTCGATTGTGGCAATTTCAATCCTTCTTGTGGGGTTATTTGAACTGCACTTGTTGAATAACTCTTCAAAAGGAAAACAAGTATGATAGTGAACATATCCACCATAGAAGTGACCTGTAATACAAATGTGGCATCATTTTTACCACGAAGCTGTCGGCGTTTCATTTAACCCTCCACCACATTTGCAAAATTGATATTAGGAAACAGCACACGATGCTCAACTTCTTTTTGTGTTTCCTCATCTTTAAACTTCAAAACAGGGTCTCCCTTTTGCGTTTCTCTTGCTGCATCCATCACTTTTACAATCTCTTGATAAGAAAGATCATCTGAGGGTTTTATATTCACATTGAAAACCTTGGGATGGCGAATTTTAACTTGAACCAAATGTTCATGTAATGCCTGATAATTCAATTCTGAACTCTTCAAAGGAATTCTTTTTGAATTGGATCTCCCATTTTCAGTGACTCGAATTCGAATTCCATTTTTCTTATTTGCCTCAATTGAAATACTGACTGGATTCTTGTCTTTTTTATCCTTTTCAACGGCTTTGGCTACAACTTGAGGAATTGGGGTTTCAATAACAGTCACTCGTACAAAAATCACTGAAAGCAATAGAATAGGAATCAATGCCACCATCATTGACAGCATTGGAGCCAAATCTAGCTCAAATGTTCCATCTTCTGTTCTTTGCCTCAACGTTCTCATCAAACTCTCCTTAAGTGTTGTTCTTTATACTTTTCTCTAAGCTGCTGGCGTTTTCTTTTTCTTTGGTTTCTCTGGCATTTTTTCAACAAGTTTTGAATCCGAACCAATATCATTTGAAAAAACTGTTTCTTCACCAAAAGGTGCAAAATCCCTCGCCTTCAATTCTTCAATCACACGTCCTGAAACTCTTGTGATTTGCTCAAATATTTTTCCTTGCCGTGAATGTAGAAATGCATAAACAATCATCACAGGAATTGCGACAGAAAGCCCCAGTGCTGTTGTATTCATCGCCATTGAAATACCATCTGCAAGCAAAGCTTGTTTTTGACCGGGTTCTGCGTGGCCCACGGCTTTAAAGGACATGATAAGGCCTTGAATTGTACCAAGAAGCCCAACAAGAGTCGCAACGTTTGCAACCATCGTGAGATATCCAAGTCCTTTTGTAAGGTTTGGAATAATGTCACTCACAGCCACCTCTTGAGCCTCTTCAATGGCTCGAGAATCACGATCTGATTTTTCTAGAATAGCTCGAGTGACATAGGCAACTGGCGATGCTTCATTAGCACTACAAAAGTTGACGCCATCTTCAATCTTATCCTCTCGAATAAGAGTTCTGATCTGCTTTAGAAAGGATTCCGAATCCAAGGAAGTCTCTTTGAAAAGATATTTCACACGCTCCACTATTACGACAAGAGCAAAGAGCCCAAGCCCTATGATGACGAAGCCTGCAAAACCCGCATCTAGAAGTAAGTTAAATATGTCACCCATCTTATCCCTCCATTACCTTTCTATATCGTATTCCACTTCTATTTTATCATTCGCTCCAGGAATTGAATTTCCGCTGAAGCGAATAACTCTGGTGTCTTTTATATAAATCCACCCATTTTCAGTACTTTTTGCTACTTTTTTGCCGTTCATATAAACTTTTATAGTCGAAACAATTGGAATGTCTTTGAGACGAAATTCAGTTAAACGAGATAGAACTCTTTTACGAATATTCTTTAATGCCGTTCCAAGTTCAGGTTCGCAAATGTCTTCACTCACACCACCACTGAGCTCAACCAATTCCAAAAAATGATCGCCAGGCTCTGCATATTGCCCAGTTGTTTTACAAAAACCTTCCGGATCAGTAATTCCAATGTAGTTGACAATCCAACTCGGCTCATCCGTTTCTGTATTTGGCTTAAGAGCATCTAAAAACTCAGATGCCTCTTCAGGAGAGGGTGAACTATGATCATCCTCATTTGAAATAAAAATGATAGCCAGAAGAGCATCTTTTCTTAAAAAGCCCGTATTCACCGTTGTAAGTTTTTCTGTCGAAAGCGCATTCATCATAGCCCCAATGCCACGCTCTAGATCAGAACCATTTTCTCCAACTTGAATTGTATTTTCAAAGAGCGATTTGAGATTGGGAGTTCCATTACTTAAGACACGGGGAGATCCAACAAAATTCCCTCTTTCACCACCTCTTCCATTGTCCATGGTTGTAACGGCAAGATTGAAGTCCATACCTTTTGAATTCAAAACATCTATAAATGCAGAGAATTGATCTGCTACATGCTGCTGATAAAGTCCCATTGACTCTGAGTTGTCTACAACCCAAAGAACATCCACTTTGGTTCCATAGGTGTACTTTTGACCAAATACATCCACATTTGGAATTGTGCCAAATTCCGTCTGGCCACACGACAAAAGGCTAGACAGTAAGGCAAAAAAAATGAATTTATGAAACGCTAGGTCGCGCAATATTTCCTCCGTTTTAAAAATCGCTCAATCACACAACAAAACCTTAACAATGTGATTTTGACGCTCTTCTTTCCAGAGTACATACCGCGCAAACGTCCAAGATATTCTATATTTTTAATTATTTTTTTTACGCCACTTCCTTCTGCGTAAAGTTCTTAATCGCTTTTCTTGCATCCTGGGTGATATTCACAAATTTAACACCGTAATTTAATGAGGCTCCGCGATCTTTCACCCCTTTTACATACTTCTTGTTTACAATTTCACAAACAGCATTAAAAGGAGGAACTCTATCTCCAGGTTTAAAATGAAGATAAACAGTTTGACCAGGAAGTAACATTGCATTGTTCATGACAATGCCTGCTCCAGCTTCACTCATTTCAAGGCTTTCACCTTTCCAAACTCTTGAATTGTCATGAACAATTATAGAACCATTATAAGCAGTTCTCATATGACGACGACGGAAAAAAATATCATCCGTCGAACTATCACCACTTAAAATAAGACTTTTAATCGCACCAGGGGAAAACTCTTCACGCTCGGCCACTCTGGCCCATGATTCCATTCCGGCTTTCCATACGTAGTCGAACTCAAATACAGATTTCTCTTGGAGCATCTTTATAATATCAGGATAAGTAAATGGACCATATCGATTGTCCCATTTTAAGATAAACCATTCATCGGATTGATTATTTGGAGTAGCCTTGGCTTCTGCAATAACAGTCTTTTCATTAAATGGAGTCATATCTTCATCGTCTTCAGCCAACCCTTTCTTCGCCTTAGCAGGAGCTTTTGTCGGCTTTTTATTCTTAAGTAAGGAATTTATAGGCTCGCACTCTAAAAGAAGTACCCAATCTTGTTTTGATTCATCAAAAGCATAATCTGTAACAGCAATCTCACCTGAATTGAGTCGTTCTACGATTTCCTTTGGATCCCATGGGCCCAAGTCTTTGTCGTCTTTTGAGATATAGTAATGAGTCTGCATGGATAAATCTCCTCTGTCTCTTGATGAAAATTTCGGACTTTTGGCCAAGTACCTTAAGACAATCAGAAGAGTTCGTAAAAAACGTCGAACTTCTTTTCACTGCTATTCTCATAATAAAACAATATTTCATTTTCTTATTCTTTTGACTCAAAATTCGAAACCAACGCATATGTACCCAAAAAATCCAGGTCCTTTTTTGTCCTTTATATGTACAGGATAATTATTTCCAATTTCTCATTCTGGCACTCAACTACCTAGACCAAGGTGCCGAAAAGTTAATCTGTGGAACGTGACTTGTCGTGGAGGATAGCTTGATTTACAAAAGAGCTTTGATCTATCTATCAGTTTTAGTTTTTCTTTCATCCTGTAAGGAAACTGAAACTATAGTTGAAGAGCTTTCTTCAACTAGCTTAGTTTCAATCTCCGGTAAGACAAGCTACACAGAGAGTGTCAACTCTGGAGCAAACTTACTGTCCATAACTGGAACTTGTGATGCTCGCGTGAAAAGCCTTGAAGTCAATTTAAATGGTTCTGGTTGGGTCACAGCTAGCAGTGAAACAAGTTTAGATTCCTCTGACTGGGATTGTTCAGATGGCAGTTTTTTAATTCAAACAGTTTCAGATATAACAACGACATTCGGAATCTCAGCAGATGGTGAAACTGCAACCATTGAAGTTCGTGGGTCCACATTTGCTGGAACAACAAATTTGGTTAAACTCACAATTCAAATCAATAGTTCTGTCACTACAACTACGACTACAACTACAACTACAACTACAACTACTACAACTACTACGACTACTACGACTACTACGACTACTACGACAACTACTACGACAACCACTCTTCTTCCAGCTCCAACAAAAGTCGATGTTGGAGGAACAAGTCGATCACCTGGATCAAATCCAAATCCAGATATACTTGTAGAAGGAAACTTTACTTCAGGTGATACGATTTATTTCTATGATGATGCTGGTTGTACGAATGAAATTGGAAATATTTCTGCTACTTCAAGCCTATCGACAGTAGAAACTCTCCCAGGGGGGTTGGGCTCAGATGGTGATTATAGCATTTATGTGAAATACAATG
This sequence comes from Bdellovibrionia bacterium, assembly GCA_030427965.1. Classification (GTDB taxonomy): domain Bacteria; phylum Bdellovibrionota; class Bdellovibrionia; order Bdellovibrionales; family JAUICD01; genus JAUICD01. The sequence continues at coordinate 45,948 of JAUICD010000007.1, forward strand.
ATGGAGCAACTGACTCCCTATGTAGTACAGATTTTGCCGTTTACACTTTAGATGGAACTGCACCCTCCATCTCTAGTATGTCAGTTCAAACGGGATTAAATCGCAATTATTATCAAGGTGATGTATTTGAAATCAAAGTGGATTTTAATGAATCTATCTTTATCAAGAAGAGCATTTTCCCTCCTAAGATCATTTTGAATTTAGACACCAATTATAAAATAGATTTAACTTTTGAAAGAATGGAAGGTTATACAAGTGCAATTTTTCAAGGTGAAATTCCTTCAGGGGTATACGACACAAATGGCCCAACAATCAATGATGCAAGAATTATTTTAAATGATGGTTTTATCGAAGATGGGGCGCAAAATTCTTTATCAACCATCAACATATCGAGTTTTATTTCGAGTTTGAATCTTTCATCTATACCAATAGTAGACGGAGCCTCTCCTTTCTGTAGTGCTCATACTGGAGCCACCAATTACAATGAGATCTCGGCGGGGCCAAGTGCTTATACTGCCGGGCAATTCGATTACATCATCTGTACAGTTGCACAATTTAAAGATATCGGAGCCAACTGCAATTCAGGAACGTCAATAGCCTGCGGTTTCAAGTATGTATTAAAAGCAGAATTCGACTTCCCCAACAATCCTGTTACAGGGTTCACACCTATCGGATCTTCTCTCAATCCATTTACAGGTGTTTTTGATGGCGAGTGGAACTCCATTGGAGCCTTTAATTATACTTCTACAGCCAACGAGCAAGGCCTTTTTAGTCGTATATCAGGCTCTACTGCAATTGTACGAAACCTACTTGTAGGTGAATCAACTATGACTGTGGCATCTTTTGACTACCAGGGGTTTATAGCTGGTCGACTTGTCGGGGGAGCCAAGCTTAAAAATGTTTATGTCGGGAAAGATTCTTTCATTAATGGGAGTACAAGTTCGGAGTTTGCGGGAGGACTAGTGGGAAATATGCTTTCCTCAAGTACTCTTATTGAAGACTGTGGCGGAGATGTTCAAGTTAATGCTTTCTCACAAATTGGTGGTTTGGTTGGAAGAATGAATGGCGGCACAATTCGTCGCTCATTTGCCATCGGAAATATCACTGGCACATCCTCTTATGTTGGCGGTCTAGTCGGCAGACAAGATACCGGGACCCTTGAAGGCAACACAGCATTAGGAAATGTATCTGGAGATGCATATATTGGGGGCCTTGTTGGATATTTAGACAGCGGCGGCGGAAGTGTAAATATCCAAAACAACTCAGCTCATGGAAGTGTGACCTTTACCAGTTCATCATTTGGCGGTGGTGGGCTTTTTGGTTCAATTGATGGAAACGTCCTCAATCAATTCAAATACAATTTGGCCACAGGCTCCATATCAGGCCCTTCCAACAAAGGTGGATTTGCATCAACAGCAGTAACAGATCCAACGCCAAGTGATGTAGATGGAAATCTCTACGACAGTGATAATTTTTCAGGTGCTTCAAACCTCGGTGGCGGAGGATTGATTTACGCCACCAGTCGCACAACAGCAGACTTAAAACTTCAAACCACTTTTACAGAAGAAGGTTGGGATTTCAATACGCTTTGGAAAATTAAAGAAACTGAATTTTATCCAATTCAAAAAACAAAGTACTTTCCAAGGTACAATGATCACACAGTCTTTACGACTTCAACTAGATCTAAGGGTAACCTAAATGGCCTTGCAGGGGCTGATGCTACGTGTAGGTCTCTTGCTTCCAGTGACCCAGTCAAACATAAGGCTTGGGAATACTATAGAGCTATTTTGTCTGATGAGTTCACAGATGCAAAAGATCGCATCAACTTTGATGGACAAATTTATAATACAAATGGTGATTTAGTTACTTCAAATCCATCAGATATCTGGAATGCGGGAACGACAAATTTAAGTTTTCCAATACAATATGATGAAAATGGAACCACACTACCAACGACCTATATCAATTGGACAGGCTCTGAATCAGATGGAACACTACACCCATCTGCCTATACCTGTGAAAACTGGACCAACGATGTTTCTGGAAATGGGCAACGAGGCACGCACACATCTCTTACTGATGGGTGGGTCAATTCAGCCGGACAGTCATGTGGCAACAACGCTAGATTGTACTGCACCAATCGCGACCCTGTTTATCAGACCCTCAATCCCAACTTTGAAAATGGAAATATCACACTTGTTGAAAAAAATACGAGAGTGGGATTTGCAGCATCAGGAGGGGTTTCAAGAGGTAATTTTGCAAAGCTTACTGGAAAATATTATTTTGAAATTGAAATCATGATGTCCCATTCAGACTATCGAATTGGCCTGACTGACATCACAGCTACACCAACAGATGATTTAATAACTGGTGGAACAACAAACTCTTATGTGTGCATCTCTGGAAGTGGACAATGTTATTCTGATGAAACATTTGTCGCAGGGCTTAGCGTTGGGCCTTTTACAACACTTGGTGATGTTTTAATGATTGCCGTTGATCTTGATTCCGATGAAATCTGGTTTGGCCGAAACGGAACATGGCATACCATAGGTGGCAATTCTGGAAACCCAGAAACAGGTGCATTTCCTGCTATGGTAGGATTGACAAAAGCCGGAGGACTCTACCCCGTGATTCAAAAGAACACTGGCGGAGGACTTGGCGACGTTCGTTTTAGATTTAAATATGAAGATCTTCAATATCGACCAAACGGTTTCAGAGCCTGGATCGATTGAACCAAAAAAACGTGTCAACCGCTTGAGCCAACCACGAAAGCTCAAGCGAGTTTGATTCCCAAAAGAGTCATTTTAATTTCCAGTTTAGAAAGATATCAATTTCATTCGTGTGTGATGTGCAGAGCGTGACCCGAGGGACGATTTGCGGCCAAAAACACAGATTCAAATGAGAACGAAAATAAATCTATAAGAGTTTACTTAATAGCTTCGCGGATATATGCAGACGCCGTATCCATCGCCCAAACCGCAATCACAATAAGAAGTGCAAGGGTTCCAACCTCAGGCCACATAGCTTGGCCCTGATACTGGATTAACATTGTACCAATACCACCACCACCAACGAGACCAATGATTGTTGCCATACGAACATTGATATCCCAACGATAAATTGTAAACGAAATATAGGGAAGCACAATTTGCGGAACCACAGCAAACCACACCACTTGAAGAGGGCCTGCTCCTGTTGCCGTGATACCTTCAATCGGGCCATCTTCCACACATTCAATAAACTCACTGTACTGCTTTGCAAGTGAAGCAATCGAGTGAAGCATCAACCCCAACATTCCAGCAAATGGGCCAATACCCACCCAAACAGTAAAGATAATCGCCCAAATAAGTGGCTCAATGGAACGTGTAACATTTAAAACCGTACGTAAAAACATGTACACACCAAACCCAAAAGGTGTTCCACCCATAATGTTTTTGGCACATAAAAAGGAGAGAACAAAAGCAATTGGTACGGCAATGACAGTTGCCATAAACGCAATAAAAATAGTTTCCACAATCGCCAAAACGCCCCGGGGAAGTATGCTCATCTCTGGATTAAAAAGACTCATTAAGATTTTCTTAGCACCACGAAACCCATCTGGGTCCGTCAGTTCATATAGGCTCACTTGGGTCACTTGCACACCAGCTACACAGGTCACAACAAACAATGTCGCTAGCTGAATTCCCCAAAAAGTCTTATACCAAGGAATTGGCTCTGCAAGAGCCTTCTTGTGTGGCGGCTCAAAAATCGCCTCACCTAGAGTTTTTAATCCTATACCATTGAAGCCAAAACTAAAACCAAATCCAATTGCAACCCCAAGTATCGCAAGTAGGGTATTGCGCCCTAGGTTGAGCATAGCCATATCATCTGGCTGAAATACCACAACAAGTGCAATTAAAAAGAGATATGCGATTCCGACAGCATCAAAAACTCTAGCTTTCCACATTAGTTGACATGAACCTCTCTGGCACCTTCGCCATAAATTTTTTCAAACCAAGCTTCATCAATATTCTTTGGATCACCATCGTAGACCATATTCCCCTCTTTAAGAGCAATCACTCGAGTGGCGTACCTTCTAACAAGGCTCAAAAAATGAAGATTACAAATAATGGTGATTCCAAGTTCTTTATTCACCTTTTCAAGATAATCCATCACTGTGTGACAAGTGGCCGGGTCCAAACTTGCCACAGGCTCGTCAGCCAAAAGAATTTCAGGTTCTTGTGCAAGAGCACGCGCAATTGCAACCCTTTGTTGCTGACCACCAGAAAGCTGATCTGCACGAACATAAGCTTTTTCTCGAATACCAACAAGGTCCAAATAGCCCAAAGCTTTTTCTTTGGCTTCACTACTAAACATACCCATAATGCTTGAAAGACTGTTTGTTCGAGAAAGATTCCCCATCAAAACATTACTTAAAACGGTGTGACGATTGATAAGGTTGAAATGTTGAAAGATCATCGCCATTCGACGCCTGACATCCCGTGCTTTCTTGCCTTCCAAATGCGTGACGTCTTCATTTTTAAAAACAATACTTCCTGAGGTGGGGTCGTGAAGATGATTGAGACATCGAAGCATTGTGGACTTACCAGACCCACTAAGACCAATGACAACTAAGAACTCTCCAGGTTTCACGTCAAATGAAACACCCTTAAGGGCTCGCATACCGTTGGGATAGACTTTCTCTAGGTTTTTGATTTGAAGTAACGGCTCAGCCAAAATTTAAACCCCTACTTCTTTGCTAATTCAGTTGCAGATTTACCAAGCTTCTTCAGCATATCTCTCACACCATCATACTCGGCATCACTACTTCTTACAAAGTCCGTGACACCATACAAATCATGAAAAACATCTTTCCCTTCTTGAGTTGCAATATATGCCATCAAAGCATCCACAACTTTATCTTTCATTTCCTCAGGCATGCCCTCTCTGAAAACAATAGGGTCATTTGGAATCGGATCAGTGAGTTCAATAATTTTCACTTTTGATTCAATGTCCTCATACTGTGTTTTGACCAGTCGGCGCGCATCTTGAATTTTGCCATCATGTGGGGGCGAGTAAAAAGTTGCCCCTGCATCCACTTGACCTTGATAGACCATCATAACAACATTGTCGTGTTTTTGCGCAAAGACAGTTTCCTTTGGCGTAATATTGCGGTCCTTGAAAAGCTTTGCAGGCATAAGATAACCAGAAGTCGATGCCGGGTCGACATATGCAAATGTCTTCCCATTGATGTCAGCTACGGTCTTCACATCACCGTTGGCACGCGCAATAATTTGAGCTTTGTATTTGTCATGACCATAACGCTTCACTGTGATTCGAGCATTTGTCTTATATTTGTCATAGGCCATGATATAACCAAACGTATTAAGAGAAGCGACATCCGCACGTTTTGTTCCAAAAGCCTCAACAACGGCGACAAAGCTCGTTGGAATTGCAAACTTGTATTTATAAGGGGTGTTTTCTTCTAGGTACTTTTTCACAAGCACAGCTCTGTCTGAAAGGAGCTTTGCATCCACAGACGGTACGAGCATAAACTTAATCGGGTTTTCAGCAGTTCCAAGGGGCGCTCTCTCACGCGTACAACCTGAAGCAAAAAAACTTCCCAACACCAAAAGCGCAACCAAACTCTTAAAACGGATCATGTAAACCTCCCAAAAACCCACGTCCAAGATGATTTAGCAAACTCAGCAGCCCCCGCCAAGCTGATAGACTCAGTGGCCCCCTGTATAAAGGACTTTGCTCTCCGCGTCTATGAGAGATTGGTTGGGTTTCTACTTCCACAGCCACTTTAGAGATAGTAGATCTGTACAAGATGACACCGAAACAATCTGAACTCCTCATCAATTTATTAAATAGAGCACACAAATCTAAAAAGCCTGGAGCTATTTTTGATCTCGACTCAACGCTCTTTCAGGTGAACCCAAGAACATTGAAGATCCTCCACAACTTTGCTTCTGATAAAAATTTTCAAAAGAAATACAAAGAAGAAACTAAAAAATTAAGTGGTGTTAAAGACTTAGCAAATACCTATTACGTAAAAGAACAGCTCATTCATCTTAAAATGACAGATTCCCCTCGCCCATTTTATGAAGATCTATATCGGTATTGGAAAGAACATTTCTTTTCTGACGACCTCCTTATACACGATGAGCCCTACGAAGGAGCTTCTGAGTTCGTACACGAACTCTTATCCCATGGAGTCCAAATTATTTACCTAACAGGACGAAATATCCAAAACATGCTTCGTGGAACAAGAGAGTCCCTAAAAGAATGGGACTTTCCAACAGAAGACGACGGTGCCACGCTGGTCCTAAAGCCTCAAAAGGAAATGGATGATGCCGAATTTAAGAGAGATTATTTTCTTTCCTTAGAAACGAACTTTGATCCTCTTTGGTTTTTTGAGAACGAGCCTAAGAATATTGAACTTGTGGAAAAAACGTCGCCAAATGTGGAAATCGTTTTTTTTGATAGTGTCCACTCGGAATCCAAGCAAAGATCACCAAAGCATCTTCCAACAATCCAATCTTTCAAATACTAAGCGTGCTCTTAAGGTCTATTTACAATTCATTTCGTTGGCAAGGGACTCAAGTTGAATTTTCTTAAAGCCAAAAAAAGTGAGGCCACAATAAGGGAGTGGTTGATCTCTCCACTATAAACTTTTTGAATCACATCCTCTACAGACATAAGCTCCACTGAAATGTCCTCAAAGGGGTCTAAGTTCTGTTTCATTGTTTCCTTACACTGGTAAGCAATAAAGGTATGAAGTTGATTACTCTGTAACGCAGGATTTGGATAATGAACCCCCAAACTTTCAACTTGATCTGAGGTATAGCCTGTTTCCTCTTCGAGCTCTCGTACAGCCGCAATTTGGGGTGAGCTATCGCACCTGGCGTCCAACGCACCACCTGGTATTTCCAGAGTACTCTTCCCACTTCCATGCCGATACTGCCGGATCAGTACAATCTCACCATTTTCAGTCACAGGCACGATATTGACCCAATCTGTAAAATCAAGAACGTAATATTTCGGCATAATTCGCCCATCTGGGAGCTCACATCGATCTATACGAAATCGACAAAATGGCGTATTGAGAACCTCTTTGGTATCAAGAACTTTCCACTTAGACATAGATAGAAGCCTATCAGGGCATGGAACAAAAGACATCCCAGATGATGACAAATTGCATCTTCTTGGTTGAAGTGCTAGCGTCCTTGAAATCATGAATCGAGACGATATCAAATTGGAAAAAAAGATCTTCAAAGCCGTGGGAAAAGCCATTGGTGACTTTGATATGATTCAGGACGGAGACCATATCATGGTTGCAGTTTCAGGGGGAAAAGACTCTTGGGTCTTACTCCATGTGCTGAACGAACTTCAAAAAAAAGCTCCTGTAAATTTTGAACTAACAGCTCTCAATATTGACCAGGGCTATGGAAATTTTAGACAAGATAAGATTGAAGATTTCTTGGACTCTCGCAATATCAAAAGCATCATGAAAGACTTTGATATTGCAAGTATTGTCGAGGAAAAAAGCCAGGGAAGTGTGCCTTGCTCGCTTTGCGCTAGACTTAGACGTGGAGCTCTTTATGGCTACGCTCAAAAGCTTAAATGCAATAAAATTGCTCTTGGCCATCATCTTGATGATTTTGTAGAAACCCTTCTCTTAAATCAGTTTTTTATCGGAAAAACAGCCTCCATGTCTCCCAAACTCAACTCTGACAACGGAGAAAATACAGTCATTCGACCTTTGGTTTATGCCGAAGAAAACGACATACGCATTTATGCAAAAAACATCGAAGTCCCAATTGTATGTTGTGAATGCCCCTTAGCATGTGGGGAGAATCTACACTTTGATCACAAACGACGAAAGATAAAAAATCTTCTCACAGAGCTTGAGAAAGACATCCCACATATCAAAAGTTCATTGATCAAAAGCCTAAGTAATATCAAACCCAGTCATATGCTGGATAGAAATCTCTGGACCCATTGATGTTATATCTTGTCGCAACCCCAATTGGAAACTCAGAAGACATCACATTGCGTGCTGTTCGCCTTATCAACGAATGTGACCTCCTTATAGGGGAAGAGCGCAAATCCACAGCTCAATTACTCAAGTCCCTTAATATCCAAAAGAAATTTGAACTCCTCAATGAACATTCCGACACTCAAGACATTGAGTTTTTTACAAAGGAGTGCAAAACCAAGACCGTAGCTCTTGTCACTGATGCTGGAACACCAAGTTTTCACGACCCCGGCTTTCAACTCGTGGAATCTTGTCGGAAAAACAACATCCCAGTCAGCCCCATTCCAGGAGCATCAAGCCTCACAACTCTTATTTCTATGACAAGTCAAAAGCTTGAAGACTTTCGTGTTTATGGTTTTCTTCCAAAAGATTCTGACAGTCGGAAAAGTGAACTTAAAAAGCTCAAAAAAGAATGCTCTGCTTTTGTCCTTATGGACACGCCCTATAGGCTAGAGAGACTTCTCTCTGAACTCTCAATTGAGTTTGGTAATCGGAAGGCTTTGTTAGGGATAGATATGACTGGGCCAAATGAACTGTACATTGAAGATCAAGTCTTCAATTTACCCCAAAAAGCAAAGGGGCTCAAAGAACCTTTTATGATTTTGATTTATCCATAATTTTTTTGAAATCCCGAATAAACCAGTGATAAAGAAAGCGCACTCCCACACCCATTCCCCACCAAAATACAAATTGCGTGCTTATAGCCACCACAGTTCTTGAATCAAAAATAGGCGTATCAATCAATCCATATATCAAAAAACAAGAGTAAAAAACCAATTGATCAAAAAACTGCAAGAATGCCGTCTCAGGAACTTGAATAGATATTGTCAGAATATGAAGCAGAAAAAAACAGAGCCATATAAACCCCAACCACATCGATGTTAAAACTTTAGGAAGGCTCATAAGACTATTCGAGCGAGAATTGAAGTCTCAGTCAAGACAAAGGTCACTCCTCTAAATCTTGCATGGTTTGAGTATAAAAATACCTATCATACATTTGATTGTACTTGGTCCAAGTCGCTCCACTGGACTTTTCACCACGGATAAAGGCATCCAAAGCATTCACCTTACTGTCCAAATCATCAATAAATGCCACAACAAATGCCTCTAAAAACTTAGGACGCTTAGGAGAGCCATAGTCCATTCTACCATGATGACTCAATACTATGTGTTTTAACACATTCTTCAATTCAAAAGGAAAGTTTGGTATTTCACTTGCCTTTTTTTCTACAAGCTCTGAACCAAGAGGTATGTGGCCAACAAGACGTCCAACATCTGTATACCCAAAACCCGTTTCGAACGAAAGTTCCCATATTTTACCAATATCATGATAAACGGCACCAAAAAGAAGTAAATCCAGATCCAAAACCTTATAGTGATCTGCGATTTTCACCATCATTTGAGAGATCGACAAAACATGCTCAAGTAATCCCCCAATATAAGCATGATGAATCGTCTTAGCTGCAGGTGATGACATAAAAAGTGGTTTGATCTCCGGATCTTCCAATGTGTTGTCGATCAATTTTTTGATATTTGGATTCTTAACTAAAGAAAGCACATCCTTCAATTCTCGATACATTTCAGCACTATCTCGTTTTGATGCTGGTAAATAATCACCCAATTCAATGCCAAGAGGATCTGTCACTTCTAGGTTTTGAATCACAAGTTGTTTTCGATTTTGAAAAGACTGAACAAACCCCTTTACATCTATAAAGTCGCTGGAATCAAACCTCTCATTCCAGTCTTGAGCACTTTCCCAAATACGAGCTTCAATTGTTCCCGTGCGATCTCCGAGTACCAGCGCCAAATAGTGTTTCCCAGTTTTTCCAGTATTGAGTGTTTTCTCACGAACAAGAAACGTGGATTGCACACTTTGTTTTTCTTGTAGATCTTCAATATAAATTTTCATAATCAATTCCAAGGGTGATGGGACTCAGCCCACCTTGAGTACTCTTCTATTTTTTTCTTATAACCTTCTTGAAGCGCCCTGACAACAGTGCTTCTCTTTCCAGTCTTTTTTCCATTGGCACTTTTGACTGGCATGATTTCACGTGTAGAGGACGTGATAAAGACCTCATCTGCATCAAAAAGCTCCTGAGCAGTAAATCCCCGTTTTTGGATTTGGATTCCAGATGTATTTGCGACCTCCTCAACAAGGCTGCGCGTAATCCCCCTCAAAATATCAAATTCATCAGGAGTCATGACAATAGTATCTCCTTGAACGATCTGAATATTAGATGTGCACCCTTCTGTTATAAATCCTTCACTGTTCATCATTACAGATTCATAGGGGCGAAACTCTTTACCTTCAATAAATGCTAATACATTATTTAGATAATTTCCTGATTTAATATTTGGATCCAATGATCTCTTAGAGTTTCGAAGTCTCTCTGTGACTGCTATGTCCACTCCCTCTGTGTAATACTCCTTTGGGGGGACTTCAAAAGGTTTAAAATAAAGAACATAATTGGGTTTCCCAGCAAGACTTGGATCCATTCCAATTGGTCCCTCACCTCTTGTCACCTGAAGCCTCATATAGTAGTTCGGCTCTCCAATTTCTTTATAAATGCTGTATATTTCTTGAATGATCCTGTCTGCTGTCTTACCCAAATCAAGTTTCAACCACTCAGCAGATCGAAACAGGCGATCTATATGAGCTTCAAATTGAAAAAATACTTTTCCATAAGACCTCGTGACTTCATAAACAGCATCTCCAAATAGAAAGCCTCGATCAAATACAGAAATTTTTGCATCTTCAGGTTTCATCACCTGACCATTTACAGCCACCAATTCTTTCATTTTAACTCCCACAAAGGTATTCTGGGTAACGACTATCCGACAATTTAAATCGAGACAAGTAAATCACTTCATCTGCAACACCAAAAACATAGTACACACCTGAAAAAAGGCTTACATATTTTGTTTTTCTCAATTCAAGTTCAAAACCATCTTCTTCTAAAAGTTGATCAGAAACAGACGTGAGATCCACATACTTCTTACAGCCCAAGCCCAATTCGGAGCCTCCCATTTTTCGTACTTGAGCATCACTTTCAAAGACAACAAAAACTTTGTCATAGTCATAGTTCAATTTAATACCCATACGAAATTTTGCATCCTCGTCATCTGAGATATAGTTTCTGAGATCAATTCCACCTGAGCCTCTGGGAAATAGAAATTTTCGATTGAAGCCTTTTATCGCACGCCCCTTTGTATTGACCAAATAAACATCAAAGGCCCCACGAGTCAGGTGTCCTCGAATAGTTTTCGGGGTCGCTTTTTCTTTGATTTGCTCGGGGGCAACTTCCAATATTTTTTCAGCGATACTTTTCGGTATTTCTCTTCCTACAGGGCGCTCTTTCATTTCGACAGACTCATATGGCAAATGTTTTGTAAATCCTGGGTCAAAAGTACAAGAAGCAAGAAACAATGATAACAAAAGCAACAGTATCGGCATCAGTTTGCTCTTCCATTGACATTTTCATTGGCCATTTCATTTTTGAGTAACAAAAGAGGGCGATAATTAGAAGACATTCTCAACCCACTTGAAAGTAAGTCTTTTGCTCCTACGACATTCTTTTTTCGAAATTCAGACCATGCAACTCCTGCTGTAGCCTGAAGAGAAGAAGGGTTCAGACGATGCACTTTTTCCCAAGAGTCTGAGGCACAAACAAAATTGGACTGATTCTCACAAAACCTTGCTTTTAAAATATGCGGAAGCAGAGAGTCTCCTTTCAAGGATGCCAGTTTTAAGTTTGCCTCGGCCTCATCAATCAATCCCAAAACGTTCTGCACGTACGCCAGATATGTGCGAATCTCAGGGTCGTCTGGAGCTTGCAGCAACGCATCCTCAATAATTTTCTTTCCTTCTATTTTTTTTCCGCTTTTAAATCGAACAAACCCATTCACCGCTACAAGCTTTGGCTCTGTATCAAGAGAAGGGTAAAATCTCTGGAACCAACTGTATATATGTCCCCAGCCCATTCTCTCTCGAAAAAACTGTGGGTCATGGACATGAGTCATTGTAAGAGCTGGATCTTCAGTTAAAATTCCTTTTAAGGTTTCTATAGAACTCTCACTGTCTTCTTTTAAAAATTGAACATAGGAACGAGCAAGACGAACTTCAAGTCTATAATCCTGGCTCGTTTTCAAAAAATCGCCCAGCTTCTCATCCACTTCATCCAAGTTTTTCTTATCGCCAGTTTGCTGATACCAACCAACTGCATTTTCAAAAAGAGAGAGCATCAGTATCCCGTCACTCAATCGCACCGTTTGAGCTTCATTGAATTTCTGTCGAGCTTTCGCATGCTCCTTACGCAAAGTATGAACAATTCCTCGATTCACTAATGCTGGAGTAAATAATGCATCCGCATTCAAAGCCGAATCTAAGTGAGTCTCAGCTTTTGCATTATCATAGTTTGAGAGCGCAACAAGAGCCAAAACATTTTGAGCACGCTTTTGAAAGGATGGGCCCATTTCAGTTTTAATTGGACCTTCGAGCATCCTCCTTGCAAGAACGGTTTCATGTTTCATGACCATAAGTGGGGCCAAACTCAACACGACTTCAAGGTTGTCTGGACGCAATTGCCGCGCTTTTGAAAGAAGCCTCACTGCTGTATTGTAATCCCCAACTTCACTTGCCTGGAGCCCCTCTCTTAAAAGACTTCTAAATTCACTGGGGGCAGTAACATTTTTACTGAGGTGACTCTTCTGTTGCACAAGTCCCCAGGTCATTCCAAGTGCCAAAACTATCGCAGCTGCCCACGTCCACCTTGGAACTTCCAGTTTTTTGGTCTTTTGATGAGATTCAATAGGATAGTAACTTCCCACCGTCACAATGGGGGCTTCTTCTGAAGCACCTTCGGTGTTAAATTCTTTTTGATTCAACTGCTCTTTAATTCCCTCGGATAAGCGTTCCGTATTTCCAAATGTTCCCAACACGTCTGTCATTGTCTCAGTCGAAGTTTGAGTATTTGTAAGGGTGTGTTCATCAGAGGCCCCAGATTTATTACGTACTTCTCTTAAAAGTGGCTCAAACTGAGGATTATCTCTAAAATAGGTCCATCTACCAAACGCAGGAGCAATTTCATCAAGAGCCAAAAGCTCACGTCGCTGAATGGATTCAATTACTTCTTTTGTCGTAAGTGGTCCAACCACTCGCCCACCAGCTTTAATTAGCCAATAGTCCATGACACTCCTAATGCAAAAAATGGCGGCGTTTTGTTAATACCAAATTGACACCTAAATCCTGTGCTTTTTGAATGACTTCCTTATCTTTAATAGAACCACCGGGCTGGATGATCCAAGAAATACCAGCCTCATGAGCTTGTTCAATAGAATCTGGAAAAGGAAAAAAAGCATCGCTTGCAAGCACAATATCTTTCGTTTCATTTGGATGAAACGCTTTCCATCTCTCAACGGCTTGCTTCACAGCATCTATACGATTGACTTGTCCCATACCCAATCCCAATGTCTTCTCTCCACTTCCTATTGCAATCGCATTGCTCTTTAAACGAGCAACAACTCTCCAAATAAAGCTCATACTACGGACCAATTCTTCAGTTGGAGGTTTTCCCTGTACATTCCATTCTTCTGACCATACGGAAACCGTGTCACTGGATTGCACAAGATATCCTCCATCAACAGTACGAATTTGCTCTTGTTTGCTCTTATTTTCACATACTTGTGGCCATTTCAAAACTCTTAGGTTTTTCTTTTTTGAAAAAATATCCAATGAACCACTATCAAAGTCGGGGGCGATCACACACTCCAAAAACAGCTCTGTAAGAACCTTGGCAACTTCGCCTGTGACAGGTCGATTGAGAGCCACAATGCCTCCAAAAACAGAAACTGGATCTGCTTTCAATGACTCTTTTGTTGCTTGAATTAAACTGTCAGAACTTGCAATACCACAAGGGTTGTTGTGTTTCAGCGACACCACTGTTGGGCGCTCAAAAAGCCGTAACGCCTGTACTCCTGCATCGACATCTAAAAGGTTATTATAGGACAACTCCTTACCCTGAAGAATTTCAGCTTGATGTATACCACCAGAAGTTCCTCTTATACGATACCATACCGCTTTCTGTTGTGGATTCTCCCCATAGCGCATTTCTTGTACAAATTGCCCACCCAAAGAGTGATTCTTTTGGACTTCACCCGCACTCATCCTCTTTGCAATCATAGAGTCATAGGATGATGTGTGATAAAACACTTTGGTTGCAAGGCGTTTTCTGAACTCAAGATCACTAGCACGTCCCTCAAGAACAAGTGCATAATCACTCGGATCAACAACAACAGTTGTTGTTTCAAAATTCTTTGCCGCGGCCCTCAAAAGAGTGGGACCACCAATATCAATGTATTCACAAAGCTCCCTATCGTTCAGCCCTTCAGAAAGAGCCTCTTCAAATGGATAGAGGTTACAGACAACAAGGTCAAAGTTGTCTAGTCCCATTTCTTCCAAAAGCTTCACATCACCCTGTTCATGTTTTCTTGCAAGAAGAGGAATGTGGATATGTGGATGCAAGGTACGAACTCTTCCATCCATCACTTCAGGGAAACCCGTTTGCTCAGAAACATGGATCACTTTTACTCCAGCATTCTCAAGAAACTTTGCCGTTCCACCTGTAGAAACAACTCGTGCCCCACTTTGAGCAAGAGAGGGAATAAAAGTCTCTAGTTGAGATTTATCTGAGACACTCACTAATACGTTCTTAAATATTTTTTTGTCTTGCATTAAAAAGGCACCTGGGTTGCTAGCTTTTTGATATCGTCGTTGGTCAAATCTATACCAGCTCCGATGAAACTAGAAAAGGTGCCATCCGTCGAAATAAAATCGTCTGCCCCACCTATAAGATAAAGGCCGCGCATAAAGGAATACCGCGCGTACCCCCTCATATGTGGATTGTCATCGCCAAACTCAAACGCCTCAACGGAAAAACGAAGCTTGCGACCAAACATATGATAATCCAGTCCCAATCCACCAGAGCTCTCAATAAGCCCTCCGCGAATGGTAAAGTCCCAAAAGTTTTTTGCAAATATCAACGTGAGTTTGGTTTTATTTTTAAATGTTTTCACTTCCTCAGTTTCTGAAGACGTCGACGACCCTCCACTTTTCACGGTTTTTTCAGTTTCCGTTGTTTCTACAACACCCTTTGGATCATCAATAACAGCAATTTCAAAATATCGATCCAATCCTGGTTGGATTCGGATGCCTGCATAGGTTTTTGCTAGACTTTGCTCTGAAAGATATTCCGTGTGCACATCAATACTTGTTTGTATCTTATTTGCACCACCAATAAATTCATTTATACCCGCAACAGCTGTATTGATTTCTTCAACCGTTTCTTCATCATTGATCAAACGCCCAAGAGTTCCCTCACCCGAATTCACCTTGTGAGTGATCTCTTCAATATTGGCAAGTGAAGTGTCAATTTTCCCCAAAGCCACAACGGCTTTACGCCAATTGGCTCGAAGTCCCTCATCACTTTCATCGTTCACAAGTTCATCAATCGTCGCAGCGACTTTTTCAACATCATCGATAATATTATTGATCTTGCCTTTATTCTGTTCAGTGATACTGGCAATATTCTCTGTCAGAACTTCAAAGTTTCGAATGATTCGCCCCAAAGAGGTTTTCACCTGCTCTTCATTCCCTTTGACTGCATCTTTCAATGTCTTTGCAACTTCACTTAAAGATTGAGCAAGCTCCCCCACTTGCTTCACAACTTTGTCCATCGAACCTCGATCCGATACATTTTTAATTTCAGAACCTTCTTTCATCTCAGGGTCGGAGGAATTTCCCGGGGTAACAGATACAAACTTATCCCCCAAAATCCCAGCGGATCGAACTTCAACACCTGCAGACTCCGTCAAAGTAATATCTGAGCCAAATGACAACTCCACTCTGGCAACCCCGTCAACAAGCCGTATTTTGCGGATAATCCCAACATTGATACCTGCAATCTTAATCGAGCTTTTTTCGACAAGACCACTGGCATCATCAATATGAAACCAGTAAAGTTTAGATCCACCTAGGTAACTTGGATCTTCGTTCACACTAAGGGTCATTCCCGCCACCATAACAGAGACAAGAACGACCAATAGTCCTACACGAAATTCAATCGATCCAAACATCAGTTCTTATGCACTCCCTTTTGAACAAAGCGTTTAACCAAATCCACTTCCGAGTTCAAAAAATCTTGTGGGGTTCCATACAGTAAAACTTTCCCCTCATTTAACATCGCCACATAATCTCCAATCCTAAAGGCCGCATAGAGATCATGAGTCACAATCACAGACGTGAGCCCCGGCCTATGTTTATGGGTCTCCAATATTAGATTATCTACCATTTCAGTGATAATTGGATCTAATCCAGTCGTTGGTTCATCATATAGAAGTATTTCTGGATCTAGGGCTATCGCGCGTGCCAGACCGACACGTTTCCTCATTCCTCCACTCAGTTCAGAAGGTAACTTTTTAAAATGTTTTGGGTCAAGGCCAACCAACCTAAGTCGGGTTTCAGCTTCTGAACGCATCAATCGAGGCTTCATGTCCTTTCTATGTTCACGAAGGGGAAATAAAACATTGTCAATCACAGACATATCATCAAAAAGAGCTGCATTTTGAAAGAGAACACCAAACTTCCTTCGAAAATTAATAATCGCATCTTCTTCAAGATCTGACATTTTTGTACCAAGAACTTCAACTGCACCTGATGTTGGTTTTATTAGTCCTAAAAAATGTTTCAATAAAACGCTCTTACCAGTTCCACTAAATCCAATGATTGTCGTGATCTTGCCTTTTAGAATGTTCAGATTCATTCCATTTAGGACGTACTCTTTTCCATCAAATGATTTTCTAAGATCTGAAACTCGAATCGCATATTTGGGTTCTACATCCATTTGACCACCATTCGAACAATTTTGGTAATGAAGTAATCCACCACAATAATTGAAACCATAGAACTCACAACACCTCGGTTGGTCGCCTCACCTACCCCTGCTGCGCCCCCCTTTGTGTGATAACCTTTGAATGTACAAATGCTTGAAAAAAACAATCCAAAAACAGCCGCTTTAATCAAACCTTCATTTATATCTTTTGGATCAAGCCAGAATTGTGTTTTATTCCAAAAAATAGCTTCATCTAAACCGACGACATGAATACACAGAATATATGTCCCCAGCATTGCCATAAAATCAAATACCGCCGTCAAAAGCGGAGTGGCTATAACAGAGGCAAGTATACGAGGAGCTATCAAATAGTTTTTTGGATTTACCCCCATCACTTCAAGCGCATCGATTTGTTCAGTGACTCGCATTGTGCCAAGTCGAGCTGCCATTGCCCCTCCTGCGCGAGCCGAAATAATCAAACCCGTAAGCACAGGACCCAATTCTCTAAAAATTCCAAGAGCTGATGTTGGACCAACCAAATTTTCTGCGTTTACAATTTTTAGCCCTATCCAAGCTTGAAAAGCAAAAACCAACCCTGTGAAAAGGCCTGTTAAACAAATAATTGAAATAGAGCGATTGCCCACAAATTCAAGATGTTTGACAACTTCAGAAAATCTATGAGGTGGACGAAACCACCACTTCATTGCCTCTAATGAAAAAACAACAACCTCTCCAAAAGAAGATATAATACCAATTGTGCTTTTCCCAATTTTCTCAATTGGTTCTTGAATCGAATTTTTATAAAATAGTCCACGACGAAATTTTTCCAAACTACCTCTTCACCACTCTAGGGATTCTTGAACCAATTTTTGTGAGAATTTCATAAGGTATTGTACCTGCCAATTTTGCTATTTCATGAACTCCTATAGATTTATCCTTAGATTCACCAAAAAGAATCACTTCCTCTCCAAGAGTGGGAAAGGGGTCACAGGCATCTGTCAAATCCACCAAGAAGTAGTCCATGCAAATTGTTCCAATAGCAGGAACAATTTTATCGCGAAAAATAACAGACAGTTTGTTAGAAAGCACACGAGGCAAACCATCTGCATAACCCATCGGGATCAATCCCACAACACTGTCTCTTTCCGCACGCCAGGTCGGCCCATATGAAACAGACTCTCCACTCTTGATCTTGCGAATTCTCACAAGCTTTGAGTGACAAGACATCACAGGTTTCAAATCAACATCTATTTTTTTATGTGTCGGTGGATAAACACCATACATAGCAATACCTGGACGACTTCCAGCACCTCGTTGAGAGATCAATAAAGTCGCCGAGCTATTGAGATAATGAAATGGGACATCTGAAAAATAGTTATCTCTCAAACTATGAAAAAGGCTCAGTTGCTTTTCCGTAATTCCTTCCTCAAGACCTGCATCTTCCCCATTTATCAAATGTGTAGCAATCGCTCTTACTCTGACATTCTTAGCACGACTCAATAACAATTTGGTCGTCTCAACCTCTTCGACATCAATTCCCTGACGATTCATCCCTGTATTCAACTTAACATGTATATCTATTTCTAAGGAAACAGTATCCATGATCAATTTCAAATCCTCATTCTGACCAATAACCGGGGTCAACTTGTGTTGAACAATATCTTTTATAGAATCTCTATCAAGCGAACAAAACGTAAGTATCTGAGTGGAAACCCCTGATTCACGAAGTTCCACACCTTCTTCAACAGTCACGACTCCAAGATCTTTTACACCCATTTCCTCCAAAGCCTGACTCACAGAAATGACTCCATGCCCATAGGCATTGGCCTTTACCATTGGACAAAACAGTACGTCTTTTGGAAGTAGTCCTTGAAGAGCATTTACGTTGCTCTTTAAGTTTAAAAGATCGATGAAAGCAGTTGTGGGTCTTGGCATTTCATATCCTACTTTCTTGAATAAGGCTCAACAGGAATTGGTTCAAAATCCGGTTCAAATCCCTCAGGAGCCACAGCAAGACATACACGATTTCGCGTTGTCTCTTTTGCCTGATAAAGTGCCGCATCCGCTGCCTGCACCAAAGTTTCTGCATCATTTGCAAGACTTGGGTAAGAACTCACTCCCATGCTCATTGAAATTCGACCAAGCGGCTGCTTCTCTCCATGAGGAAAATCTGTCGCCCACAAAGTGCGGCGCAATTTCTCAGCTTTAATGGCAGCTCCCTCTTTGTCTGTATGTGGAAGAACAACGACAAACTCTTCTCCACCAATTCTAGCAACAATATCATTTTTACGACTTGTTTTCATAAGAACCGTGGAAACCATTCTCAATAAAACATCGCCCATGGGATGGCCATTCAAATCGTTGTAATTTTTAAAATTATCAATATCCATATAAATCAAAGAGACTGGGTGACGCGTTCGACGTGATCGACTTATCTCTGCTTCAAGTCTTTCATTGAAATATCGACGATTGTACAATCCCGTCAAAGGGTCTTTGATGGCCATATCATGTATCTTCTGCTGCAAAAGCGCACTTGAGTAAAAAACTTTAAAAATTTGATGAAAACTTTCATAGAGTCTACGAATTGAAACATCTTCGATTTTATCAAACACAACAATTGTTCCTGCCATTCCATCAGAGGTTTCCAAAGGGAGCGCTAAAAAACTGTCGACACCAAAGACTTCTTTCATAAGATGCATCAATTTCGACATAGCCTGAGGGTTCTTCAAAGATTCCATATAAACTTTAGGATCATCTTCTTTAAAGGAAATTCCAATTCTTCTCAAGTTTTCATGTTCAATACCACTTGCATGTGAAACGACCAAAGAAGAGTAGGATGGCAAGTGCTTCATAAAAACTACAGGTTTTCCAATTAAGCTATTCACATTTTTCAAATAACTCTCAATGACTGCATTGATCTCTTTGGCAAGAGCCAGTTGTGACATCAGATTGTTGATCAAAACAACTTCTTCTTTTTCTTTTGCAATTCTAGCGTTCAATTGCACCAGAGCATCATTCTTTAACTCCAATTCATCTAACAACTGTTCATTTTGAAATTTGAGGTAAAGCTTCTCAATTGTCCGATCGACCGTTTTAATGACATCTTCCAATTCCTCAAAAGGTTTATTGAGATAGTCGTAGGCCCCCAACCTCATGGCGTTTACAGCAGTGTCCAAACTCGCATGGCTTGTCATAATGATAAATTGAATATCTTCACTTAAATCTCGTACTTTTTCTAAGAGTTGAATTCCGTTCATACCCGGCATACGAATATCACTCAAAATAACATGTGGAGGAGCTTCCTGGACTCTACTCAAAGCATCTTCAGCAGAAGGAAATGTTTCCACTTGAAACCCTGCACCAGTCAGTGACTCCTTGAGAATCTCACAGATGCTCTGCTCATCGTCTACAACGTAGATCAAAAAATCAGATCGAATTTCTTTAATATCCATTATGCCTTCAACTTAGATGTTCGAATTTTAACCTTAAACCTTTCTTTCTTTCCTTTTTTATTCTTCTTTTTACTCTCATCTGTTTTCTTTTTAGCTACAGGAGATATTTTGTCCTCTTTCTTAGTATTTTCTGCTTTCTTAGTGTCTTCTTCTTTTTTAAGATCACCCTCTTTTATACCTTCGTATTTCATTTCTTGGGAAACTTTCTCTTTATCTGTATTCGTTTCCACTTTTTCAACAGGAACTTCTTGTACTTCATCAAGAGGTGCCGACGGCACACCTCTATCACTCAATTCAATTTCAGGTATTGGAGGAGCTTCAACACTTTCTGGAACCTCATTCTTTTTCACTTCGATTTTTTTCTCAGAAACAGACTCTTTTGGTGTTTTTGAAACATCCACCTGCTCCACTTGTTGAACACTTTCGTTCAACTCTTTTCCAGCAAGAGGAAGGTCAATAAAAAATGTTGTCCCCTCTCCCATTTCAGATTCAATGTATATTTTCCCCTTATGATCGCGAATGATTCCAAAAGAAACTGACAGCCCAAGTCCTGTACCCTTTCCTGCTGGTTTCGTTGTAAAAAATGGCTCAAATATTTTTTCTTTGATTTCCTTTGGAATTCCCGATCCCGTATCTTGAATTCGAATTCTCACCAAGTCTCCAACATGCTCCGTGTATACATAGAGCTCTTTTTTCTCAGCCTTTTCCATAGCATGTCCAGCATTCATCATAATGTTTAAAAAAACTTGTTGAAGTTGATTTGCATTTGCATTCACCTGAGGGACATCTTGGAGTTCTTTATAAATTCGAACTCCCATCAATCCAAGTTGATGATCCACAAGATCACAAGTTGCTGAAACTGTTTCCTTAAGATCCGTAGGAATAAGATCCGCTTTTTCAGCTCTTGCAAATTTCATCAAATTCTCAATGATCTCTTTTGTCCTACGTGTTTCTTTTTCAATCACTTCCAAATGTTTTTTTATGTCTGGTGCATCAATCTTTCCTTTAGCAAGTTGAGCGTGCCCTAAAATTCCAGCAAGTGGATTTTTCACTTCATGAGCTATACCCGCACTCAATTGTCCAAATGCCCCCATTTTTTCACTCTGTATAAGAGCTTGTTTTTGAGCATCTAAAAGTTCATCGCGCTCTTTTAGACTGCCTTTCATTTGATCAATACTTCCCGCCAACTCTCCAACTTCATCTTTGGAATCCACCTCAACAGGCACATCAAAATCCCCAGCACCGATCTCCGCAGCCACTTGTTTCAGTTTGTTAAGTGGATTGGTGATTCTAGATGCAAAGAAAAAGGCCAAGCCTACGCCTGCAAATAAAAGCACAATCCCTATTATAACAACTTTAACAAGTAGGGCTTGCGCTGCAGAAAATGCGGCACTTCTGTCTGTCGTAACAACAAGGTACAAATTTGTTCCTTCAATATTTGAATAGCTCCCAATGACCTCTTCTTTTCTTTCGTTTAAAAAATTGCCGAGACCCGATTTTTTCTTTTTATTACTCACAAGATCTTTGACAACCGGGTGATCTAAAAACTTTCGCCCCAAACGGTTGGATTCTCGATGAGCGACAACCTGTCCTCCAGAATTTACAACAAAGATATTTGTCACCTCTGGTTTAAACATATTTGTAATATCTGTAAACAGAGCTTCGGAAATCACTCCAATTACGGCAGCCTCTGTTGACCTGCCAGATCCTCTGGAGTCTTCCAGGTCAACTTTAAAAACTATGAGAAACTGTAGTTCTCCATTTGGTCCATCTACTGATAGAAGTTCAACACGGTTTTTTTCAATCTTTTCAAAATCAATATCCTTTAAAAGAAAACTATCTACAGCATCAGGCCATGAAAGACTTGGTCGCACCTCACTCCATCTTGAAAGCCATCCCTGTGCCTGGTTTTCAATTGTCATGACAGCATTAAATTCAGAAAACTGTGAAAACAAAATACTTTGATATTTTTTTGACCGCCCCGCCACGCTTTTTAAAGATTCGCGTGTACTTACAAAAAGGGTCAGGCTATTTCTCTGACTTTCAATTCGATCCTGAACAACAAAAGTTGAAACACGTGTCATCTTATCTGTGAGATCTTTAACAAAATCGGATTTGTCATCGAGGAAGGTTTGGAGACTTACGACAAACGTCGTAGAAATAACTCCAAG
This sequence comes from Bdellovibrionia bacterium, assembly GCA_030427965.1. Lineage (GTDB taxonomy): Bacteria > Bdellovibrionota > Bdellovibrionia > Bdellovibrionales > JAUICD01 > JAUICD01. Next base: position 68,479 of record JAUICD010000007.1, read on the forward strand.
TAATAGGAAAAAAACCAATACAAATAGCTTGGTCCGAATTCGCAATCTCAACAACCCCTCCAGGCCAGATGCTCTCATCGTAAACCCATAAACACTTGAACTCATTCATTTTTTCATATTTTTGGGTTCATTTCACTAGGTATGTCTTCATTTGAAAATCACCATGAAAGAAACTCTTCACTTTGAAGAACAGCTACCCTCTCTTAGCAAACTATTGAGACTGAATTGCGACTCCAGCATCAAAAATGTCAAAGACGAGCATGCTTTATATTTAAGGTGAGAGATTTTAAGTCAGAGATTTTCAAATGAGAACAATATCCACAACTTTCAAGGCTCAGAAATACAATCTAGAGGGCTTTCTCAAGAATTCCAACCAACCTAGACCATAGTCCTTGCACGTTGCGTCTCTCACATATTAAAAGTCTCTTATGAGAGATTACTTAGTTGTGGGTACGGGATTAGCTGGATTGAGTGCTGCACTCTATGCAGCTCAACATGGAAATGTCACTCTCGTCTCTAAGTATTCTGTTACAGAAGGAAATAGCTCTAGAGCCCAAGGAGGTATTGCTGTTGTTTCCTCATCAAGTGATTCAATCGAAACTCATATTCAAGACACTCTCAATGCAGGTGCAGGACTTTGTCATATACCAACGGTGGAAAACTTTATTGCCCAAGGACCTGAACGAGCACAAGATCTATCAAACTGGGGTGTACAATTTGATAAATCTGGAAACGAAAATGACCTCACACGAGAAGCCGCTCACTCTGAAAGAAGAATTCTACACGTCAAAGATCAAACAGGAAAAGCCATTCACAGCGCTTTACTTGAACAGGTTCGCTTAAAGTCCAACATCAAACTAGAAAATCACCTCTTCTTAATCGACCTTATAACAAATCGAAGAATAAAATCCTACGATTCTGAGTTTATTGAATGCTATGGCGGATATTTTTATAACCAAAAAACAAAAGAGGTCATCTCTTTATTAGCCCAACACACTCTTCTTGCAACTGGCGGAGCTGGGCGAACCTATCTCTACACATCCAACTGGCCAGGTGCTACTGGAGATGGGATTGCAGCCGCATATCGTGCTGGTGCAAGTGTTGCAAATATGGAATTCACACAATTTCACCCCACCTGTCTTTACCATCGTGATGAAAGAAACTTTCTTATTTCAGAAGCTCTAAGAGGTGAAGGAGGAATTCTTGTAAATTCTAATGGAAAAGATTTTACAAAGGAGTTTCACTCAGCCGGAAGCCTCGCCCCACGCGATGTTGTTGCAAGAGCTATCGATTCAGAAATAAAAAGAACTGGAGAAAAGTGTGTGTATTTAGATGTTACACATCTAAATAAAGAAAAGCTCATTCATCATTTTCCTGAAATTTATAAAAAATGTAAAAGCCTTGGAATTGACCTTACCTCACAACCAATTCCTGTTGTGCCCGCAGCACACTATATCTGTGGGGGAATACTAACTAATGCAAACGGACAATCAGGTATTCAGCGATTGTATGCAATCGGAGAAACGGCATGCAATGGATTTCACGGCGCCAACCGACTTGCTTCAAACTCTCTTTTGGAGTGCCTTGCAAGTGCTTCAAACGCAATCAAAGATACCCTAAATACTCCCCCCTCAACATTAGATCTTCGTGTTCCCAAGTGGGAATATACAAATTCACAGAACGAAGATGAGCTTGCTGTTATACACCATATTTGGGATGAAATTCGAACCCTGATGTGGAATTACGTGGGAATCATAAGAACAAACAAAAGACTTCAAAGAGCCAAAAGTCGATTGGAAAATATTCAATCTGAGATTTCAGAATACTACTGGGATTTTCAGCTTAGTCCTGAGATACTTGAACTACGAAACATCGCTCAAGTGGCAGATCTTATTGTGACATCTTCACTAACAAGAAAAGAATCTAGAGGCACGCACTTTAACCTAGATTACCCTGAAAAAGCTCAGTCGAATTCAAAACCAACAGTTGTCTAATACCTGTATTTTTTCATTCACAAAATCAAACACTCTTAGAGGATTGTTTCACCAGCCCCAAGTGTGCCCGTAATAGTAAACTTGGATTCATTGTTCTCAACAACAGATGATGGAACAACAAATGTCACTTCATAGGCTGTGCTCCAAGAGTCATGAAAGGAATAAAGTGCTTGGATTTTGGCAACAGGGTCTGTTAGCTTTTTCGCCCGACCTCTGTACCGCGTGCCATTGACTTGAAGGTAGATTTCCCAAATGGAGTTGGGCCTTTGTAGATCATTGTGCTTTGGAGTTGGTGTATAAAAACTCAAAAAAAGCGTCGTCCCCTTTGAAGTTGTCTCTGCATTTTTCTGCAAAGATTCTCTCAGCTGTCCCGTAGACCATTGATAGAAGTCTGAATTTCGTCTTGATTGGGCTTCCATCAATTTAGAATCCACCAAAACAACATGGAATTGAAATATGTTGTCAAACCCTTCATATCCACGAAAGTGCCTAACTTTATCTTCCAATTGCTCTTCATATGCTTCTTGAGAAAAATGACTTTCAAAAAGTTCATCCTCTCCACTTAAAACAAGTCTAGGCGTTGAACACGAATTCAGGGTTATTATTAAAATTAAAAAATACAAATACTTCATCCGACAATTTCACTTTTGGTTAGTAGAGTGTTAAATTGCAAACCTGCTGACTCAATTTTATCTCGCCCACCCTCTTCTCGGTCCACACAGGTGACAATTCCCATTACATTGAGACCCGCAAGACGAGCGCGCTCAACGGCTTTAAGACTTGAACCACCAGTTGTGACGACATCTTCCATTATGTACACAGAGTCTTTTTCTTTAAAATTTTGAATTCCCTCAACCCACTCTTCAGTACCATGCTTTTTAGGTTCCTTACGAATATAAAAGGCAAGAAGAGGTTTATCCCAATTCAAAGAAGCCATCGACACTCCTGTTGCGATAGGATCTGCTCCCATCGTCATTCCCCCCACCCCCACAAGATCTGCACTTATCGGTTTTAAAATTTCAAGTATGAGGTTTGATACCAAGTGAATGCCTTTAGGGTGAAGAAGAGTGTTTTTCATATCAACATAAAAATCACTTGTCTTACCTGATACAAGTTGAATTGGACCCGATTTATAAGATCGCTCGCGAACCATATGAAGAAGCTCTGTCTTCATTTTCCTCCTGCCAATCTTGGCATAAGCCAAGCCAATAGATCTTTAAAAACTCTCTCTCGACCCAAGTCATTGAAAATCTCGTGATAGTATCCTTCATACAGATGAAAGGACTTATCCTTTGAACTCATTTTATTGTAGAAATCTTTTGTCGCATCTGGACTCACAACAGTATCATGCCCTGCCTGCATCACAAGTATTGGTTGCTCTATCTGAACAGCATGATCTAGACAAAATGCCATTGTCTCAATCATTTCAACAAATAACTTAGTACTGATTTTATCATGTCGAAGCGGGTCATGCTGGTATTCTTGAATGATTTCGCGATCACGAGTGAGTTGAGGATATGAAATTTCGTTATTCAGTGTAAGTTCAGGAAACCATTTGGCAGCAATTTTTCCACCCATCTCTTTGAGCTTGTTCACCTCAACTGCAATTCCCATTAAAGGGGAGCTTAAAATCACGCCTGAATGCCCCAACTCTTCGTACTCCAAAACAGTTCGTGATGTAATCAACCCCCCCATAGAGTGTCCAAGAAGAAAAACTGGTCCGCTTTCGATTTTTCGAACAAATTCATAAAATGCTCGAAGATCTTCACAATAATCAAGAAACTGACGGATCACCCCACGCTTACCTTCAGAGCGCCCATGTCCCCTCAAGTCCCAACCATATATGTTACATTGAGAATCTGAGATTCCGGAAGCCAGTCGCATATAGCACTCGGAATGCTCACCTAGCCCATGTGTTACAACAACTGCACCCTTTGCCTCATCCCTGATCCAGGATTGATAAAAGAGTTCAAAGTCGTTAAATCCTCTAAAGTAGCCTTCTTGACGTTGGTACATTGATCCCCATTCTCGTTTTAAATAAAAATTGGGTCAAGGCTGATTGTCTCGTGCTAAAATATCGACTACCATATGGCAATGGCGTGGACTCAACAGGTTGGACTTCTACTGGCTTTTTTCGTGGTGATATCAAATTCCACGGCATTTTCACAAGAAGAAGAGGAAAATGAAGTCAGTGTGCAGCCACGGTTTAGCCTTCATGTTGGATCCCTGCTACCAAATCAAATCAGAGGTGTAACAGAAATCCAGCCCGTTTGGGGTATTCGCTATGGGTTTCCCAATGGCAAGAAGTCTCTTATTGAAGTTGGCTTTGGTTACTCTCAGGCCGAAGGCGTTCAACTTCTAGATAGCTTTGCAAGAATTCGAGGTGATTTTCCAGTCGAAGACCTCTTAATGATGGCATATGTTGGAGGAGATATTTGGTACTACTCCCCTGAAGAGGAAGAGTTTAAAGTCGATTTTGGTGCGCACTTTGGTGGTGGGTTTATAGCACATATTGCCAGCAATGTTGCATTTCGCTCGGACATGAAATTTCAATTAAACCCAGGAACATCTCTTTACATTGGTTTCGGATTTGAAATTCTTTTAGACGGCGGAAAAGACAAAGACGACAAATAGAGTCATCCCTAATCCCTAATAAACACTTTTTCTGAAAGCGGAAATACTGCAGCCATTTTTATTTCCGAGCCATTCACTACTTTTTGGATAACCGATTTATAAATTTCAAGTTGCTGAAAAGCCTTTTCAACATAGGCCTCACTCCCCGTTTTGTAATCCACAATCCAGGTAACAGCATCCACTGTTCCCCATAAGTCAATTTGACCTTCTACCAAATCCTCACCCATCTTTGATAAAAACCCCCATTCTGGATTTCCATGAACAAAAAGTTGCTTCATTGGAGGTTCGGTTAAAGAATTAAGAAAATCAATAGCCACCCCCAGCTGTTCCTGCTCTGATTTTTCAACAAGATATAAGAAATCCTTTGGATCTTTTCCATGAAGAGCTGAAACTTCAAAGAGACGGTGGATGTTTGTTCCTCTTTGAATGCGCTCAACGGATTTTAAATAGTCTAGGTCACTTTCAATAGGTTTTGTATCCTTTTGCTTTTCAACCAATTCCGTAGCACTCACTCGTCTCTTTGTGAGTGAATTTGAATTCAAAAGTGGCTTCTTAAGTGGAGGTAGTGTTTTTTTTGAGTTTCGATTTTCACTGAGCAAGGTTCCGCTACGTACTCGATATGTATACTTCTTTTTTTGATGGATTCCCAAAGCAAAATCCCAATTCAATTTCTTTTTCCATGTTTGCCCAATATCTCTTTCTGAAAGAGTCAAAGAAACGGATTCCTTTGCACGAGTGACGGCAACATAAAGCAAACGATCTGCCTCTTCTAACTCTCTTTCTTTTAAAACCCTTCTCCACCTTTCTGAGGAAACCATATTCCGTCGGTTTCCCAATTCATCACGAATCGGTAACCCAATTTTTCCACTTTCTTCATCATGTGTCAGAAAAGTTGATTTCCCCGCTTGAATGGTTTTGGTTAAAAAAGGAACAATGACATGTGAAAATTGAAGTCCCTTTGATGCATGTACGGTCATCAAGTTAACTCTTTGAGGCTCAAGAGCTGAAACAGCATCGGATTCATTGTCCTTTTCTGCATCTTGCTCTTTGCCTAGGGTGAAAAATTTCAGATAGTTAAACCCAGGATTGTGCTCTTCTTTCCTTAACTGAACCAAAAATTTCCAAAGATTGGCTTCACGACGCCCCGATGGGTCCAGATACAAGCTCGCATCCACAAACTCAGTATTAAAAACAAAAGTTCTCAACCCTTCTGTGATTCCAAACTCTCTGGAATTTTCTAGAAGTTTAAGTAGTGGCGTAACATTGGGGTGATTGGATATTTTTTGCCAAAGGGATTTTTTGTCTCTCAATGATGCAAACTCAGTCAAACTTTGGTCACTCACCCGGCACCAAGGACTTCTTAGTACCTGAACAAGAACTTCATCATTATGGGGATTCAGTACAAATCGCCCCAATGCACAGAGATCTGCAATTTCACGTCGCTTTGTATATCCACCCGCAGAATGAATTTGAATAGGAACATTTGCATTCTCTAAATTACGAGCAAGTTCATCCAAGTCCCGATTGGCTCTTGCTAAAACACAAATATCCTGGAAAGGAACACCATCATTTGAAAGCTCACGTATCCGACCAACAACAGCATCAATTTCAGCACCAACATCTTCAACATACATCAAATCAGCAACAACTTTAGATGGATCAAAAGACTCCTCCCTTGGAACCATAGAGTCAAAACCCTCTCCAAGTTTTGAAAAGAAATCATTGATGAAACAAAGAAGCTCAGGAAGACTTCTATAGTTTTTCATCAGAGTGTCTTTGTTTTTAAAAGTTTGTTCAATATTTTGAAAAACCTCTTTTCTTGCTCCCCTGAAGAGATAAATACTCTGCTGTGGATCCCCAACCAGAAATCGTGGCTTAGAGCCTGAAATTCTTTGGATCAATTCCATCTGTAGTGGGCTTGTGTCCTGTAACTCATCAATCAACCAATAGTCCCACTCATTTGAAAAGGCTTCTCCAATTTTAGGGTTCTCTCTCAGCAAGTGAAGCGAAAGACACTCTATATCTGACATAGACAAAACGCCTTTTGTTTTTTTCTCTTCAAAAAGCTTTCTATGAAAATCTTTGAGTAAATCAAAAAACACTTGGTTATCATGAACCACCTGATCCAACATTTTTTTCTCAAGAGGAAGGGAAAGGATGCCTTTCATTCTTTTCAATACCCCTGCAAGTTGATCACGAAGTTCTTCGGTAACTGGTAGCGTTTTAGATGAAAATCTTGGTTTTTGAAGGCTCAAAATATCAGACAGAAGTTCTGAAGCAGTCAGACCTTGTTTCAAAACCTTCCTCATGTCACTTGCATAGTTCAGCCATTTTTCATCCATTGTTGTTTGAAGAATGGAATCTATAGTGTTTGAAAATTCTTTCAATTCCAATTTGGATAGATTCTCTAAAGCCACCTCTTCATCTGAATGATCAAAAAAACTCAACTTCTGGTTTTCAAAAAACAAATGATCGGCTTTTATAAGAGCTGAAACTATCTCATAAAAACCATAGCTATCCAAAAGTTCTGAATAGATCGGGTTTCCATATATGAGGTCCCGGCAAATTCGAGTTGCAAGAGTGTACTCTTCATCACCTAAAAGAATCTGAAACTGGCTATCAAGATCAAATTGGTGTGCATATCTTCTTAAAAATTGCACCATAACACCGTGAATAGTTGAAACCAAAAGAGATCCATTTGAGAGAACAAATTCCTCAAATTCAGAATCGTCATTCTCTTGAGCTTTGAGCAAGAGTCTTTCTTTTAACTCTTGAGTGGCCTTTCGAGTGAAAGTGGTCACTACGAACCTAGGATTGGGAATCTCATTATTTCGAAAGTGAACAAATGCTGCATAGACCTGATTGACAAGTCGAGTTGTCTTTCCTGCTCCAGCACCAGCTCGGATCAACTGGGTGTTTAGTTCAAATGATTCGCTCGACATACCCTCACCCATCGACAATCCACACACTTTTTATACTCTGAAGGCCGTGGAAAAAGCACACCTTCTTTCATTTCTCCAACCACATGTTGAATTTGCTCTTGTAGTTTTACATACATTTCATTTTTTTGATTGAGTGTCGCCTTATGCTTTTTACGACTGTTGAGCTGGTAATATTGACCATCTCCGTCTTCCATCAAAAGCCCCTTGTCTCTTTCAAAAGTTTTGATGTCATAATAAACAGCCCCAAGTATATCAAAAGCCTTTCCTTGAATAGCCCCAGCCTCCACAAGCATTGAATAAAGTAATAACTGAATTTCAAATTTTTCAATCCACTTTGGATACTGATAATGCGATGTTGTTGAGGATTTATAGTCAATCAATATTGCTTGCTCACCATAGACATCCAGTCGATCCAGGCGTCCTCTTATTCTTATCGCGTCGTCGGTTTCTTCTTCAAGCAATTTCCAATTCTTGATGTCTAAGAAAACATCAAAAGGCTCTTCCAAGTATCTTCGACTTGGTTTTTCAAACTGCTTCATCCATGAGTCTTCAAATTTTAAAAATCTTTCAACAAGTTTTTGATATACATTTTGAATTTGTTTTTTCTGGCGCTCATCAACTAGAGTTATGTTCTCTGATTTCAAAGCAAGTTGTATGATATTCTCAATGTCGTCTATGGCATTTGAATCACTTTCACGCCTCTTTAAAACCTCAGCTAAAATAGCATGAATCAACTTCCCTCGGCTCATTCGATCCAAATCCAAATCTGCATAGGGTTGATCAACGAGTTTCAGGCATTTTTTAGCAAAAAAGATAAATGGGCAATTGAGATAGTCTTCAATACCACTTGCTGAGAGGCTCGGAAGAGCAACTTCTGGAATATTGCTATAATCTACATCTCCCTTTTCTACCTTCAGAGTATGAAATGAAAGACTCTCTAGAGGGGGCTGCAGTTTATCCTCTTCAAATCGAATTTGATTTGTATCCCAAACTCCCATTTCAAATGAACTCAGGGTTTCTGTATGTTCTCCAGACTTCTGTTTACCTCTCAACCAAAGCCTAGAGGGAGCTTGATAATTTCCTTCAAAATCTGTTTCTGGAAAACTCACAACTGCAACTAGTTTTTTCTGATGCAAAATCCAATTTAGCATAAACTCACGTTTCTTAGGCTCTAACTCTCCAAGTTTAAACCCCGTTTGCGCTTCAAGCGAACGAAGTTCAGATTGTAATGCCCCCACTTTTACAATCTGTCTTAACCCCTCATCTGTCACACCAAGAATGTATACATGAGATCTATCTACAAAATCACCAGATACAACATCTGCACATTCAATTCCAAAGTCAGACCCCGACAGCAATTTTAACTCTATCGAGGAAATCGAACTTTCTAAAAACTTAACCCAATCTTCAAAGGAAGATGTATTGAGTATCTTTGAACTTTTTAAAAGTTCTTTTATGATTGAAATCAAGTGCTCAGCTCCAGCATCTGCATTGATTTTTATCCAACATCCAATAATCTGAGAAACAAACTCCTTTAATGTCAAAGAGGTTTTTAAATGAATATCTGAAAATTCAAAAAATCTTTTTATCTCCCCATCACGTCTCAAGTCTTTTTCATTCATTACAATTGAAAATAAATGTCGAAACTTGTCATAATCCACTGGTCGATCTCTTTGCGAAAAACACGAAAGTTCAATGTCATATTTGTCATAAACTCCTGAAATAGTTTTCACATAACTTAGCCACCGACTCACAGAAATCATATTTTGAATTGGAACTTTCTTCCCTGATACAAGAGGAATTCCATCCTTTTCAAAGTAGGGTTGTAAAACTGGCCAATACAAACCTATATCTGGAGCAACTACTGCAATTGAAGAAACATCAACGCCTTGTTCAAGCCAATTACGAATTGTCGAAGTTGCATCCTTGACTTCAGCAAGCATTGTCGGAAAACGCCGAAATTGAATCTCCTCAGAGGGCTTGAAACTTCCAACCTCCTCTTTTTTTAACTCAGGAAATGTTTCCAAATATTTGGTATAAGCTCCCACTTCTTTGAAAACTGGTAATAAAACCTCAGTGGGATGCTCCAAGCTCAAATTTTTAAAAATTTCAAGCTCATAGGGTTTCAAATCTATTCCGACATCACACACAATTTTACCAACAGAGCGTCGTACACTCAGCGCTCCCTCGTTATAAAGAAGACCCGAAACCCAGCTTCTTGCGATACAGTTGTCATCTAAAAGCTCTCGCCACACTTTCATTGATTCTAAGAACTGTGCTCCCCAGCGATCTACGGCTTCGGGATTTTCCCTTGCCCACTCCCCAAATGCATCAGGGCCACTCGAGTGTGAGACAATGGGAAGAAAGAAATCCAAATAAGAATAAATTTCAGATGCTCCACCAGGACGGAGAGCCCAGTCTGAATTTGTTTTTTTCAAGATCTGTGAAATCTTAAATTGCATGGCTTCATGTGTAACAACTGTAAATTCTGGAAAATTTGCCGTCATCAATTGATCCCAAAACTCTGAAACTCGAAGGACAGCTTGACTTGAAAGAACGTCTTGCCCACTCAATAGAAGTCTTTGTAAGTCGAGCTTAGATCTCAGGTCTGAAACAATCCAAAGATCCGTGTTGGGGTCAAAAGACTCCAATTTCTTAATTCGGTCTGATGGCTCTAGGATAGAAAAGTGGGTCAACACCCACGTAAGTTAGACCCAATTTCCTCTAGTGTAAAGAAACTCTGAATTTGTTGACAAGCCCTAGCGACGCTGTTTGTACCCACGGCTGCCACCAGACTGCCCATTTGAAGAATCACCTCCAAACCAACTACCACCACTTCCTCCACCAACACCAAGTTTCATAGAGAATTCCAACATATATCGTCGATCCTCGTGCTGGCCTGTGTACTCTCCAAGCTCAACTCCCCATGTCGCAACATCCACTTGGAAAAGCCCTAAGTCCACTCCAGCTCCAAGTGCATAGTAACCCTGATGGAGTCCCCCACGAATGGCAACCATTGGAAGTGCTATTTCAATTCCGGCATGAATCTTCTTTCCGTATTCATGCTCCCAATTGAAAGCATGTTTATAGTCAAAAACAGGTCTTACATCAAAAAACATTGATTCAATATTCATCCCAAAACTAAAAACAACTTCATTGTCAATAGAAGGTGGGCGAGTTGTACCAGAGTCCAAAGAAAAACGAGTTGTCCCTAAATTTTTCCAAACAACAGAAAGCGTGGGTTGAGTGGCAACAGGTATCATGATGTTCATTCCCGCATCCACACCATAACCCGTCCCAGTCGCGCTGAGTGAGGAACTTAAGTCATCTGAAGAAAGTGTTACAAGAGTTTCAACACCAATTGGAAACCGGGCCCCCGTCCGTGTTATTCGTTTACCGACAAAACCCAATGACAAAATTTTTGGAATGATTTCATAAGCCACCCCTCCGTTAAATCCATAGTCCAACGTATAATTTGTATCAATCGTAGGGTATGCGGGGTTACCTGCATCTGCCCCCAAAGTGATTCCGCCAAAAACTCCAACACCAAGTCCTTTTGTTGTAAATGTGCCCTTCCCATTTCCAGATAGCCAAATTCTCTTTCCAAAAAGATCACGTACAGTGTCAGCAAAGTCTGTTCCGGAATTGTTCTCAGCCAAACTTTGAGCGGAATTATACGCCTCCTGTCCATCCACGGCACCATTCATATTAAAAAGAGTCACATTCACTCCGCCAATCTTTGTTAAACTCGCAGGGTTATAAAAAAGCGCATCATCATTTGCAACAATAGCTGTATAGGCATTACCCATACCTGCAGCACGAGCAGATATATAGCTTTCATACAGTTCGGCCGACAAACCTAAGTTTGGTATAAGTAACAACAAAAGAAACACTATACGGACAATCACATCACTCCTATGGGCCCGGACATAAAACATTACCATTCACATGATCAATACAAACAGCCAAACTATTTCCACTAATATCAAATCCAATATCTGGACCATCGATAAAACATCGAAGCACCACACGGTGCTCGCTTGTCACAGTGGATTCATCCAGTTGTGTACATAGATTATAACTCGGATCAATCGCATCGATTTGTGCGCAATAAGTCAGTATGTCGGTGACAGTTGATCCACCCACATCTTGCCCTTGATTGACCAAAGCATTTGTTGAAGTGATAAGATGAGCAAATGCCGAAACCCCTGCATCCACATTGGCCTGAGGCAAATCCGTATTGTCGCACGGATCAAATCCAACATCTTCAGTGCCATCATCATCTGTGTCACCAAAAACACTCATAACCGCACCAAGCTTGGCCATGCTAATAAAAAGAGTCAGAAGATTTTCATTTGCTGTACGATCTGCAATTGCTCCTATTTTGTCTAAAGTTGTGAGCGCATTTGTGCAATCATCGATATCTGCTGCAGTCACACCTGTCATACTTGCCATAAAAAGAGGAAGAACATTGCCTGCTCCATTTTGAATATTGTCGATCATTGTTAAGAAGTCGAGTCCACAAGAACCCGCATAGGCTTGTGCCAGGACAAAACGAACAGTTCGCTTTCTTTGATATGCTGAACTTAAGTCATTGATGATTTTGTCAATAGCATCATCATAATCACTATTTTTTAAATCTCTTTGTGCTTCATAGAATATCGCTTTATCAAAATCCTTCTCTGCCATATTCTCAAAGAGATTCGAACAACCAACAAGGCTAAGAAGAAGAATCCAAAAAACTAACTTTCTTCTTTTAGAACCGAATTGCGATTTTACCAACATAACGCCGATCCTCCCTAGGGCTGTCTTTTGTTCCAATTTCTTCTCCATAAGACGCTGCTTGAAATTGGATAAGACCAAAGTTAAATTCCAGTCCCGCAGTCCAGTACCTTTGATTCATCCCACCCCTTAAAAACAAAACATCATACATATTGAGTTCCACTCCCGCATGGACTCGCTTCATGATATCTGGCTCATCTCCATAAGTGAGAACTCCACGAAATTCACCACCGATAACCAACCGTGTTCCATTTGAAATAATGGGACTCACAGACATACCAACATCCACATCTTGTCTCACAGTTCTTGGACGCTCTTGTGTGTCCAGTAGAAGTCCATCATTTTGATTGAATTTTGTGTTTCCAACATCTCGCCAAACAGCTGCAATATTAGGAAGAAAGTCCCAAGGGCCTGTTAAAATCAGGCCTACATCTGATGCAATGGCTCCACCTTCTCTTGCAAGATCTGAAATCTTTGGAATTGTTGTCACATTGTCATTGTAAGTTTCTTTGACTTCTATACGATTGATTCCTCGAACGTTAAAACCCAATTTGATTCGACCTTCCCAAATTCTTAAGTTGTAACCTAGAATCAAAGAGTAATCGTTTGTATGCTTGTATCTCATTCGAAAGCTATCGCTATCTTCTCTTTCGGTGAGATAAGAAGAGTATTCATAGCGACCGAGAATTCCAATTCCAAAATTTTTAGTTACAAAAGATGGAAAGAATTGAATTTTCGTATAAATTTCATCTTTCGGGTTTTCGTTGAGATATTCCAAGTTCTTAAGTGGATCAAAAAGATCAGAAACCGGACCTTGGGTTCCAACACCATATGCTCCACCATCACCTGAAACCTCCGGATCAGCTAGAGTGAAAAAGCTATTTCTCAATCTTCCAAGTGCTGCTGGATTTGAGATCAACGCTGTTTCATCATTCACTGTCGGAACAACGACACCACCCATACCAAGTGCGCGAACTCCAGTATAGAACTCCACTCTTTCCTCAGCATTTGCTAAGGCTGAAAGAAGTAAAAATGTCGTTACTAAAAGCCTAATCATACAAGTTCATCCTTGATCTCGTAGTTTCTCAATATTCTCTTCGGGTAGGGTGTGATTCAAGTTGAGACAAAGTTGAGGAATCCTGACAAAAGTCTGAACATATGGTTTGACTAAGGAATAGATTCCATCAACTCGACTTATTGTCAGTCATAGCTGAGACAAATTTTTGCTCGACGACAAATGAAATGCTTCTTTCCTCTAAGTGGATCAACTATAATAGGTTTTCAGCCGAAATTCATATAGGGGGAATCAAGAAATGAACATAAAAAGACTCGCATTAGGCTTAACGGCGCTCACTTTTGCAATTGTATTAGCTGGTTGTGAAACAGAGGATGACAATAAAATTGCAAAGGCTATTCAGTGTTTAGATGAGATTTCGGGATCTGGAACCAGTGCCGAGGAAGATGCCAAGGATTGCTATGATGAGGTCGACGGTGTGGATTCAGCCGATGCTTCTTATATAAGATGTGTTGCTATCTTTAATATGAGAGGAAAATTCACAAGCAATTTTATTACGGCATTTCAAGCTCTTGAAGACACAGAAGGGTCTACAAATAACACCAATATTGAAATGATGTCTGAAATTGCATTCTTTGGTGTCGATTCTCAAACCGACAATTCAGCAACTGATGATGCCGACGAAGTTTTTAGTGAATGCGAAGATGCCGATTCTCCAGGACATGTCATGTTAGCAGCTGTAACTCAAGTGGGCACAGTCATCGCGGCAGTCGCCGGAGGCACATCAGCTGGTGCCCTGGACGGTGCATTGGGTGGCTTAAGTGGTGCCGACGAAGCAGAAATCGGAGAAGCAGCTCAAACAGCTTGGGACAATTACTGTGATGGCTCATCAACAGACAACAATGAATTCTGCGCTGCACTTGAAGATGCCGGAGCAGATGATGGACTTTCTGCTGAAGCACTTGGAGCCGCTCTAGCCGCCGAACTACAGAGCAATAACTAAGAGGTAAGACGTCAATCCGATAACCAACAGTTGTCGGATTGATACAATACCAAAGGTGACTCAAGTTATTTTTGTTTTCCAATCCTACTGAATAAATTGAAAAAACGCTGGATCTACTTTAGATTTATAACTACCAAGTACTTTCTAAAAAAAATACTCAGGCGTCTTTAATTTCACGACTGTAAACACTTTCTGATAATTTAGGAAATAAAAAAGCTCCAAACGGAGCTTTTTTATTTCTTCTTCTATAAACTTCCAATCTCTTCAATTCGTATCATTCCTATTGACGAATACAAAATCAAAATCGACTTAATATCTTTTAGAAGTCCAAAGCCAGTTTTGCCATATAAATTCGATTTTCTTTTCTAGCATCTGTCGTTCCAATTTCTTCACCGTAGGTGACAAGATCTAAATGAAACCATGCAAACTCTCCAGTAAATCCACCTGTAAAATAGCCTTGGCTAATTCCAGCACGCCACCCACCGTTGAGCCAACTTGTCACTTCCCAATTGAATTCAATACCCGTGTGAAGCCCTTTAAGTGGTGACCAGTATCGATGGCCAATATCTCGCACATCAAACATCATCTGTGATTGAAACAACCAAATATCTGGAAGCTCCCACCTTGAACCAACATCCCATCTGCTCTGAAGAGCTTCTGGTGTTTCATCTTCATCCGAATCACTAGAGAAAAGATGCATGTTTCCCAAGTGTCCCAATTCACCCAGTGCATTTCTTCCGACCACCACAAAAGTAGGTTTTGCATATTGGAGAAAACTAAAAAACCCAGTTTTGTGAATCTCAGGAGTCCAGCTCACGGCGTAATCAAAGTCTAGAATCAGACCCTCATTGATGTCTTCTTCTCTAAAAAGATTGGAATCATCTGCCAAATCTAAGGCGGTATAACTCTGATCCACACTTCCACGGTATATTGCCTTTAGAGTTGCGCCAACATTGAAGGTTTTTTGCTTGTTGAGACTCATCCCATAACCAAAAGCAATTGTTGTATCTGAAATAGCCTTCACACCAGCTGCTGGAGCAGCAGCCTGGTGGATTCCAACGTTCACGGATAAGTCCACAGGTACGAGTGCAATGGCCCATCCCGGTCTAGCCCAAATAAAATTGAGTGTGGGACCTCTTATATGATAGCTATCTCCAAAATGATCCTCGAGAACATCTCCTGCCGCATCGATTTTCTCGATCTCACTTCCTTCACCAGCGGCATCCTCAACTTCCTTTTGGAAATCGATTATATCTGGTGTTAGTCCAGCTTGAAGACCAATGTTGATTTCACCTTCCTCAATAACAGCAAGAGCTGCTGGATTGTAAAAAACAGCATTGTAGTCATTTATTCCAGAAAATGTATTCCCCATGCCTATTGCACGTGGAGACTGAAATTGCTGGTGTATAGAATAGTCAACAGTCCCCCTTCCCCAGGTAGTAGATGACAACAATAAAACAAGTGCAATAAGCCTCAATTGCATGATTCACTCCTTTGAATAGCTTTTTAATTCTATACGAAAAACACAGTATTAATATATACTTTTGTTATGCATATGAGATCGACATCTTGGGCTATGACCTTTGTCTTACTAATGAGCGTTAAAGTTTTTGCGGCTCCCGCAGATCTAGAAACAAACAATGACGCTGTAGTTGACTCAGACGCTCAGAAAACAGAAATTCATCACAAGTTGGATGCATTACAAATCACACAACCCCCAAAAGAATTGTTACAGAAAGAGGAAAAGGAATACATCTTTCCATACAACCAATCCCTGTCACCAAGGTATGGAATTGTTTTTGACCAAGAAACGTTCTCCAATCGACAACTTCCAGATTATATTATTGGCGTAAATTTTATGTTACCCAGTGACGATCATATTCATTGGGAAGTTGGTGCAGATGTACGATCCAATGCCACGGGAAGACTCAATGTTGGATATAAATATGTCATCAATTACAAATCCTCACTTCGCCCTTATGGAAAGGTGGGTTTTAGTATGCTTGCCACCCCAAAAGATGGAATCGCCAGTATATTGAGGCTTACAAACTACCATGCACTTATCGCTTTTGGAATTGAAGACACACTCACAGACCCACTAAGCTTCCGAATGGATATCGAACTTGTAGCAGGAAGTGAACAAATCGCAGCCTTTCTCTGTTTTGGTTACGTTTGGTCATGGAAGTAACTCACTTAACAGTCACCTTCTATTAAACCACCCATTAAACATAGTCATTCAAAGATTTTTATCTACCCCCCTTAACATGAAACAATTGTCTCTGAATTTCTGAACAGACTCTTTAGCAAATTTACTAGGATATAACAAATCAGTCTTTGCAAGAGTTTGGAGAAGAAATGGACATTAGAAAGAAACCATCTATTAAAATATATCTAGCGCACAAGTCACCTGTTAAAAATATCTATCCAAAAAGTTTAATGAATAAATCACGTATCTATCCAAACGTTTAATGAGCAGGTCACGTACCGATTCAAATATTCAATAAGCAGGTCATGTATCCAGTCAAAGATCTAATGAGCAGGTCACGTGCCCAGTCAGAGAACTCCTTTAAATCAAGTCCTCCGCTAAAAATATCTATTCAAAAGTTTAATGAATAAATCACGCCTCTATCTAAACGTTTAATGAACAGGTCACGTGCCGATTCAAAAATTGCAACAAGCAGGTCATGTATCCAGTCAAAGATCTTTCCACAGAACTACGAATCACTCTTTTAAATCAAATCATCTGTTCAAAGTGTTTATCCAAAAGTTTAACGAATAAATCACGTATTTGTTCTCATATTTAATGAACAGGTCACGTACCGATTCAAATAATCAACAAGCAGATCATGTATCCGATCAAAGATCTTTTCCACAGAACTACGAATCACTCTTTTAAATCAAGCCCTCCGCTAAAAATATCTATCCAAAAGTTTAACGAATAAATCACATATTTGTTTAAATATCTAATGAGCAGGTCACGTACCGATTCAAATATTCAATAAGCAGGTCATGTATCCAGTCAAAGATCTTTCCGCAGAACTACGAATCACTCTTTTAAATCAAGTCCTCCGCTAAAAATATCTATCCAAAAGTTTAACGAATAAATCACGTATCTGCTCAAATATTCAACAGACAGATCGTATATACAGCCAAATATCTAATGAGCAGGTCACGTGCCCAGTCAGAGAACTCCTCCACAGAATCACACGTGCCTAGTTAAAAAACTTCTCAGAGGGCCATGAATCATTTCTTTGATTTTCAGAACGCCTATGAATGATCTTATGATGACCACTACAGAGTAAAATGAGATTTGTGATTTCATCTCTTCCCCCTTGGGCAAGTGGCTTGATATGATGGATTTCAAGATGTCTTCTTGAGGGGCATCTTTGCCCTATTTTATTTCTTGCGCCACACTGCCCTTGATAGCGAATCATCATTTGGTGTTTGAGGTTGGCATTTAGCGGCTTTCTAATTTTTTTTGTATAAAAGGGTTGAGTTTTTTTACTAAGAGTTTGAGGCACCTGTTTTCTCTTTGGCTTCTTTGGAGTCTTTAAACCCTTTTGTAGTTTTCCCCTTTCTTCCTGTC
>JAUICD010000008.1 GCA_030427965.1 Bdellovibrionia bacterium
TCTAGCCTGCGTGATAGGTGGGATTTTATTAAGTGCTGTATCCAATGTGGTTTGTATTTTAGGAGCAATGGCAGTGAGTTCTATTAAGCTTGGGTATTCCACTGGTGCATTTATCACTTCAATGAAACAGTTTGTAGAATTTCAAGATTTGATATTTGCTCTTATAAAGGGTGGGATTTTTGGTGCTGTTATCCCAATTGTGAGTTGTTTTTATGGTTTCAGGTGTAAAGCGGGCGCTGAAGGGGTGGGGCTTGCAACCACAAGCAGTGTGGTGACTAGTAGTGTGATGATTATTGTATTAGACTTTGTATTGGCGTGGGTCTTTTCGAATTTTTATTAGGAGCAAAAAATGAGAGTTGAAACCAAGGTCGGTATTCTCTTTATTACATCTGTAGGGCTTGTTGTCTTGTTTGCTTATCTTATTGGGATGATTGATCCTTCTTCAAAATCTCACGAATT
This sequence comes from Bdellovibrionia bacterium, assembly GCA_030427965.1. Lineage (GTDB taxonomy): Bacteria > Bdellovibrionota > Bdellovibrionia > Bdellovibrionales > JAUICD01 > JAUICD01. The sequence goes on from JAUICD010000008.1 coordinate 460, forward strand.
GAATGTGATGTACAATTTTGCTGGTGGAATAGAAGTGGGTTCTCCTGTGAGAGTGATGGGAATCAAGGTTGGAAAGGTAAAAGCAATTGAATTTGACCCAGATATGAAGATGCCAGATGGTGAAGAGGTCAAACTTAGAATCAAAATATCTATTTCGCAAAAAGCATGGCCTACAATCAAAAGAGACAGTCGGTTTTATGTAAATTTGGCTGGAGTCATTGGTGAAAAGTATCTTGAAGTAACTCCCGGAAGCAGCGAGTCGACTTTTTTCCAACCAGGGGAAGTGGTACGAGGTTCTGATCCACCTCGAATTGATCAACTGATTTCTCAAGGTTATGGCCTTGTCGGAAAAATGTTGGAGCTTTTTGAGGCAAACCAGGGAAGTGTTTCAAATACTATAAAAATGTTGGATTCCCTTGTTACAAACCTCAATCGAACACTCGTGTTGTTTGACAAAACAACTAAGAATGTTCGAATTCAAACATTGTTAAAAAATATGGAAGAGATCTCTACAGATATTCGATCTGTGAGTCAAAGGCTGCGAACAGATGAGACTAAGAAAACATTGGATCTTATTCACACACTTGTTTGGCGACTTGAAGAGCTAGACAAACAGGCTATTCAGACATTTATGCAAGAAGAAGGGGTGAAGGCCCGAGTTGCATTTTAAAAACAGGGGGTGAGTGCATGAAAATACTAACTTTGTTCATAGGAATTTTTCACTTTTCACTAGCTCATGGAGCAATACTTGTTGAAGAGAATGGGCGAGAGGTTGTTTACGATACGAGATCTGCTAGCGATGGAATGGATTTAAGAACAAAACGGAGAATGGGCGTCGGAGCTGCTGCAGCTGGTGCGCACGGTGTTTTTGGGATCAATATTGATCTCAACCTCACGTCTCGGATAACAACAGAACTTGGCTTTGGTCTTTCAACAGAATTTCAAACGTTTCATTTTGCAGTGAAGAGGTATTTGGGCGGAGAATCTGTACTTCCATATATTGGTCTAGGTTATGCCAGATGGAGCAATAATGGCGAAACACGAGGTGGGATTGAAGAGACAAATCCAGGATTTGTAGCTGAACAATTTATGTCTGAAGAAGATAAAGAAAAAGGTCGAATTACGGCCAATATTTTATATCCGGCAGCCGGAATTCAATATCTTTTGCTTGATGGTCGTTGGGCGGGATTTGGAATTCATGCTGAAATCGATATTTTATTGGAGGTGAGTGAGTTGGAAGCGGCTCCAACGGGATCAATAGGGGCAACTTATTACTTCTAAAGTCTAGGACTCACTAGGTAAACTGTCAGTAGAGAGATAGTTCCAATTTAAGACAAAAAAAAGCCTCTGGTTGCACCAGAGGCTTTTTTTTGTCGTTCAAAAGAAGTATTACTACTTCTTTTTTCTGCGACGAGTGGTCTTCTTAGGCGCAGCGGCCTTTTTCTTTCTACGACGAGTCGTTTTCTTGGCAGCCTTTTTAGTTGCCTTCTTTCTACGACGAGTCGTCTTTTTAGCAGCCTTTTTAGTTGCCTTCTTACGACGTCGAGTCGTCTTCTTTGCAGCCTTCTTAGTTGCTTTCTTCCTTCGAGTCGTCTTCTTAGCAGCTTTCTTAGTTGCTTTCTTCCGACGAGTCGTCTTCTTAGCTGTTTTCTTTGCAGCTTTCTTACGGCGTTTCTTTGCCATGTTCTCCTCCTAGGATAGGTTGAACATTGTTGTTTCTCTTGTTGTCTCTAAAAACAAGTCTACAACTGTGACTCTCTTCGTCAACTAAAAGTTTTAACTTAAGTTAAATTTTGTGCACTTTTTTTGCTTTTACTTTCTTTTGTGGAAACAAAACTCCTATTTTTTATATTTGTACTCGTTTTTTCCGGATTAATTTTCGTATTTCGGATGTTTCAAACATTGTTTTATCGTTACTACTTGCACTCAAAAGTCATTTTTCTCTCTGTAATTGGAGTGTTTTGCCTAGTTTTTCTTTATTTTTTGAATTTTACAGACACATTTGAAGAAATTTTTAGTTTTTTTATAACTTTGTTCGTAATTGTTTCGATACTGTTTCTAATTGTTCCAGTTCTCTTAGAAAAAAGATTTAAAGACAATTTTTGTCACTATTTAGATATTTTAGTTTTAGAAATGAAGATGGGACATACATTTCATCATTCAATTCGACGTGCATACATTAAATGTGATGCATTTATGCAACAAAAAGTAATTAAAATCATTGATCAATTGGATTTTGAACCTTCGATAGCAGAGAGTGAGAACAATTCCTTTGCAAATGATGTGCTAAAGGAGTTTCGAATTATTAGTAAATGCAAAGAGAATTCTTTAAAAAGCGTAGAGTTTTTGCGCCAAAAGCACAAAATAAGAAACGAAATTCGACGTAGGTCCGGCCAAGTTTCATCGCAAATGATTTTTCAAGCGGCAATTGTCATCGGCATTTACATTGCACTTATGATTTTGATCTTAATTTGGCAAGGAAGTGTGAGATCTCTGCCTTGGATTAAGCTATCAGCACCACTCATTATTCTAGGGGTAACAGCAATGTACTATATATATAGAGGGTTTAAATGGAAGATATAGCTCCAGTATTGAGGTTTGTAATCGAAATGGAGTCTTCTTTGGAGAGAGGTGAAAGTGTTCGTACTGGAATCAGGTTTTATTTAAAACACCATCGGACAAACTTTTCAGCCCCACTTTTTCGAATCTTAAACTCACCGCAACCAGCACTTTCACCAGAGGAACGAGCAAGGCTTAAGAGTTCGTATCAAATTGCAGCACTTGAACTTATTGTCTATGCCCTAGAAGGCAAACCTGTTTTAAGTGAACTGCGTGAACTTAAAAATGAGATTGTTGCAGCATCAAATAGAAGAATTGATCAATTTGTCTCAGTTCTCCCAACAAAAATGATGATTCCACTGCTTTTCCTAATATTTCCAGCTCTTCTACTTCTTTTGTTTGGTCCCCTTGTTCAATCTCTTCAGGAGGCGTTAAATTGATTTATTTCGCTCTGATGTTGTTTATAGGAACTGCAACTGAATTAAGTGCTATGGATATGAAGCGCGCAAATGAAATCATTCGTGCTGAAACAACGCATGAGTTCTTAGAGAAGATTGAATTTGAGACGCGTGGTGCAAAAATCCAACAAATCTGTGAATCACTCAATATGAAATTTGCTCCAGTTTGTCTGATCAATGAATTGAAGTCTGTGAACATGAAGGGTTCAAGGGGGATAGAACTAGAGGGAAGATGTCTAAAGATTCAATCCTCTCAATTTCTTTCAAAAAAATGGTTAAATCATCTTCCAGAAGGTAGGTGTCGGAAACATGTAGAAAACCTAATACTGATTCAAGCCTATCGTCGTCAAAAAATATAAGTGTTTTAAAAACTTATTGTTATCAAATGATCAACATTGATTGTAGATCAGTTTATAAACCTTATTGGTGGTCTTGGCTCAAAGAGGGGTGGTTTTGATATTTGAAGAGGGGCTTTAAGGTGGCCCGGAAATTGAATTATCTGGGTTGCCATGAAACTTTATCCGAAATGCGGATCTTACAATTTATTATGCTTAGTGGGTGAGGGACTCACAAGCAAGGTCTATAAGGCAGAGAGAGCTGATAGCGAGGGTTATTACAAGCACACTGTTGCTATAAAAATTCTTAAATCTCGGAAAAACCTGTCTGCGCTTCAGGACGAAATAAAGACCTTGATGTCTGTTACCTCCAGCGGAGTTCCCAAGGTCTATGGATGGGAAAACTTTGGCAGTGGATCAGCTCTTATCATGGAATGGATTGAGGGCATTTCATTAAAAGACTTGGCAAGGCATGCTGAATTCACCTTGAGAGAAATCCATTATATTACTGATGAAGCATATAGAACTCTTAGAGATTTGAAGAAATCAGGTGTATGCCATGGGGATATTAGTCCCTCTAATATAATGATTGAAAAAAGCGGTAGGGTTCGCCTTATAGATTTTGGAGTGAACTTAAGTTTAGATCAAAAACTGGGTTCTCCACGCTATTTTGCGCCAGAAATATGGAGCGGTGAAGATCCTAATATTTGGTCTGATTTTTTCTCACTAGGCCTTATTGAAGTAGAGCTTCGAAATGGAAGTATGTTTCATGATGAAGCAAGGGATTTGAAGGCCGCTTCAGTTGAAGCGGCAAAACGGAATTCGCAGTTGTTGTGTGAGAATGCTTCTGATCGGAAGTGGACGTGTCACGAAGACTTAACAGATGAGGAGTTGTGTGAGTTTCAAGAAAAGATTGAACAAGCCATATGTCGCCGCGAGTCGCCACAAATGAGCACTTTCATTCAAAAGAGAAAAAGTTCGATGAAGGGTAAGTTTTTAAAATTTGCATGGGCCCTGATATTTTTGTTATTTGGAATCATATCAGATGCGAGCTTGTTTCTACCAAAAGGCACAGTACATATCCGAACTCAGAGTTGGTATTTTATTTGGATGAACTCAATTCCAATTGGTTATACGCCAGTTGAGTCCTATTCACTTCCAGCAGGCCATTATAAAATGGAATATGCTTCATCAAAAAAAAGCGGTGTTTTGGAGTTTCAAATTAAAAGTGGAGAAATCAAAAATATAGACGATTCAGCTTTTGTGGATTGAATCCATAAGTTACAATTCACTCAATGAGTCGATTTGAAAGTATTCTTCTTGGAATTGTTCAAGGATTAACAGAATTTTTACCAGTATCAAGTTCTGGTCATCTTGTGGTTGTTCAAAAGCTTCTTGGTATTTCCCATCATGACATACAGTTTGATGTGGTTGTTCATGTGGCAACTCTTCTTTCGGTGCTGACAATTCTCAACAAACCCATTTTTTACTATTTGAAACTTTTATTTCGAGATCTGGGTGAATTTAAGTACGGAAGTGGAGTTTCAGTTTCCATCCACTTAATACTTGGAACAGTCCCTACCGCTATTGTTGGACTGACGTTTCGAGAGTATTTTGAAACAGCCTTTTCTGAACCTAAAATTGTGGGTGTGTTTTTTCTCGTGACTGCAATCATCTTATATATAAGTCGTAGGTTTTCACAAATGGATCAAGGTATGAACTTAGATCGCTCTCAAGAAACAGTTGAAGAGCTTGCACGTATGCCGTTTTTTAAGAGCTTTGTAGTGGGGTGTTCTCAGGCTATTGCAATAGCACCAGGGGTAAGTCGATCTGGTACCACGATTGCGGTGGGGCTTTTTCAGGGAATGTCAGGATCTGTGTCTGCATATTTGAGTTTTATGTTAGCAATTCCCGCAATTTTAGGTGCCTCTTTACTAGAGCTTAAAAATCTAGATTTGAGCGTAGTTCAAATAGAAACATTGGCCTGGGGTTTTGGTGCAGCTTATTTTTCAGGTGTTGTGGGTCTTTGGGGAGTATTAAAAATTGTCAAACAAGGACGCCTGGACTTCTTTGCTTACTATTTAATTCCTCTAGCACTACTTTGTTTCTTTTATCTCTAAATATATATAAAAAACCTAAGCTCCAGATGTAGTTTGTCAAAAGCAAGCAACCTTCTTTTAACGAACTCTTTTTTACCCCCACAAGTTCCATTTTACTAAGAGTTTCATATAAGGTGGTCACGTGCCCAATACTCACCTAACACTCCACGCGTTGGTGGCACCCCCCGTTTCACGAAGAGCTTGTAAGCGTGTCTTTTAAAACAGTTTATGCTCAGAAATTGAGGGGTTGTTAGAAATATTCTTACTAATTATTTTTTACAAACGACATGAAGATTTCCATTCAACTGTAAACCTTCAGCTAAGTGTCTTCCACTGAAGGAACAAATGTAACCATCTTTTACCATTCGTTCGTCGGCAACCAACTGTCCATGGAATTTTGTAAACTTATCTTCAACCTCGATTTTAGAGGCCCTGGAATCCCTCCCGCTATCAACTGGAGCCACACAACCACCTGCAATTGCAACTCCCCCCTTTTCACAAAGAATGATTATTTTCCTATTTGTATTGTTATTGATTGAGAAAGAATATTCTACGAGATATGTATCGCCTTCAACGATACTTACTTCTTCTGTCGCTAGAAATTCAGGTATTTCTCCATAGCCAGAAATAGAAAAGAATAGCGAAGTCATCAGAAATCCAAACCATTTTTTCATTTGTTATTCCTTTTTTATAGTTAATAACATATTTATTTGTCTCACTTGTTTGCAGAGACGCCGTTTTGCGGCATGCAGGCCCCGGTGCTTCTCTTAAGAGCAATAGGCAATGGAACGTTCTCTACCTGTGGGAATAATTACAAAAGGCATACTAAAGCCCAATGAATTTAACCTAAAACGCACTAAAAAGAATTTATCCCTAGGTGAGTTTTTAAAGGCCCATAGAATTGGCGAAGAACTGAGCCAAACAGCTTTTGCAAAGTTTCTTGGAGTCTCCAAGCAAAGACTGTGTGATCTAGAGGCCAATCGGTCTAATGTAAGTATTAAGCTCTGTAAATCACTTGCTAAGAAGTTAGGTCTTCCTCCCGAGTGGCTTGTAAAGTTGGCTCTTCAATATCAACTCAAAAAAGAAGGCCTGCGTTTAAAGGTTAGCTAAAGCCGCCGTTTATCTTGATGGGTACCTTTAATTGGTTTTTGATAGTGTTTCCGTTTGCTCAAGATTCAGTAACCCTAAAGTTTCTTTTAGAGAAAACCCAATTTCCTGAGCTAGTTTTATGAATTCGAGTCGAACAATTACGTCAAAACCGAACTGTCGATAACTCGAATCTGTGCGTGTAGGTTCAGTATCAGTACAAGGCATTTGTCGCCAGCGCCTTGTACCAACTCCAAATCATCACCATCAATGATGTGAATTGTTAGCAGTCTCTAGTCCAAATACAGAATCATTTCTTCGGCTGTGCACGTGCAGGGTTTTCCGCACCTAGGGCATGTGTAATCAACATCAAACCAATAGCGCTCATATGTTTTTACAGTCTCAAAACCCAGCTTTTTTAAATATTTCCGTGAAGAGTTGCCGGGGCTTTCCACCCAGCTGTGGCAGACGACAGCTTTTGTTTCGAGTGCTTTCAAAGACTCAATAGACTTGAGTGAAAGTTGGACTCCAAGTCCCTTGCCTCGAGCTTCTTTATTTAAAAAGAGCGATTGAAAGTATCCCACACTTTCAATTGGAACTTTCCAGAGTTTGGGTGAAAGACCGTTTCCGCGCCCTTTTGTCCACTTTCCTGGTGGAAATGTGATTCGAACGCCTATGATGCTGCCACTTTCTCTTGCAACATAGGATGTACATAGATTGTTTTTGGTAGAGTGGGTCAGTATGTCTTGAAAGTCGGACTTTGTGTAATACCCTTGGCCGATGACTTTGTTGGTAAACTGAACAAAGTCATTGGCCATTTCGGGTGAAATCGGAAAAATTTCAATCACAAATTATCGAATACAGCTCACGTATTGGTTGAATGAGCCACCAAAAGCACGCCAGTTGACGTATGTGTTTTTGATATATCCACTGAGGATGTAATCACCACGGCTTGGTCCGTTTCCGATTTGTCGATCATCAAACCAAAGACTGACACGTTCATTTTTAATATAACCCGTGGCTCTTGATCCACTGACGTTCAAATAAACACGATCGTTTCCAATATAGCCAGTGATGTTTCCAAAGTTTTCAGGACCAGAATATCGTAAATTCATGTACCCCTCCAGGAAACATTCAAGGCGAATGATTTCTCTTTGAAGGCGAACATCTCGAGAAGGTCCATCTACACTGGTTTGAATTGTTAAAGTTAAAAAAGTTCCAACTTCACCACGAAGAAGCTTTGAGACCTCAGCAAGTTTTCTTCCAATTACAGAAGTGCCGTCGACGTGAGTGATATATTCGCCCACTTGAATGGCAGCTCTTTCTGCGGGTCCGTTTTCAACAAGCTCGACAACTTGTACGAGTGCTTTTTTATTTTCTTTTTGAATTGTAAACCCAAGTCCAACGTATGAGTAGTCAGCAAAACTTGTTGAGCCAATGAGTAGTAGAGTTAGTGTTAAGGCTGCTTTCATTATTCCCCCCTAGGTAAAATGAAAAAGATGTGCCAATTAGCCTACGGGAAACGCCCGGGAAGTAAAAGAGTTTGCGCTGCAATATGTACAATCCGAATGAGCGCGCTGCGCCAAAGTGGTGATTCCGCTTACGCTTTTGGGGCATGGACTATATCTATTGTTCTAGGGTGTGTAGCTCATTTTACTTGAGACTGCTGTGAAAGTCTTTTCACTCGCAACTGAGGCGCACCCCGGTTGATGAAGGAGATGGAAATGAAGACGGATTCTAAGAACTGTGCATTTGAAACTCGTGCCATTCATGCCGGGCAACCTCCTGAGCCTGTAACAGGAGCGATCATGACACCGATCACTCTTTCAACAACGTATGTTCAGGAATCCCCAGGAAAGCATCAGGGATACGAGTACTCAAGAAGTAGCAACCCAACTCGAAAAGCCTATGAGGATTGTATCGCAAGCTTAGAGTCTGGAAAATACGGAATGGCGTTTGCCTCAGGTTGTGCGGCGATGACAACACTTCTTCACCTTATGAGTTCAGGTGATCATCTTATCTGTATGGATGATGTTTATGGTGGCTCCTTTCGTTTGGTAGATAAGGTTATAAAGAACAACGGTATCCAAGCAGACTTTGTGGACTTAACCGACTTAAGCGTCTTTGAATCTGCTATCAAAGAGAATACGAAAATGGTTTGGATTGAATCCCCAACAAACCCGACAATGAAGCTTGCAGATATTGAGGGCATATCTAAAATCGCTCGTAAGAATAACATTGTTGTTGTGGTAGATAACACTTTTATGAGCCCATACTTTCAAAGGCCTTTGGAGCTTGGTGCACATGTGGCCTATCATTCCACTTCAAAATACGTGAACGGGCACAGTGATGTTATTGGTGGTGCAATTGTTGTGGATGAGGATGCATTAGCAGAAAGACTTTATTTTCTACAAAACTCAATCGGAGCTGTGGCTTCACCATTTGATTCTTATCTCTGTATGAGAAGTTTAAAGACTTTACCTGTGAGAATGCGCGAGCATGAGAAAAATGCTTTTGCGATTGCAGAGTTTTTGGAAAACCACGAGAAGGTGGACCGTGTTTTGTATCCAGGCCTTAAAAGTCACCCTCAGCATGATCTTGCAAAAAAACAGATGCATGGATTTGGTGGAATGATCACTTTTTATATCAAGGGCGGACTAGATCAGGCGCGTACATTTCTTGAGAATGTCAGCGTATTTTCTCTTGCTGAGAGTCTTGGGGGAGTGGAGTCATTGATTGAGCATCCAGCTATCATGACGCACGCCAGTGTTCCGCCAGAGAATAGAAAAGCTCTTGGTATAGAAGATACGTTGATTCGTTTGAGCGTGGGAATTGAGAATTTGGATGACCTACTTGGTGATCTCAAAACGGCGTTTGGGGCAGTGAATCTTTGACACCCCTCTAGAGACAAGATACGTAATTGAGCTCGTTGATTTTTGACCTGGCCAGGTAGCTCAGTCGGTAGAGCAGAGGACTGAAAATCCTTGTGTCGGCGGTTCGATTCCGTCCCTGGCCACCAAGTCTCAAAAATCGTAACTAAAACCAATTCTTTGTTTTCATTTTCTTCATATATCAGAGCCGTGCTAACCCCGATGATAGTTTTCTATTTTAACCTCAGAGAACTCACCATTATCAACTTTAAAAGTGATACACCAAGGCAGTTTTATAGTAACACCCCAATACTTTTTTCTGCCCCGTTTTAATTTGTGGAGACGAATGTTTGGAGGCTGACCTTGGTTTTTGGGGCTTATTTTTTTAAAATGAGTTCTTTGAGTTCACTCATTTCTTGTTTAAGACTGCTGATTTCACGCTTGAGTTCTTTGTTCTCCAACTCAAGATTGTCTGTTCTTTTGAGTAGTTCAGACTGCTTTTCCTTACTTATCATACACATTTCGTGAAGTTCTTGTGTGGATTGAATGAGAGGAGCTATAAATTCTGTGTAGCGAACTCCATAGATATCAGACTCTTTATCGTAAACAAGTCCTGCAAAGTCGCGTCCCTCTAGAAAGTCTTCAAGCTCTTGTGCGATAACACCATAAAACTGTCCGCGCTCTGGGTTGTCTTTCCAGTGGTAACGAACGGGGTGAAGTCCAAGTATAAACTCTAGACCTAGATCACTGTCTTTTATGTCTTGCTTGTGACGTCTGTCTGAAGTGTTGACTGAACCACTGACGGCATAAACATCAGTAAACCTATGCGTGGCATCTCCCAATGTATAGGTGTTGTCAGTTTGTGGTGTGATAACACCTTCAACACTGAGTTTGGTTGTTGGCAATGCTGTTCCGATTCCAACGTTTCCAACTGAAAAGATAAAATCTTTATTACTTGCTTGGGTTGTAAAAGTCATGTCTCCAGTACTGCCATTGTACATTTCAATGGAGTTACTTGTTCCCGATGTAAGCCCACCTTTTATGGTCTGTGAGAAAGGGATAAAAATACTACCACTAACGTGTAGTTTTTCTTCGGGCGTTGTTGTGCCAATACCAACATTTCCGCCCTGCTCAATTCGAACATGTTCATCGTAACTTGCGCCACCCCAGGTTTTAAAAATGATATGTTGGTAAGTGGATACGTTCATATCGTTTCCATTTACCCATATGGCCTTATCACTATTACTCCATTGAAGTCTACCAGAGGATGTATTGTCGAGGTTTATACTTCCTCCATCAAGATCTAACTTTGTAAGGGGTGTTGATGTGCCGATCCCCACATTCCCTGTAGTTCCAACACCACTTGAGGCTCCAACAAATAGAGTTGGTATATCGCTATCAAAACCAATCATAAAGGAATTTGCGATGTTGTTAACAAGTGGGTCTGTTAAACTGACTCCATTCCCTATAACCATTGAAGTGCTGGCGCTTGCAGTCACGTTTGTTCCCAGTGCAAGTGCATATGAGTTGGAAGCGTTTGCTCTGTGTCCGGCTGCCAAGGAGTACGACCCTGCACTCACGCCATATCCAAAGGCGGCTGCATTACTGCCTATAGCCGAGGCACTTGTTCCAACAGCAATGCTTCCACTTGCTGCTTGGGGATTTGTTCCAAACCCGACTGATCCGTTACCAATATTTGCATCACTCACTGCTGACCCTGATGTAAAAATACCAGCTCTTAAAGCAGCCTTAGCTGGATACCAGTACATATGAGTTCCAATAGTGGATTTAGGAATACTCCCAGTTGTTCCACTTATGAGAAATCCACCATCTTGTACTTCCAACTTATTTGTAGGCGCATTTGTTCCAATCCCCACATTCCCACTTGTATCAATGCGCATATACTCTGTGAAGGTAGAGGCCACGTCTTTTCCAATTCTTAGATTCGAGTTATTACTTGCTAGTAGTGCATCGCTATTGCCATCTGATCCCATAAGTAGTGCTGGGGTTGATGCATTTTGACGGCTAATTGCAAAAGAATAGTTTGGAGCATCAGCAACAGTTGTACGATTGTCTCTTACAAGGGTGACGACATCTGCAGCACTTGTCGTTGTATCTTGTACGGAAAGTTTGTGTGGAGGTGTTGGGTAACCCATACCGATGTTGTAGTCACTTTCAATAGTAAATACATTTCCATTAGAGCCAGAGTCTGTATCCACGTTGAATAAATCTGCAGTTTGCCCAGATTTCTTCTTGATCAACATATTTATGACAGAGTTCGAAGTTCCAGGACCAACCTGTAGAGCGGCTCCTGGTGTGGTCGTGCCAATCCCAACAAACCCATCCCCTGTCATGCGCATGGTTTCAGTCATTGTGTCACTGTTACCGCCAAAGCCAAATACGATGTCGGTATTGGTTCCTGTGTTTCCATCATTGTCTGAGATTAAAATTAAATCCGAACTTGCTGAAATAACACCTGCTGGTGCCGAGGTGACATCTGCACTTGCATCCATTCCAAACTCTAGTCTTTTAGAGCCAGAGTCTGCAGTGGAGGAGATTGAAATCATATTGTTTGAACCAAACCCTGCACTATCATGGACATGAAGATTTGCTGAGGGTGTTCCCGTTCCAATTCCAACATTTCCAGACCCATCAATCTGTACATACTTGCTGTCGTGATTGTGCCACTCGTTTCCGCCGTCATTTGAAGCATCAAACCCATCTGTAAAAAGTCTTCTTATGTTGAGTTGAGTGACATCATCAACTGTTGCAGTTCCAGAATTGTCTTCTATGATCAGTAAGTCTTCAAGTCGATAACCCTGTATACTTTCAGCGACTAAAGCACTTGGAACTGAGTTGATAGTCATATCTGGTGAGAGAGTTTCTTCAATTCCTGTTCCTTCTGGAGCAGCAACTGTCACATAGACTCTCAGAAAACGTGCATCACCTGCAGAGGGTGTATAAGGGGCGGCACAGGGAGCGCCACCAAATTGATTTCCAGTTATAGCAAATCGGTTTTGAAAAATATCACCCATGGAAAGCCCGGGATCATTTGTTGGATTTCTTAGAGCGCCGGGGTCAGCAACAGTTGTTCCAACGGGTAACGCAAAAACGCCATCACTTGTGGTAAGGTTTATTCCAGTTTGTATTTCAGAGTAAAGAACACAATCTTTTGCAGGGTTAAGTATTTCAAAGCGAAATGTAGCTGTACCAAGTTGTGGGCCAGTGAACGTCGGGTTGTAAAGACGTCCTTCGTATGTAATGTTTTGAGGGGCTTCGCCTGCGGCAAAGCTCTGTGTAGGTGCTTGAAATAGCACCAAAAGAGATGACAGTAAGAAGAATACGTTCAGCATAGGCATCATCAGTCTATCGGCTAGTCTAGGTACAAGCTTAATTGAAAACGAAGCAGATAAAGAGTTTTTTAAAATTTCTAGATTTGAGATAAATCTGTCTCAGATTGAAACAAATAAAACATTGGTCAACAGGAATCATCTTCGATCGACTCCGGTGATTTTTAAAAGTGCATCAATAGTATAAAAAAGCCCTTACCAAGGTTTGTTTGGTAAAGGCTTTTTGGTATTAAGATATTAGTAATGTTTTTCTAGAAGACAAGTTACATCGATACTGACCTCGGGTTGATTGCTATTCCTACAAGTTGCAACTAAATCTAAAATCGCTCCATTACGCATGAGAGTGAGTTCACATTTGGAGCCATCTAAATTTTTATACCTGTGTCCTATAAAACCAGCAGATCCGTCAGCTTCAACATTTAGGTTCGAGTGTGATTCTTGAGATTTACTCAGATCAAGTTCAACGTTTTTAAAGTTCATCCAAGCGTATTGATTGCCCCCACTCCATGAAAATGAATCTTCGCTTCTAGTTAAGACAGCAAAACTAAAATCCAAGGCTCCATCATCACTAACGGAACATTCAAGAGTATTGTTTGGTCCTTCTTGAAAAGTGTTCGAATCAGACTTTGCCTTCTCGTCAATCAACAAATCTGACCCGTCATTGTCTTGCGTCTTGATCCGAATGGAAGACTCAAAATTGATAGAGAGTGCGGACCTAGAGGCCAATTTCTTATCACCGATCCGAGTGAAAGTGTATCGAACTCTATCTGATACAGGGTCCTCAACACCATCATCATAGGAAACAATAAGACTGTTCTTTGAGTAACTGTGAACTACAAAATCAGTGAGATCTGTTGAGTCGGTATCAGTCGTTACAATTTTATTTCCCTTGAGCTGATACTCACCACCGATACTTGTGTAGGTTATAAAGTTGTCTGTAAAAAGCATTGTGATTTTATCTTTTGTGATATGAAGTTGTTGCCAATGACCTTGATTTTCTAACTCTTGAAATGGCTTATCTGTGTTTGGGCGGGTGAAGTTTACCGTGGTTTCATCAAGTGTAGCAGATGTCATTTCCCATGAGCCAATGATGGCCTTTTGGAGCTTGTTTTTTGAGTTGTTTTTCTTGTTACCACCGTCACATGCTGTGAGTATGGTTGAGGCGATAAGTAGTGCAAATAGGGCTCTCATAATGGATTCTCCTTGAAACCTTGAAATTTAAAAATCAGTGATACCAATGCATAAAGGAGGCCAAGACGAAGTTGATGAAATTCTCCTTAAGAATGGGTTTTTGGTATAAATTTCATGAGTGTTAAGGGCATTGTCAGGGTCTTCGTCCTTGATCTGACTCTGTTGAGCCTGTAGAAATTCTTTTGATGACACTGATTGAAGAGCTTCAAAAGAATCCATTTTTACTCGCTCCGATGGCTGGGGTTACGGATTATGCCTTTCGTAGCTATATGAAAGAGCTGGGTGCTGGGATATTGACAACCGAGCTTGTGTCTTCACATGGTATCAAATATCAAGGGGAGCAAACCCTAAGGCTTATGAAATTCAATGAGAGCCAAAGACCTATTGGAGTTCAGTTATTTGGAGAGGTCCCTGAAATTGTGGCAGAAGCGGCAAAGTATGTGGAAGATGAGGGAGCTGATTTTGTGGACCTCAATTTTGGTTGTCCAGTAAAGAAAGTCGTAAAAAAGGGGGCTGGATCTGCCATTTTGAAAGATCTTGTGGCCCTACAAAAAATGCTTCGAGCTGTGAAGTCGGCAATTTCTATCCCTCTCACAATTAAAATTCGTACAGGTTGGAGTGAGGAATCTCGAAACGCAGAGAAGGTTGCTCAAGTGGCTTATGATGAGGGGGTTACATGGGTGGCGATACATGGAAGAACGCGTGAACAAGCCTATGCTGGTGAAGCAGACTGGGAATACATAAAAAAGGTAAAAGAAAACTCCCCACTTCCAATTATTGGAAATGGAGACATCGTAACTCCCGAACTTGCAGTCAAAAGGTTAAGAGAAACGGGGTGTGATGGCGTGATGATCGGGCGTGGGTGTTTGAAAAACCCAAATATCTTTCGTTATGCGAGTGCTATCCTCAAAGAAGAGAAATATGAAATGAATGTCAATTTTGGAAATCTTATTTCTCAACTTCACGAGCACCTTGATGGCTTCTATGACTCACGAATGACGTCTCTTCAGATTAAAAAATTTGCATCCTGGTATTCTTCCGGCTTTCATGATTCTTCTCAATTTCGAAAAAGAATCTTTCAAGAAAAAAACTTGAACGATGTTTTAAATCAAGTGCATGAGTATTTTTCATCCGTAAGTCTTAATACGAGAGAAACCCCAATTAGCCATGGATTTATGATGGGCGGACATGGCTAAATCTATTATTTCAGCTCAAAGTCTTGTGAAAAGATATGGCACTAAAAACGTGGTAGATGATATTCGGTTTGAAGTGATTGAGGGCGAGTGTTATGGGCTGCTTGGTCCAAATGGTGCCGGGAAAACCTCAACAATGCGGATGATTTACTGCTCCACTCTTCCTTCAGCTGGAGAATTGCGTGTTGATGGATTGAGTGTTGTTGAAGATGCTGGCCAAGTGAAAGCAAAACTTGGAGTTGTTCCTCAAATGGATGGTTTGGATCCAAGCTTTAGTGTTTATGAAAACCTCATTGTTTTTTCACGGTACTTAAAAATGTCGAAGATTTATGCCAAGGAACGCGCGGATCATGTGATAGCTGAAATGGGCCTTGGGGAACATCGCAATAAAAAAGTGGAAGAATTGAGTGGGGGGTTAAAAAGACGCCTTTCTATAGCAAGGGCTCTTTTAAATGATCCATCTGTTCTTATCCTAGATGAACCGACAACAGGCTTAGATCCTCAGGCTCGACTGTGGATCTGGGAGTTGCTTTCTAAGCTTAAGAAAAAAGGAAAAACTCTTGTTCTCACAACTCACTATATGGAGGAGGCAGAAAAACTCTGTGATCGTTTGGTGATTATGGATAATGGAAAACTTCTCATTGAAGGTTCTCCTAAAAAACTTATTGAAGATTTGGTGGGACATGAGGTGATTGAAACACAAGTCGAAGAGGCAGATTTGAATAAAACGCTAAAGTACTTAGAGGGGAAATTTGAATATCAAAAAATCAATGACCATATTAGGGTTTTTATCCGATCAGGACAAGATGGAAAACAGCTTTTGGAAAGTATGGCAGGTGAGAAAATACTCATTCGCCGTGCAACACTTGATGATGTGTTTTTAAAAGTATCCGGATACGAATTGAGGGACTAAGGTGATTAAGGATTTGTTTTACTTTCCAAGACTGAGTTATGGAGTAAGAGCTATTTGGTTCCGAAACTTTCTCTATTTTAAAAAGAGTTTACTTGTTTCATTATTGTGGGGAACAATAGAACCATTATTTTATCTTTTTGCCATTGGATATGGTCTTGGACAATTTGTTGGAGAAATAGATGGTGTTTCTTATTTCAACTTTTATCTTCCAGGAGCTCTTTGTAATACTGCTATGATGGTGTCGTTGCTTGAGGCATCCTATGGGAGTTATTATAAGATGGAGCATCAAAAAACATACGCCTCAATCCTTTTGAGCCCTATTTCAGAGCGTGATGTTGTTATGGGGGAAATGCTATGGGCGGCTTCAAAAGCAATGTTGAGCGTTGTTCTTATATCTTTGGTATCTTTATTCGTAGTTGATTTTTCACAATTTGTTCGTCTCATAGAAACGTGGCCGATCTTATTTTTAATTTGTTGGATGTTCTCGTGCCTTGGAATGTATTTGGTGTCTATTGCAAAATCTATGGAAAGCTTTACGTATGCAATAAGTGGCTTTGCGGTTCCAATGTCACTTTTTTCAGGGGCTTATTTCCCTGTGGAGTCTTTGCCTCGTTGGGGAGAAATACTCACTTACTTTCTTCCTTTAACATATGGGGTAAAATTGGTACGAGGGATCTATCAAGAATCACTGATCTTCAGTGATTGGCTCGGGATTCTCGGAATCCTTGTCCCAGGTTTCTTCATCGGCAATATCGCCATTGCTCGGATTCGACGACGTTTGCTCTCCTAAGGTGCGGTGTGATTGGATGAAGGCATTGATTTCGTCTTCAACAAATGGGATTTCTTCTTCTTCAATTTTTCCATATCGCTTTAGTGTTGAAAAAATCTCTCGAATTCTTTGCTCGTTGAATGCAGTCAAATTGTGATTGCGAAATCCTTGTGAATAGATTTCAGGAGAAGGGAGAAGGTGTATTAAAAAAAAGGATTCGGCCCAATTGAGATCTGAGGGGTGTTTGAAGAAGTAGTATTGAGAAGCCTCATATATTCCATAGAGATTTTTTCCAAACTCGACGATATTTAAGTACTTTTCTAGGATATCCTTTTTTGTAAAAGTATTTTCTATTTTATAGGAAATAAGTGCTTCGCGGAATTTTCGCATAAAAGATTTTTCACTACTCAAAAATGCATTTTTAGCAATTTGCTGAGTGATGGTGGAGCCTCCACGCGCTAGTTTTCCACGTGAAAGATTGCGTTCAATGCTTTCTTTGATTTCACTCCAATCAAATCCACCATGATGAAAAAAAGTAGAATCCTCACTTATGATTAACGCTTGAATGAGTTTGTCGGAGACATTCTCCAGAGTGACATAGTTTTCACTCCCCTTACAGAGATAGACGTTGTTCATGGAGGTCACAAAACACCCTTTGAGTTTTGTTATGTCAGGCAAAGATGTTTTTACAATGAATCCAATGGTTGCAAAGCCAATAAGTGATATGGCTATAGCAATTGTTAAAATAACAAAAAAAGGTTTTGCTATTCGTCTTTCAAGTTGTCTTTTGCCCATTTTACACTTTCTTCAATTGTAGTTTTAGCATCTGTTGGTTTTAACCCAAGCTCATTTGCAGCTTTATGATTGTTGAACCAGTGAAATAAAATGGAGGCCCATGCATTCTCACTGTTAATAGGTCCTTTCTTTCCTATTTTTTCAAGGCTATCTCCAATTTTTCCAAGAGCAAGTAAGGCCAATTTTGGAAGAGGGATGTGCGGAGCCTTTTGTCCTGCGGCTTCTGCGATAATTGCAAAAAGATCTCGAATGTAGAGGTTTTCTCCACTTAAAATATAGCGTTCTCCCATCTTTCCTTTCTTTATTGCTTGGATCATGGCTTCCACAACATTGTGTATAGAGATCACATTGACGCCGCCAGGAGGGTAGAATGGGAATTTTCCTTTCATAACTTTAAGCTGTACTTTTCGACTTCCTTTTTTCATGTCTCCGGGGCCGTAAATCGTAGAGGGGTTTAATATTACAGCATCAATATTTCCTGAGTGAACTTCATCAAGAACAAGAAGCTCAGCTTTTCTTTTGGTTTCAAAGTATCCAAGGTTTAAATTTTGAATTGTATATTTTGACTCTTCATCAAGTGGAATGGGTTTTGGGTTTGCTCCAACGGCAACAACGGAACTCATATGTATAAGCCTTGAGACGCCTTGGGATTTGACAGCTTCTATTGTATTTCGTGTGCCTTGGACGTTTACATCTTCCATAATTTGGCGCTGTGCCTTGGAATATCCAACAACACCAGCAAGGTGAAAGACAACGTCTTTTCCTGTAAAAGCTGTGTTGAGTGTTTCAGGTTCTAAGATGTCACCTCTTACGCTATTGACGCCGCTTAAAATTAAGTCTTGAGGTCGTCGGCATACGGCTGTTACAGAGTGGTTTCTCTTTACAAGCTCCCTCAAGAGGTGCTCTCCAACAAAACCTGTTGCTCCAGTGACAGCTATTTTCATGACTCTTTACCTAACTTCGAAATTTTCTTTGAAGAAAAATATCCAATTTAATGAACCAAATTCCAATCATATAGCCAAGTGCAGAACCAGCCAAGACATCTAATGGAAAGTGTACGCCAACGTAAACACGGCTGTATGCAACCAACAAAGCTACGAAAAAGAGCAAAATTTTCAATGAGGGAAAGGAAAAGGCAAGAAGTGTGGCTGCCCCCATTGTATTCACAGCATGTGTTGATGGAAAGCTATAACTGGAGTGTCGGTGTGTACGCAGTACGGTGTCTTTTAACACATCGTGTGGACGTTCTCTTTGAAATAGAGGCTTAATCACTCGATGTGTCCCGGCATCTGTTACCACAAGAAGCCCTAATAAAACAAAAATGCGAATCACTCCGCTAAGTCGTTGCTTGTAGATCCAGTACGTCAAAAGCAGTAAGACTGGCACCAGGGCAAATAATCCCTGTTTGTGAAGATCTGTAGCAATGGGCATTGTTTTGTCTAGTAGGGGGTGTGCCAAATCATAATTGATCAGTCGAAATACGGAATGATCTATTTGAGTTAAGAATTCAATCACTTTTTTTCAGCTTCTTTGATAATTTTAAGGCTTTCAATAATCACAGGTTCTACAGGCCGATCATTGATTGGGTTTGTTTTTACTTTTGATATTTTTTCAACAACGTTCATTCCTTCAACAACAGTTCCAAAAATAGAGTGTTTCTTATCAAGCCATGGAGTTGGAACAACTGTGATAAAGAATTGGCTCCCATTTGTATTGGGTCCGGCATTTGCCATTGACAAAAACCCAGGCTTGTTGTGCTTGAGGTCATCGTGAAATTCGTCTTCAAACTTAAACCCAGGTCCTCCAGTTCCGTTACCGAGGGGGTCTCCGCCCTGGATCATAAAATTCTTCATAACTCTGTGAAACGTTAAGCCATCATAAAAAGGTTTGTTTCCTTCATTTTTGTCTGTGCCTTTGGATGCGCTTTTAATGTCGGTGTACTTCTTTGTGCCTTCGGCAAGTCCAATAAAGTTTTCTACAGTTTTGGGCGCGCGTCGGTTAAAAAATTTAACTTTAAACTCGCCTAAGTTGGTTTTAAAAATACCATAGATGTTCTTGTAAGACTGTACAGACATCTTCTTGCTCTCTTTCTTTTTGGAGTTATTTTCTTTAGCAAAGAGTGGCTGAGCTAAAACTGAGAAAAATAAAATAAGTAAAAGTATTTGTTTCATTCGCTTGCTCCAAATTAACGTTTGTGCCAACCCCACTTTGGTTTGTAGTAATTGTGGCGGTCCACTGTGATTCGTCGTTCATTTGTCCCATCGACATTTACGATGTACAACTGTTTTTTGCCAGTTCTATCACTAACAAACATGATGTGTCGCCCATCTGGAGAAAATGTTGGGTCTTCGTTATTGGCATATTTCCCGCTTCGCTTAACCGCAGAGGTGAGCCGTTCAAGTGAAGTCCCATCGGGGTTCATGACAAATATGTCATTGTGCCCTTTGTCCCAACCTGCAAAGGCAATTTTTTTGCTATCTGGAGCCCAAGAGGGTGTTGCGTTGTAGCGACCAGCAAACGTCACTCTTTTGATCCCTGTGCCGTCAATATTCATAGTATAAATCATAGGACGGCCGCTTCGGTCAGATGAGAAAGCAATTTTTTTGCCATCAGGGCTTATTGCAGGCTCAACATTCATTGCACCAGCGGGGCCTCGGGTGATTCGCTTTAGATACTTTCCATCTGTTGTCATTCTGAAAATATCAGGATTTCCTCCTTGAGAGAGTGTCAGGTAAATAAACTTGCCAAGTGGATCATAGGCGGCGCCTGAGTTGATTCCTTTTCTTGAAGAAAGAAGAAATCTTTTGCCACTGTAGAGGCCATAAGAGAACAAATCCGCGTTTCGAGTTTTTTCTTTTTTATGAAAGGCATAGGCTGTATAGGCAACGCTTTGGCCGTCGGGAGCCCATGCCGGAGACAGAGCAACAGATTTGTGTTTTGAAACTTGGGAGACACCATAACCATCCCAGTCCATAACAAAAACCTCACGTGCTTTTCCGCCAGCTCTGTCACTTGTGACAACAATTTGTGAAAGAAACATTCCTGACTTTCCAGTGAGTGCTTCGATAAAATCATTTGCAAAAGTATGTGCAATTCGTCTCTCGTCCCCAATGTTTCCTTTATAGGATTTCCCAAAAATCCCTTTTTGTTGAGGAACGTGATAAGCAAAGACCTCAAGTTCAATTTCTTTGCCGACAATTTTGTATCCAGCGCGAATCAAAAACTCAGTTCCAATGGTTTTCCATTTAGAAAATTTAAACCCTTTGGGATCTGCAGGAAAGGGTTTGAGAGATGTTTTACTTGTTTTTTCTAAAAATGCATCTTGGCGAATAAATTTAAAATAAGAACTGACATCAAGGTCGTTCATAACGGTTTTAAACATTGTTGTGCCAATTGTACGAAACTTTGAATTGGCAGCTACGGTACCCTGATATTGAAAGGGTGGAAGGGCGACTAAGCTCTTTTTAATTTTTGCTTGATCAATTTTAATATAGAGCTGTTGTGCTTGTGTTTCAAAATAGTAGAGAGTCAGAAAAGAAAAGATATAAATTGTGCTGATTATTTTCATTAACGTAGCAAATTTTTTTTTCATAACCACCTCATGGTTCTAAAGTAAAAACAATTCCCGAAACTGAAACCAAGTCTACAAATTTATCTTCTGGTGCGGGAAACGGTGATGCGCGATCAATTGCTGCCATCACGGAGTCATCAAAGCCCTTATCGCCCGATGATTTTAGCAAATTCTTTTTGATTACGTAACCCCGTTCATCAAGGTGGACTTGTATATCAGCAGTCAATTGCCCACTGGCTAGCCATTTGGGCAGTTCCCAATTGTTCTTGGCATGTACCTCAAGTTTTGCACGGTAAGAGTCGTAGTCGAGCTTACTCAAACCCTTAAGAGATGTTCCTGGTGAAATCCGGTTTCCGCGAATCAAATTATCTTTGGGTTTTGCTTTTGGGGTATTTTCTTTTAGAGTTTCGTTTTCAACCATGCTTTCAATTCTTTCAAGAGAGCTCATTCTTTCTAAAGCTTTTGCTGTGTCCACTTTATTTTTTTTAGGAATAATTTTTTTTGAGCTTTTGGCTGTTTTTTGTATTTGTACAGGAGGTTTTGGGGGAGCTTTTGCCGCTTGTTTTGGTGCTGTCTTTTCGGGAAGCGCGACAAGGTCGACTTTAACGCTTGGCAAATAGATTTCTTCGTGAGATGGGAAAATGAAAGATTTCACTGTAAAAAACGCAAACAATAGAATGTGAAATAAAATGGATTTCCCAATCATCGGGCGAATTTCAAATTGCGAAAGAGATGTTGTGCGATCGCTCAAGAGAATCCTTTACAAAGTAGATTTTGGAAGCGTGACAAGTCCAATGCCACTGATGCCAGCAGCTTTAACTTCACCCATAACTTCAGCTACAACTCCGTAGTCGACCTTTTTGTCGGCCTGTATGTAGATTTGTTTGTTTTTTCTTGTTTCAAATATTGCAGAAAGCTTTCGTCTTAAATTTCCAAGAGGAATTTTTGAATCTCCAGCAAATATTGAACCGTTTCTTTTTACAATTAGAACAAAAGGCTCTTCAGATGTGCTCACACCAGAGCTTGCAGTTTCAGGGAGGTCGACATCGATTCCTTGTTGCATCATTGGAGTGGTCACCATAAATATAATTAGCAAAACAAGCATAACGTCGACAAAAGGAGTGACATTGATTTCACTCATTGTTGTGCGACTTCCAGATGAATGACCTTGAGACATGCCCATTATTCGCCTTTAAAAAAATTGCGTTTTGCTATGTTTAAAAAATCTGAACTAAAATTGTTTAACTCAATTTCAACCTTCTTAAGCTGTCCGACATAATGGTTGTAGGCAATAACAGCGGGAATTGCGACAAAAAGCCCTATGGCAGTTGCAATAAGAGCTTCTGAAATTCCGGGTGCCACAACAGCAAGGTGGGCGGCTCCTGTGGCGCCGATTTTTTGAAATGCACCCATAATTCCCCAAACCGTTCCAAATAAACCGATAAATGGAGCTGTGCTGCCTGTTGTAGCTAAAATATTCAATCGATTCTCAACTTGTGCAATTTCAAGGTCGGATGCTTTTCTCATTGCACGCGCAAGGTTGTCACTCCCTGCAAGCTGTGGTCGTTTTGGCTTATCGTCTTTTTCGGTCGCAAGTGATTCAGCAACTTTTCGGAGTTCTTTAAAGCCTGCTTTAAATACGTTTGCACAAGGGCTACTGATATGTTCGTTGAGTTGTGCAAAGACTTCATCCCAGGACTTTGCGTTCCAAAAAAACCTAAGAAACCTTTCATCTGAACTGTGGATTGCCTCAAATTGTTTTTTCTTGGCCCAGACAATTGCCCAAGATAAAACAGAGAGAGAAACGAGGATGAATAAGGTGAGCTTTACAACAAGGCTTGCTGACATAATTGCGTCAAATGCGTTGAGGTTAACTCCAACTTTTACGGCTTGGTCTTGTGCGTGTGCTATATTCATAATGTTTCTAAGAATATATGAGCAAGCGATTGGTGACTAGAGTATATCTAGAATGAGCGCACTAAGTCATATATTCGGCCTGGATAATCCGTTACCACCCCGTTGATTCCCATTTTTTTCAATCTTAAAACCTCATTGTCGTCATTGACGGTCCAGACAAAAATTGGTTTCTTTCGGCGTTGGATTTCCTGGACTAGACGCGGGGTGAGCACTTTGATTCCTTTGAGTTTTTCAGGAAGCAAATAGGTTTCAGCTTCAAGGGGTGCAATGGTCTCAATGTAGAGATTCATTAGCATAATTGTTTGAAACATTTCAGTTGGTGTTGCTGAATATATCCAATCTGGCCTTTTCTCTCTGATATATTCCAGTGCTTTTGTAAATTTGCTTCCAATAACCACTCTATCTTCAGATTTTGTCTCCTCGATAACCTGAATCAATTTGTCAGCAGCTGTCTGGCTATCAGTTTTAAGCTCTATTATCAGTCTTTGGTCTTGAAAAGTACTGAGTGTCTCTTTAAGAAGTGGAATTTTAATGCCCTTGTTTCGAAATGGGAACTGTCCGGAGTTGTTTTGAAAAGCATAACCAGCATCAAGTTTTGTGATTTCCTCATAGGTCAATTCGGATGGGGTTTTATCAATTCCAGTTGTTCTTAGAAAAGACTTGTCATGGAGCAAGATCATATTTCCATCAGAAGTCATTTGAGTGTCAGTTTCTAGAATAATATTTTTAGAGATCTTTGTTGCACTCTTAAATGCCTCAATTGTGTTTTCAGGAGCTTCCCCGGCGCCACCTCTGTGGGCGATAATTTCAAAATTCTCTGTATTAAATGGGTGAGGCTGTGGGGCGAATTGGTTTTTTAAACCGCTAATGCGCGTAACAAACAGGATTGAGAAAGTCAAAAACACGACAGCGGCAACGATGAGTAAGATTTGTTTCATAGCTGAAAATTAGACAATTGCTGGGGTTATGTCTAGAGGGACTGTTGCTTCGTTTTTTGGAGTTTCTTTTCCTGCTGAGAGGTGTTGTAGGGGCGTTAATCTCAAAGGGCACTAAATAAGTACAAAAAATACGTATTTAATTGACGGGTAGCTGGTTTTCATTTAGTTTTCATAGCCTACAAACCAATAAACAAGTAATTTCAGGTATTAAGAGATGTTTCGGATAAATCGAAAAATTGAATACGCTTTAATCAGCCTTAAATATATGAGGTCAAAGCCTCAAGGTGAGCTTACGCCAGCCCGTGAAATTGTAGAAAAATTTGGTACTCCCTTTGATGTGACCTCTCGGGTTCTCCAATCAATGGCTCATGCTAAAATTGTAAAATCAGAACAAGGCTCAACTGGTGGGTATCAAATTATCCGTGATTTGAATCGAGTGTCTTATAAAGAACTTTCGGATTGCATACTTGGTTCTATGGCTCTTGCGAAATGTCTGTCTGGGAAAGATTGTGACTTGATCAGCAAGTGCGGCGTATTGAGCCCACTTCAGCATCTCAATGATAGGATGACAGAATTTTTAAGTGAACTTTCTCTTCTAGATATTTTGGAACCAAAGGGACAAAAGCAAAACTTAGATGGATATGAAGAACGTGCAAATTTGAGCTCAATTGCTGTGACAGAGGGTTTGATCTAATGAATTCAGAATTAAAAAAGCAAAATCGAGAATACAAATATGGATTCATTACAGATATTGAATCTGACACAGCTCCAAAGGGTTTGAACGAAGACATCATTCGTTTTATTTCAGAGAAAAAATCAGAACCTGAATTTGTTCTTAACTTTCGCTTAAAAGCTTTTGAAAAATGGAAAAAAATGAGCCCCCCCAAATGGGCAAATGTGACTTATCCAGAAATTGATTTCCAGGACATTGTTTATTACTCGGCCCCTAAAAAGAAAAAAGAAATTACATCTTTAGATGATTTAGATCCAGAGCTTTTGGCAACATTTGAAAAACTGGGTATTCCACTTTCAGAGCAAAAAAGAATTTCCGGCGTTGCAATTGATGCTGTTTTTGACAGTGTTTCTCTTGGTACGACTAATAAAGATGAACTTGAAAAACATGGGATTATTTTTAGTTCATTTTCAGAGGGACTTAAGACCCATCCAGAAATTATAGAAAAATACTTGGGAAGTGTGGTTCCTATTGGTGATAATTTTTATTCTGCACTTAATTCGGCTGTATTTACAGATGGGTCATTTTGTTTTATTCCAAAAGGGGTTAGAAGTCCGATAGATCTTTCCACTTATTTTAGAATCAATAACGAAGAGTCGGGTCAATTTGAGCGTACACTTCTGATTGCAGAGGAGGGGAGCTTTGTGAATTATCTTGAGGGCTGTACAGCTCCTCAATTTGATAGCAATCAGCTTCATGCAGCTGTGGTAGAGCTGGTTGCTCTAGATAATGCAGAAATCAATTATTCAACGGTTCAAAATTGGTACTCGGGAGACTCTTCTGGGAAGGGGGGTGTTTATAACTTTGTTACCAAACGTGGAAAATGTTTAGGTAAGAACTCCCGTATCACATGGACACAAGTGGAGGCTGGCTCGTCTATCACATGGAAATACCCATCCTGTATTTTACAGGGTGATCGATCTTCTGGGGCATTTTATTCTGTCGCTTTAACAAATGGAAAGATGCAGGCAGATACGGGGACGAAGATGATTCATATTGGAAAGAACACAAGAAGTACGATTATTTCTAAAGGAATTTCAGCTGATGAATCAAGCAATGTCTATCGCGGAATGGTAAAGGTCCTTCCTTCGGCACAGAATGCACGAAATTACTCTCAGTGTGACTCAATGCTTGTGGAAGACAAGTGCAGTGCCACAACTTACCCTTACACTGAAATAAAAAACAATTCAGCAACAATAGAGCATGAAGCGTCAACGACTCGAATCAGTGAAGATCAACTGTTTTATCTGCAGTCTCGTGGAATTTCTCAAGAAGACGCGATTTCAATGATCGTAAATGGGTTTTGTAAAGATGTTTTTCAAAAACTGCCATTGGAGTTTTCGGTTGAAGCAGTAAAGTTAATAGAAATGAAGTTAGAAAATAGTATTGGATAGGAGAGATTGTGTTAGATATTCAAAATCTTCATGTATCAGTGGATGGAATTCCAATTTTAAAAGGTTTGGATTTTCAGGCGAAAGAAGGTGAGGTTCATGCGATTATGGGCCCCAATGGCTCTGGGAAAAGTACTTTTGCAAAAGTGATTGCAGGACATCCAGAGTACAAAGTGACGGCTGGGACTGTTGATTACAAAAAAAGTAATATGAAAAACATTGATATGCTTGGGTTGGCTGCTGATGAGAGAGCAAAAGAAGGTGTTTTCTTGGCATTTCAGTATCCGATTGAAATTCCTGGCGTGAGTAATATCGATTTTTTACGAACAAGTTTTAATTCCATTTGCCGACACCAAGGTGTCTCTGAAATGAACGAATCTGAGTTTCGTAATTTTGTATCTGAAAAATCAAAGATTGTTAAATTTGACTCTTCTTTTCTGGATCGTGCTGTGAATGAGGGTTTCTCTGGCGGAGAAAAAAAGAAAAATGAAATTTTACAGATGGCAGTCTTAAGCCCAAGACTTTCTTTTTTAGATGAAACAGACTCGGGCCTTGATATTGATGCTCTTCGAATTGTGGCCGATGGAGTGAATCAATTGAAAAACAAACAAAATGCAGTGATTATGGTCACTCATTATCAAAGACTTCTGGATTATATAAAACCAGACTATGTTCATGTCTTATATAAAGGGCGAATTGTAAAAACAGGTGGACCTGAACTTGCCAAGAGATTGGAGGAAGAGGGTTATGATGGAATCATTGCAGAGTCTGAAAAGGTGATTCAATGAATTTTGAACCCTATCTTGAAAAGGCAAAAAATTTAAACGATGCCGCCTCATATGAAATCCTTCAATCTCTTCAGAAGGAAGGTCTGCCAACTCGAAAGAGTGAGGAGTGGAAGTATTTTTCTCCGAGTTTTTTAGAGAAATTTGAAAACTTTGAATTGAAAAACACGACAGAGTGGAAAAAGAGCGAAAGTCATTTGCGTGCGCATATTTCAGTTAATGAGAAAACATACTCTGGAGTTCAGATAGCTAAAACTTTGACTTCTCAAGGGCGAGAATCAAAATCCAGTGGTTTTATTCGTAGGTTTGTTTCAGGTCTTTCATTTGGCACTGTGAGTTTTGTGATGGATTCGGAAACAACAGATTTAGATTTGAACTTTTCAGCAGAGAAGGCATTTCAGGTTCTTGGGGCGATTGAAATACAAGTGCCAGAGAAACAGAAAGTTAGAGTTCATATTAAAGCGGATGAGTATTTTGAAGAGCTGGTATCTTCGGTTTTCTTTAAACTTGAGAGAGGGGCGGAGCTTGAGGTGTACGCTGTTGAAGTCAATCCAACGGATGGAAAGTCCATTCAATCTTTGAGGGTGGATTTAAGCGAAGAATCAGAGTTCAGGTATGTCTCTGTATTGGCTGGAGCCTCTTCAAAGAGAAACAACTTGGAAGTGAATTTAAATGGATCTCAAGCCAGATGTTCTCTTTTTGCTCTCAGTATTTCTGGGAAAAATGAAAAACTAGATAATCATTTTTTTATCAACCATAATGCCCCGTCTTGTGAAAGTCGAATTGTGTATAAAGCTCTCGTTTCTGGTCAGGCTCAAGTTGTGTATGATGGTAAAGTCTATGTAGAAAAAAATGCTCAGAAAACAGACTCTGATCAAATTGCACGTGGTTTGATTTTATCTGATGGAGCGGAACTTGATGCAAAACCAAGCTTAGAGGTTTTTGCCGACGATGTGAGTGCAACTCATGGTGCAGCCATTGGTCAGGTGGATCGAGATGAGGTTTTTTATTTGATGAGCCGTGGGCTTTCTGAAGAAGAGGCTTCAAAGCTGTTGGCATTTGCTTTTATCAATGAAGTCATATCTCAGATTATAGATAAAGAATTAAGAGAGAATACAAAAGAATCTATTGAAAAAAAGTTTGGTAAATGGATTCAAGAGGTGGCGCATGTCTTTTGATATTGCTGATCTTAGAAGTCAATTTCCAATTTTGGAAAGAACAATTGGCGAGAAGTCTCTTGTTTACTTGGATAGCGCTGCATCTAACTTAAAGCCATATAGGGTGGCAGAAAGAATTAGAAATCATTATCTAAATGAAGCTTCAAACGTGCATCGTGGGGTTCACACTTTAAGCGATGAGGCGACGACAGCATTTGAAAGATCAAGAGAAAAGGTGCGTGAATTTTTAAATATCAGTTCAAGTGATGAAGTGATATTCACAAAGGGAACAACAGACTCAATCAATTTGATTGCAAGTAGTGGTGAGGGTTTTTTGTTCAAAAGTGGTGATAGGATTCTTTTGACGGAAATGGAGCATCACTCAAATATTGTTCCATGGCAAATCGCTGCTGAGCGTATAGGTGCGAAGGTGATTGCCACAAAAATATTGGAATCAGGTGATATTGATCTGAACGACTTTGAGGCAAAACTGAAAGAGGGAGTCTCTTTGGTTTCTTTCACTCAGGTTTCCAATTCACTTGGAACAGTCAATCAAGTCAAAGAGCTGGTTGAGCTTTCTCATAAGTATGGAGCTAAAACAGTTATTGACGGAGCGCAAGCGGTTGCACATATGGATGTTAATATAAAAGAACTCAACTGTGACTTTTATGCTTTTTCGGGGCATAAAATTTTTGGCCCTACAGGAATAGGTGTTCTTTTTGGAAAAAAAGATTTGCTTGAAGTCTTGCCACCTTATCAGGGCGGTGGAGCGATGATCGACTCTGTCACGATTGATAAAACCACATATGCTGATCTCCCTCATAAGTTTGAAGCAGGTACTCCTCATATCGCAGGTGTGCTTGGGCTTTGTGAAGCAATAGAATTTGTTGAGGATTTGGGAATTGAAAATATTAAGGCTCATGAAGACAATTTGGTGAATTTGGCAGTTTCAAGATTATCTGAAATAGAGCGAGTGAAAATTATTGGGCACCCAAATAGAAGAAGCTCTATCGTCTCTTTTGTGATTGAGGGATGTCACCATCAAGATGTTGGGTCTATTTTGAATAACTGCGGGGTCGCAGTTCGAACAGGTCATCACTGCACTCAACCTTTAATGAATCGATTTGGAATTACAGGAACAATTCGGGCTTCATTTAGTGTGTTCAATCAAGAAAGCGATATAGATCAATTGACTTCTTCACTTCAAAAATCTATTGATTTATTGGATTAAACTATGGAAATCGAAATATACACTCAACCCACACCAAATCCCGACGCATTGAAATTTGTGGTAGGAAAAGATGTCATCAATGACGGCAAGGCCACATTCAATACACTAGAGGATTGTGTGGAAAACACACTTGCAAGTGATTTGTTAAAAATCGAGCAAATTTCACAAGTCCATTTTTTTGAAAATGTCATTACGCTTTCTAAAAGCAGTGGAGACTGGAGTGAAATTGAACCCTTTGTTCGATCCATTATTATGACTCGGCTTCCAGCACACAATGCTGATTTCAATTTTCAAAAAGAAAAACATAAGGCAAGAAAGCGAGAAGAATTACCTCCGGAGATTCAGCGAATTGAGGAAATTCTTGATGAGACTGTTCGAATGGGCTTGCAGGCAGATGGCGGAGACCTTGAAGTCGTTGAATACACGGATAATAAACTTTATGTCCGATATGAGGGAGCGTGTGGGACTTGTCCGAGTGCCACTACGGGAACCTTGTACGCGATTGAGGGAATACTTCGAGATCAATTCAATTCTGAAATCAATGTGATTCCTATTTAAGTGGAGTAAATGAGTTCACGTTTGAGTTACTGCATAATTTTTTGGTTTTCTCCCTCAAGGCGATAGCGACGGAGTTTTGTTTCTTGAACTGCTGGTTGTTCTTCAGATGCGAGATTTCTTCCAAAATCCGGCGTAAGAATTGTGTGATAACCAACGCCTCCAATTGTTTTTGAACCAGTTTTTCCTTTTGCTACAATAGTTAACCGTCCAGTTTTTTCTGTAGCATTCACCTGAAATTGAATCTTAAGAGTTTTGTTTTTGATTGGAGAGTGAGCGACCAAAGGGAAGTTTTTATCAATGACTTCAATTCCATCGGTTTGACTTAGTAGTATAGAAATAGAATTGTAATTGTGTTTTGGGGTTATTGAAACAAAAACATCGTGAAGTCCCAAAGTGTCAGATTCTATAGACTCAATTGCAATACGAATTCCCATATTGGCTTTGCCAAGTTTCAAATTTTCATTTGATTGAAATTTGTCCTGCTTTTCAACACAACTTGTAAGTAAGAGTAAAAACAAAAAATATTTTACTGAGGGCATACTTCATCTCCATTTACGGTGACTGAATAATCTGCATCGGGGCTGCCGCCCCCTGTACCTGATTGAACCATTATATTTAATAAATAAACCCCACTATTTAAAGAAACACTTGTGGATTCAATTCCTCCATCATTTGTAGACGAACTGGAACCAACAATAGAAGAGATATCTCCATATCTGTAACTTTCTTTATATATAAAAAAATCAAGGTCTACAGATGGATCTGTTGCTCCGTTTGAATCATCATCATAGGTGAGATTTACAGTCAATGTTCCTCCACTATGATTGATTTGATAAAAATCATTTGAACCAAAAATATCTGAACTAGAAAAAGCGCCAGGAGAAGTTGGAGCAAATGACGTTGCAATTGAAATATCAGCACACGACCCAACATTGTCTTGAGCGGCATAATCAAGACGATCCTCTCTTTGGAGTTCTCGGGCAAAAATCGCGCTAAAATCCGTTTTTGCAGCATCTCCAAGCGCAGCATGTAGTTTCATAAAGAGCCCATAGTCTCGAAAATGATTGTTGTTTGATTTGAATTGATTTGTTCCAGCAAAAACAGTCCAGAGTTCTTTAAAGTCTGCATCTACGCTGTCTCCACCGCCATCTGTACTTGCCACAGTAACCGAGTCAAAAGTGTAAGGGTCGACAATGTCCCAGAGAGCTCTCACAATAGAAAACTCTCGAAAGTTCCCCTCTCCAGCTCTTTGCGGAATATCTCTAGGACTGGCTGTGCTTGGGTGTGGTTCAAGGTCATGATCGATGAGATACATGAAATTGATTCCGCTTGTATCAATGTATCTAGAGCTTTTTTGTACAGAAAGAGCAAAAAACGTGGCCCAGCCTTCACTCCAAGCAAGACGAGGGTCTACTATTGAATCGGCATCATGAAATCCTCCGGGAGAATTTGTTTTTGCATACTTGTCTTCAATGAAGTGGCCATATTCATGAAGTACAATGGTATCGTCAAAGTGATCTGTGTCGGAGGTGACATAATTTCCACTGCTACCGCCTAGTATAAAAAGCTGATTTCGACCTGGTAAGTAATAACTAACGCCACTGCTACCAACGTACTGGCCTGGGTCCAGTCCCAGTGTCCAATAGGCATAAACCTTTGGGGCCACTGTGAAAGGAGGGCAATCTACAAAATCGGCGGAACAGTTGATTGTCATTTCTCTAAGAAAGTTGTTTGCTTCTACGATTTTGTCAAAAATATTGAATGCTCCTCCAACAACGCTAGAGTCTCCTTCGGCAATTAGGGTGCCTATGGATTTGTCACTATCTGAGACAACGGTTCTAGATATATTGTAGTGTTGAAAGTTCGTCGGGTTATTTTGAACACTTGCTTTTACAAATGTATTATCACCACGTGAATTGATGTAGATAGTGTATGTGTTGGAGTTGTTGGGAAGGTCTACGCTAAAATCCCCATTGGCATCTGTTGTTGAACATTGTACTTGGCCGCCACTTGAATTTCTGACTTCAACCTCAGCATGTCGAATCGGGTAATTTGTGGGATCAATGGTACTTGTAAGTCCACTGCCACCATATCCCCGTCGTTTGTAAATGGCTTTTCCGGTAATTGTATATTTATTTGGTGCAAAATTTGTTGTTGCTGAGCAGAGAGTTTTTTCATTGGGAAGGGGGAGTGGTGGATCTTTGGAGCGTGTAATAGTTCGTGTCTCTTGCGTGCAAGCAAGAGTTGAAATCACCAGAAAAAAGAGGCAAAATCCCAACCTAGACTTTGTGCTACCCATACCTAGGTCTTATCGGCTGTTTAGAGAGGGATCTGAGGCAAAAAACTGTATTAAAATTAGGCAGTTATAAGTCAGATGGAGATTTTTTATGCTTCAAAAGGGATTTAACACAGACCTCTCGCTTGGTGGCATTTCATATCATATACAAACAGAGGATTGGGGGCAGGAAAAGGCCTATATTGTGACAAAAGTCTTTAGAAGTGGGGCTGTAATCAAGAGTGTTAAACAAGAGTACAAAAACTTCATCAACGAAGGTCCAATTTCAATTAGAGAAAAGATCGGTATCGCAATGAGACAGCAGCATCAGGAAATTCTAGACCTTCTCCACAGTGGTCATTTCATCTAGCAGTAGTTAAACTTAAGACATGATAGAGCTTTCTCATGTCTACAAGAGTTATCCTGGCCCAGTGCATGCGCTTCGGGATTTTTGTTTGAAAATAGATCGTGGCGAATTTGTATTTCTTGTGGGTCCAAGCGGAGCCGGAAAAACAACGCTTTTTAAACTCATTTCTGCATTTGATAAGCCAACAACAGGTTATGTGAAAGTTGGAAATAAGAGAATCGATCAAATCTCAATAGGTGAAGTTCCTTACTTGAGAAGAAAAATTGGAGTTGTTTTTCAGGATTTCAAACTACTGAGAGATCGTACAGTTTCTGAAAACGTTGCTCTTCCACTTCAAATTATTGGTGAGAGAGATTCCATAATTAAAAACCGAGTTCGAGAAGTGTTGGATCAAGTTGGACTCAAATATAAAGAAGAGTATTACCCTGAACAGATGTCAGGGGGAGAGCAGCAAAGAGTTGCCATTGCACGCGCACTTGTTCATCGTCCTGGAATTCTTATTGCAGATGAACCAACGGGAAATTTAGATCCAGAGTTGAGCCAGGAGATTATGAATCTGCTTGAGCGTGTTCATGCACAAGGAACAACACTTTTTGTTGCAACTCATGACAAAGGAATTATTGAAAAAACCAATCGTCGAGTCATTTCGTTGAGAGAGGGCTCTCTTGAAAGGGATGGAATTGAATTCTCTGAAACAAATGTTTAATTCGTATATACGCAGTTGGAAAACCAATGGAATCAATCATGTGACAACTTTGATTGTGCTCTCTTTTGCTTTTACAATCATTTTATCGCTTTCGACCCTAACGTTGAACTTAGAGAGAATTTTAACATCCTGGGGAAAAAACACAGAAATTACAGTTTATTTAAGTGATAGTGTTGAAAAAAGCACAATTTCAAATCTTGAAATGCAGCTAAACAAAATTTCACAAATTGAATCAACAAAATTCATTACAAAAAAAGATGCTCATCTTGAGTTTAAAGAACAGATGTCACAGTACGCGCCTGAATTGATGGATGACGAAGATCTTGCATCAGCATTGCCGCAAAGTTTTCGTTTGAATCTCAAGCCGCATGTTGAATCAAATCATTTGGCAAGTTTATCAGAGAAAATTTCAAGCTTTGCGGGGGTAGATGAAGTCTCCTATGGGCAACAGTGGGTCAGTCAATACAGCGCTATCGTTGAAGGATTCAAAAAATCGGGTTGGTTTATTAATTTGACGATTCTTCTTTCGAGTCTTTTTATAGTAGGAAATGCAATTCGAATGTCGATTTCTCAAAAACGTGAAGAAATTGAAATTCTCGAACTTGTAGGTGCAACCAATAATATGATTCGTGTTCCATTTGTTTTTGAAGGAGCTCTCACGGGAGGGTTGGCTTCGGCGATGGCCATTACGTTGAGTTATTTGGTGGTTGTTGCAGAAAGAGAGATTGCTTCTTCCATAGGGTTTTTCTGGAATTTCTCGCAGCAAATTGCATTCTTAGATGCTTATAAATTGGTTCTTTTCATTCTTTTTGGTTCTCTTTCTGGAGCTTTGGGTTCTTATTTGTGTGTGCGAAAATTGAATTCGGGCTGGGCGGCAAGTCGAAGGCTTGGAGGAAGTCATTGAGATCAATTGTTCTTATACTCATTGGTCTTCATGTCATACAAGCTCATGCTTCAAAAGAACATGCCAGGATTGAATCTGCAAAAAACAATCTACTTGAGGTCGAATCAAAGAAACGCAATGTTCTTGCTGAACTCTACGATATTAAAAAGAAAATGAAGGCCATTGAAAAAGAAAGACAGATTTTAACAACTAAAAAAACAAGTGCGGAAAGCCATATTCGTTCGATTTCGCAATTGATAGTTGAGTTGTCAAAAAAAGTGCGAAAACAAAAACAGAGACTCAAAGACAGGGTACGTGTCCTTTATAAGTTTGGGGGGCAGGGTTTTCTTCGTCTGGCTTTTTCTAGTGAAGATTCAAGTAAAATGGATCGTAATTTAAAATATCTAAGCTTAATGTCAAAGCACGATCTTCGTTCAATTGAAAATTTTCAAGATAATATTCGAATCTTGAGAAGTCAGCGCGTATCTCTTTCAAAGAAAAAATTAAAACTGAAAGGTATTGCTAGTGGAATTTTGAGTCGTTCAAGTGAATTAGAAGCAGAAATGAGTAGAAGAAGTAAACTCTTAAATAGTATCGAATCTCAAAAAATACTGGAGCTTGCAAGATTGAAAAAACTGAGGCTTGAGGGGCAATCTAAATTGAGCTCTAAGGGAGTGAAAAGTCTTGCTCTATTAAGAGAAGTTTTGGATCCAGCTTTTTTTGAACTGAGGGGCCGATTGAATTGGCCAGTCAAGGGTACTATTTCAAAAGACTTTGGTAGATGGACCGTTCAGCCAGAAAAAGTCGAACTGCGTAGCAGTGGAGTATTGATACAAAGTGAAGTTCCTCAAGTTAAAAGCGTGTATCGTGGAATTGTAAGTTATGTTGGTTATGTACCAGGGTTTGGAAAAACTGTAATTCTCAATCATGGGGATCGATATCATACCGTATATTCGAATTTGGACAAATATGTTGTTAAGAGGGGAATGAAGGTTGATTCCGGAGATGAATTGGGATCTTTAAAGAGTATGGTTGAAAAAAGGGCGCTTCATTTTGAAGTACGTCACTTCTCAGAGCCGATGGACCCTAAAAACTGGCTTTCAAAGAATGACATCTAGGAGGAAAAATGAAAATTAAATTTCGCTATATAGTGGCCTCGATGTTTTTGATTGTTGGACTTTTTGGTTTTAAGGCTGTGGCGGAAAGGTATTCAGAACTGCAAATTTTTAGCAAAGTATTGAACTTTGTTCAGCAGTATTACGTTGAAGAGGTGGATACTAAAAAACTGGTGTATGGAGCGATTAAAGGAATGCTCAATGAACTTGATCCACACACAAATTTTCTGCCTCCGAAGTTGTTTAAAGATTTTCAATCTGAAACCAGTGGAGAGTTCGGCGGGATTGGCATCGAGATCACTCAGCAAGATGGATATTTAACAGTGATTTCTCCAATTGAAGACACTCCTGCTTGGAAGGCGGGTATACTTTCTGGTGATAAAATTATTGGTATTGATGGGCATGCGACAAAAGGATTGAGTTTATCTGAGGCAGCGCAGCTCATGCGTGGAAAAACGGGTTCAAAAATTAAATTGAAAGTCAAAAGGGAAGGAAAGAAAGAGGCGATTGTTTTCAACGTGAAGCGAGCCAAAGTTAAAATTCGTTCCATTAAATACGTCGATCTAGAAGAGGGGTATGCCTATATCCGGATGACGAGTTTTATTGAAAAAACATACAATGATTTCATAAAACAAATTAAAAAACATAAGAAAAAGAATAAAACCCTCAAAGGGCTGATCATTGACTTGAGAAACAACCCGGGAGGTTTGTTGGATCAGGCGGTTCGAATTAGCGACATGTTTTTAGAAAAGGGAACCATTGTGTCGACTCGTGGTCGAAATGAGTCAAAACAAGAGGTGATGTATGCAAAGTCTGAGGGAACACAAGAGAATTACCCCATTATTATCCTGGTGAATGAGTACTCAGCAAGCGCAAGTGAAATTTTAGCAGGCGCTCTTCAAGACAACCAAAGAGCTGTTATCATGGGAAGAAGAAGTTTTGGAAAAGGTTCCGTTCAATCTGTGATCAAGTTGGATGATGGGTCGGCATTAAAGTTAACTGTAGCAAAGTATTTCACTCCAAGTGGAGAATCGATTCAAGCCAAAGGAATTGTTCCAGATATTATTGTGGAAAATGTGAACCCTGATGCTTATCGAAAAGCGATAGTAAAAAAGAATGTGAGGCGTGAGGGTGATATGCAAAAAGCTCTTCGTGGCACAGAGAAGAAAGCCAAAAACAATTGGGCTGATAAGGAAGATGGAAAGTTAACACCGCGAGATCGCATGTTAAAGCGTGATTTTGAAGTCTTGCAAGCCTACAATTATCTCAAGGCCTGGAAGGTGTTTAAGACGTTTAAAAAGACTCAGTAGTTTAAACCAGCAAGTGTATTCTAGATTGAAATACTTAGAAGTCGATCAACAGCAATATTGATCATTTAGTAGCCATAAATGTCTCAATGCTCAAAGCATATTGGTTTTATTGTCTTTGTCCTTGAGTTTTTCTTTTTCGACCTCTTCAATTTTTGCTTTAGAGAGAAGAAGTTCAATGACTTTATCTTCAGTCATTTTGAATTTCAAGTTGGCGGCTCTATCTGAATCTGAATAGTAGGCTTTGACCTTTTCAAATTCGATACCAGATTGTGTTGCATATTCTTCTAGTTTTGCATTGAAATCTTCTGGAGAAGGGGAGATGTTTTCAAGGTCAGAAATTTTTGAAATTAAAAAGCTACTTTGTACGATGTAAGAAGCTGTACTTTCAAAGTCATCATTCCATTTTTCAACGTAGTCTTTGAATGCGGCTTCGTCTAAGCCTTGTTGTTGTTTCATGCGATTTTTAACATCATCAACAATCAATTGTTTTTGGGAATCTAGGAGAGATTGTGGAACTTCGATGGGGTTTGCTTCTACTAGAGCGCGTAGAAGTCGATTCTTGAGATCTTCTTTGATTCTTTTCTCTTCACTTTGTACGTAGTCATTTTTAAAGTTTTCTTTCATTTTTTCAACAGAATCAAATCCAATTTTTTTAGCAAATTCATCATTCACTTCAGGAAGACTTCTTTTTTTGAGTTCTTTTAAAGTGATGTGAAATGTGACTGGTTTTCCGGCGATTTCAGCCGCATGATAGTCCTTTGGGAAATCGAGTTTGGCTTCAGTTGTTCCTCCTGGTTTGAGGCCAATAATGGCATCCTCAAATCCATCAATCGTAGATTTCGATCCAATTTCTAGCATGTGTCCTTGAGCTTGCATTCCTTCAGGTTTTTGGCCTTCACACTCACCTTCAAAGTCTATGATGGCAACATCCCCAACTTGAGCCGTACGATCTTCTAGAACCGGAACTAAGTCAGCATAAGAAGAACGGAGATTTTCAATGATGGATTGAATTTTTTCATCTGTGTATTCAAATTTTTCTTTTTGTACCTTGAGACCATCATAAGATTTGATTTCAATTTCGGGGCGTATTTCAAATTGAGCGGTGAAAGCAAAGGGTTGATCTTCAGCCGCTTGGTCAAAATTGAATTGTGGGTGATTGATTGGGTCAAGTTTATGTAGATCCAATGCTTCGGAATAGTATTTCACGACCAACTCTTGAACGACGTCGCCTTTTGCCTGATCTTTGTACATGTTTTTGATCACGTTGATAGGGGCTTTTCCTTTTCGGAAGCCTTTAATGCTGGCTTGCTTTTGGAGCTTCTTGTAAATTTTTTCGAAAGCTTCGCCCACTTTTTCAATAGGAACTTCAATGTTGAGTCGGCGTTCAAGTTTAGAAAGTTTTTCTAAATCAATTTTCATTTATGACTCCTTCTGAGGAAGCGCTGTTTCTAACAAAATTGGGGGGAAAAGCAAGAAATTAACGCATTTCGCTAGGTCCTCGAGTCGACTTGGAGTGGATTATAGGGAATTATCCTCAAATGGGTTCGTTAGAGACTGAAAAGACTCAAAAAATTCATGTTGTGACGGGTAAGGGTGGGGTTGGAAAGTCGACCATTGCCGCATCACTGGCCTACGCTCTCGCACAGAGTGAGGCGAAGCCTAGGGTCTTGCTTGTCGAACTCAATGAGACCTCGTTTTATCGCCATTTGTTTGAAATGCCTGAAATTGGGTTTTCGCCAAAAAATTGGAA
The DNA here is from genome assembly GCA_030427965.1 of Bdellovibrionia bacterium. Classification (GTDB taxonomy): domain Bacteria; phylum Bdellovibrionota; class Bdellovibrionia; order Bdellovibrionales; family JAUICD01; genus JAUICD01. Next base: position 38,765 of record JAUICD010000008.1, read on the forward strand.
TGGAAAATTTGATATTGCTGTTTGGGACTCTAAGGGATGCTTACGCGACTACGTGCTCCACCTCGTGAAAATAGAAAGAATTTATAAATTGTTTTTTGAAAATGAGGTCACTCGAAAGTTTATTGAAATTGCTCCAGGTCTAAAGGAGCTTTCTCTTCTGGGGAAGATGACGTCGGGAATTCGTAATGTTGGACCAAAACTGGATTACGATCACGTTGTTGTGGATTCCTATTCAAGTGGGCATACGCTTTCTATGTTACGTGCTCCTTATGCTATGAAGAGTGTTATTTCAAAGGGTCCGATGGGTAAACAGAGTGCTGAAATTTCCCAACTGTTGAAAGATTCAAATATTTTTAACTACTATGTTGTGACATTGCCAGAAGATTTGCCTGTTACAGAGGCTATAGAACTACAAGAGGGAATTGAGTCGATAACTGAGATTAACGTCAGGTTTATTTTGAATAAGGTTTGGGAAGTGCCAGTGCCATTATCAAGGCTTCAAGCGCTGAGTGAGCCGAGTTTTCAAGATTTTATTGGGTATTTGAAGAACAAGATTCAACAGTATGAATTGGCTGTGAGCAAACTGAAAGAAAGCGGGAGAAATCTCACGGAACTTTCCTATCGATTGGATTGCAATTCGAATTTAGATCTTGTCAGTCAAATTAGCCAAGGGCTGGCTGTCGATGGATAAAATTCTGAAAGAGAATCGAGTGATTATATGTGCTGGCACTGGAGGGGTGGGGAAAACCACGGTTTCGGCCGCTTTGGGTATACGAAGTGCGCAACTCGGATTTCGTACACTTATTTTGACGATTGACCCTGCCAAACGACTGAAAACGGCTCTTGGTTTGAGTGAAAACAGTGAGACGACTCGTGTTGATTTAAAAGATAGTGGCGAGTTGTATGCTTCAATGATCGATTTTAAATCCGTGTTTGATGAGTTTGTAGAACGAATGAGTTCCGATGAAAAATCCAAAGAGAGAGTTTTAAATAACAGTTTATACAAACAACTTTCAACAAACCTTGGTGGAACACAAGAGTACACATCTCTAGAAAGACTTTATTCGGCAGTTCATGATGAAAAATTTGAAAGAGTGATTTTGGATACCCCACCGACACAACATGCGGTTGAGTTTTTGAGTGCTCCACAGAGGTTTTACTCTCTATTTGATTCTTCAATTGTGAAATGGTTTTTACCTAAAAGTGAAGCTGACAGTTTTTTTCAAAAAATTCTCCACCGTGGAACACGAATAGCGTTAAAGCAGATGGAAAACTTGACGGGCACAGAATTTATTCAAGAGCTTTCTCAGTTCTTTGAGTCGATTCATAGTTTTCGAGACAAAGTACAAGAGCGAAGTGGAGAAATTCATAGTCTTCTGACGAGTGAAGATACAGCGTTTGTTTTGGTTACAGGGTTTGATGCTATAAAACTCAAGGAAACAGGTGAGTTTAAAGAAGAACTTCGACGAGGTGGTTATCGACTTTGTGGGCTTATTGTGAATCGAGTTTTCCCCGATTTATTAGAGAACGGTGTAGATAGAGAGCCGTTGGATGGAGATCGATTGAAATTGTATGAGTTCTATTGTTCACTTAGGGAAAGAGAGAGAAATCGAATATCGATTTTAGAGGGCTTTCTAGATAATTTGGACCGTGAAGTTGAAGTCATTAAGATTCCAGATTTAGATTTGGGGGAAAGTGCAGTCGCTGGCCTTTCAGAAATAGCAAGGAGATTGGTAAATGATTAGAAGGATTCTACTGCTTTTCATTTTAATAGGTGTGACTTCGTGCTCAACGGGTGGGCGGTTTTCAAGAAAATTAGATAGTCCACGATTTCAAGATCAAAAAAGTTTTGTTCGTATTATTGAGAAAGATTTAAAAGAGCATAAGTATCTCGACGTTGAAGAGGGAGTGGAGAGTTTTATTAAAAACTACCCGGTTTCAGCATATTACCCAACAGTGCTGCTTTATTGGAGCTATGCTTTAATAAGAACATCTCGTTACTCAGAGGCCGTTGAGAAAATTGAAAAAATGATGGCGGCTTCTGAAGGACACAATCCGCTTTATGTAGCTGAGGGTTATTACCTACTTGGTCAATGTTATGAAGGTTTAGGTAAAACAAGTGAAGCTGTTTCTGCCTTTCTAGATGCAGAACTCAGACAAGAGCACTTGCTTTTAGAGGTCAGGGTTGCGGAACTTCCAGCACGACTAGCTGCGGGGTATTTACGTTCAGGTCAATACAAAGAGGCTCAGAGATATTATCAAAAAGCAGAAAAGGGGCTTATCAAAGTTCGTCGCAAGATCAAAGATTCAAATCAATTGGCGCGAATTTACTATAAAATGGGTTCTCTGGGGCCTATAAAAATTGAAAGTAAAAACTTTGAAAACAATGTTCGCGCGTTTGAAAAGAGCCAATCCTATTTACTGATGTCTGTTGAACTTAAGGGGGATTACTGGTCCCCGCGTGCTTCAGATGATTTGATAGGGACTTACAATAAAATTTGGAGTGCAATTGAGAGTGTGAAAATAGATGAAAAGAATGAAGATCAGATTTTGGCTCGATTGAACCAACAGAAGCGACAGCGAGAAATGGCAAGTTATGTGATTTCACTTGCAAACTACTTTGAGGTGGCAAATACTCCAAACCCAAAGATAAAGATCTACAATCGTATTTCAAAAGTTGTTCAGAATTATAAAGAAAAAGCAGAGCTTTTATTGGTTCAACCGACTGTCCGAGAAGAAAACACAGAGGCGGCAAAAAAATTGGACGCTTTAAAACGTGAGGGAAAAATAAAAGGGGTTGGTGCTCCATTTGAAGTGAAGCCAAAACTACCAAGAAGGTTGCCAGGGAAGAAGGAGAAAAACTAAAATGTCTTTTTTGAGTAAATTCTTAGTTGGGTTCTCAGCACCAGTTCAAGGTGGGAAACTCATTTTGCGCTCAGGTCCTCTTTTGCGCTATTCGATCGCTCCAGTATTGATAACCTGTGTTGTTTTTAGTTTTGGACTGAGCTGGGCTTTTCCACTTATATCCGCTTACCTTATCGCACTTCTTCCGGCTGCGGTTGGCTTTTGGATGACACTTGTTTATTGGATTGGCCTTGGACTTGCTTACGCATTTTCATTTACATTTGTCATGGTGGGGCTTGTTTTGATTGCCAATCTTGTTGCAATTCCATTTCAATCTTTGCTTGCCGAGCGTGCGCTTATGGAATTGGGTGTGATAGAAAATCAAAAATTTGCTTTGAGAAGATGGATATCAACTACGATTCGAATGACGGGTGTTTCTTTGATTCGTATGGTTGTATTTGTGATTATTGGAATTTTTCTTTTTATTTTAGCACTTCTTCCAGGGGTTCAAGTGATATCAGGTTTTTTAGGCCTTGTTATAGTTGCATCAGATTGTTGTGATTACTCTCTGGAATTGTTGGAGTTTTCTTTTCGACGTCGCATGAGTTTTTTGAAAAAACACTTTTGGGAGCTTTCGGGCTTTGGGTGTTGTTTTGGTGTTACTTTTTTGATTCCATTACTGAATTTTTTACTGCTCCCAGTTGCGGTTGTGGGTGGTGCGTGGTTAATGAGTCAGTTGAAGCTGGTGGCATTAAATGAATCCTGAAGAGTTACATAAAGTATTTCTAGATCATCAATCTCAAACCACAGATTGGTTTATGTCTAAAACGATTGGATTTAAGTTTCCTGTATATATGAGTGTTGATGTGCGTGATGCAGGATTTAAATTGGCAGCAGTGGATGCGAATGCTTTTCCTGCTGGATTCAATAATGTTTGCGATATCGATCGAGAAAACGCTCCTGATATTTTTAAAAACTATATGGAAAAAAACTATCAAACACTTCCTGAGAAAATACTTCTTTTGACTGAGGAAAACACGAAGAATCGGTACTACTGGGACAATGTTCATGCAATTTTAACGATGATTGAGTCTGCAGGGTTTTCAGCTCGAGTGAGTTTCCCAAAAGAACTAAATGAGGATTCCATGGTCTTGGAGTCAGCCTCAGGTAAAAATGTGACTGTGTATTCAGCAAAAAGACGTGAAGACCATGTTGTTTTAAGTGATGGGTTTGTGCCGGATTTTATTATGTCCAATAATGATTTTACGACAGAATACAAAGACTGGTTTGAGGGTCTTGAGACTCCAATAAATCCACCACATGAACTGGGTTGGTGGAATCGTTCAAAAGGAGAGCACTTCAAGTTCTATAATGAATTTGCAAATGAACTCGCGTCTTTACTTGATATAGATCCATGGACTTTGAGTATTAAAACTGAAGTTTTTGATAACTTTGATGTTGGAAGTGAGTCCAACAGAATGGCCTTGGCTGATAAGGTTGAAACACTTCTTGATAAAATAAAAAAGAAGTATGCTGAAGAAAAAATCGAGTATGATGCAGCCGTGTTTGTGAAGAACAATTCTGGAACTTATGGGATGGGTGTCACTCAGGTTAAGTCTGGTGAAGATATTGTAAAATGGAATAATAAAACGCGTACAAAAATGAAGGCGGCAAAAGGAGGTGGCGGAATCTCTCAACTTGTTCTCCAAGAGGGTATTCCATCACGCGTTCAGTCTGAGTCGAGTGCAGCTGAGCCAGTTATTTATTCTATTGGCTGTGAGCTTGTGGGTGGTTTTTTACGAACTCATGGTTCTAAGAGCGCGCTTGATAATCTCAACAGTCCGGGTGCTATTTTCAAGAGGCTTTGTATGTCAGATTTAAAAATTGATATAGATGGTTGTTTAATGGAGAATATCTATGGCTGGGTTTCAAGGTTGAGTTTACTTTCACTTTCAAGAGAAGCAGAAATGCTGAACTCTAAATTTATAGGGTTTAATGAAAACCCGGCCGGGTGTCGCTAGTTTGTTATAAAGCCCGCAAATTCTCATTTTTTGGCGTTTTTACTTATTTTTTTCTCAAAATAAGCCGATGACGATTTGTGAGACACAAATTCTATCTGGCTCTTATTAGCTTTACAGTAGTGATTCTTTCAGCTCAGAACTGTACCCAAGCAAGGCTTGCTTTGCCTGAAGAAGATGAAATAGAAATTCCTAGCACAACTCCCTCTACAACTCTTCCTACAATTCCCTCGACAACTTTGCCTCCGCCACCACCTGGCCCTCCTCCTGGACAAATCCCTAATGGTGGTACTGAAGAGGATAATTCTGACCCAAAGCCTGGGGGAGAGATTTACGGAGCTTGTGAATACCGTCAGCCCGGTACCCCAGCAGTTGTTCAACCAGAGTATATTGATGTACTGGGAACGCAACATCGCTTGTGGCCTGAGTCTGGCTTGCGACCCGCAGATCCTCCCAATAGTATTATACCTAGAACCAGAGATTCGTCAGAGTACACCACTCGTGAGCAACCCTGTGAACATTGGACCAACCCCTCTAAAAGTCTGAACCGTTTTGTTGATATGAGCCAAGAGGGAAACTATCTCTATATTGCAACGTCCTCTGGTTTTAGTGTTTGGGACATTGCAGGTGGCAATGCCCAAAAACCACAACGGGGCTTAATTCGTGATGGTTTGTGTGATAGAGGTTCTTGGCTTTGGTTTCCCCCTCAAGGGGAGAATGATTTTTTTACGAAGAATATTTCGACTTTTGACAAAGGAAATGGGGAAACTGTCATTTTGGTTTCTGGGCTTCAGATTTTTTCAATATGGACTCACAACAGAAATACAAATCAATTGATACAGAACTATCAATTAAGAGGTGGTGGTAGTTCTGATGAACCTACGAAAATAGTGACGAAAGGTGATGCGAAGTATACATTTCAGCATGCTGCCACAGGTATCTATGCCTTTAATCTCTCATTGCTTTCTAATCTCACTGGCTGTTTGGAAACTTATGACTTTCGAAGTGACACTTTTTCTGGAGGCTGCAATCCCTTTAGCCCAGAGTTGATCCCCTATGCATTTGATGGATCACAAGGTTTTGCTTATCGTATAAATGATATTATTGAGGTGGGCGGTAAAATAGTACTGATCACCAAGGGGGGTGCCGGAACCAATCAAAGAGTTGAAATCAGTTTTTTAAATAAGAACAATTCATGGGCTCAGTTTGAAAGCCGCGTGATATTAACAAGTTCTCAACATGGTGTGAACAGATTGACAGGAGCTTTTGTAAAAGATGGCAAACTGATTTTACCAGTAGCAAGGGGTAGTGGGCACGGTGATTTCAGTATGGTTCTTTTAGATGTCACGGACTGTGTATTAAACGGAAACAATTGTAGTACAAATAGAGAGGTATTTAGTTATCGGTTTGCACAGGGTCGGGATTTTAGTTATGTCGATTATTCTAAGGACTCTCGTGGAAGAGAATACATCTATTTAGGAAAGGGTTTTGGTTTATTTACGGATCGCCTACTAGATATTACGGGTGTGTTAAATGCAGAGCCTATCGTTTTGGATATGACTGTGGGATCTAGTTTTGTTGATCCCTGTACTGGATATCAACTCAACTATTTTGAAGCTATGTCCTACCCAGCCACCTATGGAACCAATAATAGAAAATCTTATTTTGGTAAATGGTTTGGCGATTACTTTTACCGAGGAGCTGTTGGGGTTTTTGAGGTCCATGAACTTGCTCCAATGTCACCTCCCTGAAAAAAGATACAAACTGGCCTACAGGCAGTGTTGGTATAAAGATATGGGGGGTGCCGTCAGATCTTTTCAGAGTTGTGACTGAAAGGCGATCGCGTAGAATTTGATTTGCTTTACCATTGAGGCAAGTCCGTTGGCGCGGGTTTGTGAGAGATTTGCACCAAGCCCAATCTCTTCGATGAATTTTGGGGGGTGTTGCAAAATCTCACTTGGACTTTGATTGGAGTAAACCTCAACAAGAAGTGAAATAAGGCCTTGTACAATAGAAGCATCGCTTTCGGCTTCAATGATCATGTTGGGACCATCCATTCTTGCAATCATCCATACTTTAGATTGGCAGCCCTTTACAATATTGGAATCGGTTTTGTCTTTGGGATTTAGTGGGGACATAGATCGCCCGCGAGCGATAATTTTTTTGTATCGTTCTTCCCAGTTGTTCATGGACTGGAACTCTTCTACGATTTGGCGTTGTTTCTCTTCAATGTTCACAAGGCTCGGTCCTTTGGCTAGTCGAATGGTTTGAGAGCGGTTGAGATTTTTTTGGTTTCTTTCGGAAAAACCAACATCCCCTAAATTCGCTATATAAACATACCGATACTGAGTATATGAAAAACCAAGGAATGTTGAGTGTATTTGCACTCTTTTTATTCTTTTTTGCATTGAGCTGGGCCCTACTAAAGCCAGTCAGACCAAGTGAGCAAAATCTTCGAAGACTTGCTTCAATTTCTCCAAGTCAGAACAAGTACAACTACTCAGCACTTATTGGTGGATCTCTTGATGAGGCGATAAAAAACCATATTGTGGATCAAACGGAAATTCTTCAAAATGGATCAGATGTTAAAATTCGATTTGCTCACTTTTCAACACGTGGTGGAATTGAGGGGGCTCAGTCCGCTTGTGGAGTTTATCAAAAGATAGAGTTTGTTTTTTTTGCTGAAGGTGTTGCTGTGAGTGGTCAGCCTCCACAAATTCGTGTGAAATCTCCTTGTGACCACTCCTCTCTTGAGAACAACTATTTTGTTCAAAGCATTCCTATAGCCGAACTTATGAATCGAAAACCCAGTGCTGTTGGAACAGAGGGGTTTAGGTACAATAGGGCTGAAATCAGCATTGAAAACTTTGATGGATTTTGGCCAGAGAATTGGTTGTTACACGAGATTCGTCTTATCCCGCTTAACGGGAAAGATATCTCTATTCCCGTTTTACATGAATCAAACCGAAAAGATCTTGCACACAAAAGATTTTTTATCCATTGATAGCAAGGTTGTAAAATGTGCGAACCATAATCCCAGAAGCTCCATATTTTGGGCAATAGGGGTGAAGGTTTCCGACGTTCCAAGCAGTGCCTGCAATATCAAAGTGCGCCCACGGAATATCTTTAGAAACAAAGTGCGAAAGAAATGCAGCCCCTTGTGCGCTTCCAGCATCTCGTCTGCCGCCTATATTTTTAAGATCTGCGTGTGTGCCTTTCATTAACTTGATGTGACGTTCGTCAAGGGGAAGTCTCCAGGCCTTCTCTTGAGAGTCCGTTAGAGCTTTTCCAATTTTCTTGCTCATCTTTTCATCTCTTGTGAAATACCCAGTATGAAAACAACCAAGCGCAATAACCATGGCCCCGGTGAGAGTTGCTGCATCTACTATGAACTCTGGCTTTTTCTCCGTTGCGACACAGAGTGCATCAGCAAGTGCAAGTCGTCCTTCAGCGTCAGTGTTGTGGATTTCAACAGATGTTCCATTTCGTGCTTCATGGATGTCTCCAGGTTTTGTTGCTGCGGGCCCGGGCATGTTTTCCGCGGCGGCGATAATAGCGATGGCATTTGTTTTTGCTTTGTTTTTTGCAAGAGCAAGCATGGTTCCAATAATATTTGCAGCTCCACACATATCGTATTTCATTTCTTCCATGGCTTGGGGTGGTTTTAGACTGATTCCACCTGTATCAAAAGTGATTCCTTTTCCTACAAAGCATACAGGCTTTTTGTTCCCAGCACCTTTGTATTCTAAAATTATAAGTCTTGAATCAACAGCACTCCCTTGTCCGACACTTAAGAGTAAGCCCATCTTTTCTTTTTTAAGGCGAGCTTTGTCCCAAGCTGTAACTTTGACCCCCGTACCTTTGAACGTTTTTTGGACATTTGTTGCAAGCGTTACAGGGTTGATAAGATTTCCTGGGTTATCTCCAAGCCAGCGTCCGTAGTTGACTCCTTCACCGATATGAACTCCATCATCGACAGCTTTTTGGAGTTTTCTTTTTTGTGCACTGTTTTCAATTATAATTTCTACATTCTTGAGAGTGCGATCCATTTTTTTCTCTAAATAGTCATCAAACTTGTAGCTAGCAAGGGTAAGTCCCTCTGAAAAAGCCTGTATGGCGATATCCAATTTCTTTGCCCAATTTGATCCAAAATCCTTTGTGTTGATCCGTGCTGTTTTGGCTTTGTGCCGAATAAGCTCTTTATAGGCAATTGCCCCTATGCGTCTCCATGATTCTGATGTCGTGTCTTTTGGATTACCTAGACCTATGGTGAGGGTGTGAAGTGCGTGATCACCATGGTGTCGATAGAAAAGTGTCTTTTCTTTTCCAGCATCAAAAACTTTCTCATTCTGAGAGTCGTTTATCAGCGATTTGATTTCTTTTGTGGTGTAGCAGTGAATTTGAATCTTTGAGCCACTTGACTTTTGGGTACAAATCACAAGATTTACATCAACGTCTTTAGAGGCGGATTTTTTTGGAACAACGTGTACTTTCATGGGACCTCGCTTTAAGTAGTGACACATAGCTTCATTTTGGAGTCATTTGAAAGGCAAAGTAGCATAGCAAATAAAAGTAGGAAAGCGATTTTCTATTGGTTAAGTCACCACTCTAGAGACCGATAAGGAGTTATAGCTGGGCGAACAATTTTCCTGGTTTTTTGAATTGTATCTGGCGATTTCTAGGAAGCCAGTTGTTGAAGTGGTAGTATCTTGTGGAGGAGTTATAAATGCCAACAGTCCCATTCGTTATTGAGCAAACATCAAAGGGTGAAAGAAGTTACGATATTTATTCTCGTCTTTTAAAAGATCGAATTATCTTTATAGGAACTCCTATAAACGATGAGATAGCAAATGTGATAATTGCACAAATGTTGTTCTTAGAAATGGAAAATCCAGAAAAAGATATTCAACTTTATATCAACTCACCTGGTGGGAGTGTAACAGCTGGCCTTGGAATTTATGATATTGCACAATTTGTAAAATGTGATGTTGCGACCTATTGCACAGGAATGGCTGCAAGTATGGGGTCTTTGCTTCTTACGGCTGGTACAAAAGGCAAACGGTATGCTCTTCCACATGCGAGAATCATGATTCACCAACCACTTATTGGTGGTGGAGGACTCAGTGGTCAGGCAAGTGACATTGAAATTCATGCACGTGAATTGATAGATACGAAAAAAATGTTAACTCAAATTTACCAAGATCATACAGGTCAGGAATTTGATTTATTGGAAAAATCTATGGATCGAGATTATTTTATGAATCCACACACAGCTAAAGAATTTGGACTTATAGATCATGTTGTTGAAAGCAGAAAGAAAGCGGGTGACAAGTGAGCAAAAAGGGAGCGGATTACGGAGCACTTTCATGTAGTTTTTGTGGCAAAAGCCAAAAAGAAGTTAAAAAACTGATTGCTGGTCCTGGTGTGTATATTTGTGATGAATGTATTGATTTGTGTAACGATATCATCGTCGAAGAAAAAGAGAGGGAAACCACAGACTCTGGGCCGTTCAAGGTTCCAAAGCCTGCCGATATTAAATCGTTTTTAGATGATTACGTGATTGGTCAGGATGTTGCTAAAAAAGCACTCTCTGTTGCGGTTCACAATCATTATAAAAGAATTACTGCCTCTAAGAGCAAAAAAGATGATGTGGAACTTGCTAAGAGTAATATTTTGCTTATTGGACCAACTGGAAGTGGAAAGACTTTGCTTGCACAAACTATTGCACGTCTTTTAAAGGTTCCGTTTGCGATGGCAGATGCAACGACACTAACTGAAGCGGGTTATGTTGGGGAAGACGTTGAGAACGTTGTGCTCAATCTTCTTCAATCGGCAGATTATGACGTTGAAAAAGCTCAGCGTGGGGTTATCTACATAGATGAAATTGATAAGATCACAAGAAAGTCTGAAAACCCATCTATTACGCGTGATGTGAGTGGTGAGGGTGTTCAGCAGGCTTTGCTTAAGATTTTAGAGGGAACTGTTGCAAATCTTCCTCCAAAAGGTGGGCGCAAACACCCTCAGCAAGAGTTCATTCAGGTTGATACATCCAATATACTTTTTATTGTGGGTGGAGCTTTTGTTGGTCTAGAAAAAATTATTGAAAATAGAACGACAAACAAGACTATGGGCTTGGCAGCAAAGGTCCAGGTGGGAAAAGAAAAAGAAGAACACGAAAATACGCTTTTCCAAAAAGTTCAACCAGATGATCTTGCTCGATTTGGGCTTATTCCTGAATTTATTGGTCGTTTGCCTGTTACGGCGGTTTTAAATCAACTTTCAGAAGAGGCTTTGGTAGATATTTTGATTCAACCCAAAAACGCTTTGACCAAACAATACATGAAGCTTTTCAGTTATGAAGATGTTGAGCTCAAATTTACGGATGACGCACTAAAAGCAATATCTGCTGAAGCAATAAGACGGAAGACGGGGGCTCGTGGACTGCGTAGTGTTATAGAAGAAGCGATGCTGGACATTATGTATGAAATTCCTTCCAAGCCAAATGTTAAAGAAGTTATAATAAGTGAAGATGTCATTCTCAACAAAGCAAGACCAGAGCTTGTAATGGGAAAGAGTGACAAGGCTGGCAAAGTTAAAGAGGAGCCGGCAGAAAGCGCCTAAGTACAAGGCTCCTCTTTAGCCCAAACAAAAGGGGCATTAAGATGAGTCAAAAACCAAAAGACAATAACAAAGAAGAAAAAGAAGTTGAAAAAGAGGAAGAGTCGGGTCCGTTGGGAACTGAGTACCCGCTTCTTCCTTTGCGTGATCTTTTGGTTTTTCCTCATATGATTATGCCAATCTATGTTGGAAGAGACAAAAGCATCAATGCGATTGAGGATGCGCTAAACAAAAGAACTGACATTGTCTTGGTCGCGCAAAAAGATGCAAAGATTAACAACCCTGTAGAAGATGATATTTACAGTGTTGGGACACGAGCTTCGATTTTTAATGTCCTCCGCTTACCAGACGGTACAGTGAAAGCTTTGGTTGATGGGAAGAGCCGGGTACGGATCAAGAACTTCAAACAGACAGAAGGCCACTTCGTTGTAGATGTTGATCACTTTGATGAAGAGCCATCTGATCCGGTGGAAACAAAAGCTTTGATGAGGTCGGTGAAGACGACCTTTGAAACTTACATGAAGTTAAATAAAAAAATACCAACAGAAATTTTTGCAAGGGTTCTTTCAATTGATGATCCGGGCGAACTTGCTGACATTATCATTGCGCAGTTAAATTTAAAACTTGAAGACAAGCAGGCCAATCTTGAGATTGAAGACCCTGGGGAGCGTTTAGAAAAAATTCTTTCTATCGTGACATCTGAAATTGAGATTTTGGAAGTTGAGCAGAAAATTCGAAGTCGTGTTGAGAAACAAATGAAACAATCTCAAAAAGAGTATTATCTCAATGAAAAAATGCAGGCAATTCAAAAAGAACTTGGTGAAAAAGATGATTTTCAAGCAGAAGTTATGGAGCTTGAAAATCAACTGAAGAAGAAAAAGGTAAGCAAAGAGGCCTACGAAAAGGTTCGAAAAGAAATTCGTAAATTAAAAATGATGTCGCCAATGTCGGCTGAGGCGACAGTGGTACGGAATTATATTGATTGGGTGCTTTCTCTTCCTTGGGAAGAGTATTCAGACCTCAAACATGATTTGAAGTTTGCACAAAATGTTTTGGATGATGATCACTATGGTTTAGAAAAAGTGAAGGAAAGAATATTGGAGCACCTGGCTGTTCAATCGCTTTCAGATCGTGTTCGTGGCCCAATTCTTTGTCTTGTGGGCCCTCCAGGGGTTGGTAAGACATCTCTTGGTAGATCTATTGCAAAGGCAATGAATCGCAATTTTGTTCGAATTTCGCTGGGTGGGGTTCGAGATGAAGCTGAGATTCGGGGACATAGAAGAACTTATGTTGGAGCAATGCCAGGAAAGATCGTGCAAGCCCTTAAAAAAGCGGAGACAGGGAATCCGCTATTTCTTCTTGATGAGATTGACAAGATGAGTACAGATTTCCGTGGAGATCCTTCTTCAGCTCTTCTTGAAGTTTTAGATCCTGAGCAGAACTCCACATTTCAAGATCATTTCTTAGAAGTGGAGTATGATCTTTCAAAGATCATGTTTTTTACAACTGCCAATAGTCTTCACACAATACCCCGTCCGCTTTTAGATAGAATGGAAGTGATATCTCTAGAGGGATATACGGAAACTGAAAAATTTCAAATTGCTAAGAAATACCTGTGGCCAAAACAAGTCGAGGCTCATGGGATTTCAGACTTTAATGTGAAAATCACAGATCCGGGTATGAAACTTTTGATCCAGGATTACACCCGTGAAGCGGGTGTGAGAAGTTTAGAACGTCAAATTGCAAATCTTTGTAGAAAAACAGCTCGTGAGATACTTGCAGATCAAGAGAAGGCAAAGTCAAAAAAGGGAAGTGCAAAAGGCAAGGTCTATACTGTGACGCCTAAGAAAGTAAAAGAGTTTTTAGGGGCAGCAAAGTACAAGCATGGAAAAGCCGAAGAGAACAACGAGATTGGACTCACCAATGGAATGGCGTGGACAGAGGTTGGTGGTGATCTTCTCGTTGTGGAAGTCAGTGTTGTTCCTGGTAGAGGAAAATTTACTATCACAGGACAACTTGGTGATGTGATGAAAGAGTCCTGCTCGGCGGCAATGAGTTATGTGAGATCTCGTGGACCTCTTTTTGGATTTGATAAAGAATACTTTCAAAATGTGGATGTTCATATCCACGTTCCAGAGGGGGCAATACCAAAAGATGGTCCCTCTGCAGGTACTGCAATTGTGACTAGTATTGTGTCGGCAATTACAAAATTCCCTGTTAAGCGGACTGTGGCTATGACGGGGGAAGTGACGCTTCGAGGACGGGTGCTTGCTATTGGTGGATTGAAAGAAAAAACAATGGCAGCTCATCGAGGTGGAATTCGCACGATCATTTGTCCAAAGGAAAATGAAAAAGATCTAAAAGATATTCCAAAAGAAATATTAAAAGATCTTAAGATTGTTTTGGTCGATCATGTGGATCAGGTTTTGGTGAATGCACTTGCCATTAAAAAGGCCAATGAACTTTTCAAGAGTCGGTCCAATCGCACTCAAGGTATTAAAGCTCAGTACACGGGTCATACGCTACAGTAGGAGCGTGTTGGTAAAAAAAAAGCACGGCCTATACCTTTGAGTTGCGTCATTGCTAATAAGTAATAATTATGGGTAATGACGCAACTCAAAGGTATAGGCCGTGCTTTTTTAAAATAAACTTATTCTTTATCTGTGACTTCGGGGTTCAAGTTTTTGTTCATAAATTCTGTGACAAATATAATGACAGTTAATTTCAGACATTGACCGATTTATAAAAATCTGTAAAAAATACCCCCTGCTCATTATTCAGGGCAAACCGAATTTCGACGTTGGGGGGAAGATGGCAGTCGCAATGGATCGGGCGAAGTCATTGATGGAGATGGGTCGATTGCTTGCCGATCGATGTGATTTTGAAAAAGCAATTTTAAATTTAAGTGAATCAGCTGAACTTTTCTTTAAAGGTAAAGACTATAAAGAGTATATCGATTGCCAAAGACTTCTTTTGCGTCTTTACGTTCAACAAGATGATCTAGACAAAATCACTGAAACCAAAGAGAAGCTCCAAGACCTTGTATTGAAAGAGGGGTTTGAGCTGAACTCTCGAACTTACTATACACTTGGGATTAGTGCCGTTTTTAAACGTCAGTATGATATTGCTCTCAATTATTTTCAAAAGGCTCTTGCGCTAGCTTTAAAGGGTGAAAATAAAGAGGACATGTCGCTTGCTATCTATGGTTTGTCACAGACTTATTTCTGGCTTGGTAGATATGAAGAGTCTCTGAAAGAGGTCTATAATTTAAAGGTATTTTTTGAAGTCATCGATATGCCGGATCTTAAGCAATCAACGGATTTGCTTAACGGATTTATTCACCTCAAAATGAATCGACATGCAGAGGCCATAGATATTTTTTGGAGTGTTTTTGAATCACTGAAGAGTCAGAAAAATCTATTTATGTATATATACACACTGTATGCATTGGGTTTTGGGTATATGAGGGCAGGGGAATCTAATTTGGCTAAGGTGTATTTGCAGCTTGCCCAAAAAAGTGCAGATCCGAAGAACTTAAAAACGTTATCAAGAAACATTGAAAAACGTTTGAGAGAACTGGGTGTTGAAAATGACGAAGACTATGATTTGGTGGTTGAGAGCGCCAATAATGCGGTTGTGGAGAAAAGAAAAGGTCGAGTCGATTTTCGAAGCCAATTTATACTACTTGATTTACTTCATCTTTTGGCTAAAAGCCCGGGTCAGATTTATACCAAAGAGGCGATTGTGAAGCAGGTTTGGTCTCAGAAATATGATCCAACTGTCCATGATAATAAAATTTACGTTACGATCAAAAGATTGAGGAAGTTGATTGAGCCTGACTATGACAAGCCAAAATATATTTTTCGAGCAAGAAATGGTTACTACATGAACAAAAATGTTCGAGTTCTATATGATGCATAACAAGGGAGTGATAATGAGTCGTTTGAAATCGGTATTTATCTGCGTGTTCTTTGTCTTTTTGTTTTCTTCAAACAGTTTTTCTCAAATTGGATTTGCGCCGCTTGAAGATGAAATTCCATTTCCAATTGGTTCGGAGGTTCCGTTTCCTTGGGATGTTTTTGAAGGAGACTGGGATACACGAGGAGATGACGGTACAATTTATCGGTTTAAGATTCTTTATATCACTGATTCGGGAACAAAGCGCGTTTGGGTAACTAAGATGTCTGCTGATGGAGGCCGAGTTTTAGCAAAAGGTTCTGCATCGGTTAGAAGAAATAGAAGGGTGCTTCATGCAAAACTCAAGAGCAATGAAGGGTCATTAAAAATCCGCATGGCAGCCTATATGGATAAAAGGGGCGGTGGATGTTCGGAGCGCGAAATCGTACTAACTGTCAACGAGTACAACAATGATGGCCGAGAGTTGAGAAAAGAAAGTTTGTTTCTCAACAAGCTTCAAAATCTTCAGTAAGAAGGCTCTTAAAATTTAATTCGAAGTGACTTTTGGGTCACTTCGAATTTGTTCAAGTTTCTTTAGCTTTGAAATTCATTGGTAAGTGCACTTGAGAGCTTTTCGTAATCTGAAGCCTTGTTATAAATTTGTGCTGAAACTCTTAAAAGTCGATTTGGATACTTGGGCCATGCAAAAATGGGAACCTCGATTTTATATTGATCACGAAGCTTTACGTGCAGTGGATCTAAGGGGAGATATGTTCCTGTCCACTTGTCCTTGCTTTCAGGCAATGGAAAGGCAGCCATGGAACCAATCATATCAATTGGGCATGGGAGTGAGATGTTGAGACTTTTTGAAATAATACTTTGAGCATGAACTGCAAGATCTTTGTTGCGGTCTCTTAGGCCCTTGATGCCTCCGTTATCAAGAGAATTCAAGTACTCGATGGCCTTTGGTATGCAAAAGAAAGCTGTGGGATCAAAAGTCCCCGTCCACATAAATTCCAACTGATATCTGGAAAGTTCTGAATTTTTAATGTTGGCGCCATGGCTGATCACTGCTGGCCGAATTTTTTCCTGCAATTCTTTTTTGACGTAGAGAAAAGCCGCCCCCTTTGGGGTGCAAACCCATTTGTGGCAATTTCCTGTGTAGTAAGATGGGTTTAGTTTTTCTAAATCAATATCCGCTTGCCCAGGTCCGTGTGCTCCATCAATAAGTGTTTCTATTCCACGTTCATTGCAGAGACTTACAATTGGTTCGATAGGCAATACAAGTCCCGTTGGACTTGTTACATGATCAATGAGAAGGAGTCGTGTTTTTTTGGTTATTTGCTGTTCAATGCGTAGAATAACTTCTTCAGAAGACTGAACTGGAAAGGGAATTTCGACAACAATGACCTTTGCTCCACTTTTTTCTGCAACAAAATCAAGAGCGTTTCTGCAGGCGTTGTACTCATGATTTGTTACCAAAAGCTCATCGTTTGGTTTGAAGTCAAGAGATCGAAGAACTGAGTTAACACCATACGTGGCGTTTGGAACATAGGCCAAGTTCTCTGGCTTTGAGTTTAAAAGTTGAGAGAGAGATTCTAAGACTGTCCAGTATTTCTCGGGAAAGTTGTGAATCAAGAAATCAACGGGCTGGTTCTCTAACTCTTGGCGCAGCTGAGTTTGGTATTCTAGAACAGGTTTTGGGCAGGATCCAAACGAGCCGTGATTTAAAAAAATACAATTTGGTTCAACGAGCCAGTCTGCTTGGTGAAATGCCATTTGAGCTCCTTTTGGAGCAATAATTACACGAGAAAGTACAATTCGTGAACTGAATTATCGATAGCTTTGGAAAATGAGTCCCTTGATACATAAAAACAGATAGACGAAAAAGTGAGATTCTTCTATCTTTGGGTTTAAGGATTTTACTGAAGATGATATTTCCAACAAGTCAGCGTACAGAGCGTTCCACATATATTTTTTGGAGCTTAATAGCGACCTTTATGGTGCTATTGATTTTTTCACCTGAAACCTATGATTTTTTAGATGGTGAAGATGGACCTATAGAGTGGGTTGGATTCTTTTTTCTATTTCTAACGGGTGTGACCCTATTTCAAAGCGGTTGGAAATGTCGAGTAGAGAAAATCCATGCACAATATGTGGGCTATACGCTCATGATTGTTGGACTTGTGTTTTTGTGGGCTGCTGGTGAGGAAATCAGTTGGGGACAAAGACTTTTTGGGGTTGAGACTCCGATTTGGTTAAAAGACATCAACGGCCAGGGAGAGATGAATCTTCACAATATTAACAAAAAGTTTTTTGATCGAGCGCTTGAGCGTGTGAACCTTCTTTTGGTTCTTCTCTCCTTTGTGCTTCACTTCAAGGGGTGTGAAAAGGTTTTGGGCTTCAGGGTTCCTGATATTCCCCTGACCTGTGCATTTCTTCTTCTTCCATTTTATGATCAATACAAATCCTTTAGTTGGGAATTTCACCAAATTGGAATTCTTGTACTTATTGGTTATACATATTTGTCACTTCGAAACAAAGGCAAGTTGTTGAAATTTTTTGTAGCAACTTGGATTGGAATTGCTTCACTTGTGGTAGTGCACTGGATATTTCAAGATCATTTTTATAACAATAATATTCACAATGAGTTTCGTGAAAGTTTTTTTGCATTCTTGTGTTGGACTTATGCACTACAGCTTTCTTTTGATTTTTCAAAAAATAGGAATCAATGAGTAAAGAAAAATCCATATATTTCAAATTGTTTTGGAGTCTAATTTTCCTAGGGATTCTTCCACGGATATACTTTTCAGTTGCTTACACCAAGTACTATGACTTTATTCACCAGTCCTTTTTTTGGGCAATACCTGTATCTATTATTTTGATGTGGCCATTGTTGCTACCAATTCCGAGAAAACTTGCGATTCGTATTTCGTTTATTCCCGCAGCACTTTTTTCTCTTTTTGATATTCTTCATATTAGTGTTTATGAAACGCTCCCCATATATTCTGTGTTTCATGCAATTTTTGAAACGTATATAGCTGAGGCAATTGAGTTTGTTGTGGACTATACTGAACTCTCTCA
Source organism: Bdellovibrionia bacterium (assembly GCA_030427965.1). GTDB lineage: Bacteria > Bdellovibrionota > Bdellovibrionia > Bdellovibrionales > JAUICD01 > JAUICD01. Next base: position 57,226 of record JAUICD010000008.1, read on the forward strand.
GGTGATAATTATCACTGGGTTTACGCTTTTTTCGGTATTTCTCTTTAAAAGAGTGGATCGAGCTCCTATTAGAAAAACATTCTTTTTTGGAACAAAAGGGAGACCAAGGCTTACTTTTTGGGTTTTATTTTTGGCGTCTTGTATTTGGCTTACATTTGTTCTCCAACCGAAAAACAAATACATTCGCAAAGTCACTCGGCGCACGGCTATTGGAAGTGTTGTGGCATTTATCCAATACCTTGATAAGAGTGCAGAGTATGAAGAGAGGCTTCAGGTTCTTGAAGATATTGATGTTGAGGCACATGATGTTTCAAATAAAGAACGAGCCACTCATGTTTTAATCTTAGGTGAATCTCTTGGACGTCATCATATGAGCCTTTATGGTTATCCTCGTCAAACAAATCCAGAGCTTGAAAAAATGAGAAACGACCTCTTGATAATGAACAATGCTTGGTCAGCTTACCCAAATACAGTGGATGCATTGAAATCGATACTGACGTTTGTTGATTTGGACCACAATTCACCAGATCGTCTTATTTCGTTGGTTAAGATCATGAAATCTGCAGGTTATAAAACATTTTGGATCAGCAACCAAATCCCAATGGACAAAAGGGGGAGTATTGCCACATCACTTGGGCATGCTTCTGATGAGAAGAAATTTCTTAATTTTGGTGGATTTAGAAAGCCACATTTTGATGAAGACATCTTTGAACCTCTGGAGAAATTTTTAAAAGATGAGGCCAATAAGAAGTTTATTGTGATTCACCTCTATGGAAACCATGCAAAATATAATCAAAGATACACAAAAGACTTTGAGAAATTCAAAGGTGGGATTGATGGGAAAAGTGAGAAACACTCCTACTACATCAACGAATATGACAACTCGGTTATGTACAATGATTTTATTGTGTCTCGACTGTTTAAACTGATGAAATCTAAAAATACAGTTGGAACAGCAACCTATCTTCCAGATCACGGAGAAGAGGTCTATGATTTTCGTGATCTCAAGGGACATACTCCAGCGACACCCTCAACGATGATGTTCAACATCCCCCTTCTGCTTTGGGGTTCCCAAGAATTTGTTCGTGATAAAGTCTACTCTGCAATTGAAAAGAACCGCGACACATACTTTGTATCAGATGATTTGATACACACTCTCATTGAACTTTATGAAATCAAAACTCCTCTTTTTAATCCATCCAAAAGCTTGAGTTATCCCAACTACCAACATCGCCCATTAAGTGATTACTATGATTTTGTTGATTTAAAAGAAAAAAATTAGAAAATATAGCCCGTGAAATACAAGAAATAGTCCATGGGTTATTGAAGAGTTTGGCTTACTTGATTTCTTGGTTTCCACTACACGTACTTGTGTGGAAATAGAGATTTTCTAAATATTGAAAATCTTCTGTGTATGTTCCATGAAATTTGAGGTGCAAGAGATACTTCTTTTTAGGAATCATCTCGTATCCACATGATGCACTTGAAAGTCCCGTTGAAACAGCAATCTTCCTGATATTGTCCAAATCCCCTTTGATGACCTTCCGTATGGTGAGGTATCCTTTTCGAATAGGCTTATTGGGATCAGTAACAAAGCCATCGGCAGTGGCTTCTATGACAACATCTGCATCTTCAATATATTGATCCGAATCCCTTGGTATGCAACGGCATGCAAAAACATCTACAGAGACTAAAGTTATTACTAAAATTAATAGGTGTTTCATTTTCAATCCCCCTTGGTTGAGAATTTATCACAAATTTTGATTTGAGCACTTTGAAAAATAGAAGCTTTTGGAGATATATTCTAAGTACTTAATATTACACGTATAATTGCGAGTTTAAAAGACTCGACAGAGGAGACGCTTTGATTTAAGTTACCCCCCATTGAATCTCTTAGGGCCTTAGCTCAGTTGGTAGAGCGCTACCCTTACAAGGTAGATGTCATCGGTTCGAATCCGGTAGGCCCTACCACTTTCCAAGTAAAATTAATAAATTATAGGTTTTCAAAAATGATTGAGTCATGGCAGGTGTAACTGATCCCCTAAAACAAAAACATCACAAGCCAACGAATCTTGAAATGGCTGACCAAATGTTTAAAGATGCATTTCTAGTAAAAAAAACTCGGTTTTCACATCTTCACCCAGAACTGTCAGACAAAGAGTTAAGTAAAATGACAGCCGATTACTTTCGGAAACTCAATGAGGAAAATTGCTAGTGGTAGGAATGCTCGAAGTTCTCAAAGACGTTGCGAATCGCTTTGAAAGTGAAGACATTGAATACTTTCTCGTTGGTTCAATGGCGGCTATGTACTATGGGCGACCGACTGTGGATGAAATTTATATTAGCAAATGGGCAACAAAGTTAGGTTTGCTGAAGGAGTGGGAAAAGATAAATGGCTGATGTTGTTGATCTCTATGGTGGTGTGTTGCTAAAGCACTAGTTGTTTGGGCGAGTGCGTCAAAAAAATTTTCTGTGAAATCTTCTATGATCAAAGTCCGTATTATTCTGCATAAACTCAAAAGTTTTCTCATGAAGGCTGAGTTTTTCTCTCAGAGAGTCAGCAGTTGACGAAATCCTTTTGTTAGAGAAGGATTGCTGGCATCGATCTTTTTAGAATTGGACGAGTTCCGCAACATTTTGTCACGGAATGATCTTGTTTCATTGGGGGAATTTATGAAGACATTAGTATTTACAGTATTTGCATTGGTGGTATCAACGACTACTGCAATTGCCGACACTCCTAGAGATGTTTTGTTAATACCAGATGCGGTTTATACGCCAACGGGATTTGATGACAATGACAAAGTCCAGTTTGTGTTTGAAGGGACGTTTCCAGATTCTTGCTACCGAGAAGGCATAACCGATCACGAAATAGATTTTGAGAAAAAAAGAATTATTGTAAGTAACAGCGCTTTTCATTATAGCACTGAAATTTGCCTAAAAATGTTGGTGCCCTACGTAAAAGAAGTGAATTTGGGATTAATGGAAAGGGGAGAGTATAAAATCTTCTTCAGAGAGCAAGCTGAAAATTATGTCGAGGATGGTCGATTGGTAGAGATGGGTAAGATAGAGGTTGTGGCTGCTGTGACTTCAGACCCAGATGACTACCTCTACGCTCCAGTATATAACGTTTGGTTGAAAAAAGTCGATGAAGAGTTAAAATTGACGATTCAAGGAGGGTGGCCAAATACGTGTATGAGTATGGACCGTGTGGAAGTTAGTCGTAAGAACAATACGATTGTTGTACTTCCGATAGCAAAAATGGGAACAGTCAACTGTGCGCTTCCTAAAATGCCGATTCCTTACGAATTGACGATTCCTGTGAAAGATGTGGGTGAGGGGAGAGTCTTAGTTCACGTTAGATCTTTGAGCGGAAGAGCTCTGAATCGATTGCAGGACTTACCGAAAGATCTATAAAGTTTAAGGGAAGTTTCGAGTTGCTGCAATATCGGAATCTCCCTGAGCTCCTCCTCCGAGAACAATTTTGCCATCTGATTGGAGCAAAGAGGAGTAAGAGGTGTCGTTTCCAGATATATCAGTGGTGACAACTCCATTAGTTCCAAAGCTAGTGTCTGTACTTCCATCTGATTCGAGGCGTATTATCAGGAAATCTGTATCAACTCCTGAATCAGAGTGTCCAGTCACAAGAATTTGATTATTGCTTTGGATCAGAATATTTGTTGCCTCGTCATCGTTGCCAGAGATATCAATAATTGTTCGCCCAGTTCCTCCTCCAAAACTGATGTCAGGAGTACCGTCAGAATTTCTTTTTGCTACAAAGACATCTTTTCCAGTTCCAGCTTGTGTGCAGTAGCCCGTAAGTAAAAACTCTCCCGTGGAGAGTGATGTTGCAGCTTTAACTTCATCTGCGTCAGCGGCACCGCAAATATCAGTCGAGAGAAGCCCCCCTGTTCCAAAACCTCCATCGCCGGAGCCAGATGAGGTTAGCAAAGCAAATGCAGAGTTTCTAGAGGCTCCAGAATTTGTGTACCCAGCAACAAATATTTTACCACTATCTAAAACAAACCCAGTTAGAGCTCGGTCGTCAGATCCAAAGTCTAAAACTTTCTGCCCCGGTGTTGTTATGTCTCCAAAGGTTGGGGTTCCTAATAGGTCAATAATTCCAGCGCTAGTGGTACGAATGACTACAAAATCAGAATCACCAACTAAGGGATCTGTTTCTCCATATGCTATGTAACGACTATCTGATAACTGACTAACGCCAAAAAGAATATCTGTACTAAGAAGTGTAAATGAAGTGAACGCAGAAATTCCATTTAAAAGTAGGCCAAAGCTTGTATCAAACGTTCCACTTTTATTGACTCTAAAAAGTGCTGCTGCAGTATCTATCGAACCTGCTATAATGAATTTGTCATCACTCTGAAATTGAGCCCCATTGACAACGTCGTCTTTATCAGTTCCAGAGTCTAGAAGTGTAAACCCCGAGTTTCCGTAGCTTGTATCGAGTGATCCATCAGATAATAAGCGCCCCAGAAGGATTTCGTCATCTCCACTTCCCCCTCCATCACTTTGTCCCACAAAAAGGAATTTACTATCACTATCTTGAAAAAGGGTTGTGATGAATTCGCTATCCCCATTGTCATAAGAGGTTTTTCCGTCGGAACTAAAGGTTGTGTCAGGAGACCCTTGCGCTATTCCAACTCCATATAAGTTGACACTATATGAAGTCGTTGAAGTTCCATTGTCGAAGCTTATATTAAGACTGCTAGATTTTGCCCCACCAGTGGCTGGTGAAAAATCAATTGATAGAAGACAAGTTGTATCATATCCCTCCAGGTTGTCTTCGCACGTTCCGCCTGTCCCGGGGAAGCTCCCTCCAGTATAGGAAAAACTGGATCCATCAATAGTTGCAGTGAAATCCATGGCCTTTGTTTCGCCAGAGTTGGTGATTTCTAAAAACTGAGAAGAGGAAAACTCCACACTGGTATCTGAAAAACTCACATCACTAGATGATTTGAGTGCAGCTACGAGTCCTTTAATATAGGATTTTGAACACGAGTTTTGTAGCAAAATTAGGATTATAATTATAAATTTTAATGAAGTATGTGTGTTCATGCAGCTTCCTTGAAGTCTAGTTTTTTCGTATACCAAAAGAGAGTATTGAAAATCTCATTTTTAAGCACAACAATGACGCAAATAAATATTATTTACTAACTGTCGGAAATATGTAAAATATATTAAATAAAATTTATTTACAACCTTATCTTAAGAAGAAAGTATGAAAAGCTTTGTTAAGTATCTGTTGGTCTTCTTCTCACTTGAACATGCGTCTGCTAACTTCAATTCTCAAGTATTAAGATCTTCTAATAATTTCACCTATGTTCTGCTTGAAGACTCACTCAGCAATCAAATTTTAAATGAAAAATTATGGGAAAATCACGGTCCACTTTTCAATGTTCAATTTAATACAGTCACCTCCCCTGTGATACAAATAGACGCACGTGAGGAAGAGAAAAGAGATATAATAAAAAAAATTTCGACTATTGATATTCTAGGTCATTGGTCTGCAGGGAAAAGACTAGGTACATCTGCAGATATTTCGTTCAATTCGGTTCAGTTAAATGACGGGGAAGTCTTTGGTCTTGGGGATCTTAGGCTTCAGGTAGAGTATGAGCTCTACAATAGACTAAGTGACCCTTTGGGAGTGTCTGTTGTGGGTGATCTCTATTTTCCCACAGGAAATATAGATGCGTATTTATCAAATGACTCACTTGGGACAGGGCTTACGCTTGTTGGGGAACAAAATCTAAAAGTACTCACGGCCTCTTTAAATATTGGATATGCCTATGTTGGAGATGTGGTATTCAAAAACCTGGATTATTCCACTCAATTTCGTGTTGGGGGTGGAATGCATGTCCCTTTAAGCAAGAAGTTTTCAATGAATCTGGAAAACTACAATCTATTTCTTCCCAATAGTGATTTTGCAACAGGAGCCAGTGAATTCTATCTTGGAGGACAGTATGCGTTGGCTTATAACGGTAAATTTAATTTTGGAACAAGTTTATCTAATTTTGATGAAGATGGAGAGTCTGATTTTAGAGTTTTGATGGGCATAAAGTTTATGCCGTGGATTGAAGAGCCTCAGAAAGAGCCACTCAAAGAAACTGTTACAATTGTTAAAACAATTAGGCAGTGTGGTCCGGAGAGATTTCAACAAACCTTTAGTGCGCGGTCGTTGTTGTTTAGAGAGTTAAAAACACATAAAAACTTACCCTATATCTCGACGCTCAAAAATCAAATTGCAATCAAACAAATCGGCCATATGACAGGAATGCAAGACGGAATCCCCTATATTAAAAACACGCAGATACTATTTGCGACAGACTTAACGGGCCTGCCATCTTTTGACTCGGTGATTTCAATAGATTCTCTTTTTATGAAAATGGATGTTAGGAAAGTTTCAAAAGACATCTCAACTGATACTGAAATTTTTTGCATTCTAAATCACAGCGTATGTTCCGGGGAGCTTTTCCATAAATCTTCTTGGAGAGAAAACATAAATCAAGAATTTTTTCAGGGCAAAGAAACGCCTAACGATTACTTTACAAAGAAATTTACAGAAGAGGCGTTGAAGATTGCGAATAAAGAAAAAGTATTTGCAGCAGATCTCACACTAGATTTAAAAAAAATCATAGATAGCTCTACATTAAAAGACTTGAAATCTCTTTTGTATCCCAAAAATAAAAAAACAGAAGTTCTATATTTTCTTGTTGCCGATGATACTTATGTCTCAAATGACACTTATCTTGATATTTCAATGACTGTTGATTCATGTAAGATCAAAACAAATGAGAAGCTATGAGGTTTCTTTCCAAAACAAAGCTTGTCGTTGGATATGTTGTTGGGGTTGCGACCCTTCTCTATGTGTTTAGTCTTGCGAATCAATCCTTGAATAAATACGTTGTGGACTCAGACCTTGTAGCAAGTGAATATCGCCTAAGTGCTCTTTTCTCCAATATCAAGCGTTTGGAAAAAGAAGTTGATGTTTCCCATAAGAGATATCTTTTGATATCAAAAAACAAATACAAAAAACAGTACCTAAGGTCGAAGACAAACTTTTTAAAAGAATTAGAAAAAACAAAAAAAATCTCTAATCCTACTATATCCCAAAAAATTGCAACTTATAAAACTCTTGTTGGCAGAAAGTTTTACTTTCTTGATAAATCAATAAGAGAAAGAAAATATGGACTTAATGAATCTCTGCAAATACTTTTAACAGGGAGTGCCAAGGAAATTTCTCTAAAAACCAAAGATATTTATATGGAGTTAATGAATGTGTTGGAGAGGCAAATTGCTGCTAAAGTTCTATTGGCGCAAGAGAGATCAGGTAAAACTAAATTCTTACTCAAGAAAACAGGTTTAATTGGTCTAGTGCTTTTTGGTCTTTGCGGAATGTTGCTCTTGTTTGATATTTCAAAAAGGCAGCAGTATGAGAAAGCGTTACTTGTTGCAGAGTCAAAGGCTCTTAAGGCCTCTAAGTTTAAATCAGAGTTTTTGGCAAATATGAGCCATGAAATAAGAACCCCACTAAATTCAATTCTCGGAATGGCAGAGGTTCTCGAGGAGACAAAGCTCGATCTTGAACAAGAGCAACTTGTTCGAACTTTTAAAAGAGCTGGAGATAGTTTGCTAAGAATTGTAAATGATGTATTGGATCTTTCTAAAGTTGAATCTGGGGAGCTCAAACTAGAGGAAATCAGGTTTTGTTTATCAGACCTTCTTTATGACGTTAAAACAATACTTCAGGTGAGAGCTGAAAAAAAGCAAATTGAGCTTCTCACTGAAAGTGACTTTGAGAAGGGAACACAACTAAAGGGAGATTCATCAAGACTTCAGCAGGTATTAATTAATTTAGCTGGAAACTCTATCAAATTCACAGACAAAGGGTCTGTATGCATCAAAGTGGAAAATGATCTTGGTGGAATTAGATTTTCTGTTACAGACACTGGAATTGGAATTTCTGAGGATAGAATAAGCGCAATTTTTTCGCCCTTCCAGCAGGCAGAGGTATCTACGTCAAGAAAATATGGTGGTACGGGTTTGGGATTGTCCATCTCTCAAAATCTAATTCATCTTATGGGAGGGAGGATAAACGTCAAAAGTGAAATAGGGCATGGTAGCTGTTTTTATTTTACACTCCCTCTTGAGAGACTATCTGAAAAAAGCTCTTCAGAGAAAACATTAAACGAACCGATTCAAACCGATTTTCAAATAGAGGGATTAAATATACTTGTTGCTGATGATGTAAAGGATAACCAAAAGGTCATACATTTGTTTTTGAAGAAATACAATCCAACATTGGTTTTTGTTGAGGATGGGGAAAAAGCGCTCGAAACATTTAAATCTAATAAATTTGATTTAGTTCTAATGGATGTTCAAATGCCAAATATGAATGGTTTAGAGGCGACTCAAGCAATCCGCGCCTTTGAGAAGTCTAACGGACTATTGCCAACCCCAGTCATAGCATTGACAGCCCAAGCTTTTAAAGAGGACAGGGAAAGGTGTTATGAATCTGGGTGTGACCTTCATGTGGTGAAACCGATAAAGAAAAAAAAGCTTCTAGATGGAATTCAAGATGTTCTGATTAACAAAAACAAAAAAGCAGTCTAGGGAGAGGGAATATGAGTGCAAAAAAATTACCCGATATAATAACTGTAGAATCAGAAATCAAACATATGATTTTTGATTTTATAGAGGGAAGAAAAAAAAACTTGGATGAATTAGAAAAGGCAATAAGAGATGACGATTGGAAAGAGGTTTCTAGAATTGGTCATATTATAAATGGAGTTTCTGGAGCATACGGATTTGATGGTTTAGGTGAAGCTGGGAAGGAGATCGAATGCTTAGCAGAAAAAAAGAAAAAAGAAGGTATTTTAATTCTCTTGCAGGAAATGCGAGCTCATCTCGCATCAGTTCAAATTGTTTATGAATAAATTTTATGCAGCAGTGCTAAATCCTTGCGAAAGAAACCAACTTCTCATCTTTAGTAAAATATTGCGATTTATGCCTTCAAACATTAAACTTAGTTCCTTATAGCCGTCATCGATATTTTTTTGATGTATGACTTTTAAGCGTAATGCGGGAATGCCCATTTGAGCAAAAATTGGTGAATCTAGATCAAAAATGTCTCCATTTTCAATCTCTCCTTTTGTTCTTGCTGTGATGCCAATGTCAGATAATGTGAGTATTTGAAGCGGGCTTTTTATCACCTTTACGAGTTTAGCATCAGGGGGAAGTGTCGTCTCTTCAACGTTAATTCTTGGGTGTCTTTGTGGTGGAGTTTTTGTTAATGTAGCGTTAACGGCTTCGATTAGGCGCAGCTTTTTAACTGGTTTGATTAAATAACTATCAGCTCGATTTTTTATGGCTCTTTCAACGTCTCGTTTTTCTTTTCTGGCTGTTTGAAAAATGATAGGAAATAATCTAAATCTTAATTGGTTACGAAGTGTTTCTGCCAATTCAAACCCATTTCGATATGGCATCTCTATATCAAAAATGCCTAAGTCAAATCTCCTGGCATCTAGAATTTCTAAAGCTTCCAGTGCATCTTGAGCAGTAATCACATCGTGACCCTCTCCAGTTAACACAAACTGAACGAAATCACGGATTTCTTTGATGTCATCGACTACTAGAATTCTGGCCATATAATGTTTATCGGACGTTTGACCTCAGTATATAAAGAAAATTTGTTTATTTAACGCCATCTATGATCCGATAAACAATAAATGTTTAAGATTCTTTTAATTGAAGATACAAAGGAATGCCAGGACTTAGTTGTTCATGCACTTGGTGACTTCTGTGATATCATGATAGTTTCAGATTTGAAGTCTGCTCGATCTCAAATTGAGACAAGATCTTTTGATATGCTCATATTTGACTTGAATTTACCTGATGGAGATGGGGTTTCTTTGCTGTCTCTAGTTGAGACTGATGTTAGATACAAATATTGTTTCAAATTGATACTTTCGACCAGGCAGTCTATTGAAGACAAATTAGTGGGATTTCAAGTTGGTGCAGATGAGTATATGACCAAGCCATTTGACTGGAGAGAGCTGAGGGCGAGAGTTGAGGCAAAGATAAAGAGGCAATACAAGAACTATGGGGCTCCAATTGTATTTGGCTCTCTTGTGATAGATGTAGCATCTCACAAAGTTATCTTGAATGTTAAAAACGGGAGTGAGAGCCTCAACCTTACTCCCACTGAATATCGTATTCTAATCGGATTTGTAAAAAGACAGGGTACAATACTAAGCAGGGACGAACTTATTGATATTGCTTGGGGTGACTCTGTTCATGTTACGGATCGCTCTGTTGATCTGCATGTTAGTTCATTGCGTAGGAAGTTAAGTTCAATGGGCAAGCAAATTCGCACAGTTTATGGAGTAGGCTATATTTTGGATAGTGCAACTGCAGCTCGCAAGGTAGATTGAGCCTCATTTATCAAGTTGAGACATTTTTTTGTAGATATCCATAAAACCTTCCAAAAATCCCTAAATATTCCTCTGGTAAATTTGAAGTCAAGTGAGGTGTATTATGCGAATTGATACTGAGTATGTACAGAGGCGAACAATTGAAAGAAAAGGTGTTGGAAAGGCTCAAAAAGAGTATCTACCAAGAGTGCTTCTTGTAGACGATGAAGTTTCTCTTATCAGGCCTTTGAATATGATTTTCCATGAATTGAATTGTAATACCCTTTTGGCCTTTGATGGACAGGCTTTTGTAGAAAGAGCTTTGAGGGATAAGTTTGACCTTATTATATTGGATTGGAGTATGCCAGATTTAACAGGCGGTGAGGCTTTGAACAAGATCCAAGCTCTTCTTTCTGTAAAAAAACATAGCCAGATAAAGAATTTTTGCATTCCTGTTGTAATCTATTCGGCAATGTCTTTGGAAAAGTTGTCACTGCCCAATTGCCGAAATTTCCAGTTTGTCGATCACTGGAAAAAGCCTATTAAATATAGAGATCTTGTTACTAAAACACTTAGAGTTATGTCTGAACTGAACATAAAAAATTAAACTATTCAATACACAACTACTAGAGGGGGAAACATGAAACAAAATATCCAATATACGGGAGAGTTTAAGAAAAACATAAAAGAATTAAATCGATTGTATATGAATAGAGTTTTGGCGATTTCCCCTTCTGATAGTTGTTTATTGTGTAACCTTACAAATCGTAGTCATGTTTATACTGGAATTGTCAAAATTTCCTCGATAGCCAATACTTTTTGGGCAAGATCTGTCAATTCAGAACCAGAAAAACTTATAGAAGATCTTTATGTTAGCATTCGTATACAACTTTCAAATTGGCGCAAAGACAGGTTTTTTAAATCTCAAGAGGTGGATTCTAAAAGAGTTTTGATTGTGGATGATGATGTAGATTCTATAAAGCTTCTGGAGAGCTCATTTGTCAACGAGGGTTGCTGTGTAGACTATGCTAAGAACGGATGGGAGGCAATGGGTCGGATTGTTTCACAAAAATATGATCTGGTAATATTTGATTGGAATATGCCTATAATAGATGGTTATGAATCTTTATGTGCAATAGGGAATGCTGTTTCTCTGTCTCCTAAAATTAAGAGCCACTGGGCGCGTTCACCGATGAAAATAGTGACTTATTCGATTCAAGATCTAAGAAAAGCAGATATGCCACTAAGCTCTCATTTTGATTTTTTGGCGAACTGGTCAAAAAATCAAGAATTCAAGCACCTAAAAGCAAAAGTCTCTCAGATTTTAGCCGAAATCTAAATCTTTTTCTAACTAAGAATCAGTGATTGACCTTCTTCATATGTTGGAGAAGTATGATCGGCAGAAATATTTAAAGTGGGACGGGGGGTTCGAGACATTTTGTCATACGGGTGGCTTCGTTTCAATTGGGGGAACAATGAAGACATTATTCTTAACAGTGTTTGCTTTGGTGGTATCGACTACAGCAATGGCAGATTTTCCAGAAAGTGTTTTGCTCATTCCAGAAGCAGTTTACACTCCAACGGGATTTGACGACAACGACAATGTCCAGTTTGTATTTGAAGGGAAGTTTCCCAATTCTTGTTACAGAGCTGGTTTAACCACTCATGAAGTAGATCTTGAGAAGAAGAGGGTTATTGTAAATAACAACGCTTTTTATTATGGCAGTGGAATTTGTCTGACGATGTTGGTGCCTTATGTAAAAGAAGTCGGCCTGGGTTTAATGCCAAAGGGAGAGTACAAAATATTCTTTCGAGAGCAAGCCGACAATGATGTACAAAATGACCAATTGATAGAAATGGGTAAGATCGGCGTTAGAGCGGCTGTGACTTCAGATCCAGATGACTATCTTTACGCTCCAGTGGACAATGTTTGGCTGAAGAAAGTTGATGGGAATTTAAAATTGACGATTCAAGGTGGGTGGCCAAATACATGTATGAGTATGGACCGTGTGGAAGTTAGTCGTAAGAACAATACGATTGTTGTACTTCCGGTAGCCAAAATGGGAACTGTTAATTGTGCACTTCCAATTGTACCAATTCCTTATGAACTCACTGTTCCTGTAAAAGAAATGGGTGAAGGAAGAGTTTTGGTTCATGTTAGATCTTTGAGTGGGAAAGCCCTCAATCGAGTTCTAGACTTACCTGAAGAACAGTAAGCAATTGCATTATACTGTAGCTACAGCAAGTGAATAAACTCCACTTGCTGTAGATTTGTTTTTAAGGTTGAATGAAGGTGTTGATATATTCACTTATCCTTTGAGTAACAGAGGAGTTATCACTCCAGTTCCGTGTAATTTCCAATAAAAAATCCCCATGCGACTGAGTGGTCTCAATTTCTTTTATGACTAGATTCTCAGGGTCGAAATAATCAACAGCACTTTTATTGTTTATGACTTTGTCAGATGAATTTAAAATTAAAAGTGTCTCAACACTGGAGGCTGAAGGGTTGTCTTTTCCGTTGAGTTCTGCCATTAAAAAATTGAGCTGTACAATCGCATTTTCTGGAATTGAGTCATAGGTGTAAGTTGCTCCACCCAAAGGTTTGGTTTGGCCGATATCCAGCATTGGACTCAATACACGGACTTTATACTTTGTCACAGAGCTGTGAAAATCAATGGCAGGTGCAAGTAACACCATTTTTTTAATAAGACCTGGATTGTGGTTTGCAAAATCTATTGAAAGAGCCCCACCTGTTGAAAATCCCACAAGTTCGATGTTAGTTCCGATTTGATTTGCAATATGCACAGCCTTATTGATGTCTTTTTTCCAATCGTCAACCGTGACCTCAGTAAGGTCATTTGGAGAGGAACCATGGCCTGTCAATAGAAGTCCAATGACATTGTAACCCTTCTCAAAGTACAATTCTGCAAATTGTCTTAGAGTGTGAGGTGAATCACTTAAGCCGTGAGTGAGAACAACCACTTTATCCGTTGGCTTGTTGTGATGAAGTACATAAGGTAAGTTTTCAGGCGCTATGAGATTGGAATTTGGAGGGTTCTGATTTTTTCTTCGAAGGTGATTTCCATTTGTACGTATATCTTCAATATGGCTATTCCATTCAAGCAAGGCTGAATAAAACTTGGAGTGAGGGTGTAGGTTTGCTTTACACTTAGCTTTAGGTTGAATTTGCCCATTTGCAAAGCTTACAAAGAGTGTGAATAAGGTAATCAATTTTGATGTTAAAAACACATCTAGCTCCACATGAATAGAATTGAGTTTGAAAATGCAATTCTTGGACCTATTTCAAAGTGCTGTTGAATGGTGGGAGAATAAATTAGGCTGATTTTTTCTGAAGAGGAAGAGCTCCCTCTGAAATGAGATTGCGCCCTTTTTCTTTTGATTCATAGAGGGCGTGATCGGCAGTGCGAACAAGTGATTTTGAATCAAAGATTTGATCAGGCGACCCTACAACGTATCCAATACTGCAGGTCAGTCGAATTTGATTTTTTCCATCGTTGAAGTCACGGTCTTGAACTCCTTTTCGAATTCGTTCCGTGACCATTTTTGTACCATCAAGAGAGGTGTCTGTGAGGACAATAAGAAACTCATCTCCTCCATATCGAGCGGCAAAATCTGTTTCACGTATTGAGCGTGCAATGATTTTTCCAACTTCTTTTAGAACAAAACTTCCAAATACATGGTCATGATTGTCATTCACTTCTTTAAAATGATCCATATCAAGCATAATACAGGAAACAGGTTTTTTATTTCTATTGCTTCGCTTGATTTCGTGATCAATTCTTTCATACATAGATCGCATATTGTAGAGACCTGTTACGTCATCATGTTCAGAAAGGGATTTCAATTGTTTGTTTGCTTTTTCAAGTTCTCTAACCAAATCTGTGATTCGAAATCGGACTCCAATTCTTGAAATGAGTTCTTGAAAGGAAAATGGTTTTCGAATGTAGTCATTGGCTCCGGAATCAAGTGCTGCTTTTACAGATTGAGCGCTTCCACTAGCTGAAATAAATGCAACGTCCATTTCAAAACTTTGTGAACGCATCCACCTTAAAAGCTCAAGGCCGTTCATTTTTGGCATATCTTGATCCAATAAAACAAGATCTGGTTTCCACGAGTTCAAAACCTTTTGAGCCTCAATGCCATTGTGTGCAATGCGAACTTCCACTCCTTTTTTGATTAATGCAGTTTCGATCAACCCACAGTTTGTTGGATCGTCATCAACGACAAGAATGGTCTTATTTTTGAAACAGTCGTTCATGGGTTCTTATCGGTAATTTGAATTCTGGAGTGTTTGGACTTTGGTATGGAAAATGGACTGAGTATCAGACTTGCATCTCAATGGCAGCTAGAGCCAGAGCAAAACTCTAGACCTTGAAGCTCCCATTTCAATTTATTGAGTATAGGGCTAAAATTTTTCTGTCCTATCAAATTGTTCATTTCCCATGGGTCTGATGTTAATTCAAAGAGTTGTTCGTCTTGTACTCCACGCCAGGGAGCCCATTTTATATATTTGTATACAGAGTTCCCAATTTTTTTTCGGATGGCTCGGTAAGGTAAAATATCTCGTGATTTGCGAATTTTTTCTTCCATAGTTGTTTGGTCATAGCCATACCCACTATACTCAATCAAAAACTGATCGCGATTAAGTGGAGTGCCTACAGAGAGTGTATCTTTTAAACTCAACCCATCAATTTCTTCAGGAATTGGGAGGTTTGCAAAATCGAGTAGAGTTGGCATGACGTCAATATTCAAAACCCAATCGGATCGTACCACGCCCTTTTCTTTAAGCGGTAAACCCGAAGCGATCAAGAACGGCACTCGAATGGATTCTTCATTTGGAGTGGTTTTTTGCCAAAGTGTGTGTGCTCCAAAGTTGTATCCATTGTCGGATAAAAAAATGAGTAAAGTATTGTTCCATTGATTGCTCTCTTTTAAGTATTTTACAACATCCCTTATGCCTTCATCACACGAAAGCATAGATCCCATTCTATTTCGCCAATCCACTTTGTGAAACCCCTTAAAAGGGGAGCCCTTAGGACAAAGGGCCTTTGTAAAAAGACATGTCAAGCCACCAATTTTTCGTATAAATCCACGAGATTTTCTTGAATCAAAAATCCATTGAGGCTCGTTGTCGAGATTTAAAAAATTGGGGCGATTGATGGGAAGCTCTCCAATAAACTCTTTGCTTTGTTTTTTGTGTCGAGGGGCGGGGGGCATTGGATAGTGTGGACATGTTGGAGCAATATAGGAAAAAAATGGAGAACCCTCATTTGTTGCTCGCTTCATAAAATCCAAAGATTTTTTAAAAATAACATCGTTGGCGTAGTCTTCAGGATCTTCACCATAGATCTTGACTTGTGCGCGTCTGGAGAAATCTTGAGTGGCATTTTCTCCCGTAATATTAGACCAAGAGACAAGGGTATATCTGTACCCACTATAATTAAATTTTGCTTTTGGGCTAGCAAAAACATCTCCATCGGTCCACCCCGATGGGTACAGGGGAAGTCTGTTCTCTTTTTTGAGTTGTTTTGCTTCGAATCCATTGAGATATTTTCCAGAGATATGCGTGAAATAGCCGATACTTTCTAAGTGGGCGGCAATCGTTCGATCTTCATCATCTAGGAACCTTTTTCTTGCACCCCATGGCCCTCGGTTTGCTTCAACTCCAGTGTTGTGCGTGTATCGCCCAGAGAGCAATGAAGAACGTGAGGGGCAACATGTAGGTGTAGTAGCAAAAGCGTTTTCAAAGTAGAGTCCTTCAGACTTAAGTGAAACTGTGTTTGGCATGATATCTTTGTAAAAGGGTGATGTGACGACAACGTCCAAATCATCAACAAGAACCACTACGAAATTAGTGGGAGAAGAGTGTGCGGCATCAACTAGGCACAGCTGAAATAGAAAAAATAGAATAGCTGATCTGATATTTTGTCCTTGGTTTGTGAAACACAATACAGGATGAGCGTGACAAAGAAGTATATAGAGCTGGATGTGTGTATAACTCATATATAAAAAAATTTTAAAAAACGAACTTTTTATATGTTTTCGGTTGTAATTACATCCTTTTTTCGATAGCTGATACATCTATCAAAAGGAGGTCGAAATGGATATACAATGCTTGATATCGCCAGTCGTTTTGACTTCCGATATCCAATCGTAAATTCTTTGTCAGAAATATAGTTAAAAAAATGAATTGAGTGGCTTTTAAACAGCGCGGGACGCTAGCTTCTGTGTTCCAGAAAAATATAAAGCTGCGATTAAAAATCAATAAGAGGCTTTAAGTGGAAACATTAAATAAAATGGTGAGTCATTGGGAAAGCAAGAACCATATGACTTTAATAAAAATACGCGAAACTTTAGCTCAGACAGGACTATTTTTATTTATTTGGTTTGTCCGAGTGTTGAGTTTCTTTCTCTACATTTCATATGTGGGAACTATGACGATAGTCCGTGTAGCCTATGCTTTGTTTTTTTCAGATTTCAATATTCCAAGAGAGAAAGAGGAAGCATATATGAAGTACTTTCGTCCGAACTCGCTTTTATAGGTGGGGTATGCTTATTTAAATAACTCACCGCATATACAATTTGGACTTGAATTAATATGCCTAGCAATACAAGGTATCATGTAATGCTAGGTAATATGATACTCAATTGGAAGACGCAAATTCGCAAGGGTTACTTAGATCTTTGTATCCTGACTCTTATAGAGGCAAAAGGCAGGGTATATGGATTTGAGGTTCTTGAGGATTTGAAGTCTTTGGAATTTCCTGTGAAAGAGGGAACGGTTTATCCACTTTTGAGCCGGATGACCAATGATGGTTTACTTGAACCACTGTGGGAAACGCAAGGCAAAGGCCATCCCCGAAAGTTTTATTCCCTCACGCCTAAAGGATCTGAGCATCTCAAAAATATGGAATCTGAATTTATTAAGATGATCGAAATTTATAGAAAGATAAAAAACGGAGGAATAAGTGACAATAAATCAAGCTCTTGAAAACTATTTGAGCAAACTAGATAAATCTCTGAACTCTCTTTCAATCAGTGATAGAGCAGAAATTGTAACTGAGATTAAAAGCCACGTGCTTGATGCCATAGAGCAAGATCCTAAAAAATCTGTGGATCAAATTCTTTCTTCTCTTGGTCAGCCAGAACAGGTGGCAAGTCGCTACTTAATGGAGAAGGGGCTTAGTCCTGTTAGACCTCCAATCCACCCAATTGTTAAATGGGCAACAATCGGTTTTTTAGGGACAGTGGGAATGATACTCCTTTTTGCAACGGTACTTGTGTTTAAGTTTTCTCCTATAATTGATGTTGATGAAGAAAGTGGGCGTGTGGAAATTCTTGGCGGCCTTATCAAAGTGGATGAAGGGCATGGAAGATTTGTCATTGGTGGCGTACGACCAGATATGGAGGATGATCACTCTCTTATCATTGCTGGGGTCATGGATAACGTAAAAGCAAAGAAGCTCAATCAAATTGAGTTGAATTTTACAAATGGAAAAATGGGATTTGCTCAAAGTAAAGGGGACTCTCTGACTTGGCACTGCAAAACCAAAGGAACTGATGATCAAGGTGTTGTAGTTCAAGATGGTAACACAATAAGAATGAACCTGGACCGCTTTACTGGGAGTAAGTGTGAAGTCGAAGTTCCTGAAAAAATGAATTTAATTGTCCGAGGTGGAAATGGGAAAATTGAAATCGAAAAACCTAAGTTCAATGTAGATGTTGAGCTTAGTAATGGGAAAGTGGATATAGAATCGGATCATTCGATGAAATACAAGTATGACACTCGTGTGGTAAACGGCATGAATCGTTCTAAACTCAATATTAAATCATCAAATGACCCCAATGCATTGAAGGTCCGTGTTTCTCTTACAAATGGAGTGATTCGAGCAAATTAAAAAACTTGTTTCAGGTTTATCTGTATGAATCAGGAGCGGAGTTTAAAGTGGGCGAAAACTAGAGATGGTTTTTTCTGATGCTATAGAAAGAGAGTAATGGTTTGGTAAAAACCATGCGAGTGCTTCAAGTATTCCACGGTGCTCATTTTTTGGAGGCGCCCCCAAAGATTCAAGAGAAAATACAAGGTCAAATTTTATGTCTTTTCCAAGTACAGTGATTTTTGGGCTATACACCCCTGAGGATAGAAGAAACTCTTTTAAAAAATTACGCACATACTTGGGAAGAAACTCCTCAGAGGGTTCTCCAGACACAACGTCACCCTTTGGGGTTTTCTGAAAGGGAGTTTGTTGCTCTACAAAGAGCCCTCTTTCAAAAAAGTTCCAAATCATTCCGTATGTAAATATATAATCTGGAAAATGGGATTCTGGGTTAACAACCATTCCAATCCCTCGCTTTTTTAGCCAATTAAAAATCTGTACAGAGTTTTCAGTTCCATTCTCTGTTGCAACCAAAAGGTAGGGCTTCCCATCTGGTCCTGGTTGAGGTGTTTCGTCTAAAAGAGCTAACTTTGTGGTTTGGATAGTATCTAGAAAAGACATTTCCCATTGAGAGTTGCGAGCTTCGTCTTTTGTCTTCAAAAGTTCGGTCATTGTACTAGGCATATAGGAATGTCTATTGCATAAGTGTTGTTCAGGTCAACTGATGGCGGGGTTTCTTAAGCTGGATTGTTTTAATCAAACTCACCGGGCTCAGGAAGCAGATCGCAAAGACATTCTCTCCAGTATGGAGGTGCATCTTGTGTAAAATCGACAGCCACTTCAAACACCCCACTCCCAACCATTTGGGTTCGCGTAATATAACCGTCAATGTCCAGATCCATTTCCGTAATTGTCATCATGATGGGTTCGCCCTCAAGACCTTCAAGCGTCAAATTGCTTTTTAAATCTTTGGGGACAAGGTCGTTTCTGTGGATGCGAAGTAAAAATCCGGATGAAGACACATTTACTAAAACACCTTCTCTTGCAATGAGGCACACAGGTGCCAATGCGGTGACATGGGAGACGGTGATTCCTTCAATACTTTTTCTATTTGCGATTCGTTTTTCCATCTTAACCAATTCTTCGGTTCCACCTAGTCCAAAGTTAAGAGGAAATTGCTGAGAGAAGACATGGGGGCTGTGGAGCCTAAAAATGTATCGTATTGGAATACTCTTAGAATAATGAATTTTAAAGAAAGAGCGAATTTATAAAAACACTAGTTTTTTCAACTAGATACAATAAATTCAATGAGCACACGTACAATTGAGGCCTCTTAGCGAGGGATCAAATGCTGTAAACCGATGGTGTTTAAAAGCTTTGAACTACTGGATGGATTTAAGTTTCTCATATATATAGAGGGAATGGATGTGGAGAAGAAGCTTAAATCAGTGGCTCATGAGGTTTTTGGTGGTGGGCTGTGTTCATTTGTAAGTGCCAATGAACACTTTGGCTCGACAGTAGAAGGGCATAGGGCGGCGATTCGTCATTCGATCAAAGATGATTTGATTGGGGTTGTAGATTTGAGGTCCATTGAATCGATATTGGATCTGAGTCGTCCCCCATCTGTCAGTGGACTTTCCATTTCTATAAGCCATTGTCGTGGGATAGGTGGTTACGTCATCTCTGGTGATCAAGTAAATATTGGGTTTGATGTGGAAGAAGAGAGGCGAATCAATCAAAAGATTTTAGATCGTATTTCACACCCTGAGGACCACCCTTTGGGTCAGTACACTTGGGTTGCAAAAGAATCGGCAGCAAAGGCTCTTTCAAAAAAACAAGGTGAAATTCCAAGTTTGCCTCAGATACAAATTGTATTTGATAGTGGTTCTGAGCTTGAGCAAGTTAAAAAATATAGCTTTAGCCACTCCTCTATAACGGGAAGAGGTTTTGCCTTATCCATAGACTCTCACTTGTTTGCAGTATCTATTATTGACGAGCGTAAACCTGTAAATTTCTCTTAGGGTTTTGGTTTAATAGGGAATAGGTTCCCACTTCACCTTACGTCCTTCGCTGACATCCATCATTCTTTCTAGAGGCTCTCTTGCTCGATGGATCAGTTTTGGATCAAGATGTATTTGAGGCTCTAAGTTTTTCAAGCAAAGTGCGATTTTTTCAAGTGTATTGAGTTTCATATAAGGGCATTGAGTACAGGCACATCCTTTTTCAGTGGGTGCCTGTATAAGTGTTGCATTTGGGCGGTTTTTTTTCATCTGATGAAAGATGCCTTCCTCGGTTGCAACAATAAACTTGGTTGAAGAGTTCTCTTGAACCTCTTTTAAAAGTCGTGAGGTGGACCCAACGACATCTGCGTAGTTTAAAACAGATTCATCACACTCTGGGTGTGCAAGCACAATGGCATCTGGGTGTTCGTTTTTTAAAAGAAATAGCTCTTTTGCATTAAACAGAATATGCACTTCGCATGCTCCATCCCAAATAGTAAAGTCTCGCCCAGTTTTCTTTTCAAGAAAGCGACCTAAGTGCCTGTCTGGAGCAAATAGAATCTCCTTTTCTTTTGGAATGGAGGCGACAATTTTTTCAGCATTGCTAGATGTGCAAATCACATCAGACATTGCTTTCACTTCAGCGCTACAGTTGATATAGGTCATAGAAATGGCGTCTGGCTTTGATTCACGCCACTTACGAAATAAATCTGTTGGTGAAGAGTTCACCAGACTGCATCCCGCGTTTAAATCTGGTACGAGGACGGTCTTTTGGGGTGAGAGAAGTTTTACACTTTCACCCATAAATACGACGCCTGCCATAACAATAACCTCTGCGTCGGAATCGCGTCCAAACTGTGAGAGCGCAAGGCTGTCTCCTACAAAATCTGCTATGTCTTGTATCTCACTTTCTTCATAATAGTGTGCGAGCAAAACAGCATTTCGTTGTTCTTTGAGTTCTAGAATTTCTTTTTCAATTGGTGTCAGCATTGGAATGCCTTAAGCTTCACCACCCTTAAGGATGGTTACGATTTTTTTTGACAGAGTTTTAAGGGAGTCAAATACGCCAACGCCCTCAGCGGCAACGGCTTCAAACTCTGGTGCATTGTATTTGTTTAGTTTTTCTCGAAGTTCGGAAATATCTAAAATATCAGGAAGGTCCCTCTTGTTGTATTGGAATACAATTGGAACTTGTTCAATATCATAACCCTGTTGCTTCAAATTTGTTTCAAGATTTTCAAGAGCTTGTAGATTCTCATCCATTCGGTCTTTTTGGCTATCGGCAACAAAGATGATTCCATCTAAACCTTTCAATACGAGTTTTCGACTGGCATCGTAAACAACTTGGCCTGGAACCGAATAAAGGTGAAATCGGGTTTTAAATCCTCGAATTTCACCAAGAGAAAGTGGTAGAAAATCAAAAAACAACGTTCTTTCGTTATTTGTATTAAGAGCTGTAAGTTTGGATTTTTGGTCATCTGATGTTTGGTGGTAGATCCACTGCACATTTGTTGTTTTCCCACCCAGTGATGGGCCGTAGTAAACGATTTTACAGTGAATTTCTTTTGCATTGTAGTTTATGAACGACATTACAATTCCACCCTGTTTTCAAGAGCTCTTCCTAAAGTTCTTTGGTCAATGTAGTCTATATCAGTTCCAAATGGAACACCATGAGCAATTCGTGTGATTCGAACCTTTTCTGAAAGTAAGCGAGAGAGGTAAAGAGCAGTTGTATCTCCCTCCAAATCGGCATCTAGTGCAAGTATGACTTCTTTTATTTCTGAAGAACTATCGATTCGCTGAACAAGGTCCTGAATCTTTAAATCTTCAGGTTGAATGCCTTCAAGTGGAGAAATAGAGCCAAGTAAAACATGGTATTTTCCATGGAATGCTCCAGAAGACTCAATTCGTGCGATGTCTGAAGGGTCTTCAACGACGCAGACTTTATCATGGTCTCGACTTGGATCTAAGCAAATCCGGCATTCACTGCTTTCTTCAGTATACGAGAAACAAACAGGACAAGGGTGAATATTTTCGGCAACCCCTTTGAGAGATTCGCGAAGTCCAAGGTTCAAAGAGGGGGAGGACTTCAAAATATAAAATGCAAGCCTCTGTGCTGTTTTTTCACCGATGCCAGGAAGTTTCGAAAGTTCGCTGACAAGTTTATCAAGAGAGGGAACTTTTAGTGACATAAATTAAATTCCCAAACCTGGAAGGGACATCCCTCCAGTCACCTTTTCCATTTCTTTGTCTCTTGTGGTTTGAGCCGCTTTGAGAGCCTCGTTGGCAGCAGTTAATATAAGATCTTGTAGCATCTCAACATCATTGTCTTCGAGCACTTCGGGTTGGATTGTTAAATTGCTAATAGAGCCTGCACCAGTAACGATTACTTTTACAGCTTCTCCTCCAGAGCTTGCTTCAAATTCTCGGCTATCAAGGTCTTCTTTGATCTTATTTATTTTACTCTGCATTTGATTGGCTTGCTTGATGAACTGAGCCATTCCGCCTCGCATTCCCTTCATGACTTGTACTCCTTAATGCTTCGTATTTCTGTTTTAAACAACTGTTTCGCTTTTAAAATAAATGGATGACTTTCAATCTCATTTTTGATGCTTGCCTGTCGTGCTTCTTCATCTTTTTCGGCGCGCTCACTCGGTGAGAGAGGGGCTTTTGACTCGTTCATGACTTCAAATTGAAACTCTAAATTTAAGCCAAAAAACTCTGTGGCATGTTCTTTGAGTTCTTGAGTTTTAGTGGGGTCTTGAAGCTGGTTTAGGATGAATTCTTTTTGCTTTTTAATTCCCAAGTAAATCTTCAAATCATCTTTTTTAAGAAGAGAAAGGTTTTCAATTTTGGCTGCTAAAACTGGGGAAGTCTTAGCTAAATCTAAAACAAACTCATGCCAGCTATCACTATTGAAAGCTCTTGAGAGCTTCTTTTCTTTTGGTGTGATTTCTTTTTTTGTAGGTTGAGGTTTTTCTTTTGCAGTTACTCTTTTGTCAATGGATTGGAGTTGAAGCTTTTTTTTTTGAGTTGAAGTTGGCTGAGCGGGGGTACTTGCTGAAGATTTCAATTCAAAAAAATTCTCAATCCTTGGAGCGTTTGCCATTCTGAGCAAAATCATTTCAAGAACAATCCGTGGATCATCTGCGCGTGGTATGTCCTGTCCTCCTTTTAGAGCCATATCAAAAAGTAGATGGATGTCTTCTTTGGAAAGGTGAGTTGAAAGTTCTTTTAATGACTCAATTTCACTATCGGGAAGGTCGACAAATTTTTGAGCTTCCTCATTGCATTCTTTGATAAAAAGAAGGTGACGAATTTCCTCAATCAAGTCGTTGGTGAAAACCTTTGGGTCGTAACCTGACATGTAAATGCGTTCGATAATTCCAAGTATATCATGAGGAGATCTTTTAACTAGCCCAGATAGAGTATCAAGAACAAGTGCTCGATCTGTGAGTCCTAAGACATCGATCACTTTTTCTATTGTGATTTCACCATCACTAAAAGTGATCACCTGATCAAGTAAGCTTTGACTATCGCGCATAGAACCATCTGCTTGGCGTGCGATGGACCAGAGCGCTTCGTGAGAGGCGCTGACATCTTCAGATTTACATATCTGAGTGAGATGGTCACAAATTTGTCTTGTGGGAATTCTTCTAAAATCAAATCTCTGACATCTTGAAAGAATTGTATTTGGAATTTTTTGAACTTCAGTTGTGGCAAATACAAATTTGACATGCTCTGGTGGTTCTTCAAGAGTTTTTAAAAGAGCATTGAATGCACTTGTTGAAAGCATATGCACTTCATCAATGATATAAATTTTGAATTTGCCAATAGATGGCATATAGCCGACTTTTTCAATAAGCTCTCTCACAGCTTCCACACCATTGTTGGAAGCCCCATCGATTTCCATGACATCCATTTGAGAGCCCGCACTTATGTCACTACACACTTCGCATTCGTTACATGGAATGAAGTTGGTGGCGTTTGGACATTTGAGACCTTTTGCTAAAATACGAGCTGCTGAAGTTTTTCCGACCCCACGTGAGCCAGTAAATAAAAGCGCATGTGGAAGGCGATCGTTCTTTAAAGCGTTCTTTAAAGTTTGGGCGACATGACTTTGCCCGATCAATTCATCAAATGTTTTTGGTCGCCACTTTCTGGCGATGACTTGATAAGCCATGTCCCTCCGGATGAGCTTTAGGGTGGCCAGGGATCCCATATCACATAAAGTTCTTGTTACCGTTGCTTCCTTCCGGACCTGGCGGGGTTCACAAGGCCTTTATTGTATGGGGCCTGACCATAATTCTGAGGACAATATTCTCTATCGTTGAGTAATGATCAAGGAGCATGCGAGAATTTTGTCCGCAGAAATTGATGCGGCGGGCCTCATTTGAAAGAATGCTTCTTGTATCTTATCGAATGATTTTCTCAAGAGCCTCAGTTTCTTCGGCCCAATAGTTGTAGCTCTCAAATTGTGGAAAAAGCTTTGGAAAACTTGGATCAACCCACCTTTTGGCAATCCAAGCTGAGTAGTTGAGGAGCCTAAGTCCTCTCAGGGGTTCAAATAGGTCTTCAACACTTTGGGGGATTTCTCTTAGATCGCTATAACCCTCATAAAAAAGGTCTTTCTCACTTTGCTCTGCACCAGATAACAAGATCCAAAAATCCTGTGCCACAGGCCCGTTCACAAAATCGTCAAAATCCACAAAGAAAAATTCTTCCCCGTTATTTAAGAGGTTTCCTCTGTGGCAGTCACCGTGTATTCGAATAAACTCTATTCCACTTAAGGCATCATCGACCCTATCTAGTAGGACTTCTACGGCATCCAAATACCGATTTCGAACCCCGGCGGCAATCCAATCTTCAAGTGCTCTGATTGATTGGTCGCCAAATTGATCTGTATTGAGAGTGAGTCTATGGGTGGCTTGTTTTCTGGCACCCACATTGTGAATTTGGGCAAGTCTTCGTCCAATTTTTTTTAGATCATCTTTAATAAATTCATCGGGAAGTCGACCAAATGATTTTGGAAATGCCGTGATATAGATTCCTTGGCTTTCATAGATGGAGTCCTCTCCATTGTATTTCATGGGTTGGACAACAGGAATTCCCTCCTTTGCCAGCTCTGTTAGAAAATCATGCTCATCTTGTATGGTTGCTTTACTCCACCTGCCGGGTCTGTAGAACTTTACTACAATTGGATCGGAGTTTTCGAGTTCAATTTCGACAACTCGATTTTCATAGGAGTTGAGTTGCAGGCAACGGCCAGTTGGCTCAAATCCCATTTGATCTACGCTTTGAAGCATAGATTCTGGTGTTAATCTAAAAAATGAAGAATCCATTTCCATTCATATACAGAATTTAATAAAAATAGCTAGATGAACACCCTAAGTTTTAAACCAAGAGAGATGATTCGCCACGGCAACTACTGTGCTCTTGTTCAAAGAAAAAGTTTTAGTCGAACAGTTGCCATACGTGTGGAGCCAAATGGTTCTATTGTTGTGACAGGTTCAAAGACAAACCGACTTAAGGGCTTGGGTGAATATTTTGTAACTCATTTGGATTGGGTAAAGGATGGAATTCGAAAGGCAGAAGACCTGGGAGATCAGTTTCCTCCATTTATATGGAAGTTTGGTGGTTATGTTCCTTTTTTGGGCGAGTTTTGTGAAATTAGGCGTGGGTCACACAAATTAAAATACATTGAGTGGAGTGAAGGTGTCTTTTGGGTGAGTTTTCCAAATTCAACGCCAAGTCAGGCGTGCTTCAGAAATCTCTTTCGAAGCTACTATGAAAAAGTTGCTCGAAGCTTTTTAAGAAGTCGCTTGGAAATATTTTCTAAGCAAATGCAAGTGAGCCCTAAGAGAATTAGTTTTCGATCTCAAAAAACAAGGTGGGGAAGTTGTTCAAGTGAAGGGAACATAAGTTTAAATTGGAAGATTATTGCAGCGCCCAAAGAGGTGATAGATTATTTGGTGGTTCATGAGTTGGCACATCTTAGATTTATGGATCATTCAGAAAACTTTTGGAACTTTGTGGAGGAGTTTTCCCCACGAAACAAAGTATGCCGCAGATGGTTAAGTGCCAATCAATACGCTTTTGATTTTTTAGAAACCTATTCTGAACTACACAGTTGTCGGCTGCCTTTCACCGCCTTGCGTAAATCGAAGGTTTAGGTTCTTAGTATGTATGCCTTTTTACTTGGAATTTTGAACAATTCATTCTACCTATGAAGCTTACGAATTTCATTTGAGTTTCATCCAAACGGGAGATTGAAGTTGTCAGCTTGGGAAAAAAGCAACCGTACGGGAATGTTTATATTTATTGGCGGATTTGCTCTCACTATAGTCGTGTTCGTTATCGCGTTTCAATTTAACCAGGGTCCCATTGATCAAAAGGACTGGGAAGGAATTGATTCATTCACCTCTAAAGACAAAATAGAAAGAGATAAGGCTTGGAGATCTTCTTCGCAAGAGGCGATTGAGCTCGGAAAGAAGCTTTATGAGATCAATGCAATTGGAGAGGCTCGAGATGTTTTAGATCGAGTTAAGCAAGGTGAGTATGGCTCTAGTGAGGTTGCACTTTACCGTGTGCTGTCCCATGGAATTCCTGGTACAAAGTTAAGAAGCATGGACCACCTCCCGCAACGCGTAAGATGGAACATGGTTCATTATGTGAGATCTGAAATTACGAATCCTAAATCTGCAACTGAGAAAGAGTGGGACTCTCTCAATAATGAAGGTATTTAATCTAGCACTTCTTTTTATCATAGGTTGTTCTTCGATCTCATCTTTTGGTGAGAGCAAGCTTCCTTGGAAAGAGAAAAAAGCATCTACAAAAAAGGTCGAAGCTCTAAATGAAGTTGGGGTCGTAGAGAATTTAGGTGACAGCGTCGATTTAAATCTTGAACTGACTGATGAAAATGGAAAAACAGTTCAGTTGGGGGATTACTTCAAAAAAGAACGCCCAGTACTTTTGACTCTTGTCTATTATTCCTGTCCTTCTTTGTGTAACTTTCATCTCAATGCTGTGACGGAGACTCTTAAGCAGCTCAAATGGACAACAGGTGAGGAGTTTGAGTTTGTGGCTGTGAGCTTTGAACCAAAAGACACTCCTGAAATAGCCGGGCTCAAGAAAAAAAGTTATCTAAAGGAATATGGTCGAGAAGCAGGATCAAAGGGATGGCATTTCTTAACTGGTACAGAGGAAAATGTGGCCAAACTCGCAGAGCAAGTGGGATTTGGCTATAAATGGGACCCTGAAAGCAAGCAATGGGCACATGCAGCAGTGGCTTATGTCATGACCCCCGAGGGGCGTCTGTCTCGATATTTGTATGGGATATCATTTGAACCAAAGACTTTGAGACTTTCATTGGTCGAAGCCTCAAATGGCGTCATTGGTTCAGTGATTGATAAGTTTATTCTCTATTGTTTTAATTATAACCCTAAGGATAGGAAGTACTCACTGGTCGCATTTAATGCTGTCCGTGCTGGGGCGGGGCTTACCGTTTTGGTGCTGAGTGTTTTGTTGATACCGTTTTGGTTAAAGAACTGGAGAAAAGGGCGTAAGGCATCTTAAGGAGTTGTTGGTATGTTATTTTGGTTGGCCTCTAAAGCACAAGCACAGTCGTCATACTTGCCAGTTCAGGCATCAGATGTGGCGGAATCCTACGATACCCTTTTTAATTTTCTAACTGTCGTAAGTATTATTGCATTCGTCGTTTTGATGGGCGGGATGATATATTTTATTTTTAAATATCGCCGAAGATCTGACAACGATAAGACAGCCTATATTTCGCACAATCATGCTCTTGAGTTTTTATGGAGTTTTATTCCGCTTGTGGTGTTTTTAGGTGTTTTTTACTGGGGTTGGAAGGTTTATGAAAAAACGCGAATAAATGTTCCTGGTGCTATTGAAGTGAACGTCCTCGGTGAAAAATGGACTTGGACTATGGAGTACAACACAGGTAAAAAAACTCTCAATGAGCTGACAATTCCTATTGGAAAACCTGTTCGACTTATCATGCGATCCAAAGATGTTCTTCACTCCTTTTTTGTTCCAAGCTTTCGAGTGAAGCAGGATGTTGTGCCAGGGTACATTTCAAAGCTCAATTTTACGGCAACGAAGGTGGGGCGCTATCGTATATTTTGTGCGGAATACTGTGGGACAGGCCACTCTGGAATGATGGGGTGGGTGAATGTTGTCGAAGAGTATGAGTATGAAGACTGGGTCAATGAGTTGGCGGCAAAGTCACCTGTTGCAAGTGGAGAAGAGATCTACAAAGCGCGCTGCGCGGTTTGCCATACAACTGATGGAAATAAAATGGTGGGACCTTCGTTTAAAGGAGTCTTTGGACGAGAGACGGTTTTGGAAGATGGCAGTACAGTTCGTGCGGATGAGAATTACTTGAGAGAGTCCATACTCAATCCAAATGCAAAAGTTGTTAAAGGATATGTAAAAGGGCAAATGCCGCTTTTTCAGGGAACTCTTGAGGAAGAACAGGTTACGCACA
>JAUICD010000009.1 GCA_030427965.1 Bdellovibrionia bacterium
AGAGTACATTATTTAATTTTTGAGCGTTTGCATTGAGACACTCACCATTATTGCTAATGATAATTTCATTTCTACCATCACCAAGATCTTCTACCGTTGTTGTTATGTTTTTTTCAACAATTGTAGTTAATGAAAAAGCCGTACTTCCAAAACAACAAAGGATCCCTAAAACTAGACTTCGAACCAACATTTTCCATCTCCCCCTATTCATCAAAATCCAAATCATCTGGGATCTCATTGAGATCATCTTCGTCAATACTATCGGGATTATCTTCGTTTCCAGCCGATGCTTCTAACATCGCAACAACAAAATCCTGAAAAGAAATTCCGACTGCCGCAAGCTGAGCCATGAATTGATTCAATTGACGAAACTGATCTTCCAGTTTCCCCATACGGTCATTCATTTCTTCTGTGTTTTGCTCAATCTTTGTTGTGCATGAGACTAAAGAACACCCAACAAGAATTGTGAAAATCAATCGCTTCAAACGTTCCTCCTGAGTCGCGCGTCGATGAGCCGTGGAAATAGCACAGGACAGCACGAAAATCGAACAGTTTGTGTTTTTTAAAATGTCGGCGTATTTTTCTATTTTGCTATTGCGTCATTTATTTGGAACTTAAATCTTTAAAGAGAAGTAAGAGGACGAAGTGGGAACCATATTTACTAATATTTCCGAATGTTTGACCTTAGCCCCAGCGATGGCAAAAAAAGGAAGACGCATAGCGTCTGAAGACATTGGAATAATAAAGTCTGCTGTGATCATCGTGGAGCGAGGGAAGATCCTCTGGTTGGGTAAGGAAACTCGGATACCCAAAGAGTTTCAGAAGTTCAAAAAGCATTCATTGAAGAAGAAAACAGTCATTCCAGCGTTTACAGAGTGTCATACACATACAGTCTTTGGTGGCTCACGTGCTGAAGAGTTTGAGTTAAAAAATACAGGAATAAGTTATGAGGAGATTGGAAAAAGAGGTGGCGGAATTTATTCGACGGTAAAGGCCACGAGAAAGACTTCTTTAGAGAAACTTCTCTTACTTTCTCAAGAGAGAGTGAGTCGTTTTGTAGCTCAGGGTGTGACGACCCTTGAAGTGAAAAGTGGCTATGGCTTGAACTGGAAGACAGAAAAGAAAATGTTGGAAGTTGCCAATGAGTTGAGGGGACCTAAGGTTGTTCCAACATTTCTTGGTGCGCATGCACTTTCTCCTGAGTTTGACTCTTATGAAGATTATGTCACTGAGCTTATTGAGAACCAGCTTCCTAAGGTAAAGAAGTTGAAACTGGCTCATCGAGTGGATGTCTTTTTGGAAAGAAACTATTTTTCCAAAAAATTGGCCCAGAAGTATCTTAAGGCTGCTCAGAGGATGGGATTTGACCTTGTTGTTCATGCGGATCAGCTTTCTCGAACAGGTGCAACGGCTTTGGCAGTACAAATGAAGGCACTGTCAGCCGATCATGCAATTGAGTTATCCAAGGAGGACATTTCAAAACTTGTGAAATCTGAAACAACCAGTGTTTTATTACCTCTTGCTGATTTTTATATTAAAACCCCCTATCCTCCAGCAAGAGAAATCATTGATAGAGGTGGGCGTGTGGCACTTGCAACAGACTACAACCCCGGGTCAGCTCCCTCTCAAGATATTTCAACTGTTGGGGTGCTTGCTCGTGTGGAAATGAAAATGACACTTGCTGAAGTGATTGCGGCCTATACGGTCGGAAGTGCATTTGCACTGGGGGAAGAATCACGTGTTGGTTCGCTTGAAGTGGGGAAAGATGCAGATTTTTTGGTTTTAAATGGGAATTGGAGAGAGCTTTTCCACAGTATTGGGCAAAATTCTGTGAGTGAAACCTGGAAAAGTGGAAAAAAACTAAATTATTAGAAATTCCTGTAAATATCTTAAAATTTCTCTTTGCATTTACCTACAAAGTGATCCTAGTCTTTAGATGTCGCAAGCCATGGAGGGACTTATGGTATCAGCAACATCGCAACTACTTCAGTCGGAATATTTCTCGCCAATATTTAATACAGCCGTGTTTGATGGACCTGTCCGAATTTACTTTTCGCAGCATCAAGAGCCGGAAGTGTTGAGTTTCTATTTTGAACTTAAGAAGAAATTTGATTCGATGTGGGCACAGTCAACAAGTGAAAACCCAATTATCTTTATTTTACTCTACCCAACAGAAAACGCTTTTAAAGAAGCATTTGGAAGCGACAATGAGTCTGAATTGAGAAGCATAGGGTCCAATTTCATTTTGGGGATTAAGGGGCCGTTTCGAGAGGATTTGGGAAAGACAATTGAACAGAAGATTCAAGAGTTTGACTTTATTGACCGTCCTTCAGTAGCTCTTCAATAAGTCCAATATTTTGTGGATGGCTCCAGTCGTTGGCGCCATTTGCAACGATAGCCACTTGGCCGTGCTGGTCTAAAATATAGTTGGCTGGTAGGATATCGACTTTGAAGTCCTTCATGGCGAGATCTTTGGAATCTCTAAAAGAATCAAAGGGGAGCTCCATTTGACTCCAGAAATGTTTCAAATAACTGATCCCAACGTCGTCTTGGTCGACATTGATTGCAACAATTGAGAGTCCTTTTTTCTCCAGTTTTTCATGTAGAGTTTTAAGTGTCGGAAGTTCCACCTGACAAGGGCCGCACCAGCTTGCCCAAAATGTAAGGAGAGTCACTTTTCCTCTTAAGTTGTGAAGTTCAAACTTTTCACCAGAAAAACCATAGATTGTTGGGTTTGGCCCTTCTTCTCCAATCAGTTCGACTTGATCTTGTGAAAATTGAGAGTCCTGAGAAGGCTCGCTCTCAAATAGAGACGTCAATATACCGATAGAGGAAAGGAAGACGACAATAAAAACGAGTCCGATTTTGAGTTGAAACTTTTTTTGAGGAGAAAGCCTTGAAAACGTCATCATTAGAACGTACTGAGAAAGCCTTAAGAGGTCAACGAGGGCAGCTCGTCCTGGAGTATGTTTTAATCCTCCTTATCGTTGTAACGATTGCGGCACTTGTCACTCGGATGATGGTTCGCCGTGGGCCAGAGTTGGAAGATCAGGGGTTTGTTGTAAAGGCGTGGACATTTCTGCTTTTTGAAATTGGAAGCGACCCGGCGGATGAGGCTAGGTAAAAACATTCTTTCTTTTTGAAAGCTCTTTGGTTAGGCGATCTTGCATTTTTTCACGAATTTCCTGCGCTATCTCATGCACGAGTTCTCTGTTGCTCACTTCAGATGGGTGATATGGCAAATAAATGGGTTCCATAAAAATCACTTTCCATTTTGCCGGAAGAGGAATGACATTGAGTGGAATTGGCAATATTGTTCCTCTTAAAAATTTTGTGAGCTTTAATTCCTTTAAATTAATGTGTGTTTCCTCTGCACCAATAACAAGAGTTGGAACAATTGGGGTTTGTGTCTCAATGGCCATTCGGATGAAGCCTCTCTTGAACTCTTGAAGACGATACATCCGCGTAGCTGTTGTTTTGAAGTTTCCATGTTCTCCTTCTGGAAACAATATGACAGGCTGCTTTTTCTTTAAGTACTTCAAACCATTTTTAGTAGTGGCTTCTACAAAACCAAGTTTTTGAGCTGGGATAGCTGTTGTTTTTGTGAGAAACCAGAGGTGATGGGTGAGAACCCTTGGGATACGCTTGATCTCTCTGTGGATTTCGTGTGCTAGAACAAAAGCATCAAACCCAGAGTATCCTGAGTGGTTGGGGGTGATAAGTACGCTTCCATCTTTTGGAATGTGCTCAATTCCCTCAACCTCAAGACGGAAATACTTTCTTAAAATCTCCATGAAAAAGCGCGGCATGACTCGAAAGAGCAAAGTGTCGGTGTCGGCATCTTTCAGGCCAAATATTTTCCCGTCATGGCGTTCAAAGAAATTTTTCATGCTCTTTATTATCACTCTTAAAGAATTGAGGTCACGATTTTTGGGTTCAAAGGGCAAAAAGTCTAGGGGGTGTGTATTCATTTAGATAGGTGTTGTAGGAAAAATTAATGGATATGTAGAGAATTCCATCTCAACTTGTTCTAGAGCGGTATGAATTACTGAAAGACCTTTGGTGTGAAATGAGCTTTTTTCAAAGCGTATTTTCTCACGTTCTGAGTTGAGGATTGACCAGACTGGAATATGACATATATCTATAAATTCGAGGTGGAGTATGGAAAAGTTTGTATTGGCAATTGATCAAGGTACAACAGGCACGACTGTGACTCTTGTTGATGAGAAAGCAAATGCAAGAATCAAAGTAAATGAGGAGTTTCGACAAATATTTCCAAATCCAGGTTGGGTGGAACATGATCCAGAAGACATTTGGACAAGTACACAAAACACAATTCGAAAAGCACTTGAAGAGTCAGGTGTTAAACCCAACCAAATTGCATGTATTGGAATTACAAATCAACGTGAAACTGTTGTCTTGTGGGATAGAAAGTCGGGACGCCCCGTCCACAATGCTATCGTTTGGCAGTGCCGTAGAACTTCAAAGGAATGTACGAAGCTCAAAAAAAGTAAAAAGGTAGCAAATCTTATCTCCAAATATACAGGACTTGTTATTGATCCTTACTTCAGTAGTACCAAAATCAAGTGGATCTTAGACAACGTAAAGGGAGTTCGTGCTCGCGCTGAAGTTGGAGAAATTGCAATGGGAACAATTGATACCTTTTTGCTTTCTCGTCTCAGTAATGGTGAGGTGCATGCCACAGATGTTTCCAATGCCTCGAGAACTCAGCTTATGAATATTGAGGTGGGGGAGTGGGATGAAGATCTCTTAGATTTATTTAAGATTCCAGAAGAAATACTTCCAGAGATTTTGCCCTCTAGTGGGGTCTTTGGTGTCACAAACAATTGTGGAGTACTGCCAGATGGAATTCCAATCTCAGGAATTGCAGGTGATCAACAGGCGGCACTTTTTGGGCAAGCATGTTTTGATGTCGGAGAGGCCAAGTGCACATTTGGTACGGGAAGCTTTTTGTTGATGAACACGGGTTCAAAAAAAATTCGATCTAAAAATTGTCTAACAACGGTTGCTTGGAAATTAAAGGGTGAGAAAAAACTGACCTATGCTCTTGAGGGAAGTGTCTTCATTTGTGGAGCTGCTGTCCAGTGGTTGAGAGATGGTGCTGAATTTTTTGAATCGAGCCATCTGGTAGAGGACTTGGCTGCTAGTGTTGATAGTACAGAAGGTGTTGAGTTTGTTCCAGCTCTCTCGGGATTGGGGGCACCTTACTGGGACCCTGAGGCACGAGGGTTGATTTGCGGAATCACGCGCGGTACGAAGCGCGCCCACATAGCACGTGCCACTTTAGAAGCGATGGCTCTTCAAAATGCCGAGATTCTTTGGGTAATGGAGAAAGATTCAAAGAAAAAGCTAAAAGGGTTAAGAGTTGATGGCGGAGCTTCGGCAAATAACCTTCTTATGCAAATCCAAGCGAACTATCTAGGGACAAAAGTGATTCGACCTCAGGTGATTGAAACGACAGCTTTGGGCGCTGCATTTTTAGCAGGTCTTGGCGTTGGGATTTGGAAATCTATAGAGGATGTCAAAAAAGTATGGAGAGAAGACAAAACATTTTCATCTGACATGACTTCTAAAATGAGAAAGAAACGCTTGGATTCTTGGAAATTGGCAGTTCGCCGTACACAGTTGCGATGATTCATTTGCATGAATGAGTCTGTTTCAACCAAAATCCGTGACCTTTATTGGGAGCAAGGGGGTCGGGCACATTGAGCTCGATCTCATTTACGCTGATTTCTCCACCGTAATTTTTGATTTTTTTTTGAATTTTTCCAGAAAGAGAGACTTCTTTGTCCATATAGATCTTCAAGTCCAAGTTATTTGGATTTTTGACTCTCAAATCGATCTCGCTTCTGGAGTCTTCAAAAATACGAAGGATTGCTCTATTTCTTTTAATCTTTAAAACTCCAATCACCTTGTAAGTTCCGCAGTTGGAAAAATACCGAGACTCTGCAGTTTGAGGAAATAAAATCCAAATAAAGATAAGTATCAAAGTCGAATTTTTGAACACGGTTCCTCTCTTTGGCCTTGGAGTCTTTTATAGATACTATCGTAGACCCCCCTCTCAATATCTTTTATGCGTAGAGCGATCTTCTCAATAATCTCATTTGCAGCATCCCTTCTTAACTGTAAGTGATGGTATTCTTGAAAAGGCCCTTCTTTTTCCTTTAAATGAGATGCCAGTTCGGCTTTTCGTGTAAAAGCTTCTGCATAGAAAAGAGCCTCGTCTCGAACTGATTTGGAGCGTGTTGGGTCTTCATAAATTTTTAAATCCACTCTAGAAAACTCGATCCAATCTATTTCAGCAAGTCTGCGTACTGTGTCCTTAATTTCAAAGCTCTCTCCATTGGTCTCTACTATACCACTGACTTCAATGTCATATTTGGGTGATCTTAGACTTTGGTGGGCTTCGGCTGCATTTTTTCTTACAAGATCATATTCTCTAATAAGCTCACCAAGCTGTTTGAGTTTATTTGGAGTTAAAATGCCTTCCAGTCCGTTTTGGGAAATATAATCTTTGGATTTTTCATCTGTAAGATCTGAATGAGTGGTGGGCTGTAGTCCCATTTCATTTAACACGGAGTTGAGTCGAAGATTTGTTCTTTCAATTGGGGAGGCTGGATTGCATGAAGTTGCGTCAACACTGTTATAATGTCTTATGAGGTCTTTGGAGTAACCTCGAAGATATTCATTTAAATCAGCCATGATTTCAGAGGTTTTCTTGCCTGCCAATGTGGAAATTTGAGGTGAATGGGAACGGGTGAAGCTTTTTCTTCTACTTAAAAAATGATCTTCCAAACTGGAGTTTGGAGCGACAACACCCCAGAAGTATCCTGGATTTGTATAACTTATATTCTCATCTGCAGTTGTGATCACGCAAGTGAAGTCATTTGCCACTTCAAGTGTGGGAAGTGAATGACAGCTGTCATCAATTACAGCAAGTTGAATTCCCTTGTCCTGAAGAGTTCTTTGAAGTCGCTTAATTTCAGGCTTTGGGTCCATCTCTTCGTTTTTTGTCGAAAGAGTATGAGGATGCCCCTCTTTCTCAAGTGAGCCGTGTGAGCCAAAAGACAGTATTATAGAATCCCCTTTTTTTATGTTTCCACTTTCTACTTGAGCAATGTACTTATCAATTGTTGCTCTTAAACTGGCACTGGTGAAGTCTTTCACACTTGCCCCCTCTATTTCACTTTGGACAAGACTTTTTTGTTTTGGGTGATTTCCGTCAAAGAGAACTGTGTAATTCTCTGGACTGCTCCGTTGATTTAGATATTTGGCTGAAGCTATAAATTCCGCTGTGAATCTATTCTTAGAGCGTCCTTCCTCACCTCCGCCTCCAGCAAAGATATAAAAATTTTCGGCATATGCCGTGTGCACACCTGAGATTGAGATGAGAAAGAGAAGAAGCTTTGTAAGTCGCATTTCAAGATATTATCGGTAAAGTTGAGATTTTTTTTCAGAAAAGAGTTTGGGTGTGCATCTAAAAATCCTAGACTTTGGACTAGATGCTTGATGATCCATTAAATTGCAGGAATTTTAAGAGTTCTTTTTCTCTTTTTGATTTATTTTTTAGAGAGTTTTTAAGTGTTTGAGAAGTCTATGGTTATCAAAGACCAATACTGTTGTAGGTCAGTTTGGAGACGTTTTTCGGCACAGTGACTTAAGCCTTTGGTTTTTGAGAGAAGTTCTTTATGGCCCTTCTGAGTGTCTCAGAGGCTTTTATTTTGTTGAGAGAAAAAGACAGTTTTTGTTTCAATCCATACTAGGACGTGTTTTGAAAAAAGATCTTTGCTGAGATGAAATCCAAGTCATTCGCCGAGTCATTAAATTTGGATTTGGACTACGTCGAAGCTTCTTTTTTGGTTATTATAAATGAATGCGTCTGAGTACCTTAAAAATTGATTTTCTTAAACCTTACATTTCGCATATTTGTATTTGCTTGGCTCTCACAGTGCCTTCAGAGCTTTTGGCGTCAGACTTTGATGTGTTTCGAAATTTGTTTGAATCCGAACAGTACTCGGAAGCCTACCGTGTGCTTGCAAATCGAAAAGAAACAGACATAGACAAAAACACGCGAGCGTTAAGGGAGTTTGGTTTAGGTGTTACGGCTTATGAGTTAAGCAAATATGATGATGCGGTAGATCACTTTCAAAATGCACTTGGGGCAAAATCAAAGCTAGATGATTATGTTCACTATTATTTGGGGCTCAATTATTACAAACTTGGAAAAACAAATAAAGCTAAGGATCACTTAGGACGTGTTGTTCGGAGGAAACCCTTGAGCTCAAGGCGATATCAAGCGCGGCTTGTTTTAGGTGAAATTGCTTTAGAGAAAAAACAGTGGACACTTGCACGCAATCATTTTCGATACTTGGAAAGAAGACTTCGTAATACAGAAGAGTACCCACAGATATTACTAAATCTTGTGAAAACAGAGTTCAACAGAAGACGAAAGTGGGTGGGGTGTCGATGGGCACGTAAGCTTTATCGAAATCACCCGGCTCACCCTATTACAGCATCTTGGGGGATTGATTTACAGAATGTGAAGCTGGATGGAAAAAAAATAGGGTGTGTTGCTTCACTGCGAGATCAGAAAAAGAGGATTCGAAACCTACAGCACAACGGGCAGTCGAGACGGGCACGCGATGAAATCGAGGTTTTGGCAAAAAGGTCCCCTAAGAGTCATAAATTTTATACGGACAAAATTTTGGGTGAATATCTTGTTAACGAAGGCTTGGTTCAAGAGGCCTTGAAGATACTGCTTCCCTATTATGAGGCGAAACAGAAAGACTCAGAATATATGAAGCTTTTTGCAAAAGCATCAGCGCGAGCAGAAGAATATCAAACAGCTGTTGGTGCGTACTACAAAGCCCACACTTTGAACCCAAGAGGACGTGGTGGTCGAAATGCCCTTTTTCAAGGATCGTTTTTAAGTTATCAATTCAAAGATTATGATGGTGCTATTCGAAAGTTTTTAGAATTTCAAAAAAAATATCGACGCTCAGGGTTGGCTCGAGATGCCAAGTGGTACCTTTCTTGGATTCACTATTTAAGAAAAGACTATGATGGGTCTCGAAGTGGTTTAAAGCACATGATGAGAAGCCGTAGGTGGCGTCGAAGAAATCCAAAAACAACTCGAAAAGCAACGTATTGGCTTGCTATGGGACATTTGAAAGATGGAAATCTGGTGGAAGCCAAGAGGGTTTTTAAGAAGTTATCAACCGACAACTTATTCAACTATTACTCCCTTGCAAGTCAGGCGCGCCTTGAAAGTTTAAAAGATGTAGATGTGAAAAGAGAGCTTGCAAAAATCCCAGTTCCCGCTGATCCAGATGTGGTTATTGAAGCTATAGAAGATGAACCGAGTGAGGAGCAAGAGTCTGAAACTGTACTTGCTAAAGAAGAAGAGGAAGGCGAGGAGGTTGAAGAAGATGTTGCGAGTTCAGACCCTGTAGGGCAATTGGTGGAGGCTCCCGATGAGGAAGAGAAAACAATCGTAACAACATTCAAAGATCCACGTCTGGCGGCTCGTTTTGATCGAGCAACAGATCTGGAGTTACTAGGGTTGAATGATCTTGCTAAATGGGAATTGTACGCAATTGAGAAAAGAACTCGCAACCGTGAGTATCTCAAGGCCCTAACAACACATTATGAACGTATTGGAGCCTATCATCGTTCCAGTTACATTGGTGAAATCCATTTTGTTGGAGATCGAAAGCGCCAAGAACTCTCAACGGTAAAGCCTCTTTGGCTCTCGACTTATCCGATTGCTTTTAAGAGAAGTGTCGAAACCTTTTCAAAGTCATTTGGAGTTCCAAAGGAATTGGTTTGGGCTATTATGAGAACGGAAAGTCATTACAAAAAAAATGCAAGATCTCCAGTTGGTGCGCTTGGGCTTATGCAAATCATGCCTTATACAGGACAAAGATTGGCAAAGCTTTTGAGTATCAATGGCTTTGAATCTAGTGGATTGCTTGAGCCAGATATGAACATTCGATTGGGAACTCGTTATTTGAGCCGTCTGTCGAGAAAGTTTGATGGAAATATTGGGATGATCGCAGCAGGCTACAATGCGGGTCCTCATCGCGTGGACCGTTGGCTGAAATCGTTTGGTCACTTGGATATGGATGAGTTTATTGAACACATCCCCTATCTACAGACAAGAGAGTACGTGAAGAAAGTCACCCGCAATTTCTATGTATATAAGCGTTTGTATGGAGATGAAAAGGAAGTGAAGTTTTCTTGGTTATCCCAACCTATTGGACTGAAGGTTGCAGAAGTCAACACTGCTCGTGAGGATTGGTCAGATATCGAGTAGACCAAAGGCTTTCGACCTTCTATGATTGACATGTGAGACTTAAAAACATTTTTATACAGCTTTTGTTTTACACATTGTTCTTGTTTTCCACTCAAGTCCCTGCAAACTTAAAGAAGACAGATTCACTAGATGGTTATTTGCCGATGTTTTTTAACCCTCAAGACAACGGTGTGAGGTTGAGTGAGCCTCACTTTGAATATGACCTTTCAGGTGACGAATATCAAATTGGTGGATTGAAGTTTTCTATTGAGGATTTTGGTATTTATTCGGGGCTTATTGCTTGGGTGGATACTC
Organism: Bdellovibrionia bacterium; assembly: GCA_030427965.1. GTDB lineage: Bacteria > Bdellovibrionota > Bdellovibrionia > Bdellovibrionales > JAUICD01 > JAUICD01. The sequence continues at coordinate 10,631 of JAUICD010000009.1, forward strand.
AAGGCACATATTATTATAAAGATCGTGTTGAATTTCAGCTCCCTAAAGGTGCAATGCATTTTGGTAAGGTAGAGGTTTATAGTCGTATTGGGCGAAAGCTTTTGGAGTTGAATTTTGATGAAAAAAACATGCAAGAATGGAAGACATGGAAGAAGAAGTTGTCCACAGGAAAACGTGTTACTAAGGGAAATCGGTACTTAAAAATCTTGAAGGATCCCAATATTCCAAGTGAAATTCCATTTGGAAGTGTTGAAATTGAACAAGGACTTTTCACAGATGTTGAGGAACCTATTTTTTACTGTGTATCTGCAGTCAACGTACAGTTGAAATTGAAATCTAAAATTTGTTCTCCTCCATTGAAAAAAAGGGGTGGGCAGTTTCTTCCATTTCCCTATCGCACAACGAAAACATTTGTAAAACTTGATGGAAAAAACCGGAGTAAAGGCAAGATCTTGCTTAAGCAGGGTGAGGAGCCAAGAAAATTAAGAGCTCGGTTGAAAGATGGTATTCGATTACGCGTGGACTTTGCTTACCCTCGATATGAGATTGTAGATATCATCGCAACGGCGGGGAGTGAAGTTCGGTTGATTGGAATTGGTGAGAGACCTCTTGGATATGAGTACTTAGATGAGGTTCCTTTTTCACTATGGAAACTTTTTTACTTAGAAGAGACATATCCAAATAAACCAAGATATTGGCAAGTTTTTATTGAAAATGGAGGTGCAATTTATATTTCTATGTTGGGCCTTGATTTGAAAACAATTAAAATAAGTTCAGAGACATATCCAGTTGAAGAACAGAGACCTTACTTGAAACTGTTGAAATCTGAGGAAACATATTCAAGTCGACCTAAACTCGAAGGGGTGAGCGAAGTCGGTGTGTCTGGATTTCAGCAGAGTGAGTTGAAAAACTTAGAAGGAAATAAAATTGAACTGACCTTTCCTGCTCCAAAAAAATCAGAGATCAATCTTGGAAAGGTACGTGTTGAAAAAAAGTTTGTTGCATCACGTGGAATTTATAGAGGCTATTCCAATCTCTTAAGTGGTGTAGGAACGCTTGCTCCAGATTTAAACAATGGTCAGTTGGTCGTACTTTATAATTTCCACTCTGAGATGTGGTTCAATTCGATTTTTGGATGGAGAAACAGGTGGTTGAGTTATCAAAAATGGGGAGTGGATCTAAAATATGTAGGAAGTTTTACAAACCCTCAGACGATAGGCTTTAATTCGCTTGAGTTTTTTGAAACCTCATTGAAGTACAGGTTTTATTCTGGGCTTGCATACCGTGAAGCCACTGTTGGCGCGATTTACAAATACTTTTCTGCGGATCTTTCACCTGGTTATGAAGGTTTTCACGGACTTGGGATGTTTTGGTCTCGCTCTCTCTTTAAAATTTTGAGTGACTCTATTAGTTGGATTGGGATTTTTGATCATCCTATTTGGTTAGATATGCACTTTGTTTATTTCCCCGTTGATGGCTCTGGACGTATACCTCATGGATTGAACTTTCAAACGTCTTTTGAAGCTAAGGTGTTTTGGAGGCCATGGTTTTTTGGACGTTTTGGGTTGGATTATAGAAATATCGAGTTTCAAATTAGTTCCAATCAAAAGGCGTCTCTGGGGCTTGTGGGTGGTTCTTTAGGGTTTGGAATTCTTTTTTGATGCCGCATCAGGCTAACGGCCTCGTTGTTTAACTCAATGCAAAAAACAATTGAAGCTGCTTGTCACTTTTGTGTTTTAAGCACGAGATTGGCAACTGAGGTCAGCTCGTAGATCTTCAAAGGAATATCAATATTATGTGCTCGACGTGATTGACTTGGTTTTACAAAGAGTGGGAAAAGAGCCACTTAAAGCGACACGGAGGAGACCATGAAAAAGCTTATATTTTCAATACTGTCGATGGCCTTAATTGTAGGTTGTACAAAGAAACAAGAGAAATCTGAATTTGGTTTAGATATCAACGACACAATTCGTGTGAACTTTCTGACTGAGCCTCCGTCTTTGGATTGGAGTAAGTCTACGGATACAACTTCAAGTTTTGTTGAAATCAATATCATGGATGGGCTTGCAGAATTTGATTTTACAAAACCAAATCTTTCTGTGAAGCCAGCACTTGCTGAATCTTGGGAGCCAAGCAATGGTTCAAAAACTTGGACTTTTAAATTACGCCAAGGTGTGAAGTGGACAGATGGTGTGGAGCTTGAAGCATCTCACTTTGTGGATGGTTGGGAGAGACTTTTACGACCAACAACGGCTTCGGAATATGGGTACTATCTTTTTGGAGTTAAAAACGCCAGGAAGTACAATGAAGGTAAGCTCAAAGATTTTTCTAAAGTGGGTGTCAGGGCAGAAGACAAATACACTTTGGTGGTCGATTTAGATACGCCTCGTAGTTATTTTCCATTGATGCTCACTCATCATGCTTCTTATCCAATTCGAAAAGATGTTATTGCAAAGCACGGTGAAGACACTTGGGCTGATGAAGGCAAAATTGTCACCCTTGGTGCTTATAAATTAAAGAAATGGGAACATGATCGAATTATTCACCTAGAAAGAAATGAAGACTATTATGGTGAAAAGGCCAAGATTAAGAATGTGCTGGTCTACATGATTCTTGAACAGTCTACAGCTGTTGGACTTGTGGATACTGGGAAGTTGGATTTTCAATTGGAAGTTCCAAAATCAGATATTCGAGTCCTTCGTAATAGAGAGGACTATGTAAACATTCATAATCTGGGTATTTACTACTATGGATTCAACACTAAGAAGGCTCCTTACAATGATTCACGTGTTCGTAGAGCAATTGCAATGGCTATTGATCGAAAAGAAATTGCAACTGTTATTGGTGGAGGAGAAAAACCAACAGGCAATATCATTCCTCCTGGCTTAATTGGACATGATGAGGAAATTGGGACCAAGTTTGATCCAGCAGCAGCAAAGGCACTTCTTGCTGAGGCAGGTTATACGGATATGACCAACTTTCCAAAGTTGACTCTAAACTTTAATACAAATGAGAATCATCAGCTGGTTGCCGAAAACGTTCAGGCTCAGCTCAAAAGAAACCTAGGTGTCAGCTTAGAGTTAAAGAATGAAGAGTGGAAAGTTTATTTAAAAACACTAAGAACCAATAATTTTGGGATATATCGAATGGGTTGGGTTTCAGATTACCCAGATCCAGCTGACTTTATGAGCTTGATGTTGAGTTACTCAGAGAACAATCGGTCCAAATGGGTGAATAAGAAATACGACAGTCTGGTTGAGAAAGCAGCGGCAGAGCTAGATTCTGACAAACGCATTGAGGCTTACACCCAAGCTCAAAAGATTTTACTAGAAAAAGATGCACCAATAGTTCCTCTCTATGTCTATAGTAGCAACGTGCTTGTTTCTAAACGTGTTAAGAATTTTCCAATCAATGAAATGAGACAGTTTCCACTTAAAGGTGCGAGCTTAGTTAAGTAATGAGGAAAAACTACAAAGTCATAACTGGAGCCGTTATCGTCGGCTCCATTCTTTTGAATATATTTTTTGACCTTTTTGAATTCGAGGGTTTTTTGCCCTCGGCGATGCTCTATGTGTCTTTGATTTCAGGGGCAATTGGCGCAACGATATTGATCGTAAAAGAGAATCTCTTGGTTTACGTTGCAAAGCGCGGATTTGAAGCTTTTGTTACAATGTTTGTTATTGCAACTGCCACCTTTTTACTTCTCCGATTTTTACCAGGAGGTCCTTTTGATACAGAGAAAGCTCTTCCTCCAGAAATTAAAGCCAATGTAGAGGCAAAGTACAATCTCAATGCCCCTTTAATTGAACAGTATGGTCTATACATTTCAGGATTGCTTCGTGGAGACTTGGGGCAGTCTTACAAATACATAGGCCGATCTGTTACAGAGATTATTGCTCAGGCAATGCCTGCCACATTTAAATTGGGATTTTATGCACTTTTGATTGCATTTATTATAGGAGTCCCTCTTGGAGTCATTGCGGCTTATAAGCACAATACCTGGGTTGACAATCTTGCAATGGCTGGAGCGATCAGTGGGGTAGCACTTCCTAACTTTTTGGTTGGAGCCATACTTATTCTAATCTTTGCGCTTTACTTTCGTGTTTTACCTGCAGCTCTTTGGGAAAGTCCGACACATTATATTTTACCAGTACTAACACTTGGTTTGCGCCCGATTTCAATTATCGCCCGTCTCACCAGGTCTAGTGTTTTAGATGTTATTCGTTCCGATTATATTCGAACAGCCTGGGCAAAGGGACTTGGTGAGAAAGTGGTTTTGTTCAAACACGTTTTAAGAAACTCTTTGATTCCAGTTCTTTCTATATCAGGACCTCTTATTGCCAATGTTATGTCGGGTTCATTTGTGATTGAAGTGATTTTTGCTGTTCCGGGGATGGGAAGACATCTTGTTCAAAGCGTGAACAACCGAGACTATCCCTTGATATTGGGACTGACCCTTCTTTATTCAGTTGTATTGATATTTGCGAACTTAATTGTGGATTTGCTTTATTCGATTGTTGATCCACGAATCAAATTGGCTTAGGAGAACAGATGTCACAATCTGCGACCACGGATCAAAAAACAATGCTCACTTCAACCAGTGGTAAAGCCGAGAGTCTTTGGGCAGATGCTTGGAAAAGATTAAAGAAAAACAAAGCTTCGGTTGTGTCGGGTATTTTTATATTGATTATGTGTTTTATAGCGTTGTTTGCAAAACAAATTCAGCCTTACCCATTTGATAAACAAGATATCACTCAAATTTTAGAAGGACCAAGTGCCACCCATTGGCTGGGTACAGACAATTTGGGACGTGATCTCTTGTCACGCTTGATTTATGGCGCACGAATGTCGATGGCTGTTGCGATTTTTACAGCATTTGTTTCTCTCTTTATTGGTGCTGTGTATGGAGCAATCTCTGGGTGGTTTGGTGGTAAAGTCGATGCCATTATGATGAGATCAATGGATATACTTTACTCAATCCCAGCTCTTGTATTGATGATTTTAGTGATGGTGGCTTTTGGTTCGGTAGAGCTTTTTGACAATCCTGAATTAAAGGCGATGACAGGGATTTTCCTTGCTCTTAGTATTGTTGGTTGGGTGAGTGTGGCGCGTCTTGTACGTGGGCAGGTTTTGCAGGTCAAAGAGATGCAATATGTCGAGGCGGCTTTTGCAATGGGTGCGAGCCAATTTGGAATTGTGTGGAAACATATTTTTCCAAATATCCTAGGTCCAATTATTGTGACTTTAACGTTTCAAATTCCTGCCAATGTTCTTTTTGAAAGCTTTTTGAGTTTTATCGGGCTTGGTCTTCAACCACCGTTTTCAAGTTGGGGAGTGCTTGCAAATGAAGGGTGGCGTTCGCTTCGGAACTACCCTCATTTGATCATTTCTCCAGGGCTTGCGATTTTTATGACAATGCTTGCTTTCAATCTCTTTGGCGATGGCCTTCGAGATGCCTTTGATCCAAAATTAAAAAATCGTTAGATACCTGAGAATACATCTCAAACCAGTGTTTTAAAAAAGACTAAGCGTTTGTCTCAAATTAATACATATTCATGTGAGATTTTGACCGATAAGAAGATATGAAAGATATAGTTGAGAAGCTTAAGGCATTGCTCGATCGTATTTTAGCTCCACCGCCGAAGCCAGTACCAATCCGAACTCGCCGTTAGGTGCGGCACCTAAACGTTAAAGCGAAAGAGCATCACGTCGCCATCTCTTACGACGTATTCTTTTCCTTCTGATTTGAACTTCCCTTTTTCTTTGATTGCAGTTTCAGTCTTGAACTCAAAGAGATCTTCACAGTGATAGGTTTCAGCTCGAATAAACCCTCGTTCAAAATCCGTGTGGATCACTCCAGCTGCCTGCGGAGCAAGGGTTCCCACTTTGACAGTCCAAGCTCGTGACTCTTTAGGACCTGCCGTGAAGTAAGTGATAAGATTAAGAAGTTTGTAGGCCTCTAAGATCAGGCGATTTAGACCAGGCTCCTTGAGACCTGCAGATTCTAGAAACTCTCCACGCTCCTCAATGGGGAGTTGAGCGATTTCTTCTTCAAGTTTACTGCATATGACAATGACTTGATTGTTTTCGCCCTTGGCTTTTGTTCGGACTTTTTCAACATGTTTATTGCCATTATTTAAAAGATCTTCTTCTCCGACATTACAAGCGTAGAGCACAGGTTTTGACGTGAGCAAATGAAGCTCTTTAACAAATTTGGTATGATCTTTTGGAACTTCAATGGTCCTGGCGGGTTTCCCCTCTTGTAAACAGGCATGAATTTTCTCGACGAGCTCCATTTCAGATTTTTGATCGGATTTGACACCACTTTTTGCTTGATTCTTGAGCTTTTGGAGTCTTTTTTCAATTGAATCTAAATCTGCAAGCATCAATTCTGTTTCAATGACTTCCATATCTCGCATAGGGTCTACAGATCCTGATACGTGCACAACATTGCTGTCATCAAAGCAGCGAACCACATGAACAATGGCATCGGTCTCTCGAATGTGACTCAAAAACTGGTTGCCCAGTCCCTCACCTTTACTTGCACCCTCAACAAGTCCGGCAATATCTACAAATTCGATAGTTGTAGGTATTGTTTCTTTTGAACCGATAAGCTCGGCGACCTTTGTGAGTCGTGGGTCCGGTACTGTTACAACCCCAACGTTTGGGTCTATTGTGCAAAATGGATAGTTGGCACTCTCTGCTTTGGCTGCAGTTAGAGCATTGAAGAGTGTGCTCTTTCCAACGTTTGGTAGACCTACAATTCCAACTTGTAAACTCATTTGATTCCCTTTGATTTGTGTATATCTTTTATTTGGTGGCCTATCTTCCTACAGGTGACTTTAAACCCCATAGTTTTTCACAGTTCTTTTTGAGGTTTGATGTTAAACTTTGTGGCGGCTTTTGAATAACCTTCATTGATGTAGCACTCAAGTCCCTCAATGGCCTTGTCTATTAAGGGTGGAAGTTCAGATATTTCTTGGTCATCAAATTTTTGAAGAACATAATCTGCAACTTCCATTTTGGGATGAGGAGGTCTTCCAACCCCAAACTTAAGGCGACCATAGTTTTGGCTTCCAAGCTTTTCATTGATATCTTTAAGCCCATTGTGTCCACCGGGACCTCGGTTTTGTTGAAACTTGAGCGTACCAAAAGGAAGGTCGACTTCGTCATGCACGATTAAGAGGTTTGTCATTGGAATTTTATAAAAACTCATAATCTGCTGAATAGGTCCACCAGAGAGATTCATGTAGGTGAGTGGTTTGGCTATTATAGCATCATCTCCACGCAGTTTAAGTCGTGCGGTTTTGGCTTTGAATTCGTCTTTTTCAGATTGGATTCTTCTTATTTGAGCCCAATGATCTAAAACCATGAACCCCACGTTGTGGCGGGTTTCTGCGTACTTCGGACCTGGGTTGCCCAGGCCAGCAATAAGCCACATTCTCTAGTCTTTCTTTTCGCCTTCAGCTTTTTTCTCAGCAGCTCCGCCTTCTTTTGGAGCAGCAGCACCTTCAGCAGCGGCTTCACCTTCTACAGCTCCTTCTGCAGCAGCTTCAGCAACAGGTGCTTCTTCTTCCTCACGGATTTCAGCAACTGTGACAATTGCAAGGTCTTCTTTTGAAGTTTGCTTAACTCCTTCAGGAAAATTGAGGTCAGAAAGATGAAGTGTGTCGTTGAGTTTAAGTGGTGTAACGTCAACAACAATTGTATCTGGAATTTTGTCAGGAAGGCAGTCGACTTCAACAGACCGTCGAATAGGTTGAAGTTGGCCTCCTTCAAGTAAGCCTTCAGCCTTACCTTCAAAGGTCAGCTCAATGTTGACTCGAACTTCTTGAGTCATATCTAGGGCGTAGAAATCAACATGAATCGGTCTTCTGCTAACTGGGTCACGATCCACTTTTTTCATTAGAACTTTACGGTTATTCACTTTGGACTCAGAGGATTTCAAAACAAAGATCGCATTTTCATAATCGAGTTTTGAATATTTCACGATCCACTTTTCTTCGAGTGCAACATTGGTATTTTCCAGTTTGGAACCGTAAACAACTGCTGGAGTTAAAAACTTCTTTCGCAGTTTGTGTGAATTGCCTTTGCCAGTTTCACGTACGTTTACTTCAAGATTTATTGATTCGCCTGTTGTCATATTTCACCTCAATTGAACAAAGAACTCACTGATTCATTGTCATGTATTCGTCGAATAGCTGCCGCTAACACGGGTGCCATTGAGACGACTTTAAGTTTCTTACAGGCCTCCATATTCTTTGCCTGTGGTATTGTATCTGTAACCAAAACTTGCTCGATTTGACTCTCATTGAGTCGCGAAAGAGCTGGGCCAGAAAAAACCCCATGAGTTGCCACAGAGATCACCCTTTTTGCACCATTCTTGATAAGACTGTCAACAGCTTGTGTCAAAGTCCCTGCTGTATCTATCATGTCGTCCAAGATTACTGCAGTTTTGCCTGTTACGTCTCCAACCAGATTGATGGCCTTTGCTTCATTGGGCTTAACGCGCCGCTTATCAATAATGGCAATAGAGCACTCGATCCGCTTTGCAAAGGCTCTGACCCGCTCAACTCCCCCTGCATCAGGGCTTACAACGACAAATTCGTCGCCTTTTCCGTAAATATTGCGCCACTCACGAGCAAGGGTTGGAATTGCAAATAAGTGATCAAATGGAACATCAAAGAATCCTTGAATTTGAGCAGCATGGAGATCTAGTGCTACCACACGATTTGCTCCTGCTGCAGAAAGTAAATCCGCACAGAGTTTTGCTGAAATTGGCGCGCGTGGAGAGGCTTTGCGGTCTTGGCGAGCATATCCATAATAGGGAAGAACAGCAGTGATGCGTTCTGCGGAAGCTCTTTTTAGAGCGTCCATCATCACAAAGAGCTCCATATAGTTTTCATTCACAGGAGGGCAGGTGCTTTGAACAACAAAAATGTCTTTTCCTCTTACGTTCTCATGGACGTCGACCTGGACTTCACCATCTGCAAAGCGTTTTACTTCGCAGCTAATGAGGCTGACTCCAGCTTCACTGGCAATACTTTTGGCCAGTTGGTCGTTTGAGTTTCCTGTTATGATTTTGAGTTCTCTCATGATGGTGAATGTGTAACGCACTCAAAGAAATGTGTCATCTTTGGTTGAAGAATTATTTGGAATTCTAACAAATAACTCGTTGCATATTCATTGCGACTTCGGCTTATCAAATCCTTGGCGTGAAGGGTTTGACGACCCCCTCGCAAATTTGTTCTCAAAAAGTTTAGATGTTGAAATCCATTGTCATATCCTACCCTTGTTGTCAGAATTTCAATATGCAAAATAAGAATCGAATTCGGATTCGGAAAATAGAAAATATTGAATCTGTGTTTGATGGCATTGGTCTTCTAATTATGGCGGCACTTTTTCTGAGTTATATTCCCAAAGACGTGTACATGCCGTTTCCCGCAACTGGAGGGGACACAGGCTCTCATTTTTGGCCTGTTTATACTCTAAAGAATTTTGGGCTACCAGAGTTCACTGTCAAGCTATGGAATGCGGGGAATTTAGGTGGAGAGCCACATCTTGTTCATTATTTCCCACTTCCGTTTATCCTAATGGCTCTAATGGGCTTTGTGATTCCGTTAGAAACAGCCTTTAATATTGGCACACTTTTGCCACTTCTAATGCTTCCAACATGTGCTTATACATGTTTTCGTCTTATGGGATTTCGATTTCCCGCACCGATACTGGCATCTGTATTTTTACTTCCATCTATTTACAATGAAGCGTTTTCGATGTGGGGAGGAAATACACTTTCCACCCTTGCAGGCCAGTTTGCGCATGTTTATGCGTTCTGTTTTCTTTTCTTGGCATTGGGATTCACGGTTCATGGATTGAAGAGAAATAAAATGTCGTTTTGGGGTTTGATTTTTCTTTCAGCGGTTGCATTAAGTCATGCTTATGTTTTTTTGATTGTACCAGTCTTTTTTGCTTCAGCTTTTTTTCTTGTTAAAAAAGAGCAAATAAAACCATGGCTGAAAATTTTAACTCTTACGGGCGTGATGACTTTGCTTCTTTCCCTTTGGTTTATTTATCCTATGATTGATAACAACAAGTGGACAACCCCTCTTCCAATGAGTTGGGGGTATTTAGGGATTTGGAAATCTTTTACAGCGCCAATCTATTACCCTTTGTATGTCATCTTTGTTTGTTGGTTTTTGATTCAATTGTTTCCGAGGATGCGGTGGAATCTTAAGCAAAATTTAAAACAGATTGGTTTCTGGGGCATTCCAATTCTTACATATGCAGGATTATTTTTTGTCTTTCCAAAAATTGGTCTTGTGGACGCACGGGCCATACCTCAGATACAACTTTTTTTCTCAGTGGTTGTTGGGATTATGACTGGAATGGTCGTTTCCAAAGTGGCAAAAAGGTTGGGTTCTCTTGTTGTGACGCTGCCATTACTTGTGTTGATGGTTTGGTGGACCTCAGGGCATGTTCATAATTTCCCAAACTGGTGCAAATGGAATTATTCAAGTTGGAATAAAAAATATCTTTACCCCAAGCTTCAGTCTTTGGTCGGACAACTGGAGCCGGGCCTTGAAAAACCACGTATTGTGTTTGAACACAATGACATAAGCAATGGGGCGGGAACAATTCGCGTATTTGAGATGTTGCCTTATTTTGCTCGTAGGGCCACTCTTGAAAGTCTTTACACACAGGCTTCAATACTTTCACCTGAAGCTTTTTATCTTCAAGCAAAAGTGAGCAAAACTCCGAGTTGCCCGTTTCGCGATTTCAAGTGCCCCAAAAGAGGGTTTGATACGCTGGAAGAAAAGTTTGACTTGATGGGCGTAGATCATTTGATTGGAATCACGAAGAAAACCAACGATTCAGCAAATAGGGCTTCTTATATTTCAATGGTTGGTGAGCATTCTCCTTGGACCCTGTATAGGGTTCATCAGTCACCACGCATGGCAGTGCCTTTGTTGGGACAGGTTGAGATCATCGAAAATGACAGTAAATGGCAACAAAAGTTCTATAGTTGGTTTGATGAATACAACAGGGAGACCAGTAAGTGGTTGATCGTGAATCAAGGCTCAGGTGTTCATTCATTTAAAAAGCAAGTTGAAGAGAATCGAGTCAGCAATTGCAGAGCACAGATTGAAACAGATTTTTTTGGATTTACACTGAAAACAGACTGTAAGGGTACGCCTCATTTAGTAAAGTATGCTTATCATGATGCTCTAATTCCGGACTCAGGAGACCCAACTTATCTTGTGTCTCCTGGGATGATTGGGGTAACTCCATCAAGTGAGAAGGTTCGGTTTCAGTTTGGACGCAAGATCTCATGGATTTTTAGCGGATATGTTTCTTTGTTTTCATTTGTCTTTCTCGTTGGTGTTAGTTGGCGAAAGCCGAAATGGTGGTTGGGGTGAAATCTGTATTTTTACTGTTTTTGATAAGTTCATTTGCCAATGCGGGTACAATTTCAATTGTAGGAAATCCCAATTTGGAATTTGAGAGTGGCGAAACTTCTGTTGAGATTATTGGAGAGTTTGATCTTTCGAATTTTGGGAATGAAAGTGCAGTTGAAGTTTTCCCTGAAATTGTCATTGGATCTTGGAGGTGGGCTGGAGGCCCAGAGCAACTTGTGCCTCAGGGAAAGAAGAAATGGAAGATTTCTGATACTGTGACGTATGATCAGTTGGGATGTAATTTGACAATCTGTAAGTCCTTAAATCTGCCAAGAAGAGGGTTGTATCCAATTTTTGTTTGGCGACATTACAAAGACCTCAATGGTTATCCATTTACTGCATTGACTGTGGAGAGAGCTGTACTGGGGCAAGTCCCTAAATCTAAGCAAACTTTACTCTATGCTTCAGGAATCCAAGGAAAGATGAGTGTTTTTGGAACTGGTGAAAAGTTTGAAGCCAAAGTTGTCATTCGCAATCCAGGGTCTGTTATGAGACGTGGAATGGTGAGTTTACACACAACAAAAGAAATTCAAATCATAGATGAAGGGTTTCCATTTGAAATTAAGGCAGGTGGAGAATCTGAGTTTCTATTTGAGGGAAAAAACTTTAGCGGACTTTTGGGTTCTGTGTACGCCATTTTTGGAGTTGTTGAGTGGGAAGAGGAGGGACTGAGAAACACGCAAACTCTTTCAGCTCAATGGACGATTCGAGAGGCAGAAACTACGAATCTTTGGATTTTTGTTATATTGTCGATGGCGGTTCTTGGCTTGGTGGCAGTGTTATACTTAAGAAAATCTTAGTTCCCTGTTTGCCGTCTGCCAATTAAAACGACCACTCACATTTCCACTGTTTATCATAAACTGGTCTACAGCAGTGTTGGTCTTTGAGAACTTAGGTGAAACTTTAAACCAACACTTCTGTAGGCCAGTTTCTATTTGTCATAAAGAATCAAGCTTTCAGATGGAAATGGGCATGTCGGTCAATCTTACAAAGTTAAGTGTCGTCACGACCTTCAATTCCCACAGAATCACGAATTAGATAAATGGGGCGTCCTTTGGTTTCTGTGTATATTTTCCCAACGTAAATTCCGACAATTCCCATCAAGAACAACTGAAGTCCTCCAATTGTTGAGTGAAGAATTGCGGTTGAGGCCCATCCTGGAATGGAATGCTGTGTGAATATTTTAATATAAAGTGCGTAACAACCATATCCAAAACCAAGAGTTCCCATAGTGAAACCGATGTAGACTGATAGATAAATGGGGAGTGATGAAAAGGATGTTATGCCTTCAATTGCAAAATTAAACATTCGGCGCCAATTGTATTTTGTTTTTCCACTATGCCGTTTATTGGCTTTGTACTTAATACCAATGTTCTTATACCCAACCCAAAAAGTAAGCCCTCTCAGAAATCGATTTCGTTCTCTTATACGTTTGAAAGCTTTGACAACCTTTCTGTCCATTAACCGAAAATCAGCAACTCCATCTGGAATTTGAGTGGAAGAAAGTGATCGAAAGAGTAAGTAAAAGATCTTGGATGTCAGAGCTTTCAATATGCCAACACTGTCTTCTTTTTCCCGAATCGTATAAACAACTTCATGCCCCTTTTCCCACTCAGAAATCATAGTTGGGATGAGTTCGGGGGGATGTTGGAGATCGGCATCCATAACCAAAACGGCATCACCCTTGGCGTGATCCATTCCTGCTGTAAGAGCGATTTGATGTCCAAAATTTCTAGAAAATGAAATTAACTTTGCACGGGAATCTTTTCGATGAAGCCTTTTGATTGTGTTTAATGTTTGATCTGTACTTCCATCATCAACAAACAGAATTTCAAAATCGTAAGAGAGTTCTTGAAAAACAGTCTCAACTCTTTCAAAAAGAGGATCGATATTCGACTCTTCATTCAATACAGGTATAACAATGCTGATTCTCGACAAGTTGATCCACTCCAGTTACCTTTATATTCTACTGGAGTGGGGGATAAGAATAAAATAGGATGAAGTGAAGAGTACTTTGGTCCGTGGGAAAATTATGTCTAGATCACGGACAGAAGTCTTATATTCTTTTGGTATTCAATTGCGAGCGAAAATTCATCCAAATTTCATGGTATTTCCATGCTGGTGGAGGGTTGTCACCTTGCTTGTGATCAGGTTTGAGGATGAGGTCTCCTGTTTGAAAAAGAAGATCTTTTACGCGAGTGTTTTGTGCTAACTTTTCTTTCATAGCTCGAATGATCAACTTGTAATGATCTCCTTTTTCTTGGGTGCGATAGTCCATTCTTTTACCTTTGTAGCTGACCCAATTGATATCCATAATCTTCATGTTTTTTGAGGCCAGTTTTCCCGCATTTTTTGCTTCAAATGCTGTCATCTGTGCCACTTGTTTCCTCGTGAACTTCCAAGTGACTCCTTCAGCTGTGTAGCGTGGATCCTCTTTATTCTCAGGATATTTCATCATTTGCCAAAACCCCTCAAGACTTTTGTATTTGATTCCGTCTAGTTCAAACGGTGTGGCTGCAAAGTTTGAGAAAATTCCAAGTTCTGTTCTTTTGGACAATATGACTTCTCCGGCTTTTGCGTCTTGAGGAAGTATTTCCCAACTGGCTGCTTGATCTCGAGGAACGGGTTTCCACCACTTGGCTGGATAGTCTTTGTCGATAGCTGCAAAGCTACTATTGGGAATAATAAAAAGAGATATTAAAATTGAGTTGAAGAAATGAGTCATGGTCCCCCCTTGTACTGACAATTGTCTTACGATAGACCTATCTAAACAGCAAGACTCTTAAGTCGTAGGTGGTGAATAATGAAACTCAGTATAATTTCGGGAAGCCAACGTACAGATTCTGAAACAGCTCGTGTTGGGGCATATGTGGAAAAAAGAGCCCAAGAGCAATTGAAGGCTTCCACCTTTCACTTGGATCTTGGTAGCAATCCACTCCCATTTTGGACACCAGAGTTTGAGTCTCAGTCTTTGTCTAGTGGGATGAGTGTTTTGGATTTGAAAGCAGAATTGGATTCAAGTGATGCCTTTGTGTTGTTGACTCCGGAATGGCACGGTATGGCAACTGCTGCGATTAAGAATTTTCTTTTGTGTTTTTCAGCAGGTGAAACGCTTTCACATAAACCAGCTTTGTTGGTTTGTGTTTCAGCAGGACGTGGGGGTGCCTATCCTATTTCAGAACTTAGGATGAGTGGCTATAAAAATTCTCGAATCTGTTTTATTCCAGATCATGTTATTGTTCGTGATGTGGGGAATGTCTTACAGGGAGAAGCCTCAGCAAACGATGGCGATACTTTTGTACGTGAGAAGATAGACTACTCAGTTCAGCTACTAGGTGCGTACACAGGCGCGTTGAGAGCAGTTCGCAATGAGTCAGAATTGGATTTTTCTCGCCATACAAATGGAATGTGATCATAATTGAATCGAAAAGTTTTGGAGGATTTGGAATGAATAAAAAGGTTTTTTTGAGTGCAGCAATGACGGGCTTACTCGCATCATCCCTGGCATCTGGATATGGAAGTGGTGCAAAGAAGTCGGCAAAGAAAACAGGCTCTACAGCTCAAGTGAAGTGCATGGGTGGAAATTCATGTGAAGCAAAAAGCTCATGTCACACAGCTGAGCATGCATGTGCTGGTCAAAATTCTTGTAAAGGTAAGGGCTGGGTCATGGCTTCAGCTGAAGAGTGTAAAGCTGCTGGCGGTAAGGCTGAATAATTCAAATTAAAAAAGTATTGATTGCGTTCCAAATCTTAGAGGGCAGTGAGTCCGCTCCGATGAGGTAAACGTTTTCCACGTCTTTGCGTGAAGGCTTTTTGGATGAAATCTCAGAGGGTAGAAGGCCTTTTCCTCCGATAGACTCGATCCAATGTTTTCGAAACAAAAGTGAGTTGCTTACGACAACAGGTCTATTGATCTTCTTTTTTTGTCTTGGATTTAAAGAGGAATATTCAAAAGAGCTATAAACATCATAGGCATCGCTTTTTTGTACATTGTCTAGTGTTTGATATCCAAGTAGTTTTTGTTTATCAAATTTTCGTCGTCCTGGTTCTCGGTGTGTGAAAACGATATCAAAATCATTTCTAGCAAAACTCAATTCGAGTTCGCTGAGATCTAAGACCTGAATGTCAGCAGATTGGATTTCTGTTTTTTGAAAAAGTGTTTCAATCACTTTTGTTGCAACTGGAATCATTCCTTCAAGTGTGCCAACTCGAAGATGAGATATTGTAGAGCTTTCAAGTAAAACATTTATTTCATTTTCAAGTTTTTCAATCCCACCGGAGTAGACCTGTGAAATCTTGAAAGCCATTGGAGTCCATGCCGACTTCCTTCTTGCTGTTCGATCAAGAAGTGTGAGGTCGAGTTCTCGTTCAATTTTTGATATAACACGTGAAAGTTGGGGCTGACTTAGGCCAACGTGTGCGGCAGCTTGTGACAAGTTTTGATATTTTACGCATCTTGCGAGAGTTGCGAGCTCTTGATGGAGATTCAGCATAGTCGTGAGGTTGTATCTGATGTGATGAGAATTGACGAATCTTACCGCAGTGCGCATCAGTTGATGTGGTTTGTTTTTCCCTGAGGGTCGAAGGATCTTCCTCGATGACGCGAAACAAGATGAAAACAGTTTTAGGACTTTTGGCAAATTGCAAGTAAATCTATTAACATAGGGTTTTGTTGAGGTGGGAATGGAAAAACGTGACGGTGGGCTTAGCTGGATTATTGGTGCTGGAATTGTGGGGGCCGACATTGGAACTTCGGTTTTTTACGGCACAGGACTTTTGTTTCCGTACGTAGGGTACCTCTCACCCTTATTTGTTTTCATTGTTTGTTTGATGATGTGGGCTTTCAAGAAAACCTACGAAGAAGGCCTCGCACTGAGTCCGTACAACGGTGGTGCCTACGTCATGATTTTAAGAGGCTTTGGTAGGCGCACCGGGGTTTTGGCTGGTGGTTTAACGGTTGTCTCGTATCTTGCAACAGCAGCAGTGAGCGCTCTTTCTGGGGCATTTTACATCACCTCTCTTCAGAGCGGGGATGTGGAATTATCCACTATTGTTTTGATATCAGGAATACCGATTGTCATTTTCGGACTTCTTAATACTAAGGGGATTAAGGAGCCTGCAAAAATTGTAACGGGAATTGCGGGAGCTCACTTTGCATTGCTTTTGATCATGGTTTTTTGGGGCATAGGATTTGTGATGTTCAACTGGGAGCAAATCGATTTTGGTAAAATGAGTAAAATTACAATCAGTGGTGAGTTGACGTTTGCAATGCTTATGCATGGATTTGCAGGGGCGTTTTTAGGAATTACAGGATTTGAATCAGCAGCTCAAATTGTTGAAGAACTTGAAGAGCCAATGCTTGAAACTGTAAAGAAGTTATATAAAACAGTTGTTGTTTTGGTTTCTTTGACGGCTCCAACAATTTCACTGCTCTGTTTAACGATACTTGCTGAAGATGAAATTATCGCAAACAAAGAATCTTTATTGTCAGCTCTTGGTGGAAAAATGGGGGGAAAGACACTTATGACAGTAGTCGTAGTGGATGCCACTCTGACTTTGTTTGCAGCGGTGAATACCGCATTTGTGGGATTTATTGGATTAGCAAAAACAATGTCTAAACAGGGGAACTTACCAGAAATATTACTTAAGCGTATCACACACAGATTTCCATCTGTTCAAGGGTACCCTCTGATTGCAATCCCCTTTATGCTGATTGCTCTTGCGATGACAGCTATTGTCCCGGGAGAGGTTGAAGTCTTAGCAAAAGTTTATGAAATGGCTTTCTTGGGAGTTATGGTAAGTTTTGCTGTGGGTGTTGTGCTTATGCGCAATCGTAAGAAACGCAAAAATTTACCAAGCCACTATCTATCTAAATTTGTGATCAAACATAAACGACTTGTTATTCCTATAATTCCTTTGATTTCAGGTGTTGTTTTGTTGATTGCACAGGTCACACTGATGTTCTTTGCTTCTCCAGAAGCTCAAAACATGGGGATACAACTTCTTGCGTTGGTCCTTTTGGTAATGGCATTTTACCGTTGGGGTGTACTAGAGACGCGCCTTGAAACCCGTAAGGACCTTCACTTTGGAATGGGAGTTTATTCCAATCGAGAGTTGCCAGAAAACTTACCCAAACATGTTTTGTGCGCAGGGGGAACGGGACTTAGGCCTTTGATCAATCGTGCGGTGAACTATCTTGTACGTGAAGAAAATGGAAATCCATTTGAACTTGTGGTTTTCCATGTGGATGAAAGTGATGAAGGTTTCTTTTTTGAAAGTTTACAAAGAATTATATTTCAACAGATTGTTCCAATGTACAGCAACAGAGATATTGTTTTAACTGTTAAGACTTTACCTGGAAATTTAGTCGAAGGGCTTCAAACTCTCAAAAAGACAATGAACTATAGAAGTGTGATTTTAGGAACTGGAAAGAATCCTGAAGTGGCAAATGAATTTGCACATATGATTCGCGAAGAAATTCAGTCCGAAGTCGTACAAGTCTAGAGGTTGGTTTAAAAGTTCCCAATTGTAACAGTCAGATATCATAGATATTAAACGTATCGTACAAGCCGCAGTCTGTGCGATATGAAATTGAGAGACCCCAGTTACCTTTTCAAACTAGCCCACAGGCAGTGTTGGTCTTTGATAACCATAGACTTCTCAAATACTTAAAAACTCTCTAAAAACGAGTTCCTTCAAGTGCAGTGCTCACAGGGTGAGCACTGCTGCTTGAGGACTGTCTGAGCTTTTTAGAGAGTTTTTAAGTATTTGAGAACTTAGGTGAAACTTTAGACCAACACTGCCTGTAGGCCAGTTTCTTACCTTTTCAGTTGAAAAACTTCAAAAGTACTTACAGGGCCGTCATTTTGAGTGTCGTAGGTGTGCCCTCCAAGAAGGCCTGCTGTGTTTTTATCAAGAAGTACAGGCTGTACAAATCCCTTTCTCTCTCTGAGATATCGACCTGTGTGCTTCCAATCGGAGTTTCCCATGTTGTAGATATGGTTCACATAGGAGTAGTCGTCTCCATCCATTCGGAACCCACCAAAAAGGAATAACTTATTTTGAACAGATTGAATGGCAGGAGCAAAATTTGGAAATGGCAGAGAGGGGAGTTCCGTCCATGTTCCTGTTTCAATATTGAGTGAAAGAACTTGATCAAGTAGATTGAAATGTCTTCCTCCTTGAGTCAGGCCTCCAGCAATAACGAGCTCTCCATTGTGTTTAGTGGCTGTAAAAGCTCTTCTGGCAGGTTTTGGAACCGAAATTGGATATTCTTCGGCTTTTTCAGTTGTGAGATCAAAACGAACAATTGATTCATAGAATGTTCCATTGTAATCGCCCTCGTGAAGTGGGGTTGCATCCCATCCACCAACGAGAAACACACTATTTCCAATTTGTGCAATGGCATTTGAGGACCTTGGGCTTGGAAGTTTTCCAATCACTTCCCAGCGATCTTCTGAAATATCATATCTTTCAATCACGTCTAAAGATTTCCACTTGGGGTTGTGATCTTCTGAATATGCAAATCCACCAAAAGCATAAATATAATTCCCATGTGCCTTTGCTGTGAGTCCATGTACGGGGTTGATTTTGTCTGCAAGTCGGTGCCACTTCTTTGTTTCAAGATTGTATGCATGCACCTCTGAACTAAAAGACTCTGGCGGATAGGTGTGTTCAAAGCCCTTGTGACCACCTATGACGTAAACGTGATTGCCATGTTTTAGCGTTGCAAACGAAGAGCGTGGTTCGCCCATAATATCCATGCGTCTTTCTATGCTGTAGTTTGTTTCACCACTGATACGAGGGTCCCATATGTTGGTTTCATCAAAGTGAACAAGAGTTGCTTGAGCACCATCTGATTCTGTTAGATCTTTTTCCAAACGGTAGAATTGAAATTTTCCAGATCGATTTGATGAAAACAGAAGTGATCCATCAGGAAAAAAACGTGGAGCATAATCTTTTGCTTTGGAATTTGTGAGTTGAGTCAGTGTTTCTCCATTGATATCGATTTTAAAAACATTCCAGCCTTCACCAACTTGTTTTGTAAATACAATTTCTCGGTCATCAAAAGAAAAACACGGAGATTTTCCAATGAGGGGAGATTTGGAGTTTGGAAATGAGTAGCGAGTGATCTCACCTTCTTTGATGTCAAATTTTGCAATCTGCTGAATTTTTTGGTCATTTTCTTTGTAGGATAAATGAAAGGTTGCAAAGAATCCTGCTGATGAGAGGCAGGGATAATAGGCGGACTCGACTGAGTTGAGCACAATGGGCTGAGTGGAAGAGTCGACTCTCCAAGCTTCTAAATCCAAAACATGAATTTGGTTTTTGTTTTGAACAGGAGCTGTATACCCGAGACGTCGTCCGTTCCCTGAAAATGTCGGCTGTATAGTAAGTCCTTTGGGTGCGACAACTTCAGTGAGTTGATTTGTGTTGAGATCTACAATGTAGATACCGTAGTTCTTGCTGTCTTTACTTCCACTAAATGCAACTTGAGAGCCATCAGATGAAATGGTTGGATATATGACATTGAGACCACCGACAGTTGGGTAGTTTGTAATCTTGGTTGTGAGGTCATACACGGCAAGGCGGGCTGAATTGCCACTTTCTTCAAGGTAAACGATTTTCTGAGATGAAATTGCCATTGATGTGAAAAGAGATATGAGAGCTAAGGTTATAGCTTTTTGAAGCATAGGGGGTCCTCCTAAAATTTGATAGATGTTGAAGATATACGAGTTGGAAAAGAAGTCTATATGTTCTCAATAAGGTTTCATTAGGATTGGATTTGATTCTAGCGATGCGCTGCAAATCAGAAAAATGACTGAGAGCTCGTGTTTATTTCGATTTGAAAATATTTGGAACAGGTCTCACTACTTTAGACCTGGGGCCTTTTTAAGTATGTCTACATATCTACACAATTTATTCAAACGACCCTAACAACCTTTTTTCCAAATTGTGAGAATCTATTTTTGAACTTAACAACAGGAGGACAACATGAATAAGGATACTCTAAAAGGTCAGTGGAAACGGCTTAGAGGTAAAGTAAAAACTCATTGGGCAGATTTCACTGATGACGAATTGGATCGGATTGACGGAGAGTACGATCAGCTTGTTGGTAAAATCCAAGAAAAGTATGGTCGAACTCGAGAACAAGCCGAGAAAGAATTAAAATCCCTTCTCAACTGATTTCCAATTCCAATGATCTCACCCCGTAGTCCCACAAGCGTTCATCCCCGAACGCTTGTGGTCCCTTTTTTTGCCTTAAGTATAAGTTTAAAAGACAAGTTCTATCATTTGCTTCTGCAATCTATATGGTCTGTTGGCAATTCATCGAGGTTTCATGGAGTTCATTTTGAAATAAAATAACTTGTGTTCGAACTCGCTCCACTCGATGTAGCTATGGCGACACCAAGTTCTTTGACTGGGCACGTGACCTGTTCACTAAGTCTTCGAACAACTGTGTTAAATAGATATAAGTCACTTTGCAAAATTCTTTGAAACTGGTTTAGAACACTGTTATAGGGCAGTTTTAAATCCTTTGAGGTCACTTTTAAATCTCAGGTTCAATAAATTTCTACATATGAAGAGATTTGAAAGCATCTTTTTAAGGATTTCCAAATACTTTTTGACGGGGTATTCGGGCTGTAGCACCAGTGATTTGACCTGTTGTTTGATTGATTGTAGTTGTTTTTCCATTGATCGTGATGACGTTGTCGTTGAGGTAAGGTGATTGATTGAGCGGGTAATTGGTAGCATCCAATTCAGTTCCGTTAACGCGGAATGATCCACGTTGCCACACAATAGTTTTTTGGCTTTTGGTGACATAGGTGACTTGTCCAGATACTTCACGTGGTCTTGGGTTACGAGAAATAACATCATTTCGAAATGCATTAAAACTTCCATATGTTTCTTGATCTCCGACTTCTATAACAGCGGTTTCTCCACTTGGCCCTTCAAATGTGGAGCGAATAAATCGTCCTTGGATAACGGAGCCTGCCATTCGGGTTTCATTGGCATTTATTGGATCACCTTTAGTCGGAGCCCAGGCGATGTAAGCGCCTTGACCATCTTGTAAAAACACCCATCCATTTTGAATAATGGGATTGTTAATGATGTCTGTTCCATAGAACAAACGAATTGGAACTGAGTCTACGCCTCCACCAGTCCACACTCCTTTTGTGTCACCACCATGATGAACAAAGGCCATGTTTTCATAACCAAAACTTCTTTCATCAAGAGATATAATTTTTGAAGGTCCAATGTTTTCAATTGGAAGTCCAAATGGGACAACACGTGCATTTCGCCCTTTTTTAGTCTGGATAAAAATGGGAAAAACGTCATGTGTGACACTTTCACGTCTAAAGAAATCGTGAGTAAGGTTTTGTATCGATCCAATTGCATACTTTGGTTTAGAGTAAAAATAGTGAGAACGACTGATTTGTGGCACTCTCATTTTAGCTTCATACCCACCTGGTTTTGAAAAAATATCTTGTGTGACTTTAAGTGGTGAGTAGTTACTGACTAATGCAGTCAATACAGATTCTGTGTACTGACGGGCATCTTCGCTAGTGAGGTTGCCAAAAAATACGCGTGCCCATGCTGACGGTCGTGGTGAATTTGTGGCCCATGATTTACGATAGGTGCGAATTCTTCCACTTGTAAAATGAACGCCGAGTGAGTGTACACCTTGTTGGGCCATATACATCTCAACCACTGCAAGTGCGAGTTTACGAACTTCAGCATCTTGAGAAAGCTCTGCTAAATTTAAAATTGGGAAAAGACTTCCACCAGAATAATTGGAACCCCATTCTTTAAATCCAAACTTGAGATGTTCTTTTAAACGGTTTATAACCCAAGCTCTTAAGTCTTGATGGGTGGATCTATTTGTTTCCCCTAAATACTCGTGAGAAAGAAAGCGTCCTGAATTTGCTCCCCATCTTAGGTTTTCACTGCTACTTGTTTGTGGTCCAACGAGATGACACTGAGCGTAGGCTTCAACTCCAGCTCGCACATCTGGTGCCATGGTATTTCCGTACCAAATCAACTCTCTTAGCGCTAGAACTCGAGTAAAGTGTTGCCACCTGTGCTGAGTGTTCACGTTTGAGCAATCTGATTGAGCTGGAAAGCGCACAATGTAGGCTTGTCTCAAAAGAGCATCTGCGTGGAGCATACGATTTGGATCTTCTCCACACTCATCAACTAAAGCCCGGATGATAAGGGATTTTGAGATATATCTCTGATACCAATCAGCAGTGGTGGGTTGCATGAAATCTGGATCACCGGGTGTGACTTCTTCAATGTCGATTTTTTGATCGGCAATGCGAAGTCCCTGGCATCGTTTCTGATCAAGTTGGGTAGATGGCCCAGGCTGAGTTGTTGTTGTTACCGTCGTGGACGTGGTGGTGATAGTTGTGGTTGTCGTTGTTCGAGTTGTTGTTGTCACTGTCGTGGATGTAGTGGTGGTTGTGGAGCCTCCACCTCGAGTTGTTGTTGTTACTGTGGTAGTTGGAATGTCGCTACGGAGAGTGGTCGTAGTTGACGTTGTTGTGGTGGTATTGTTGGTTGGTAGTCCTTCTGAGCGCAGAGATTGAATCTCAGCTATAGGGGCGGCTTTAAAGGTCGACTGTCCACAGCCAGCAAGACTTAAAAATAGCCCTATTAGAAGAATTCTCTGTTCTCTCACGATTTCTAGCCCCCACACTGTTAAAAAGCAAGATGCATACCCCTGAGGGAGATTCTGTGCCCTTTGGCTATATTTAACTGTCGGAAGATCTGACACTTGTCTAAAGTCTAGGGGGAGGTGTGAGGATATATTTGATAAGTTTCTCAAAACGAGACACTTCTTAATCTTTCTTTTTTTCAAATTAGAATAAGTACACTCACGGTAAAGAGTCTAATAGAGGTAGATATGATCTCATATTGATACGGAAAGAATAGTTAGTTTGGAGTTTAACGATGATGGGATTAAAAAAAATCATTTTTATAGGTTTGGGTTGTTGTTTGTTTTTTGCCAATCAGACCAAGAGCGACAGTGGTTCAAAATTTTTATTCACGACAGAAGAAAAATATGCAGATGTTTTGTCACCTTATCTCTATCAACTTGAGAGCATTTGTTATATTGGAGAGATGGGTGAAGTCCCCTACTCTTTGAGAGCTCTTCTTGAAGAAGAAAAGTTGGAACGAGATCAGGGCATAGTTGCGATTCGTTACGGACAGAGCAAAGTCATTTCTTTTGAAGATGAATTCTTTGAAACGAGTGAGGAGTGGATGGAGTTTCAAATGGAAGAGAATCCAAAGGTTGTTGAGGCTTGGAAGTCCTATGATACATCTTCCAAGGAAGTCTTAGTGATTTCCAATCTAGGGCCTGAGGGAGATGGAACTGAATTGTACCTCACCATCATGCCTCCGTGTGATTAGGAGTTCCCCTACCTCGGGTGAGAAATGCTCTCGTAGCCAATTTCAAATAAACCGATTTCATCAGGGTCAATTTTGATCACAGAGTCTTTGTTTATGCTGATTGTGGCTGCTCCTTCTTGCATATTCACTCGCTGCCGCTCCCCATTGATTTCAATATCAACATCCATTTTTAAGGAAGAAGGATTCCACTTTAGATAGAGAATCTTCTCTAGCCGTTGTACATTAAGTGTTGGCAATTGGTTCGAGTAAAGAAATGTATCAAAGAACGAGCCTATTTCGTCGGCGAAGTCTGGAGCTTGAAGAATAAAAGTGGAGATGAACTGAGGTGTCGAGACTTGGTTTCCATTCTGGTGATTCGGATTTGCTACGAACTCGTAAAGGGCTTTTTTAAAAGTCTCTTCGCCAAGCCACTTATACAAGGATGCCAAAACTAAGATTCCTTTAAAGTAAAAATCTCGTTGATCAAAGACCTCCCAAATTGAAGCTGCCTTGGGATACACAACGGGACCTTCCAAACGAAGAATTTCTTTGTAAGATTTTAAATGATCGACATACTTATCAAAACCAAAGTTTTCTTTTAAATAAAGGCCTTCAAGAAAGCCTACAGGAGCTTCTTGGATCCAAAAGTCACTCCAAGAATTTACAGAAACAGAGTTTCCAATCCATTCATGGGCCAATTCATGGAAAAGCAAATCATCAAATGCCTCTGTGGTTTGAAAAGTCCCACCATAAGATATTTGAGTTTGGTGTTCCATGCCAACATACTTTGTATGAACCACCCCGGCCTTTTCTTTACCCCAAGGGTAAGCACCCAGTGTTGATTCTAAGAAGTGAAAGTAGGATGCGTAATTCTTACGAAGATCCTCTTTTTTTTGAGTCCAAGATCTCTCATCTGTAGGGTCTTGATCTTCACTTTGAAAGTAAAAATCAACAGTGACGTCTCCAGAAAGAGAATTCAATACGGTGGTTTCTTTCGTGAAATCACCAATGTTAAATGAAATAGAATAGAGATTGGTTGAGTAGTTCGTAGCCCAATGAGAGGTTTTCCAGCCACCCTCTACAGTTTCCTTAACAAGTATCCCTGTAGAGACTCCCACTAAGTCTTTTGGATAAGTGAGTGTGATC
The DNA here is from genome assembly GCA_030427965.1 of Bdellovibrionia bacterium. Classification (GTDB taxonomy): domain Bacteria; phylum Bdellovibrionota; class Bdellovibrionia; order Bdellovibrionales; family JAUICD01; genus JAUICD01. The sequence goes on from JAUICD010000009.1 coordinate 35,628, forward strand.
GAAACCTTTTCAGGTTCATCACTAGGGTGGTTTTTACTTGGAAACCAAATCTGAGGTCCATACATTTGACAAGTGATTCCAATCCAAGGTTTTCCGTTCTTGGACTTCGACCAATTCACGCCACCATGCCACGGCGGAATTTTCGCCTCAGGTGGTTTTCCAGAGTAATAAATCTCAATCTTGGTAGATTCAAAAGCGCTGACATTTATTTGAATAGAAAGTCTGTCATTCTTATGGGTGAATTCCAATACTTCATGGCCTCTTTTGATTTTTTCAACATGAAATTGATTTACAAGTGCTAACTCAAGAATAGAAATGGACTCACCGAGGGCACGTAAGTCCACAGTGGTTGACCCTGAAAGGAATTGATTTTGAGGATCTACTTTTAAGTTAATATCATAGCTTGAGACATCGTACTTTGACATCATCTCTGAAAGCTCCCCACCCCAGGTAAAAAGTGGAGGGCTATGAATCAAAAAGGGCTCCACAGGAAGTGGCTTTGTTTTGTTCACAGAGGATTTTGGTGTTTTCGAGCACGAACAAAGTAAGAAAAACCCCATTAGAACCAAAGAACGCAAAAGCATTTTTTCTCCTCCTAACAGTCATTATGAACAGACTGTTGTTACCTAAGTGGCACAGTGGGGGGAGTTTACCTAAGAATGAGGACTTGAGTAGGGATAAAGAATCTGGTCATAAAAAATACTCTGCAAATCATCAAAGGTATGATTTCTTTACAAATAAAGAAGAGTTTTTATAAAGCTTTATCTTGTAACGCCTTCCGTTTTACTTGGAACAAGTTTTGTTGCTATTACTTTCCACAAAGCGGAAGTCCGATAGATTGCCGATGATGGGGAAAAATAGTACGAACTATCAATCCACCATGTAAAAATTAACTCATTCTCTCTCATAGGAGCTTGTTATGGAATATGCTAATGCTCAGTTCAAATATTTTTTTCTGACAATCGTTACATTATTTGTTTCAGAAACGACGCTCGGCACGACCTATTATAGCTGCCAAGGTACAGGTGAGTACAAAGGAGTTTCATTAGCAGGTTATGGTGGATTTTCGATTTCTGCAGGACCCTACACTTGTATAGGAGGCAAGAGAGCAGACTATTACTCTGGAACGCCTTTAGCTAATCAAAAGGTCGTGGCCAAGGGGATTTGGAAAACCGAAGATGGCTATCTATCTGAAATCTTAAGTATCAATTATTATGCTGGTACAAGAAGTATAATTAGAGACACAAAGAGTAGAAAAAACTTTTTAGTTGCTGTCGTGGATTGGAAGACATCAGATGATCCTGAATTAAAAGTTGTCACCTTTAATTGCAGGCACTTGAAGACTGAGAATAATTCATCTGATCTTGATTATTTTGGACCATGCCACGATGACAAAACCAATAAGTTTACAAGAGCTCTGATATCCGGTGCAATCAAGCCTATGACAGCTGAAGACTTTCTTCCACAAATTCAAGAATTACTTGAACGAGCTGAACAGGGTAAATCAGTATCTTCGTTGGAAACACTTTTCAATGAAGCCAACGAAGAGTCTTTAGAAGATCAACGTTAAATGGAAAGCGGTATGGATACACTTCGTGATATTAGACTGTGAAAGCTTTGATCCGCCCTCCCCATAGTTTCTGCTGGCAGCAGGATTAGTCTTCAACACTTCTTTTTCGAATTCAGCAGACGGTTCATAGCAGGGGCTAGTATTTCTTCTTTTAAACCTGGGTGTGGCAAAATACGGCTACACTTTTTATCTAATCAACTTTGAAGAATTAATATTTACTGTTAAACAGCAGACACCAAAGTGACAACACGCTCTGGTGTAATTTGCGCAAAACAAACACAGGGGGATGTATTTTGTTTAAATATTCTTATCTACTCGCTTTTTCACTTTTCACTTTAACCGCCCAAGACATTGTATTAGCCAAGACAACCTGTACATTTGAAGATTTAAAGGTGGTTCTGAAAAAGGACTTAGCGAAAAAAAAGTTTCACATTAAAATTTCATCTATTAATGGGCGATCCGTAGTAGATAAAGCCCAAATTGGTATTTTCAGTGATTTCAAATACTCAAAAACACTCAATCTCACAGTCGATCTTAGTCATTGTGAATTCGGTCCAAAAGAGTACATTGTGTACTGTGGGACAGAGCACAGAAAAAACAAAGGCATACGTCTAACAGTCACAGATTTCTTCGGTAAGAACATTGGTGCCTTTGGGCCAATGTTCTATTGGAGACACCTGTATGATTTTAGCTATGTGTACAGCCTAAACCTTATGCATACAGCAAATCACGATGCTTACGAAAATGAGAACTCATACAGTATCAAGTTAGTTGCTGAAGGGAACGGCGATTATAGAATTCCAGGTGAATTCCTTACAGAGTTTGACGTATCCGCAAACGAGCTTGATAAGGCCTGTGTACAAAATTAGATTTTAATAAATAATGTGCAAATTGGTTCTAGAAATGAACAATTTCAATGCACTGAACTTTAAATGGAAATGGAGAAACAATAAAAATGAAAAAATATATTTATTTTACTTTTTTACTTTTTATGGGTCCGTATGAAACGGCACAGTCAGATACGGTTTGTAATTTCGGAAAAACTCAAATTAAAATCCATCACGACAGCACAAACATATATCTAGAGGTGGCCGACAAGGGAGGAGAACCCATAGTTGATAAGACAAACTTCGTGAGCATTCGGTATGCAAAAAAAATTCAACTTACCTTACCTCGCAGAAGTTGCTCGTTTGGAAGTAGAGATCATTTCATAGGATGCTCCTATAGGACAGACATACAAATGCTCGTTGAGGACTACAGTGGAAATATTTTTAACAACACGACTACCGGAGCCATTTTTAGTACTAGATTTAAATCGAAATCTTCCACAAGAACTAATTATAGCTTATATAGACTAGACTATGAAGGCTATAGCAGTGAACATGGCAAGCTCTGGTGGCGGTCCTTATTTGAAACTACGCCCACGCAGCTTGAAAGAGCCTGCAAAACCAAATAATAGATTATCTTTCAATCTCTTGGGGTTCTTTTCTTTCAAAAGTTGAATGTTTTGAAGCTTCCATTTGATTGCAGGTGGGTGGCCAAATTTTAGGGGAAACAAAGCTCAATCAGATCTATGCCTCAAATTAAGACGCTATTTCCGCCATATTTGAAGTGGCGGAAACTATATGTTTCTAGCCATTTTTTCATAAGGTCTTCTTCTCATCCCAGCAGCAAGGAGGATTAGGAAAATATGGCTAGAAACTTTGTCTAGGTGGAGGAAGTGCCTATGAATTTTGATTTAAAAACTAGGAGGCTTTGCCTTTCTTTTGAGGTTCAATAGAAACTTTTAATCCAAGGGCTGTCAAAAGAGAGCTTAGAGTTGAAAAACGAGGATTACCGGTTTGAAAGTTATGAAATGTCTTTACAGATAGTGCCGTTTATGGCACTATCTGGGGTGTGAAAATCATCTCCACCCCTGAGTTCAACAGCTGGTATGAAAAGGTCGCCTTAAGGGAGCAGGCTCAAATTGATGCCCGAATTTCCCGGATTGAGGAGAGCGAGTATTTTGGTGATTGGAAGTACTTAGGTGAGGGGCTAGCGGAGCTGAGGTGGAAGAGTGGCCGGAGAGTCTATTTTCACGAAACATGAAGGCCGAGTCGTTTTGTTATTAATTGGAGGTTATAAAAATGCCCAGAAAAAAGACATTAAAAAGGCGAGACTTCTCCTTCGACGATATGCCGAGTTTGAAGGCGAAAAATAAAAGTGAGCTGAAGTCTTTTGGTGCATCCAAGAGAATCAGCAATAAAAAGTACGTCTCTCAGGCTCTTTGGGAGTGCCTGGTGGCCAATGATACAGAAGGCTTTAAAGAGATCCTTCGGGCTCATCTGGAATTGATCAACAAAGATGAGTTTGCTGAAGAAGCCGGCATTTCTCGTAGAACACTTTTTAGAATGTTGTCAGAGGATGGAAACCCAACCCTCGACAATATCTCAAAGATCATCCACAAGTTATGCGCGTAGCTGGTAGCAAGCGTGGTAGCATTTGGTAGCGAAACCTTGAAATCTGCTGAATGATGGTGAAATGTCAGTTGCGTGAACCCTAGACGGATCCTGTGGTTTTAAATACTTAACGTTGTTTGTAAAAATCGTTTTTGCTCTTTTGGGAATCCGAAAATTGGATGGGGTAACGGGAGTTGAAACATCTAGAAAACCCTAGAAACTCCATTAAATCGATTATAATGGACTTAGGACAAAAAAATCTTGTGTAATTACACAATTTCAGATAAAGTGGTTTTTGAATGCATCGACGAGAATACCAGCTAGAACTGACCATCAACGGTCGCAAAATTGACAGGGTCATTATTGATTCTCATTACGAAGAGAGGCACGGTGACTCGATCAATGACGAATTGATTTTAAGACTTGTTAAACAGCTTGATGGGAAACGGTTTGAACCTGAAAAGGAATTGGGACCTTACGAATATTTTGCGACTGATAAATTGGCATTGGACGATAAGTACTACAAATTAGTTTGGCTTTTAGAAAAAGAAAAAATGTATGTTGGTGTCGTAAACGCCTATAGGAGATAGAATTAATGGGATTTCCTAATGAAAAAGAATTAGAGAAAATAAGAAAAGAATCAGAACAGTGGGAGGGTTCTCTTGCTCTCAATTCCGATGCCACACCCTTAGAAAAATTTCGCTTTCAAATTTGTCAGGAGCTTTTATTGTATAAGCAAAAAAATAATTTAAAAAACATTGCGCTTGCAGAAAAACTGGAAATGCCTGAGGCTGATTTGAGCCGAATTCTTCGACATCGTATCGAAGGTATTAGTACGGATCGATTGCTGGGTTTGCTGAATAAAATCAATCCCAACCACGAAATTCATTTAAGAGTTTCTTAGAATAAAACTGCAATGACCGAAACTCCATTTAGGACTTTCGATAATCTATTTTGACCTAGCCTTGTAGTTGTAAATATTGGGACTTAAAACAGCTATATTGGCAGTGATTTTTGCCTTCCTATGGTCCTCTGTTGGAGTTATTCGGTATCTGCGTTTTGAAAGTGCATCACACGATCTTGGCTTGTTCACAAATGTAATGTGGAATTTAACAAATGGACATGGTCATATTAGCTCTATTCTCAACGGCATTAATCTCTTTCTAGACCACCAAGATCCTATTTTGTGGATCATAGCTCCTCTTTTTAAAATTTTTCCATCTCCTATAACGCTTTTGATCTTGCAAGGGAGCTCCCTTGCTTTAGCTGGGCCAGCTCTTTATTTTGTAGCCAGGCAGTATCTTGGCTCTAGGCATTGGTTCATATACATGTTGCCACTCTTGTATTGGAATTATCTTCTGATCCGAAATGCCAATGCCTTTGAGTTCCATCCAATTAAATTTTTGCCCTTCTTTTTTCTCTGGGGCATTGCCGGCGCTCAAAGTCAGTCTCACACCAAAAGAGTTTTAGGTATTATATCTTTACTACTCTGTTTAACCGTTAAGGAATCTGTCGGCCCATTATTAGTTGCTTTGTCTTTAGCTTGGCTGTTAGGGGCTGGTCCTAAATCATCTAGAGCTTTTACAAAAAGACTTTCACTTTACTTGATCCCTTTAAGTATAACGGTCTTCATATTTAATCTTTTCATAATCCCTAAGATTATTGGTGGTGAATATAGGCACTTTTCAGCTTATGACCATATTGGAGGTACGCTATATGATATTCTACTTTATCCTCTAACAAACCCAATGGGCTTCTTTGAACAAGTTTTTACTATGAATCGCTTGAAGTTTTTAATATGGTTACTAGCTCCATTAAGTTTTATCCCACTAATTAATTGGAGAGGGGCTTTAGTTTCGTTACCACCCCTTCTAATGCTGTTTCTGCAAAATTGGGACAATCGATTTAGGCCCGAATTCTATTACGGCATTGAACCATGCCTCGGGCTCTTCTACGCTTTCCCTTTGGCTGTTTTAAGTATAGAAAAATTTATGTTAAAGTGGAAGATTAAAAAGGCTGTCTTGGCAGGCCTGATTATAATTGGAACTGTAGTCTTTGGAAGTCACAGCGAAATCTATCGCTTTAGTCTTTATCAAACATTGCAACATCATAGTTGGCTTAAAAAACACCTTGTACCTTCTGTTAATCCGAGTTCAACTCTATCAACCACAGCCCATTTAGCTCCAAGCTTTTCAACAAGATATTGGATTAAAAATATCCCTGACCTAAAAACACAAAGTGGATATGTTGATTGTATTATACATGACTCAGCCCTCAACAACTGGCCTATCAAAAAACTTAAAGATCAAAAGAAATTCATATCGAATCTTTCTAACCTTGGATATTCACTCATATACTCTTGTGATTCCGTTCGTATATTCAAGAAAGAAAATATAGCTGACAATGCATGTCTTTTGTATCAACCAAAGTGTATTGATTACTCTACTCCTTTCCATTGGACAACATCCACTGAAGGTTATGAGGAGGGAGGTAAAAACAAGTAAATTTGAATTGAAGCGGTAAAATTTCGTGAAAAATCGTTTTTGCTCTTTTGGGAATCCGAAAATTGGATGGGGTGGCAGGGTTCGAACCTGCGAATGACGGGATCAAAACCCGTTGCCTTACCACTTGGCTACACCCCAATCAGTATAGAAGTGGGCGCCAGATTCTAGCCAAACGGTCTTCAAATCAAGATTTGATAACTTGCGTTAAGGTCTTAAGATTGCTGAGTCTTCAGTGATTCAAGGGATTCACCCATGGATTTGATCTCTTCCTCATAGGCATCAAAGATCTGTTGCTCCATGATTTCACGTGTTTTCTGATCAAGTGGGTGAGCAATATCCCGGAATTGGCCATCTTTGCGTTTTTTGCTTGGCATGGCCACAAATAGGCCTGTGTTTCCCATAATGATCTTGAGATCACGGACTACGAAGCAATCATCGAGCGTAATTGTGACATACGCCTTCAATCGATCTTCGTTGACCGGGAAAACTTTTACTTCAGTGAGTTTCATATGACTCCCCTTGATGTCATTCGTAGCTGTACGAGATACTAAACGGAAGTCTGGGTCTTTAACTTGAGTAAATTTTGTAGATTTTAAAGAAAGTGAATCAAAATGATTCACTTTCTTTATCTCCTGAGCAAAGCTCTTCCTTATCAAAATAGCTCCACTCACTTTGACATGGAAAGTAGTTCTCTAGTGCCCACTTGGAATTTTGGTAAATATTTTTGATAAAATAGCTTTTTGCAGGTTTGGCCCATCTCAGATGTTTGTACTTGAGTGTGAGTTGCTCAAGTCCATCTTCTTGATCACCATCCATCTGATCTATGACCCACATAGCTGCAGCCTCTCCTGTACGATCTGCACCAGCTTGGCAGTGGATAAGTATCGGACGTTCTGCAGTTTCAAAAAGTTCAATCAATTTTAGAAGATCTTTACGAAGAGGCAGGCGACTTGCCCTCATTTGAATATTCTCTAAAGTGATTCCGGTTTTTTGTACAACTTCAACCTCTTTTTGATACCACTCAGATGAGCTCTCTCCTCTAAGGTTGATTATAGTCTTAATGTCTTTTTTTTGAATGAGATTCTCTAGAGCATTTGGTTTTAAGGTGGCAGATCGATAAAGCTGTCCCTCCTCTACAGTGTGTATGTTTTGCCAAGGAGGGTAGTCTGCATTTGTTTCTTCAGGGTTCCAGTTTTGATTTTCATAAGAGTGGCTCCCAAGCGAAAAAAACATGAGATAGGCCGTCAAAAGATATTTCATAAATCCCCCAATTCAAATTACTTCAATTTTGAATCAGGTTTTTTGGCGGCGCGAGTCCAGTTCTATATTCTTATAGAAAACAAACGAAGAAGGTTTCGTTTGTTTGAGATGATTTACGGTAACATAATTGTTTGGTTTAAACCTGTGTTCCTATAAGGCCTTAAGTATATCTTCATTTTTTAAACGAACTTTGTAGTTGGGGTCGTGATGTGAAAACTTTATTTTCAAATCTCGATCAACCACAAAAACGGCAGGATGAGGGAGTTTGTGATGTTTTTCACCCGAGGATTTTTCTAGATCAATTCCATAGCCTTTGTATTTATCAAGAGTTCCTTTATCGACTTCAAATGAAAGCCCAAAAGCATCTGCAGCCTGGCTTTTTGAATCTGAAAGCAACGTATAGGTGATCTTATTTTTTTCGATAGATTTTTTTAATTCTTCTGGGCGATCTGGGGAAATTGCCACAATTCTATAGCCACGTTTTTTGACGTCATCTCCAATTTTCTTAAGATCTTTTAGATGAAGATTGCAGTACGGACACCACCCACCTCTGTAGAAAATCAAGACTGTGGGCTTTGTTTTTAAGAAGTCTCTGAAGTCGTGGGTTTTTCCATCCGTTGTTCTGATGTTGACTTTTGGAACTGTATCTCCAACTTTTAAAACTTGGTTAGATGCAAACGAAAATACCAATGTAGCAAAAAGTAGATGAATCATAAATCCTCCAGAGAGGAAGAGTAGAGAGATCTGTCTAAGGTGACAACTTATAACTCGCTAAGCTGAACAAACTATTTTAAACTCAACCCGAACTTCTTGTCAGCGAGGTGGATTGCCAACAGGCTCTAGTCTCTCCTGCCCTTTGATTGACTTGGCTGATGAGTGCTGCGGGAGCGTTCATCTTGAACGTGACAATAGGGGAGATCTTTGACGACAACTGAACTAGGAGAATGCTGGTCGATCTTCTTTTTTTCCATAAGCTTAAGCACAACGTTTGAGATTTTGTCTGTGCACGCTTTACCATTAATTGAAAAAGCGTATTCACACCAGCTTTGATTAAGTCCTCCAACATGGGTTTCTCGGCTTCGAATGTTCCAGGGGCTTCGAAAGACAAGGCGATAACCTGTTTGACTAGGTAGGCAAGCTTCGAAAATCTTTCTGCACTCATCTACAAATCGATCTCTGCCAGATTCCAAAAGACTGATTTTTTCTCTAGAGAGTGCACAAATAGAATTTGCCAGTGTATTTGAATAGCGAGTTTGGAAATCATTTTCGGTAGCATTTGAGCTAAAAACCGATGTTCCAATAAGTAGGACTAGAAAAGCAAACATACCTCTAAATACTATATGATTTGCTCTATTTCATAAAGCCAAAATATCTCAACTGGATCTAGGGGGCTGTTCCGCTTGCAAAAGGTTAAGATTTATAAAGAAAACTCTTCGGAAAGATCTATATTGGCATCAATCAATTTTGGAGTGAGGGTTTTGGCGATGTGTTTTTTGGCAAGAGCCAAATCAATTTTTTCAGGCTCTCCAAACTCTCTCAACATTCGTAATATGAGATCTTCTTGAAGCTTTTGAATAGACTGTATAAAGCGATAGGGGATGAGGCTGTAAGTCACCATTGAGTAACTGGATCTATAAAGGTCTGGAAATGCCTTCTCGATTCGTTGTTCAGCTTGTTTAAACTTAATAAACTCCATATCGCCTGCTCGATCTGAAAACTCGTGATAATGCGCAAGTGCCATATTCTGTATAGCAAGCCCGTTCATTCTTTGTACGGAATTGAATTTTCTAAAAACACTTTCCCACGACTCATTGGTATCAAGCATTTCAAACAAAAATGAACAGTCTTCAAACCCAGAGTTCATCCCTTGGCCATAAAAAGGAACCAAGCCATGGGCGGCATCTCCGATTAGAATAAAGTCTTTTTCATTTGTCCAATTTTTACACCGGACGGTGCCTAAGTGACCGTTGGGGTTTTCTAGAAAGTTTTTCTCTAAATTTGGCATAAGTTTTTGGGCGTCTTGATAATGTTTAGAAAAAAGAGCTTGAATCTGTTTAGATTGATCGATCTTGTGTATGTCAATTTCACTTCCATCAGTTGTATACAGAGTTACGGTAAAGCTTCCATCTAGATTTGCAAGAGCCATCAGGAGGTGACTTCCTCTGGGCCAGAGATGAAGTGCATTTTTGTCGATCAAAAACGTATTGTTAGTTCCAGAGGGAATGAAGAGCTCTTTGTACGAAACACCAAGAGATTCCACTTTGTCCTCAACACCCAAGTGTTTCAAATACTCTTTTCGTGTCTTGGAGAATGCCCCATCAGCGCCAATTAAAATTTGATAAGGTATGCTCTCAGTTTGGGTGTGAATTGTCTTTTTTTGAAAATCAATAGAAGTTGGTTCACTCTCAAAATGAAACTTTGCTCCAACCTTCTCAGCTTCTGAGATAAGCATACAGTTGAGTCTGCCTCTGGAAATAGAGTGATTGAACTCATCTGGAAATACACCGTATGGTTGATATTCCTCTTTACCAGATTTGGTTCGAATCAGGCGGCCCTTAATGGGAACAGTGTCTTGATCTAGTATTTTTTGTAGCCCCACATCTTGAAGTGCTTTGGCTCCTCTTGACGTGATGACAAGGTTGATAGATCGACCACCTGGGATGGAAAGTTTTCTAATGTCATCACGTTTTTCATGGACTTGAACTTTGTGACCGCGTTTTGCAAGGCCGATTGCAAACAAAGAACCAACAAGGCCTGCGCCAACGATGGTGACGGATTCACTCATTTACGGCCTCAGCAATTGAGGAGACCAAATGGAAGACATCTTCGTAACTTGTGTAAAGTGGAGCCGGGGCAATTCTTAAAATATCAGGCTCTCTAAAATCACAAATAATATTCTTTTCTCGGAAAATTTGAAGCAATCGTTTTGGATCGGCTCCAAATTTCAAAGAAAGCATTGCTCCGCGTTTTTGAGGTGTGATGATTTGAATGGTACTTCTCAGTTTATTTATCAAAAGTTCTTCTAGGTAAGAGGTCATCTGTTTGCGTTTTGAAATGATGTTTTCAAACCCAGCTCTGTGAAAAATTTCAAGCGAGGCTCTCAAAGATGCCATAGGGAGTATGGGAGGGTTGCTCAGTTGCCAAGCTTCAACCGTTGGTATGGGATCAAAGTCAGGACCCATCTGAAATCTTGTTTCTTTGTTTTGTCCCCACCACCCCTCAAAGCGTGGAATGTCTTTTTTTCCTAAGTGATTGGTATGAACAAATGTTCCTGCAAGCCCTCCAGGGCCCGAGTTGAGATACTTGTATCCGCACCAAACAGCAAAGTCCACATTCCAATCATGAAGCTTGAGTTCCAAATTCCCAGCTCCGTGAGCGAGGTTGAATCCAACGGGACAGTCTATGGAGTGCGCCAATTTTGTGATTTGCTCGATATCAAAGTATTGGCCAGAAAGATAATTCACATTGCCAAGTAATATAAGAGCAAGTTCGTCTTTGTGCTTTAAGATTTGTTCTTCAATCTCATCTTCACTTACTGTGTAAGAGCCTTCTTTGGGTTTTAGCTCAATCACACTTTCGTTTGGATCAAAGCCATGAAAACGTGCTTGCGAGAGTGCGGCGTATCGGTCACTTGGAAAAGTATTGTTCTCAATCAGAATTTTATATCGAGATTTTGTTGGTCTATAGAAAGATGTGAGCATCAAATGAAGGTTCACTGTGAGTGAATTCATCACCACAACTTCTTCTGGTTTTGCACCAACAAGTTTCGCTGAGTCTTCGGTTAAAAATTCATGATAGGGTAGCCATGGAGATTTTCCTTCAAAGTGTCCCTCGACCCCATACTTTCCCCAGTCCTCCATACACTCATTCACATATTCTTTGGACTTGAGTGGAAGTGGTCCAAGAGAGTGCCCTGCAAAATAAAGAACGGGTTTTCCGTCTTGATCTTTTGGAAGTTGAAATTCATTTTTGAAACTTGCAATTTTATCACTTTGATCGAGTTTTTTGGCTTCAGCAATGTTCATCACTTTCTGACCTCAAGACATACTGGTTCAAGATCGTCTACAATGAGTTCAATTTTTGACTCTGGTTCAAGTGTAATGGCTGGTGTTGCTGCTCCGGCAAGTACCACACATGGGACTTGTAATTCTTCGCCGTTTTTGTTGAGTAAATTGAGAAGTTCAACAATAGACTGAATAGGGTGACCTGAAATTGCACTGGAGACACCTTCGTGTGCAGTGACTCCGTTGACTTGAAAATTCATTCTTAAATTTTCCCAATCCAAGTTTGTGAAATCAGATTTCCAGGGCCCAAGTACGTATTTGAAAGAGGAAGAGTTATCGGCAACCACATCTTCGAGTGAAAAATACTTAAATGCCGTATACCGTGTATCTAAAATTTCAAGCGCCGCCGAGACCCCACTGATTGAATCTAGAATATCGTTGGTTTCTGCGCCGTGTTTAATTGGTTTTTCGATTCGAAAGGCAATTTCAGGTTCAATTTTGGGATGTATGCTCCCTTTCAGTGAAAACTTTGAACCATTTTCAATTTCCATTTTGTCGGTCAATTGTCCGTAGACAGGTGAATCTAGACCCATTTGCTTACGCTTTGCCTCTGAGGTGAGCCCCATTTTCATTCCAGAGTAAGTTTCTCCGTTTGTATATCGCAGCTCAATTCCATGTTTTTGAATTTTGTAGGCGTTTTTTAGATTTAACCCCTCAAACTCTTTTGTGAGTTGGTCACGTTTCTGAGCGTTGATTCTCGAGTCGTGTAGGGATTTGGCGGCCTCTTTAATATCTGAATTATTCATAATGGTGCCTCCTTTCTAGGGGCTCTGTTTCTATGACGCAGTCAAAATGAGCTTCTACTTTTTTACGAAAAGATGGGTGTATTTTCAAGCGGAGTCTCTATATGATGTGGGCCTTATGAATTGCGATTTAATTGGATCTGACTATATCGACATTTCCCCGGTTTTGTCTTCTGAAATCGGTGTTTGGCCTGGGGATGTTCCCTTTTCTCGTAAGAAAACTCTGTCGTTTTCTGAGGGGGATCATCTTGAGCTCTCAAGTATAACAACAACTCTTCATTTGGGAGCGCATGCTGACGGGCCAATACACTATGACAAGGATGGCGTTGGAATTGATAAAAGAAGTCTTGAGTCCTATCTTGGAAAAGTTCAGGTTGTAAGTGTTCAAATCCCAAGGGGTGAAAGAATTCATATCTCAGACCTTAGAAAGACAGAGATCCGAGCGCCTCGTGTTTTGTTTCGAACAGGGTCTTTTCCAGATCCCAACAATTGGAATGAAGATTTCAATTCACTTTCTTCTGAACTGATTGAGTACTTGGTGGAAAAAAGTGTGAAACTTGTTGGTATTGATACACCGTCAGTGGATCCACAAAACGACAAGGGACTGGAAAGCCATACAGCAATTTATAAAAATGACCTTGCGATACTTGAAGGCTTGGTTTTATCTGAAGTGGATGATGGGTTTTACACATTGGTGGCCCTGCCGCTTAAAATTCAAGGAGCTGATGCTTCTCCAGTGCGCGCAATTTTAGTAAAGGGTGATTGAATGATACGCATACAAAATTATATAGGTGGTGAACTTCAAGACTCTGTCACAGGACAGTTTTTAGAAAACATCAACCCTGCAAATGGGAGTATTTATTCTAAAATACCGAATTCCGGTAGTGAAGATGTTGAGCGTGCCATTGAAGCTGCAGAGAGTGCATTTCCAATGTGGTCTGAGTTGCCAGAGAAAAAACGAGGTGAGTGGTTACTGAAAATTGCTGAAGGCTTAAGGAAAAAATCAAAAGAGTTTGCGGAAGCAGAATCCAGGGACAGTGGTAAGGCAATTCAGCTTGCAACAACCGTTGATATTCCAAGAGCGATTCAAAATTTTGAGTATTTCTCAACAGCATTTTACCACCTATCAGGTAACACACATCCAATGGACGGGAAAGCTGTCAACTATACAACTCGAAAACCTCTGGGAGTCATTGGGGCTATTTCACCTTGGAATCTCCCACTTTACCTTCTGACTTGGAAAATAGCTCCTGCAATTGCAGCTGGTAATACAATTGTGGCAAAGCCAAGTGAAGTGACGCCAATGACGGCATATCTTTTTTCAAAGCTTTTGGTTGAGTTGAGTTTCCCTCCGGGGGTGATCAATATTGTACATGGAACAGGTCCAAGTGTAGGGGCTCCGATTTGTGCTAGCCCAAAAACAAAGGCGATTTCTTTTACAGGGAGTACGGCGACTGGTAAAACTGTGGCATCCACTGCAGCGTCTATGTTTAAGAAAGTTTCTTTAGAGATGGGCGGTAAAAACCCCAATATTGTTTTTGCAGACTGTGACTTTGAAGAAGCTGTGAGTGGTTCTGTGCGAGCGGCTTTTTCAAACAATGGGCAGATTTGCCTATGTGGTTCACGAATATATGTTGAGCGTCCAATTTATGAAAAATTCAAGGAAGAGTTTATAAAAAAAGCAAATCAGTTGAAAATTGGAGATCCGCTTGATGAGTCAAATGACCAGGGAGCTATCGTTTCTAAAAATCATTATGAAAAGATCTTAAAGTGCATTGAGTTGGCAAAAGAAGAAGGCGGTAAAGTCTTGATGGGTGGCAGTCCCTTTCCCGTCGATGGGGAACACTCAAAAGGTTTTTATATTTCTCCAACTTTGATTGAGGGAGTTTCAGAAACAAGTCGAACAAATCAAGAGGAGATATTTGGCCCAGTTGCTACCATTGCTCCTTTTGACACAGAGAGGGAAGTCATTGGGTTTGCCAATGGCACTGACTATGGACTAAGTGGCTCTATTTGGACACAGGATATTTCTCGTGGACATCGAGTTGCTTCAAAGATTGATTCTGGAATTTTATGGGTTAACTCTTGGATGGTACGTGATTTAAGAACACCCTTTGGTGGGATGAAGGCTTCTGGTGTTGGGCGTGAAGGCGGGGAGTGGGCTTTTGATTTTTATACAGAAACCAAAAACATTCATGTGAAGTTGTGAGATTATGAAAACAAATATTTTTAATTCAAATGATGCGCCAGAGCCAGTCGGACTTTATCCGCACTCTAGACAAGTTGGAAACTTTCTCTTTCTATCTGGAGTAGGGCCTCGAGAGAAAGGAAAGAAAGAGATCCCCGGAGTGACTCTAGATAAAAATGGAGAAATTTTAGATTATGACATTGAAAAACAATGTCACTCTGTTTTTAAAAACGTACGTTTAATATTAGAGGCTTCCGGAGCTTCTTGGGAAAACCTTGTAGATGTCACCGTGTTTTTGACCAACATGGAAAAAGATTTTCCTACTTTTAATAAACTCTATGCAGAGTATTTTTCTACAAATCAACCTTGTCGAACAACTCTTGAAATCAATGCACTTCCAACTCCGATTGCAATTGAGTTAAAGTGTGTTGCCGTTCTTGAAAAGGAGGAGAAGTGAGTTCCTTTGGTACAATTCCTCTAAAAAAATGGATTGATGAAAATCGAGATGTTTTAAAACCACCTGTTGGTAATAAAGTGATCTGGAAAGATCGAGAATTTATTGTCATGGCAGTTGGTGGGCCAAATCTTCGTGAAGATTACCATATCAATGAAGGCGAAGAGTTCTTTTATCAAGTTGAGGGAGATATCACACTTAAGATTCGTGATACCCATGGTGAGTTTAAAGATATTGAAATAAAAGAAGGTGAAATTTTCCTACTTCCTCCAAATGTCCCCCATTCACCTCAAAGACCAGCCAACACTGTAGGCTTGGTGGTGGAAAGGCGGAGACTACCTGAAGAGCAAGATGCATTTGTTTGGTACTGTAGATCTTGTAAGAAATTAGTTTTTAAAGAATCTTTTCACCTGACAAATATAGAGACTCAATTGCCTGCAGTGTTTGATAAATACTATTCAAGTCGTGAAAATACCACTTGTAAAAAATGTGGCACAGACAATGGTAAAATCAATGCGAATTGATATTCATACGCATATTCTTCCTCCTGATATTCCAAAATTCAAAGATCAATTTGGTTACGGAGGGTTTATTCATTTGGAGCATCAGCCAAACTGTTGTTCCAAGATGATGAAAGATGACGGTACTTTTTTTCGTGAAATTCAGCCCAATTGTTTTGATGCCGCTGAAAGAATCAAGGACTGTGACAAAAGTGGAATCACAAAACAGGTTTTATCAACAGTGCCAGTTATGTTTAGTTATTGGGCTAAGCCAAAAGATGGACTTGTTGTTTCTCAATTTATCAACGATCATATCGCCGAAACAGTAAAAACACATCCAGATCGATTTTACGGGCTTGGAACCTTACCTCTTCAAGACCCCGAACTTGCTTGCCGGGAACTTGAAAGATGTGTGAAAGAGTTAGGTCTGAGTGGAGTTGAAATTGGCTCTCATGTGAACGATTGGAATTTGTCGTCTAAAGAGCTCTTCCCGGTATTTGAAACAGCTGAAAAATTGGGAGCATCCATTTTTGTGCACCCATGGGATATGATGGGGAAAGAGCGAATGACAAAGTACTGGCTTCCCTGGCTTGTGGGAATGCCTGCAGAAGTTTCACTTGCAATTTGTTCCATGATTTTTGGCGGTGTTTTTGAGAAGCTTCCAAACCTCAAAGTGGCCTTTGCCCATGGTGGAGGGAGTTTTACAGGAACAATCGGGCGAATTGAACATGGCTTCAATGTCAGGCCTGATTTGGTTGCAATTGACAATGGTGTGAACCCTAGGGAGTACTTGGGGCGCTTTTTGGTAGATTCACTTGTTCATGACCCCAGTGTTTTGAAACAAATTCTTGAACTTTACGGTGAAGACTGTGTTGCACTTGGAACGGACTATCCCTTTCCACTTGGGGAACTAACCCCTGGAGAGTTGATTCAAAACTCAAATTTGAGTGAGTCGGTTCAAAAGAAACTTTTTTATGAAAATGCAATGAAGTGGCTTGGAGTATCTTAAGCAAGTTATAGTATTTGAGGAGTAAGAGTATGGATTTGAAAATAAAAAATAAACGGGCACTTGTTATGGGTGGATCTGCGGGGATTGGTTTTTCTATTGCTAAGATTTTAAAAGAAGAAGGTGTTGAGGTTGCAATTTGTGCAAGATCCAAAGACAAGCTTGAAATGGCTTCAGGTGAGCTTGGAGTAAAGAGCTTTGAATGTGACCTTTCAAAAGAAGGGGCTGGAAGACGCGCTGTAGAGAAAGCCACTGAACTTCTTGGGGGTGTTGACATACTTGTTTCCAATACAGGTGGTCCGCCGAAAGGACATTTTGAAGATTTGAGTCCTACAGACTGGCAGGCGGGTTTTCAAAACTTATGGATGAGTACAGTTGATAGTATTCAAGCAAGCCTTCCTCAAATGCGTGAGCAGAGCTGGGGGCGTATTTTGCTTGTGACATCTGTTGCGGCAAAAGAACCGATGAGTAAACTGACTATATCAAATGGACTTCGAGCTGGACTGCATGGACTAGCCAAGAGCATTAGCCATGAGGTCGCAAAATTTAATATCACGATCAACTCGATTTTGCCGGGCTACACGGCAACAGATCGACTTAAAGAATTGGGAATTCCAGATGAAGTGATGACTTCACAAATTCCTATGGGGCGTTTAGGAGAGCCGGATGAAATGGGAGAGCTTGCCGCTTTTTTAGCTTCGGATCGCGCACGTTATATCACGGGGCAGTTTATTGCCGTTGATGGAGGATATTTAAAAGGTGAGTAAGTTTCTGGGCATTTTAACTTCGCCACTCCAGAAGCTTTTCGGGTACTGGGTTTTGAAAAGTGCGATTTTCATTTCGTGACTTTTCAAACTCAGTTTTGAGTTTAAAGTACCACTTGGCTTGCGTATCTGCATCCTCAATCAACATCAAAGAGGGGCTGAACTTCAAACCCTCTTGTTGTCGTTCAATTGCCACGCGATCTTGATCCATAAAGATCTTTCCGAAATACTGAATGATTGGCTTAAAGAGCCATAAAAATTTGAGATCCCAAAACATGAGATGATAAATTTGTGTCCGATTTTCATCTATAGGAGTAAGGCAGGTGAGTCCAAAAATATTTTTTCGACCAACCTCAATGTGCTCAAGTCGAAGACCTGGAAGTTGGAAAGTGATTTCCGTTGTGGGTTGCCCGCCCAAGAGTTTGTACATTTTGGCGTTACTAGATGGTGGATGACGAACCATTTTAAAACCCATGGGATCACTTGGAGCAAACTGCTTCTTTTTAGAATGTATAGATTTCTCATTTCTCCAAAACCAGGATTTATGTACAAATGGACCATGAGCTGGGTCCATAAGTCCAATCACAGCGTGATCCATTGAACACTTAAAATCCATTTTTAATACGTATCCAGGGGTTGAAGTTGTGAGTCTTGAAACCATTGGAAGCGGAGGGAGTTCTGTTGATGAAACAAACTTTTCATCTGAAAAGTAGAACCAAATCATTCCGCCTTTCTCTTTAATGGGATAACTCTTCACTCGAATTTTCGTGCAGTCCATATTTTGATTTTCTGTCAGCGAAGGAATATGTGTGCACACCCCATCTTCCTTAAATTTCCACCCGTGGTAGGGGCATTGAACTTCGTTCTTGGTGACGTCGCCATAATGAAAGGGTATTCCTCGGTGTGGACAAATATTTTTGAGAGCAAATGCTTTGCCATCTCCTCCACGGGCAAAGACAATAGGTTCCCCTAAGAGAGTTTTGGAAATCATTTTTCCAGTTTTTAATTCTTTTGAGAGGCACCCCATATACCAAAGGTTTTTCAAAAACATATTTACTCGATCTCAACAAAAACGAGGCTGAGGTTTCCGCTATTGTACACACGTAGGATATTTTCACCCTTTCGTAAGAGCGTGAAGACTCCTTTAGGTGATCGGACTTTTCTCTGATTGACGTCCAGAATGATGTCACCTGGACGTAATCCCGATCTCCAAGCGGGGCTTCCCTCTTCCACAACTGTGACAATAGGTCCTTTTGGTGCATCTTTTGGAAGTCCAAATTCTCGAGCCAGTTTGGGGGTGAAACCACTGATTCTTATCCCAAGGTTGTGTGGGTCAATGGCTCCTCTTTTCTGCGGTCTTGGGCGCTGACGTTTTTGTGCTTGCAGGCTTTCACCTGGAGGGGTACCGACTTTGACTTTTAAGTTTACGGTTTTTCCATTTCGTATGACTTCAACTTTTGCAAGCTTGTTGATAGGTGTGCTTTTCACAGCATTGATAAGATCTTTGGAGTCAGTGATTTTTTTGCCATCAAACTTTTTGATCACATCATATGTTTGGATTCCACCACGAGCAGCTGGGCCACCTTTTTCAATGCTCATGACAAGTGCTCCGTGTGGGTCTTTGAGTTTTAGTGCTCTTTGAGCACGTCGGGTTATGTTGTCGATTCCGATTCCAACATACCCACGAATCACATGGCCGTGTTTTTCAAGTTGCTTTCGAATCTTCTTGAGTTCGTTGACAGGAATTGTAAATCCGATGCCCTGTGCGCGAGCATCGATTGCAGCATTGATTCCAATGACTTCGCCTTTGGTATTTACAAGTGGTCCTCCTGAATTTCCAGGGTTGATGCTTGCATCAGTTTGGATAAACTGGACAGGGCTGAGTTCTGAAATATGTCTTTGTTTGGCAGAAACGATCCCTTTGGACATACTGAAACTATGACCATAAGGGTTTCCAAAAGCTGCAACCCATTCTCCGACTCTTACTTTGTCAGAATCGCCAAGCTTTGCAACTGGGAGTTTTTTATCGGCCTTAATCTTTATAAGGGCAAGGTCCACAGTGGAATCATCTCCAATGAGCTCTGCTTTATAGAACTTGTCTTCACCAATGAGCTGTACTTCGATTTGATCGGCGGCATTGACAACGTGACTGTTTGTTACGATCAAGCCATCTTCATCGATGATGAATCCGGTTCCAATCGAGTGCGCGCGTCTTTCACGAGGCATTCCTTGTCCACCCATAAATTGATCAAAAAACTCCCAAAACGGATCTTGTGGATTGGGGCGTTGCCCTCTTCGAGGACGCACGGAAGTTGAGATGTTGACAACAGTTGGGTTGATTTTCTTGGCAAGTTCACTAAAAAGATTTGCAGGAAGCGGATCTCCAAGTTTCATCTTGTAGCTTTCAATACCATAAGAAGGTAAAGTCAAAAGTATTGAAAATAAAATAAGGTGAAGACGCAAAAACATTGAAGCCTCCTTTGTGGGTTATTTAAACTTGGATAAATTTCATCTGAAGGTCGCTCAGTATAGAATCTAGTGCCGCAAGCTCTTCTTCAGAGATATTTCCTTTGGTTTTTTCTTTTAACATAATGAGGAGATCGATATTGAACTTTGCAATGTTTTTGTCGACTTTTGTCTTTCCTGTTGATGGGTCAGGCACGAGGCCAAGCGACATTAAAGCAGAAGAGCCAAGTGACATAACAAGTGTTGAAAAGGTTGCTTCGATTTTTGAGTTTTCAGTTGCGTTCATTTTTCCTCCTGGTGAATCAAAGAGGGTATCGTCCAATCAATTTCTCTATTCGTGATTCCACCGATGGCTGTGTGTGGAAATAGCGATTTGTACCCCGAGTCGTCAAGGGGTTTACAACAAATAGATGTGCAGTGGAAAGAGGGATACGAATGGGACGAGTTGCAGCGTAGGATTGGAGTTTCCAAAGTGACTCAGCAAAGATCTCAGGATCTCCAACAGCATCTGCTGCAAACTTGTCAGCTTCATATTCGCTATTTGGATTCACTGTGAGTTTTACGAGAAGGGCGGCTAGGGGAGCGACAATTGAGGTGAATAGTCCTGGGCCGGGATTCTTAACTCTTGCAATCCACTGGTAGGTGCGGTCCATGCCATGAGCCCAAGACATACATGCGCCAGCAAGGGCGCTTCCTACTCCAAATGAAAGCGTGTCGAGCTTTCGAATATGAGCCATCTCGTGAGCAAGTACAGAGACGACTTCTTTTTTTGTCATAGATTCGACAAGACCTTTTGAAACAATAATTTGTGCGGAGTCCCAGTTCCGGCCAACGGAAAAGGCTGTTGGAGTCATTAAGGGTATCATAATAATTTGAGGTGGTGGGATTTTCATTTTGTAGGCAAGCTCTTTTACAATTTTCAAAATATCCCAGGGATCAGCACCTTCGATTTCCTTTCCTTTAAAAATTTCTCTCAACCGATGTTCACTGTAAAAATAAATAAAGAAGTTGAGTGAAATAGCGAGTGCAAACCCTGTGAGTAGCCCTTGGCGTCCATAAATCATGTAGCCAATAAAAAGTGTAAGAGTTGAAAAAACGCTTAAAAAAAGAAAAGTTTTTGTTGGGTTGTTCATTTTAACGACGATAGTCCTAACCCCAATCCGTGTCAAAATATTGCGTAGCATTAATAAGATAAATCCTTGGAATTTCATTGATGTAAAGGGTGCGTGAACGAGAAAATAGAGAGCCGAAGAGGAGGTCTGCAGTGGAAGCCGATATTATGGCATTAAATGCTCAAATTCAAAAAGACAGTGAATCCATCCATAGGGTTTTGGATGAAGTTGGTAAGGTGGTTATTGGGCAGAGATCTATGCTCGAGTCTATCATTATGGGACTCTTAACAGGTGGACATGTTTTGCTTGAGGGCGTTCCGGGGCTAGCAAAAACATTAACAATTTCTTCAATGGCAAAAGCAATTTCAGTGGGCTTTCAAAGACTGCAGTTTACTCCAGATTTATTGCCATCAGATCTTGTGGGAACAATGATTTTCAATCAAAAGTCAGGAGAATTCGTCCCCAAAAAAGGACCTGTCTTTACAAATATCGTGTTGGCAGATGAGATCAACCGAGCACCTGCAAAAGTGCAAAGTGCTCTTCTTGAGGCGATGGCTGAAAAACAAGTCACGATCGGGGATGAGTCTTATATCTTACCCAAACCATTTTTGGTATTGGCAACTCAAAACCCACTTGAGCAAGAGGGAACGTATCCACTTCCGGAAGCGCAGATGGATCGTTTTATGTTTAAGGTTTTGGTGGACTATCCAAACAAAACGGAAGAAAAACAAATTTTAGAAAACATGTCTTCAGATAGTGTAGCTGAGATAGTTCCAGTTATCGACAAAGACCAGATCATGAAGGCTCGTGAAATCGTCAATAAGGTTTATCTCGATGAGAAAGTGAAGAATTATATTATTGAAATTGTTATGGCAACTCGTACTCCAAAAGAGTACGGACTTGGGCAGCTTGAAAATTTGATCAATATTGGAGGCTCACCTCGTGCAACAATCAGCTTAACTCGTGCAGGTCGAGCGCATGCATATATCAATGGTCGTGGGTATGTAACAGTGGATGATATAAAAGCCATTGCATACCCCGTTTTGAGGCATCGATTGCTTTTAACATATGAAGCCGAAGCTGAGGAATATACGAGTGATCAAATTGTGCGAGAGATTTTAAATCATATTGAAGTCAACTAAGAGAGGGGTTTTAGTTTGTCACTTCCTCCGGAGTTGTTAAAAAAAGTAAAACTTTTAGAACTCAATACGCGTAAGCTTGTGAACACTCTTTTTGCAGGCGAGTACCATGCAGCCTTTAAGGGGCAAGGGATGACCTTTGCGGAGTTTCGTGAGTATGTGCATGGAGATGATGTTCGAAATATCTCATGGACACTTACGGCTCGTGCAGGAAAGCCGTTTATCAAAAAATATGATGAAGAGCGTGAGCTTGTTCTTATATTGGCTGTTGATATAAGTGGTTCAGGAAATTTTGGGACAGGTGAATACTTTAAGGGTGAAGTGATGACTCAACTTGCTGCTCTTCTTGGATTTAGTGCAATAAAAAACAATGATCAAGTGGGCTTGTTGTTGTTTTCAGATCGGATTGAACACTTTGTTCCCCCTAAGAAGGGACGTGCTCATATCCATCGGATACTTCGAGATATTTTGTATTATCAACCAGATGGTACGGGCACTGATATTCGAATTGCAATTGAGCATCTTATGGGAGTTTTGAAGAAGAAGGCCTCTATATTTTTAGTGAGCGACTTTATGGATGAGGGGTACGAAAAGGCCCTTCGGCAACTTGGCAAGAAGCACGATGTGGTGGGAGTGAGAATTCTTGACCCTCGAGAACTGGATTTACCTAAAATTGGATTGGTCGATTTTGAAGATTCAGAAACAGGTGAAATACTGGCTCTTGATACTTCAGACCCACTTGTAAGAAGAGAGTTTTCTAAGTCGATGAGAGAGAGGTTGGAAAAACAAACAAAGGCTTTGAGAAAGTCTCAAGTGGATATTGTAGATGTACAAACAGACAAAGATATTATTACTCCTCTTGCCACTTACTTCAAAGGGCGTCACAAAAGATGAGTGATGCACCAAAAGAGCTTCCTGAAATCCAATGTCTCTTTAGAAAAGATCTTTCAATAGATGAGTCTAACGGTACGACACAGCTCCCACCTATGACTGTAGGTGAAACGTATATTTTGGACTGTGAGGGGGAGTTTGGGGAAAGCGAAAAACCCTCTGTTCAAATAGATATTGGGGAAGGGGAATACTCACGTTATTTTCTTTACCCCTTAAAAACACTGAGCCTGACTCCTCAGAAGTTGAGTCTAGAGGTGACATTTTACCAAGTGGCAGAATTGCCCCCAGGTACGCCGATCACATTGACTGTCAATGATCAAAAATATATTTCAAAAAACTTAACTTGGAAAGTTGACTCAGTACTAGGGGATTTGAAGGAGGTGGTGGGCGAGCCTCCAAAGCCGTTTCCTCTCTGTGGCCCCATTGAAATTGGATTTCCATGGATGTTTCTTTTCTATACCATTGCATTGTTTTTGGTAGTGGTTGGTTTTGTGTCTTTTGTCGTTTTTCGGGTCAATCGACGTAGAAGACATTTTGCAGAAGCAAAAGAGTTTAAGACAGCAAGGTCTTCTTATGATGAATTTTATTATCAAGTGAGAAAGCTTGAGAAACGAAATTCAGTGGATGATATTGATGTTCAAAAATTTGTTGAGGAAATTGAGGTTTGTTTTCGTCGTTTTCTTGCCACGGAGTTTGAGTTCCCAGCTCATGTCTGGTCTCAGGCCAAGGTACTTGCGCGATTGAAGTCTAGGGAAAGAAAGATTTTTAATCAATTGTCGGATTCTCTAAAAAGATCTTTCAGAGAGTTTAGGGCCTTGAAGGTCAAAAATATTTCTCGAGAAGATTGCTCGGATTTATCTGAGCTTTGTAAAGACGTGGTGGCGCGAATTGAAAAAATGCGCGACAAGAAGGGGAGGTTGTAGTGGAGTGGTATTCTCCTTATTACCTCTTTTTATTGGCGCTTGTGGGACTGGTTGTGTTTTTGCAACTGAAACCAAAGGGGAAAAGATCTCCTTCTATATTATTTAGTCAGTTGTCGAAGTTTACAAAATCCAGAGGATGGAGAGCTAAAATTTCAAGGCTCCCTTTTTGGCTTCAAGTTATAGGTTTGGTTTTGGTTTGTGTTGCACTTGCCCGCCCCAGATCCTCTGATGAAAAGGTCAAACGTAACGTTGAGGGGATTGATATTGTTGTTGCTCTTGATATTTCAGAAAGCATGTTGATTGAGGATATGAAGCCTGAAAATCGATTGGAATCTGCTAAAAAAACAATCAAAGAATTTATCGAGGGACGTATTTCAGATCGTATTGGATTGGTATTGTTTTCCGGTGAATCTTACACAGGTGTTCCAATTACGTTGGATTATAAAATTCTACTTGAAAAACTTGCGACAGTGCAATCCACGCGAAGTATTAAGATGGGAACGGCTATAGGTGTTGCACTTGCGAATTCGGTTGGACGTTTGAAAGACTCCACTGCCAAAAGCCGAGTTGTAATTTTGCTGACAGACGGAGAGAACAACAGTGGAACTATTGATCCAGAAACAGCACTTGAAATTACAAAAGGCTATCAAGTGCGCGTGTACACAATTGGAATGGGTCGAGACGGGCAGGCTCAAATCCCAATCACGTATCGTGACTCTCGTGGAAATAAACGAAAAAGATACTACCCGATTCATAGTAAAGTGAACGATGAACTTCTCACGCGCCTTGCAAAAGAAACTGGTGGGAAATATTATCGCGCGATCAATACGAAAAGTTTGAAAGATGTATTTGATGAAATCAACTCACTTGAAAAAACCAAAGTGGAAGTCAATAAATACGTTAAGTACAATGAGCTATTTTGGATGTACCTTGTTTGGGGACTTTTATTTTTTGGTTCGGGGTATTTGCTCAGACACTCTATTTTAAGGAGGTTTGAGTAATGTTTCGATTTGAAAATCCAATGGCACTTCAACTTCTTTGGCTTGTTCCGGTATTTTGGAGCATTTGGTTTTTTGTTGGAAAGATGAAACACCGTAAAATGTTAAAAGAAATTGGTGAGAAGACGTATCCATTCCTATCTCAATCACTTTCTGGCGCACGTTCTAGGTGGAAGGTCGCGTTTGAAATATTTTTCTTTGTATTTGCAATTCTTGCTCTTGCTCGACCACAGATGGGGCAGGTTTCAAAAGATATCAAAAGTGAAGGGATTGAACTTGTTTTTCTGGTGGATGTTTCAAAGAGCATGCTGGCAGAGGATGTTAAGCCAAGCCGCTTGGAGCTTGCAAAGAAAACCCTAGAGCGAATTATGAACAAAGTTCGAGGCCATAAAATTGGACTTATTGCGTTTGCAGGTTCGGCTGTTGAGGCGGCTCCTATGACAGTCGACTATCAGGCTCTGAGTATGTATATTGACTCCCTGTCTCCGTATTCAGTGGGAACTCAAGGAACTCGATTTGCACTGGCGCTTTCCACTGCAGCTGATATTTTCAAAAGAGGTGGTCTTGGTAAAGAAGAGGGCTCTCACGCCACTCAAGCTATGGTGATTGTGTCTGACGGGGAAGACAATGAGCCAGGAGCATTGGATCTTGCGAAAAAATTAAAAGAAGAAGGCTATGTGATCTACACAATTGGTGTGGGGACAAAGAAAGGTGCACCTATTCCTGAGCGAGATGAAAGAGGGACTTTAAAAGGATATAAGAAAGACAAGTCTGGCCAACCAGTTTTGTCTACTTTGAAAGATGGACTTCTTCAGGATTTAGCAAAAATGGGTGGAGGGCGATTTTTTTATGCCACATTTTCTGGAGATGAGACCGATACGATCTCAAAGTCTTTGTCTAAGTTACACAAAGTGGAGTTTGAAAAAAAGACAATGACAGATTTTGATGAAATCTATCAGATATTTCTTTTGATAGCATTTCTATTTGGTGTCTTCTCTATGTTGCTTCGAACGAGAAGGTCTAAAAGTGTGGAATGGAAGGGAAGATTTGAAGTGAGTCTCACCTTTCTTCTTTTGATGGCTCCTCTAGTTTCGCATGGACAGAACTCCACTCAAGAGGACATCCAGGATGTTCAAAAACAAGTGGAGAACTTAAAGAAACAAACTCAGGGTTTGGGGGCCCAGGGTCCAAGCGAAGAAGAGGAAGCGCCCGGTCCGAAGCAATGCTTGGTTGATGCAAAGCTGGAGATACTTTCATCAGATTTCGGTGACTTTGGAGTCAATGAGTATCAAAAAAACAAAGATGGCATTGAAGCATTTGGAGAAAAGAGATTTGCCACAGCTCTTGAGAGGTTTACGGAGCTATATCCCAATGAATCAGAGAATGTGATTCGACATTTTAATATAGCAAATGCATTTATTGCTTCAGAGACGGAAGATAAAAAAACTGCAATTAAAGAATTTGAAGTGGTTTACAAAAATGCGACCTCTCCGGATTTGAGGTATGTGGCGGCATTTAACTTGGGAATTATTTATGGTAATGAAAAGGAATTGGATCGTGCACTTGGATATTATCAAAAAGCGTTAAAAGAAAGGCCGGACTCTCAGGAAACTA
This sequence comes from Bdellovibrionia bacterium, assembly GCA_030427965.1. Classification (GTDB taxonomy): domain Bacteria; phylum Bdellovibrionota; class Bdellovibrionia; order Bdellovibrionales; family JAUICD01; genus JAUICD01. Next base: position 62,262 of record JAUICD010000009.1, read on the forward strand.
AAGCCAATATCGAACTCCTTATCCAAAATCAACAGCAACAACAGGGTGGTGGAGAAGGGGAGGGGGATCAAAACAGTGATGAAGATGACAAAGATGGCGATAAGGAAAGAAAGGGTCCTCCCAAAGAACCTCCTGTGATGCGCAGAGAAGTGAAAAAACGGTTCAAAAGTAATGAGCTGACAGAGCGTGTGGTAAAAGATATTCTTGAAGAGCTTGAGCAACAAGAGCAAGGAATAAGAAAGAAACTGAATAAGAAGAAAACAAAAGATAGAGATGTTGAAAAAGACTGGTAAATATTTATTCGCACTAATAGTTTTTATGTGGTCGACTTTGGCTGTTGCTGAAGTTCAGGTGACTGCAACAGTGAGCTCCAATGAAATTAAAGTTGGAGATTTCTTTGATTACCGTGTAACGGTGCGAAGCGATGAGAGTGTCAATGTGGCAGAGCCACGTCTTCCAAGTGTGGAAGCCTTCAAGTTTGTTAGTCGCTCCAAAGCCTCCTCTACCAATACCTCACTTGTTAATGGAGAGTTTAAAGTCGTTCGACAAGAGGTATTTATATATCGATTTCAATCGACAAAAAAGGGAAAGTTCAACCTTGGCTCGACTGAAGTCACAGTGAGTGGAGAAACTCATAGAACAAATCGTATTGCGATGACTGTTAAAGAAGGGGGTGGTGTCGCGGGCAGGGGTTCTTCAAGGCCTCAGGTTCCAGTTGATGATGATGATCCTTTTTCACAACTTCTCAGACAAAGAGGGTTTGGTGGTTACCGTTCCGCGCCTCCTGAAAATTTGAAACAAGCGTTTTTTATACAGGTGGAAGTGGATAAGACTGAGGTTTTTGTTGGGGAGCAAGTCACGGCTTCGTGGTACATTTACACTCGCTACAATATCAGCGATATTGATACACTGAAGTATCCGACTCTGAAAAAATTCTGGAAAGAAGACATTGAAGTGGCAACTCGCCTTAATTTCACTCAAGAGATTGTCAATGGCATACCTTATAGAAGGGCGCTTCTTGCTAGGTTTGCACTTTTCCCTATTAAGCCAGGCAAGGCCTTTATTGATGAATACAAGGCCAAGTGTGAGGTGATTTTAAGTGGTGTTATGGGTTCGTTTGGTTTTGGTCGCCCAAGGTCGTATACAAGATCTAGTCGAACTGTTGCTGTGAATGTAAAAGAACTTCCAAAAGAGGGGAAACCTCAAGATTTTTCTGGTGCTGTTGGGACATATAAAGTTGAGTCAAAGGTGTCTTCGGATAAAGTTAAATTGAATGAACCATTCAGTTATACAATTCGATTTGATGGTTCTGGAAATGCAAAAAGAATTGATTTACCACATTTGGATGTTCCAGACTCTCTTGAACAATACGATGAGAAATCAGAATCCAAATACTTTAAATCAGGAAAAAGTTATAAGGAATTTGAAGTGCTGTTTATTCCTCGTGAACCAGGTAAAATTACAATCCCAGGGTTTACGTTCAGTTATTTTGAGCCAAGTTCCAAATCCTATGTTCAACGGGTGACGGATGCGATTGATATTGAAGTTTTACCTGGAACAGGGCTTACGGAGAACAACAACAATCTTGAATTGGAAGATGAAAATAAGAACACAAAGAAAAGAGCAGGTCTTCCGGGACCTATTGTTGAGTGGAAAGAGCCTGGTCTATTTGCCAAATTTGAATGGGAGATTTGGATTGGTGCTTATGGATTTGCTTTGCTCCTCTTAATTGGGAAATCTCTGGTGGCCTTTGGATTGATCCAAGTGAGACGAGATCTTCAAAAGCATGTTGGTCAACGTTTTAAGAAAGTGTACCGCTATCACTCTCAAGAGAAGTGGAGAGATGTTGGCGCAGAAGCGCTCAATGTTTTGAATCTTGTCTTAGCTGAGCTTTCTGGAGAGGGAGGAGCCAATGAGTCTGTTGTAAACATGGTTCGAAAACTTCCTCCAAGTGTACGACAGGAGCTTGAGGGGTTGATTCAATCTCAAATTGCTCAAATTGAAGCGTTGAGCTTTGCACCAGAAGAGGTTCTGGCTGCTGTTGATAAGAAAAAAGTCTTAAAAGACTTGAAGGACCTAGAGAAAGGGCTATCGGCAGCGATTGAGTCCAATGCGATATGATTTTGCGTGGTTTTCTTTGGGCAATTTCACTTCTCGCAATTGGATTTCGTTTTGTTGGCTTGGAGCGGAAACCACCTCATTTTGATGAGGGCGTGAACTGGTTTTTTGTTCAAGAGATAAAGCGTATTGGCTTTTTTGAGTACGATCCAACAAATTATCATGGTCCACTTCATTTCTATTTATTGTACGTCTTTGACTTATTTTTTGGTGATTCATTGATTGCCTACAGGCTTCTTCCTGTTTGTGTTTCAGTTCTTACAATTTTTATTGCATACAATTTGGCAAAAAAAGTGAATGTCGTCCCTGTATTTGTTGTTGCAATTTTTGCGACAAGTCCTGCATTCACTTTTTACTCAAGGTATGCGATTCATGAGACGTCACTTGTGTTTTTTCTGCTGTTGTTTTTTTATTTGTTAATAAAATTTCTAGACAATCAAAAGGTTGAGACCTTCTTTTTTTCAGGATTGGCTTTAGTCGGAGCGGCCGCCGTCAAAGAGACTTTTGTGATACACGTGATCTCTTTTGTATTGGCTTTTTTGCTTATTTGGCGAACTCAAGGTGTTTCTGATTTAAAGAGACTTGTTCAAAGCTTAGGTTTTAGAAAAATTGGAATCTGCTTATTGGGTTGGATGAGTGTTTTGTTTCTTTTGTATACGGGTTTTGGAAAAAATCTTACAGGCTTTCAGGATTTTTTTCTCGCCTTTTTGCCGTGGAAAGATATCGCAATAGATTCAGGGCATGCCAAGCCTTTTTACTATTGGCTAAAGAATTTGATATTGTTTGAGGCGCCACTATTCTTTGGTTTGATTTTTGGAGTTCTGTTGATAAAAAAAATAAATCAAAAACAACGTGTTTTAATGATGGCTGGTTTATTGGGACTACTTTTCTACAGTGTGATCCCCTATAAAACCCCATGGTGTTTGATTTCTATTTCTTGGCCATTTGCGTTTTTTTGCTTTCAAAATTGGAAATCAAGGTACGTGGAAGTTTTGGTTTTAGTTGCTGTTTTGTTTTCATCGTACCAAAGCTACTCTCTGAATTTCAAACGCTATACGGATTCAGAGCACCCCTATGTCTATGTTCAGACAAGTGAAGAGTATTGGAAGGTATTTGAAATTTTGAATCAAATTGAAGGAGCAAGAGATCTGGAGTTTTTGGTTGTATCTGTTGGTTACTGGCCACTTCCTTGGGGTTTAAAGGATTTTAAGAAAACTCAGTTTCTTTCTGAATTTGACGGAGAGGTTATCTCTCCTCTTGCAATTGTTGAAATTGAAAAAATGAAAAACCTGAGGCTTGGAAATGAGTATTGTGTAATTCCTTTTACTCTAAGAGAAGCCAAAAAAGATCATGTTCTTTTGATTAAAGAGAAACTTGCATTGGTGTCCTTAGGTGGGTGTCCAGGAGCTATTTAGTAGAACCCCGCACATTCTTTTATTTTGGCTTTCCAATGTGAAAGTTTTTAATATAAAAGCTATCTCCCCCCGGGGATTGAAATTTAAAAACAAGAACGCTGTTATGCTTGCCAATCCGGTGTTAGATGTACTTCACTTAAATATCCAGGTTTATTGACAGTTCGTAGCTCTCTTGATTAGATCTCTTTCTAAGTATTAGTGGTGACTTTAATTGGGACATAGAGCTTAGGGTAGTTTCAAGGATGGGCTTTTTATTTTTATTTGTGACCACTTCAACATTCATTGGGCTTGTGCTTTCAATGTTTGTTGGGAAATTGGCCTATCCGGAGACCATTCTTTTCTTGGGGCTTCTTTTTAGTTTTTTTCTTAAAAAATATCTTCCAAAGCAAGATGCAAAGAACAAATCAATGATGACTTGGGGGATTCTTGTTCTTGTGTTCTTGTATGGCTCTTACTTCTTCTCTGGATTGATATTTGTGGATGGAGATATAGTAAAAACAAGTCATCCAAATAATTTTGGAGACCTTCCTTTTCATATAGCAATTATTCGAAAGATAGCAGGCGGAAGTGATTTTTGGATTGGGAATCCGATATTTTCAGGTGAAAGGTTGAGCTATTACCTGGGAATGGATTTTTTTGCATCTCTATTTGATCAAACTGGAATGGATCTTAGCGTGATTTTGATTGTCACCGGGATCATTGGTCTTTGGATTCTGGTTTTTCAGCTTTTTGAATTTGGTGGTTTGATATTAATTTTATTTTTCTTTTTTGGAGATCTTCTATCGCTTGAACGTTTTGTCTTTGAGTCTTCTCATTGGAAGAGTTTTTTCGAATCACTTTTTTTACCACAACGTGGATTTCTTATAGGTCTTCCTTTGGGGCTTTATGTGATTCGTGGTCTTAAGACATTGGGGAAATCCTCCACAGAACAAAGCCTTTTGGGTTTTCTTTTGGGATCTCTTGTACTGTTTCAGACTCATAGCTTTGTTATTGTTTTTGGCTATGTATTGTTTTTTGTTGCTCTCAACGGAAAGTGGGAGAGATTGAAGGTTTTTATTTTTGCCACGTTTGTTTTTTCTGGAATCGGGCTCTTTTGGGTTATGGGAACCCATGGAAGTCCTCTTCACTTTGTAGCAGGTTGGATGAATTTGGGGTTAAATGCTCTGTACCTGCTCTTCCTTTCTTTGGTTTTGATTTTTTTCTTATCCCTTTACTCTTCCTACAGATTGAAGCGATTTGATGAGATGGCGTTTGGTTTTCTTGTCTTGATCTTTTTTAACTTTATTTCTCTAGGGTATTGGGAATGGGACAATATAAAGTGCCTGATGTGGGGTGGGGTATTTTTAACACGTCCTATTGGTGAGCATTTCGGTGGAAAACTACTGGAATGGGGGCTTTTGGGGGTCTTTTTTGCGGTTATGGGATTTAAGGTCTCAAGCTTACCTGAGCCCGTTGAGCTCTACTCACTTCCTGAGCTCAAAGCAAGCGAGGTATTGCTAAATGAGGTGAGGGGGGATGAAGTTATAGCAGGGGCTCCAAGTTTTCGGCACCCAGTGTCGTACTTTGGTCGGCAGTTACTTATGGGGTATCCTGGGCACCTCTGGTCCCATGGGTTGAAGTATGAGGAAAGACTGAAAGACCTTGAGGGGATTCTCAATGGGGAGGAGGGCTGGAAGAAGTTGGCCCATCGTTGGAATGTGAAGTATATATATTGGGGTGAAATTGAACGAGAGAAGTATCCAAACTCAAAGAAACCATGGCACAAGTCTTGTGTTAAGAACCAAATGGTTGAGTTATGTTCTTTGCCTGGCTTTCCTTAGTTTGTTCTTGTTTGAGTCTGCAAACGCAGCTCTTAAACCTTACTATCTTTCAACAAAGGATAAGATTTCACATTTCCATTGGTGGTCTGAAAAAGACGTCAATCAACAGTTTATTCGCTTGAAGGGTCTTCCAAAGCGTCTTTTTCTATTAAAGAAATATCACAAAACAGGCGACAATCAAAAATGTGTTGAGATCGGTCGGTCATTGCGTTCAAAAGCTCTATCTATTTCGCCATGGGTGATTCGCTTAGAACTAGAGTGTGCAACTCGACTTTTGGATATAAAAAAATTCAAGGTGGATCAGGTCATTCCTATTCAACGTGCTTTGGATAAAAAACCAAAGTGGATGATGATTGGGGCTTATTCAACCTCACTTCGTCAAGCGTGGATAAATTCACAGTTTTCGGTTTTGAATTGGTATCTCACCAATTATCCAGCACGTGGTTTTGGGGTCTTAGATCAACTTTTTTCTCGTCTTAGTTGGCTTAACGAAACTCAGGCGGCAGAACTTTTTCGTAAAGCGGGGGAGTTGGCATTTATACGCCAAAACCTATCTGCTGCAAGGTCCTACTACACGAGAAGTCTTAAGATTAAGGATGACCCTGAGTTGAGAAGCAAGATCAAGTCCATTGAATCTCGACTGTTGAAGTTTAAAAAGAAAAAAGAATCCGATGAAAAATCAGTTGTTGTTTCAAATGATGATCTTGAAGCCAGTGAGCGGGAGATTGAGATCACCAAGCGCATTTCTGAAGGTTTAGAAAAGGGAGACTTGGTTCCTGCAATTGAAGACTGTTTGGTTTTGATAAAAGACTACCCTAGGGGTATTCGTGCAGACTGGGCTGCAGATCGAGTTGCTGAGGTGTATATCAGTCTTTTGGATGCTCAAGATGAAAAGTTTAAAGTGATTGAGCAACGTGTGACCAATTTGATTGTTTCTTCAAGCGATGAAATGCTTTTTTTGTGGGCTTATAAAGTTTTTAGAAAAGGTTACTTTGAAGAGGCTTACAATCTAGCAAGAGGGGCTTTAAAAAAATCAGATGGACGTGAGCCTTCAACAAAAGAGCTTATGGTACTTGCTCGTGCAGCCTACGCCAATGGCGATTGGGGCAATGCCAAGAAGTTTTATAAGCGTATTTTTGAACTTCATAGTGGAACAGAAGGCAGTCGCGAGGCTCTTTTTCGACTTGGTCTGCTAGCGATGCGAAAAAAATCATACTCCGAAGCTGCTGGGCACCTTGAAAGGCTTCTTGTCTTACCAAATTTAGACAAGTTTGAACTGTCAGCCAGGTACTGGTTGTATCGGGCATTACAGAAAATCGATAAGGAGCGTGCTAAGTCTCAAGTCGATGTTATTTTAACAAGGTTTCCTCTTTCCTACTGGGGCTTAAGAGTTCGAGCGGATCAGAATGCGGGTGTGATCGATCGCCTTGGGCCAGAATCAGAAATCAAAGAAGAAGTTCGTGTAAAGATTGATTTAACTGAACCTGAAAGTGATGCCATTGTTCGTATAAAAACATTGATCAATTCAGGTTGGCATGAGGAAGCTCAATTGGAACTTGCGGCATTTCCAAGTTTTGACACCTCTGAATCAAAGGCCTTGTTTGCCAGGCTTTGGTTTGCAGCAGATGACTATTTAAAATCGATTCAAGTTATGAATGAGGCGTGGAATGAAGATTTGGAGCTGATTCGTTCTCCATTTATTGGATTTGCTTATCCACGAGACTACGAACCCTTGATTAAGAAGTTCAATACATCACTCTACCCAGAACTGATTTTGGGATTGATGAGGCAGGAAAGTGCTTTTTACACACGTGCGGTGAGTTCAAGTGGAGCGTTGGGGTTGATGCAATTGATACCACCCACTGCTGAAGAGGTGGCCAGTGAGTTGGGGGTGAAAGATCTTAAGCTACCAGAAAGTATGTTTGACCCTGAAATGAATGTGAGATTTGGGACTCATTATATAAGTAAGATGGTTCGCGAGTTTGGAGGGAATATTCCTTTTGCCGTTGCTGCTTACAATGCTGGACCCCATAGGGTTAAGAGTTGGATTGAAACTCGTAAGCTTAAACTTAAGGAATCTATAGAGCCACAGGATGAGCTTTGGATTGAGGAGCTTCCGTGGTCAGAGACTCGGTTTTATGTAAAAGCCATACTTAGGAATATATTGATTTATAGGTATCTTGACGCAGGTCGAGTCGAGGTAAAAGGGCCGTTCTGGAAATTGATAGCGAATGGAAATAAGTCAGATTGAGCTTACTTAATTTTTGCGGAATAATAAGAGGATACTAAAGAGGTGTGTGCAATGAGGGTTTTTCTACTTTTGATCTGTGCTTTGAGTCTTTCAGCATGTGTTACAAATTCAACGAGAGAAGAGGCTTCGTTGACTCCAGATGCTCCGGAATTAAAACCAACGAGTGGAGATTTCAGAAAGGTTGTTAAGTCAGAAGATCCCAACTCACCATTTGCAGCTCCTGTTCCTAGAGCCATGAATGAACTTGTTGAGCAGTGGCTGGATTACTTTCAGGGGCGTGGACGAGTTCATATGGAAAAGTATCTTTCACGCTCCACAAAATATGCCCCTATGATGAAGCGGATTTTAGCTGAACAAGGACTTCCTGAGGATTTGATTTACGTTGTTTATATTGAATCTGGATTTAGTAGTGTTGCAAGAAGTCGCGCAAGTGCTGTGGGATACTGGCAGTTCATACGTGGAACTGGCAGAAACTATGGGCTTAAGATCAATGGATACCTAGATGAGCGAAGAGACCCCGAGCTTTCAACGATTGCAGCTGCAAAGTATTTCAAAAGCCTCTACAGCTTGTTTGGATCTTGGTATTTGAGTTTGGCGGCTTATAATGCCGGAGAAAACAGAATCAAGCGTGTTGTAATGAAGAATCATACTCGTGACTTTTGGTATTTGGCCCAAAAAAGACAACTTCCAAGTGAGACGATGCACTATGTACCGAAGTATTTGGCAGCTCGCTTAATTGCCAAAGACCCGGCTAAGTACGGGTTCACCTCTATTGATTACAAAGACCCAATGAGTTTTGCAAAAATCCCAGTTAAAAAGCCTATGAGTATTGGGCTTTTGGCAAAACACATAGGAATGAACCGCTCCGAGCTTAAGAAACTCAATCCGGCATTTTTAACAGACTATGTGCCCGTGATTCGAGGGCGTGAGCAGTTTGTACGTGTTCCAGTGAATTTACTTGCATCTGCTGAAACTGCAGTTGGAAAAAGTATCGTGAAAAACTCCCGTTTAGCTTCAAGCCTCAATATGCGGGATTACATAAAATACCGTGTTCGACGTGGGGACACTCTTTCACATATTGCAAGACGATTTCGTACACGAATTTCGACTTTAAGACGGATCAACAGAATGGGTCGCAGATCGATGCTTCGTGCGGGGCAGGTGATTAAGGTGCCTAACCGTAACACTCCTCAAAGTCGATATGGTAGTGTGAAGGTTGCAAAATCGGCATCCAAAAAGAAATTCCGTTCAAGTGGGGACTCGGTTCATGTGGTGCGTAGAGGTGAGACTCTAATCGATATTGCAAGACGGTATCGAGTGTCGATTGGAAAGATTGCGCGAGCCAATTCGCTTCGCAATAAATCTCTTATTCGAATCGGTCACCGCCTTGTCATTCCCGACTAAGAGCGCCTCAGAAACCCTCTCGCTTAACCTCGTGTCAAATTGGTGATATATCTGGGGTATCAGCTCTTTTGATGGTAGGGGGTGGAGCCGACTCCCAGTTGGCGTATTATGACAATTCAAGAAATAGCCATGTGATTACGATTGATACACCCAAGCTGTGTATCAAGGTGAGAATCACTCCATCAACTGTAATTCAATTCATTTGATATTTCTTTATTAAGAAATTCTTTATGGCAACTCTTTTGCAATTTAAAGCTTTAGGGTGCCAGAGTCTCATACCGAGAATGCACCCCAAAGGTCATAGGGGGAGAAATGTTTAAAAAAACAATATCTATATATATCGCGGTATTTGCGCTGAGTTTTTCATTGAATGGTTTTGCTGAAGATTTCAATGAAGTGGTATTGGGGTTGAGCAAATCCACGAACAATACTGAGCAGAGAACTGTCATAGACGCTTCAAAGCGTTTTGCTACAATTGGTGGTTCAAAAGAGGCCGCTCGTCATTTGATGACAGTTCTTGGAGAGTCTATTGCTCCGCCAGATCCAACGGGAGATTTGAATTCGCCAGAGAGTAGAGAAATTGTAAAAAACCGGATCAGTGCAGCTAGAATAAGAAGTGAAGCCTTGCGAAGTCTTCTGGTTATAATGGGTGAAAACAAAGATCTTGTAACAGAAGTGGATTTAGAGAGATTGCGTCGAACAGCTCAGTATGACTTTGGAGATGAAAATAGAGGTTATGCAGCAACAGGGTATGCTTTACTTGAGCCAAATCTACAAAAAGCTCGTGAGTTTTTAAGACAAGTTCAGTCCTCAGATGGAGAAAAGGTTTTTTCTGGAGAGTACACTTTGAGCGACGGCGTACAATCGGAAGTACGAACAGGTTTTAATTCAAAAGGTGAGCCTCTATATAATATTTCATGGCGCATATGGGGAGAAAAAGGAGGGAGGCTTGGCTCTAAAGGCCTCCAATTGAGTGGTACAAGAGCAGAGATCAAACAACAAGTCTTAGAGCAGATGGATTTGAGTATTGTAGATTTGAAGTCTAGAGCCGAAAAGTTGGTGAAGCACTCGCCGACCAGATATCAAGCGATTCTCGATCGAGTTGCAGAACTTGAATCTCAGAGGAAGAAATTTGCAGAAAATGAGGCGATCATTCCATATGGAGATGGTCATAAATGTTTCGTTTCTTTAAGCAGAGATCAGTTAGTGAACAAAGTTAAAATTGAAGACATGATAGAAAATCGAAGTCGAGCACGCTATATGTCTGAAAACTTAGAGGGCGCAAGGCAAATTTCCGTAAGAACAGCAGTTAAGGAAAGACTGCATCCATTTCTTTCTACTGAAGAAAGAGCTGAAAAAGCAAAAAATGAATCAGCCAACTTCTATCGCCGTAGAAGCCGAGACCTTGCAGAAAGATGTTCAGTGTCAGTTCATGATGAGTTGGTAGGCTCAGCACAAGCGGCCGTATCAACATCACCTCAACCTACAAGTGGCACTGTTAATTAATTGTTTAACCACAGGAGAACTGGAATTTACGTTAGTTTTATTGATTGGATTTAGCGCAGACTCAATCTGATCTCAAAGAGTTAATAAATAGAGCTTATTTTAATAATTAAACCATGGGGGAAAAATGTTTAAAAAAACAATATCTATATATATCGCGGTATTTGCGCTGAGTTTTTCAATGAACAGCTATGCTGAGAATTTGGATCAAACTGTATTGTCGTTAAAAAAATCAACGTCCAATTCTGATCAAGATAATCTTGTTTTTGCTTCAGGTCACTTTGCTTCAGTTGGTGGTTCAAAAGAGGCCGCTCGTCATTTGATGACAGTTCTTGGGGAGTCCATTGCTCCGCCAGATCCAACTGGAGACTTACGGTCACCTGAAAATCAAGAGATTGTAAAAACTCGCATCAGTTCTTCTGGAACAAGAAATAAGGCATTACGCAATCTTCTAGCTATAATGAGTGAAAACAAAGATCTTGTAACAGAAGCGGATTTAGAGAGATTGCGCCGAACAGCTCAGTATGACTTTGGAGATAAAAACAGAGGCTACGCAACTGCAGGATATGCTTTACTTGAACCAAACCCACAAAAAGCTCGTGAGTTTTTAAGACAAGTTCAGTCCTCAGATGGGAAAAAGGTTTTTGATGGGGAGTACACTTTGGATTACGGTGTGCAATCTAGAGTGCTAACTGGACTCAACTCAGAAAATGAGCCTCTGTATGATATTTCGTGGAGAGTAGAAGGAGAAGGGGAGAACAGAGATCTTGGTTCTAAAAGGTATGTGCGATTGAAAGGTACAAGAGCAGAGATCAAGCAACAAGCCTTAGAGCATATGGATACTGTCATTGCAGATCTGAAATCTAAGGGCGAGAGAATAAGACAGTCTCCTACAGCTAGAGATCAAGAGAGGGCTAAGCATGAGCTTCAAGAGCTTAAGTGGAAACTTGATGATTGTAAGATTCAAGGTATTAAGTGTGGGAAAGTGAACCTTCTTAGGCTTATGGTCGATGTTAAAAGAGCAGAAGAGGGCATTCCGGCAATCAGGTATCGAGCGATCCTTGATCGAATTGCAGAACTTGAGGCTCAAAAGAAACTCTTTGCAGAGAATGAATCAGTTATTCCTTACGGGGCAAGCCACCTTTGTTTGGGAGGGGACGTGTTAGCCAATAAGGTTGAAATTGCGGATATGATGAACAATCGAAGTCGAGCACGATATATGTCAGAAAACTTGGATCAAGTTCGTAAGCTTCCACTTCGATCTACTGTGCAACGAAGCCTTGCACCGTTACTTCCAGATAGTGAAAAGGTGTGGAAGAGATATAAGCCTTATGGAAGTTATGTATTTAATGCAGGTTTAGGTGATGACCTTAAAGGTTTTGCTGAAGAGTGTGAAGACTCTCTTCACAATAGATTTGTAAAAAAGTTTACAAATCCGGCAAAAGCACAAGTCGTGTCGTCTCAATCAACAAATGGGACTGCCAACTAGGTGCTCGAGACAGCCTTTTCCGACTGACTTCGTGTCAATCTGGTAAACGAACTGTTTGATATAATGAAAGGCGCTGTGCAAATAGCGCCTTTTTCTTTGGGGGTCTCAAGCCCTCCGCTTGGTCTTGTGTCGACAGGCGGGTTCATGTTTCCTTTAAGGATAAATCGGATTTACTCTGAAAGAGTTATTTCAAAATCTCCACGATCATCCATAATCCATGTATCAGTTAAAATATCACTTCCAGGGAACCATGTGTTGTCTCTTACTAAGCGCACTCCAAATCCTTTGTTTGTTTGATCAAGGATGTTATCAAGATTTAAATTTTTAACTTCGCCGTGCAAATAGTCTCCGTTTGTTAAATCTGAAAAGAACACAAGTTTCCATCCATTTCGTTTTTTTCTTAAAACGAGCTCACCACGTCGATCTTCTAAACCATGATTTTTTATGAGCTCTTGAACTTTGAGCATCCCGATATATTTGACCTTTTTACTTCGCTCGTATTGGAGCTCCAGAGTGCCTTCGACAGCGTATTTTGACTTCTGCATTTGAAACGTGGAGTTTACATCAATTTTTTGAGGAGCTGCAAGTGCAGTCGTTGAAATCAAAAGTAGTGTTAGTATCGTTATAGACATTTGTGTCTTCATTAGTTCCCCCTTACGTAGACAGTTGAATGAGTTAAAATAATATCTCTTGTCGAGAAGTCAATAGAGGGGGGGTAAGCTGCCTTGATCGGTTGTCGAATATGACGCAGAGTTAAGAGGAAAGCATTTAAGGCAGCTTAAAGGTGGGAGGCGATGTCTTGAAAGGCCTTTCCTTGAGCACTCTCAGGTGCGCTTTCACAATAAGGAATGCCAATCTCACAAGACTTCGCAATTTCTTTATGAAATGGAATCGCTCCAAGTAATTCAATATTATTTTCTTCAAGATGTTTGTGAAGTTTTCCTTTTGGAAACAGTTCGTGCTCTGTCCCATCTTCTAAAACAATGTGGGACATGTTTTCTATAACTCCCAAAACTGGAACGTGAACAGTCTTGAACATATCAAGAGCTTTTACCACATCAATAAAGGCCATGTCTTGTGGAGTTGTAACAGTGATTGCGCCTGTCACTGGAACTTTTTGAGAGATCGTCAGTTGGATATCCCCGGTTCCAGGTGGAAGATCTAAAACAAGGGCGTCGAGTTCACCCCAAAGCACATCACGAAAAAACTGATCAATGGCTTTAAAAAGCATTGGCCCACGCCAAACAACAGCCGTACTTTCTTCAACCAAAAATCCGATGCTCATAAGTTTTATTCCAAGACGCTCAATTGGTATGATCTTGTTGTCATTTGTCACTTCAGGTTTTTGATTGATGGCTCCAAAGAGACGAGGAAGGCTTGGGCCGTAGATGTCACAGTCCAAAAGACCAACCTTGTGGCCGAGTTTTTTTAACGAAATAGCAAGATTTGCTGCAACGGTGCTCTTTCCAACCCCACCTTTGCCAGAGGCAACGAGGTAGATATTTTTGATTCCAGGTATGGGTTGAGGGCCATTTTGTAAACTCATCTCTAATTCTCCTGCCTGAGCCTTGCCATGTCCGTGAAATTATTTAGATAATGGACTTGTGGATAGCCGGACGTTCATAATATTTAATGCAGCCCTTGTCTTACTTCTTATATTCTTTTTTATCAAGGGACGTAAGCAGCCAGTACCTTCAAAGCTCAATCTTAAGGGGCCAAAGCGGTTAGATGGCGCAGCACCAGATTTGACCATGCAAAGAGAAGAAAACACGAAGCAGCTCACAATTTACTTCAACTTCAATGGAGAGACTTTGGAGGCGTATCAAGTCTTGGGTTTACCTGCTGGTGCTAGTGTTGAGATGGCCAAAAACGCTCATAAAGAACTGATGAAATCTCCAAAAGTTGAATCAACAGATGTTTACAATCAGGCTTTGGATGCGATTTTAAAGGTGCGTAGCTAAGATCCGTATTTATTTGCTTTTGATAAAAACTTCTTTGTAAGAGAATCCAGAGTTAAATGCGTTTACATCTTAGAAGAGGGGCCCAGGTTGGCTTTTAATCTTCTGTTAGAGCCAATTTCTCTTTGTAGTTTGGTTTTGGTTTGCCTCGGTGGCACATGTAACAGTCCACTTTTTCAATTCCAAGTTGCTTGAGATAATGCCGATTAAGCCCCTTAACAACTTCAATATGCTGGGCGCCGACCTTCCAAAGGTCTTTTGAGCTGTCTTTGAAGTTTTTAAGATTATGGCAATGGGTGCAGGTCACGCCAATTTGACGGGTGATTTCAACCATGTATTCCCTCATTGCAAGATCCTGATCTATGATAGGGGCTTTCTTTTTGGCGCCCACAGCCGTGGTGAAAAATATAGCAAATAGTGTGAAAAAAACTGTGATAAAGCGCATGAGTGAATCCCCCGTAAATCCCTAAAAATATACTTAAATTCTCAATTAAAGCGGAGCAAGATTCAAGGGGGTTTTCTTGACTAAAAAGAGACTCCAGAGTACCTCTAATAGGCGATTACGCATCATGACGTATGGAAGAGGCCCTATAAGGGTTTTCTGGCCACAGAACATTGAGAATGGGACCAAAATGTTAAAAGACCTTCAAACTCTCGTATCACTTTGTAAGCGGCGTGGATTTATTTTTCAGAGTAGTGAAATTTATGGCGGAATCAACGCCTGTTATGATTATGGCCCTCTTGGTGTTGAGTTGAAAATGAACATCAAAAAAGTTTGGTGGGATTCGATGGTCTCACGCACAGATATCGAGGGTCTGGATGCTGCAATCCTTATGGCACCTCAGGTTTGGAAAGCCTCTGGTCATGTGGATGGTTTTTCAGACCCAATGATTGAGTGTAAAAGTTGTAAGGCTCGCCATAGAGCAGACAATTTAAAAGATCCTAGTAAATGTCCCAATTGTGGAAACTCTGAAATGTCTGAACCTCGTCAGTTCAACTTGATGTTTAAAACATTTATGGGACCACTTGAAGAGACAGCATCTACGGTTTACCTGCGTCCAGAAACGGCTCAGGGGATTTTTGTAAACTTTGAAAACGTTCAAGTGTCGGCGAGGAAAAAAATCCCATTTGGTATTGCTCAAATAGGAAAGGCATTTCGAAACGAAATCACTCCAGGTAACTTCACATTTCGTACTCGTGAGTTTGAACAAATGGAAATGCAGTACTTTGTAAAACCCGGAACAGATGATGAGTACATGGAGATGTGGAAAGATATCCGTAAAAACTTCTATTCTGAATTGGGGTTCAATATGGAGCGCTTTCGCTTTCATGAACATGGTTCAGATGAGTTGGCTCATTATGCAAAGGGTGCCTTTGATATCGAGTATGAATTTCCCATTGGTTGGCAGGAACTAGAAGGTATACACAACAGAACAGACTTTGATCTCACTCAACATGAAAAATTCTCTGGTAAGTCTCTTGCCTACTTTGAAGAGGCGAGCAAAGAAAAATTCGTCCCCTATGTAATAGAAACTTCCGCAGGGTGTGATCGAATGATTCTTGCAGCCCTTTGTGATGCTTACAATGAGGAGAATGTATCTTCAGACCCAGCTAAAGAAGACAAGAGAGTTGTGTTGAAGTTTCATCCTAAGATTGCTCCGATCAAAGTATCTGTGCTTCCACTTTCAAAAAAGCCTCAGTTACAGGAACTTGCACATAAGATAACATCTGACTTGTCGCAAAACTTTCGAGTTCAGTATGACGAAACAGGAAGTATTGGAAAGAGGTATCGAAGACAGGATGAGATAGGAACTCCACTTTGTGTCACTGTCGACTTTGAATCACTTGAAGATAATAGTGTCACAGTTCGCCATCGCGATTCGATGGCGCAAGATAGGGTTGAAATGTCAAAAATCAATAACTATGTGTTTGAAAAGCTCAATCAATTTGGGGGATAGGGTGCAAACAGTGAATGAAACAAAAAGAAGAGGTAATGCTCTTCCAGAAAAATTTGTTTTCTCATTTGGTGGTGGTTCAGCAGAAGGCTCCACAAATATGAAGAATATTTTAGGCGGTAAGGGGGCTAATCTTGCTGAGATGGCTTCACTTGGACTACCAGTTCCACCTGGATTTACAATCTCAACTGAAATCTGCACACTTTATTATGAAAACGATGAGTGCTTACCAGAATCAGTAAAGGCAAATGTTTTAAGTGCACTTAAGGAAGTTGAAAAGATCATGGGGCGTGGATTCAATGATCCCGGTAATCCACTTCTTGTTAGTGTGAGATCTGGTGCTCGGGCAAGTATGCCTGGAATGATGGATACGATTTTAAACTTGGGGCTCAACGATACCACTGTTGAAGGTTTGGCTAAGGTTTCAGGTCAATCAAGATTTGCTTGGGACAGCTATAGACGCTTTATACAAATGTATTCCAATGTTGTTTTGGGAATGAATCATAATGTTTTGGATATGACTCTTGAAGACCTCAAAGCGGACAAGGGTTACCTTGAGGATACCGAACTCACAGAAGATGATCTGAGATCCTTGGTTGCAAGTTTTAAAAAGCAAGTGACTCTTGAAACAGGTGAGAAGTTTCCTAGTGATCCAACTGAACAACTTTGGGGGGCAATTTCAGCTGTCTTTAAAAGTTGGAACACAGCTCGTGCAAAAACGTATCGGCAAATTCATGGATACCCAGATTGGTGGGGAACGGCTGTAAACGTTCAAGCCATGGTGTTTGGAAACCTTGGAGAAACCTCAGCAACTGGAGTTGCATTTACGAGAGATCCAAGTACGGGTGAGAAAACATTTTTTGGTGAGTATTTGTTAAATGCTCAAGGTGAAGATGTTGTTGCTGGTATACGTACACCGGGCCCTTTGACTGATAAATCTGCAGAAGGCACAGAGTACACATCACTTGAGAGTGCGTTGCCTCTTGCATACAAGGATCTTGTTGAGATTTACAAGAAGCTTGAATCACATTACCGAGATATGCAGGATCTTGAATTCACGATTGAAAACAAGCGTCTTTGGATGCTCCAAACTCGAAACGGGAAACGTTCGGCTCAAGCGGCAATTAAAATTGCAGCAGATATGATTGAAGAAGAATTGATCACTGAAGAAGAGGCTCTCCTTCGAATTGATCCAATGAATCTGGACAAACTACTGCATCCGACTCTGGACCCTAAAGCGGATTTTGTACGCCTTGCAAAAGGGCTTCCAGCTTCTCCTGGTGCGGCTGTTGGCGAGATTGTTTTTACCAGCGAAGAAGCCGAAATGCTCAAAGATAAGGGTAAGAAGTTGATTCTAGTTCGCATTGAAACTTCTCCTGAAGATATCAATGGAATGGTCGCAAGTGAGGGAATCTTAACAACTCGTGGTGGAATGACGTCACATGCAGCAGTTGTGGCAAGAGGTATGGGTAAGCCGTGCGTTGCGGGTTGTGCTGATATTGAAGTGAATTACCAAAAAGGTGAGATGAAGATCAAAGGTAAAACTTTTAAAGCCGGAGACACGATTACGATAGATGGTTCATCTGGAGAAGTGATTGAAGGTGAGGTGAAAACAATTCCACCTCAATTGGGAGTTGAATTTAAAAGCTTAATGCAAATTGCCGATCGTCACAGAAAATTAGGGGTGAGAGCCAATGCGGACACCCCCAAAGATGCAAAACTTGCGCGTGAGTTTGGTGCAGAAGGTATAGGTCTTTGTAGAACAGAGCACATGTTTTTTGATGCTGAGAGAATTGATTCTGTTAGAAAAATGATTCTTGCTGACAATTTACATGAGAGAAAGGAAGCCTTAAGAGAGCTTCTTCCGATGCAAAGAGAGGACTTCAAGGCACTTTTTGAAACAATGGAAGGTCTACCTGTTACAATACGACTTTTAGATCCACCACTTCATGAGTTTCTCCCGCAAAATGACTCTGAGCTTGAGGCCTTGGCATCTCGTATAAAACAGCCAGAAGATAAAATTCGTACACGCATACAGAGTCTTCATGAATTCAACCCAATGCTTGGGCATCGCGGTTGTCGTCTAGCGATCACTTATCCTGAGATTTATCAAACACAAGCTCGTGCTATTGCCGAAGCTGCTGGAGAGATTGTCAAATTGGGAAAAGAGTTAACTCCTGAAATCATGATTCCGCTTGTGGGCACCAAGGCCGAGCTTGAGCGCATCCGTCGCTTTGTAGAAAAAGAAGTGATCTTGGTGCAAGAGGAAATGGGGGTTGAGTTTCACTTCTTAGTTGGAACAATGATTGAACTTCCAAGGGCTGCTGTGACTGCTGATGAGATTGCAGAGGTGGCGGATTTTTTTAGTTTTGGAACAAATGATCTGACCCAAACAACTTTAGGACTTTCTAGAGATGATTCCTCTAAATTTTTAGGGCCGTATGTATCATCTGGTATCTTGGAGCGCGATCCGTTTGTGAGTATTGATCAAAAAGGTGTGGGGGCTCTTGTGAAGATGGGCTCTGAACTTGGTCGTCGAACAAGCCCACATCTCAAATTGGGTATATGCGGTGAGCATGGAGGAGATCCAAATAGTATTGAGTTCTTTCATAGAGTCGGCTTAGACTATGTGAGTTGTTCACCATATCGAGTGCCGATCGCGCGACTTAGTGCCGCGAGAGCAGCTCTATTAGAGAAGACAAAGCTGAGTTGAGTGGGGTGGGAAATTGAGAATTAAGAAGCTAGAGCTAATCGGATTTAAATCATTCAAAGATCGAACTGTTATTCAATTTGATGCTGGAATTACTGGTATTGTTGGCCCCAACGGATGCGGCAAGTCAAACATTGTGGATGCCATGCAATGGGTGATGGGTGAAATGTCGGCTAAGAGTCTTCGTGGATCTTCCATGGAAGATGTGATTTTTCAAGGTTCAGAAGGATATGCACCATCAGGTATGGCTGAAGTTTCTATGGTTCTTGAAAATGACGGTGGACCCTTTCCTGCCAAATTTATGAAGCACTCTGAAATTCAAATTACAAGACGTCTTCATCGATCAGGAGAGTCTGAGTACTTGATAAACAAAGAGTCCTCACGTCTAAGAGATATCCATGAAATATTTATGGACACGGGTGCGGGGTCTAAGGGGTTTAGTATTATCGAGCAAGGCGCGATTGGTAAAATCGTTGTCGCAAAACCTGAAGAGCGAAGGGTTTTAATAGAAGAGGCTGCTGGGATTACAAAGTTTAAGGCTCGAAGGCGTGAGTCGCAAAGAAAGCTTGTGGCAACTGAGCAAAACCTAATGCGACTTAGTGATATTATTGGTGAACTAAAGCGACAGCTTGATACTTTGCAAAGACAGGCCAAAAAAGCGGCTCGTTATAGAGAAATCAAAAAAGAAGCTCAAGACTTGGATCAATTGATTTCCTCTAAAGAGTATATTCAGTTGAAAGAGATGTCTCTTGAAGCGCGCAAAATTATAGAAGAGGGCTCAGATATATCCTCTCAGGCAAGCGCGCAGATTATGGAACTAGAAAGTCAGAACGAGACTGAAAGGTTGCAGCGTCTAGAACTTGAAAAAAGAGTTGAGGCTCAGCAGTCACAGAATGAAGCGATAAACCAGTCTGTCAGAGATAAAGAAAAACTCATTCAAGAGCTTTACTTTGAAGTGGAGCAAGCAAAACGTCAGGCCTTGATTCAAGGCGACCTTCGTCAAGAAGCAGAAACTCGAAAAGAAGCTTTGAGCAAGGACTACACAGAGCTCAAAACCATTTATGATGAAGTCAAAAAAGAAGCAGACTCTCTTGAAGAAGAGTTTCTTCAGACAAATGAAAGATACCAAGCTCTCTTTAAGCGTTTGAATGAAGGTGAGGAAGAGCTAACTCTTTCTCGTCGAGAGCTTGTGGCAACAGATCAAGCAAGAACTTCGGTAGAAGTGCAGTTGCAGTCATCTGAAGCACGACTTGAGGAGTATCAGGCGAGACAAGATGAAGTGCAGTCGGTTTTTGAAGAGTTAACAGTAAAGAAACAAGACTTTGAAAGCGAAAGAAAGCGTGTTTATGAGTCGCTAGAGCAAGAGCGCCAGATGCAGCTTGGTATCATGCATGATGTAGAAAACTTTGAAGAAAACAAAAATCTTCTTGAGGCACAACTCAAAGAGCGAAAAGAAGAAAACGAAACCTTTAAAGACAAACTCAATGAAGTGACAAGTCGTCTTTATGGACTCGAGAATTTACATTCCAATTTTGAAGGTTTCCAGGCTGGTGTTAAGAGCGTTATGCTTTGGAAGAAACAACAAGTGGAGACTCTATCTGGAGCTTCCCATGAAGTTGTTCCGCAGTTGGTTCCGATTGCCGATGTTGTGGAAGTGCCAAAGGAGTACGAGGTTGCAATGGAAGCAGCTCTTGGAACTCGGCTTCAAGTGATATTAAGTGGTGACCAGGGGGACGCTCTAAAAGCTGTAGATTATCTCAAAGAAACAGGTGCTGGGCGTTCTAGTTTTATGAGCTCAGATCTTTCAGGAGGTCAGCAAGTAGTAGGTAGCTCTACTCCCACAGGTGAGGGTGTGCTTTCTTTGTTGAAAGATGTGGTGCAGGCACCTACACAGCATGAGTCCACTGTGAGTTATATGCTTGACGGTGTTGCTGTTGTGGATTCCATTCGAACAGCTTTGAAGCTGAGGGCAGAGTATCCAGGTTGGACTTTTGTTACAAAAGATGGAGATACTCTTTCTCAAGATGGTGTTTTAACTGGAGGAAGTCCTGAGAGTGCGGATTCAGGAGTACTGAAAAGACGTCGAGAGATCAAAGAGCTTTCAGAAGCAAAAGATGAGTGGGCGGGTAAGCTTTCACTTTCTCAGGTGAGTCTTAAGAAAATGGAAGAGCGATTTGAGGGAATTCAAAAAGACCTCAATAAAGCCCTAGAGCAAAAGGTTGAAAAAGAAATACTTGTTGCTGAGCTCAAAAAGGATTTGGAGCGTGCGGATCGTGAGCTTGCCAATATCCAACAGGCTGTTGAGCGACAGAGAAATGAAGTGGACAAGATTCTTGATCAGAAATCTCAACAGGAAGAAAAGATTGAGAATCTCAAATCTGAAATCTTGAAACTCAACACAAAGAAAGAGGAATTAGAAAACAGCACTCAAGCTTTAGATCAGGAATTATCAGAGGGGCGTTCTCAAATTGAAGGTTTGAGAGAGAAGGTCACAAATCTTCGAGGTGAGTCTGCGGCAAAAGTTCAAGAGGCCGAAGGTCGTCGTCGTGAAGTGGATATGATTCAAAGTCAGATCTCTGATGTTCAAGCAAGAATTGAGCGTATGAGTGAAGAGACTGATCAAACCTCTGAGCAGATGTCTGGAAATCAAATACGACTTGAGGAAGAAAAGGTGGCTTTGGATCGTTTGATGAACGAGTCAAAGCGCGCCAGTGATGAACTTGCGCAATCTCGAAATGCCTATGAAGAAATTGGAGCACAACTTCGAGATGTGGATGAGAAACTTTTGAGTTTAAGAAAAGAACAAAATGAAAACCAAAGCCGATTGAATGAAGCTCACCTTAAGGCTGAACAAAGTGAACTTAAGATGAACGCGATTGATGAGCATATTCGTGAGAGGTACATGATCGAGCTTTCAACAGTTCTAGACCAGTACAGAGATCGAGAAGATGATTTAGAGGAAGCCAATCTAAATCTCCAAGAATTGCGTGGCAAACTACAGAGAATGGGCGAGGTAAACCTTGCCGCTGTTGAAGAGTTTGATGAGATATCCAATAGATATGAGTTTCTCTCACAGCAACAAGAAGACCTTGTAAATGCTAAAACTCAGTTGAGTAAAGTGATCGACCGGATCAATCGAATTTGTAACAAGCGATTTAAAGAAACATTTGTTTCAGTCAACGATAGATTTAAACAGGTTTTTCCAGTTCTCTTTGGTGGAGGAGAAGCTCACCTCACATTGATTGAGAGTGAGGATAAAGGTGATATGGGTATAGATATCACGGCGAAACCTCCAGGCAAAAAACCACAGAGTATTACGCTTCTTTCTGGTGGGGAGAAAGCGCTGACTGCCGTTTCCCTAATTTTCTCTATCTTTCTTGTGAAGCCATCTCCTTATTGTTTGTTAGATGAGGTGGATGCGCCTCTTGATGATGCAAACGTGTATCGCTTCAATGACTTGGTTCGTGAAATGGCAAAACGCTCACAGATCATTGTTGTGACTCACAACAAGCACACGATGGAGACAAGTGAAAAGTTGTACGGCGTGACCCAAGAAGAAAAG
>JAUICD010000010.1 GCA_030427965.1 Bdellovibrionia bacterium
CATGAAATATAGAGCCCCAACTGTTGTTTTGAATATCTTTATGAGTGAATGAGCCAAGGTAGCCTTCAATGTTTTTACATTTTTCAAATGACAGTGATAAAATTTTAGCATGAGCCATTTTGCTATAAACAACACCAACTTGGACTTCGCCATCCAAAAATGTTCGATCATCGACAAAGTGAGATTTTCCCGTGACGTGGTCTATAGAAGCGTCATGAATTGCCGACTTCATAACCCACTCTCTTCTTTGATGAGTTCACGGGTGTATTTGAGAAGAAGATTTTTAAGAACCTTGAGGCGAAACTCTTTACTTCCTCTAACGTCATCCAGTGGAGAAACCCATTTTTCTAAGTCCTGCTCTTTTAAAAAAGGTATAACTGAAGAGGTAGGTTTTCCAATCAAGCTCCTTTCCAATTCGATCAACCTTAGAGTTGTACTTGAGACGCCGCCAACAGCAATCCGTATTTCTTGAATCTTACCCTTTTTGAGCTCAGTGTTTATAGCCAAATTGACACATGAGATGTCGAGATCTCTTCTTTGAGAAACTTTATAGGTTTTAAAGAAACCAGAAGTTTTTGGTATAATAATAGATATGATAAATTCAGTTTCTTTGAGATCGATTTTTTTGTAGTCTTTAAAAAAATTATCTAAAAGAACTGTACGTGAGCCATTTGGTCCTAAAACTTCAACTGCAGAGCTGAGTGCCATAAGAGCTGGGCTTGTGTCTGCAATCGGAGAGGCATTTGCAATATTGCCTGCAAGTGTTGCTTTGTTTTTGATTTGCGGGGAAGCAAATATATTTAAAAATTTTGAAAACTCAGGAAGCTCCTCTTCAAGTGCATTTTGGACTTGGCTCAAGGTCGCTCTTGCCCCGATTTGGATTTTGTCATCATAAATATCAATTTTATAAAGTTCAGAGATACTTTGAAGAGAGAGCGCTCCTTGAATGAACGCTTTTCTTTTGTTGACCTGAACGCCCAAGTCCGTAGCTCCTGAAATCAGTCGTAACGAGTTTTTGTTGGAGAAGTGGGATATTGCTTCTTCTAAGCTTTTGGGAGCAAAAAAATGGAAATCACCACAGGAGATAGAGAGTGATTTCGAAGTGTCCTCAATAAATTTATTGTCCTTCAAGTGTTGATTGTATCGATCTTTGAGTTTGACATGCTTGGCTGTATCAACATCAAGTCCGGCTTTGATAATAGGAGAGTATCCAGTGCATCGACAAAGGTTTCCAGTTAAATAGTTCTTTATATGTTTCTCTGTAATATTTGTTTTGTTCTCATAAAGGTCTGTGAGAGCCATCACAAAACCTGGTGTGCAAAACCCACATTGAGCACCAAAATTTCGAACCATGGAGGACTGTACCTCAGAGAGTTGATCCTTTTTTTGAAGTCCTTCAACTGTAACAATGTGACACCCATCAAAAAGTGCAATCATTGCAATACACGAGTTTACAGATTCAAAGACTGTTTTTTGATTTGTTCGAAGGGATTTTTCAACCATCACTGTGCAGGCGCCACAATCACCTTCGGCGCACACGACTTTGGTTCCTGTGAGTTGTTTTTTATAGCGTAAAAAATCTGAAAGAGTTTGAAAAACTTGGGGGCCACTGACATCATTTCGTACACCATTTAAATAAAATGAAATCGAATCTCTCTGCATCTTAGGCTACCTTTTGATGGTTGAGATGATGAGTCCTGTAATAGCTAAAACTGCACCAAGAACTCGCCAGAGAGAAAAGGAAATAGATTCATAGAAATGATCCCAAATGAGACTTGCAACCATTTGGCCAATGACTAAGCAAAGAAATGCAGTGAGTGCGCCGGATCGTGAAATTGCCCAAGGGATTCCAGCAACGAGTAAAAATCCGCATACTCCAGGGATGATGTACCACCAAGCTTTGAAGGAGAATTCTTTTGGTGAAAATTGTGCGGGTAAAGATTCTGCAAATCTATGTGACAGAAACAGGAACACAACAGATACAACTAATAGAACAAGCGTATTCAAGAGAACAGCAGATGAAAGTCCCACATGAGATGTGACTTGTCGGTTGAGCCCGGCCTGCAATACGGCTATTGCACCCAGTATAATTGAGGCGTAAATTGCAATCATTGGGGAGAACTCTACTAAGGATCTTTAGAAATGGTAAGGACGTGTAATAATGCGCCACATTAGAGTTGTCGAATTCGTTTTAGAGCAATTGAAATGACTTCAAAGACAGGGCCCTTGTTCTGCGACTTGGCTAGTAGGCCTTCAATGGGTGCAAATCTCAAGATGTAGAACACAATAAGCGCGATTCCTATTGTTCTAAGAAGTATCCAAGTGGATGAAATCAAAGAGGCATTGGTTGCGACAAAAAAGAAGAGAAGAATGGCAAGTGAAAGTAAAAACCAGGGTTTTAAAAGGTCTTTTGTTGCAATTAAAAGACGCTGCCTGAAGTTGAGTGGCTCTGCAGTTTGTGTATTCAGGGGTTCAATGGGAAGTGTGCTTTTCCTTGAATGCTTTTGAAGTTGAGTTTGGTATTTCTGAAACTGCTCATCTGTCCATCTGTACGTGACAAGAATAAGCCCTATGCCCAATAAAACTTTAACTGCAACGACGATGGCAAGTGCAATCAATAAATCATGATTCGTGATAGGGGTCACCACAGAGAGTTTCCCCCGGAAGTAGGTCACAACATCAATGATTTCTTTTCCAAAGATAAGCAGATAGAGGGCTAGGGGTTGGATAAATGCCCAAAGTGAGAGAAGTGTAATACCTAAGATGCGTGCAATAAGGTTGTTTCCGAGTAGTTTCAGGCAAGTTGCAAATAAAATCCCTTGAGTTGTAATTGCAACCATAGGTGTCAGGCGTTTCCCCATAGGAGAAAGTGCTTTAAGAGAGCCTGTTGCAAGTGTGCTCCACAAAGCGACATGAAAAGGTGACTGACCTTTTCTTGTGAAATGGCTTAGGAGAAGTCCTTGGTTGAGGGAGAGCAGGTGACCTGAAAATGGGACATGATAAGCATGGAGAAAAGAGCCAAGGCCTACTTCTGTGGTGGCTTGAACTCCAGCGCATGCACCTGCTTGATTGATATCTTGGTTTTGTGTTTTTGTTTCTACCATAACCTCATTCTCATACCCTTTTTCCAATTGATTTTCTAGGAAAGAGATTTTGATCCTTACCTAGAAAAACAAATATAAATATAAGGATAAGCTAAGAGTACGGAAAATTAGTTGTTCCTTGGTATTAGTGGGCCTGCACACTTGGGTACAGTTTTTTCGCCAAGATCCTCTGCCAATGCCTTTAAATAGGGTTGAAGGGCACGTTCGACACTGAACTTTTCTCCTGTGAATAACTCAACTGCTTGAGGGAAAACATAGGAATGTCCTCTACGATAGTAACCTTCAATAAGATGGTTTGCTATGGTTGGTTGTCTATCAAAACTTCTACGGCCAGAGTCGTTTTCGAGTCTATCTAAAAGCTCTGTTGCTGAAAGCTCAACAGCAATCCTAGCTCCGATATATCCTAAGTACCTCATGCTGCCAGAGTAAAAATGTCCGGTGGAGAAGTTGGAATAATCAAGATCCACTCCTTCAACTGGATCTATTGCCAATTTTGAAATTCGTTCTTCAAGCTGATTCAAAATGGACTTTGAGGTTTCAACAAATTCTGGACCTGACTCTGTATAGACTTGATTCCAAATCATGATGTCATAGATTGCGTTAAGAACTTGGTACCTAAACCCTATGATAAACCTTAAGCGAGCGTTGGCCAGAAAGCGATCGACCTCTTCCTCACTTGGGGCTTTACCGTCTTCAGCCCGAGCCACTCTTAAGATAAAATCTCTATCAACTGGAATTTTCTCCATAAGCATGGAGGCGATCTCTTGATAAGAGTATGCCGGAGAGTTGTCAGTTGTTAGATTTTCTCTATGAACTTGATCTAGTGCATGCCCACCTTCATGGAAAGCTGTTTTGTATGGAGTTAGTCCATCGGAGCGGAAATTTTGAACTATAAAGATTATGGCGGGATGCCAACTGTCAGGGTCAGAAACTGAAGGGTGTGAAAAATCCAATGTGATAGGGTCTATTTCTGTGTTTCGAAATTCTCTTGGGAAAAGAGGGTACATATAGGCGTGGGTGGCTTTGCCTTTTCGTGGATATCCATCTAGATGAATTTGCTCAAATACAGATTCGCTAAACCCACTTTCCAGCATGGTTTGTTTCCATGTTTCATCCACTTTTCCAACAGGGAAATATTTCTTTATAAAAGATGTGTCTGGTAGAAGTGTTGAAAATTCGATTCCTGTCATGGTTTCAGGGTTGAGTCCATTTTCTTTTGCAACTCTTTCTATTGAAAGCTTATAAACACGATCAGTGACTTCAATGATTTTCCACAACCATTCAAGTTTGGCTTCTACCGTTTTGAGTTGATCATCATAAGCATCGGCTTGTTTTCTTGCAGCAAACTCTGCCCAGGTTTTAAATCCTTTGCTGTTGGCAAGTTCTGTTCGTAAGATTGCGCCCTCATTGAATTCTTCTTCACCTGCCCTGGCAACGTATTGACTGTGGAGGGCATATCCAACCTCAGACGTGAGTTTTCTTTTTTGTTCAGTGGCTTCTTGAAGTGTGATTCGACCTTCTACAAAAGATGTTTGAATTTCCAAAGATCGAACTTGTGCTTCGGAAAGACCTGCTGCGTGCGGAGAATTATTATTGAGTTCAGTTATTTTTTGTCCCAACTCACTTAGGCGATTGAGTGTTTCTATTTTTTCAGGACCAAAACTTTCGATTTCAGCATCGGCTTGTGCTTTGCGGGCCATTTCAGGGAATTGACCATCTAAACCTTCGGCAAGTTCGGCAAATTTTTTACGGGCATTGGCATATTGCTCGCCATTTGAGATCTCAGTTATCTGTTTTGATATTTCAAGTTTTCGATTTGTCCATTCTTCTTTTTCGGCATCATCCTCGTAGAGCGCGCGATCCAGAGCTATGTCGTAGATTCCATGTTGATGGCTTAAAACACTCATTTCCTGCCAAAAGGGCAGCATTTCTTCCATGAAGTAGTTAAGAAATTTTTGATTTTGAAGAGGAGCCTTTTCAAGTTCAAGAGGATCAAGTTCAATAGTTTCATATTGAGTGGCTCTTTCAAGCAGAGCGAGCATTTTAGCTCGCTCTGTGCCTCGATCGAATGTGTCATCTGCAAAAAGTGTTGATGAGAAAAGTACAATGAGAACTATGAGAATACGACAGGCCATCAAGGAACTCCTTGGGGGGGGGGGGAAGTTTTAGTCCAAAGATGTCTTTTTAGATCTGGAGTGTGGAGTCAGGCAAATTTTTGAAAGGTTGTGTCAGAGATTTAGTGTAAGTATGTCAATAACACGAAGAATTTTCTTAAATGGGCGCAAAAATTGACGCGAATTTGAAGGTATTACAACTCAGTTAAGCCCAATAGGCTCAATTTGGTGCTGTAGACCTTGCAGTGAAGCTTGGTTATGAAAAAATCTTTATTTCTTCTTATTCTTTTCTTGGGTTCATATTCCTTTGCAGAAAGAGGCATTGTGGAAGGGGTTTATCGACTTTCGGACCCAGTCCTTTTAGAGGAGAGTGTTTTAAGAGAGGAAGAGTCGACAATATTTCAGGTTCCAGAGATTCGAGAGCTGTTTTTACCTCAAGGGGAAACCTACAACTGTCTCAATTGGAAATTCTCACAATCACAATATGACATTTCAAAAATTGATTACATTGAACTGAGGTGGAATGGTGATATTGAAATTTTTAAAAAATATGAAGAGCAAAAAGGCAAAAAACACCCCTCTTCAGGTAGAAATCTGATTGCATTTCATTTGAGTTTTGTCTCAGGCTATGAATACACATATGCAAACTTCACCTGTGAGAGTGAAGTTCTGTTTTCTGAATTATAGCCCTACGCAATTTCTAGGTCTAGCATAACTGTTGATACTTTTACATTGCTCAAGATGTCCGTCCATTCCAATGGACTGGCCATATCGAGTGCCAGCGTAAATACAGTCACAAATCACTGGGCCAGTGACGACGACACAGTTTCTAGGGGAGGCGTAACTATTCATGCGTTTGCATTCTTCAATGTGTCCCTTTGTGCCAACGGATTGGCCGTATTGAGTGCCTCCGTAAATACAGTCACAGATGG
Organism: Bdellovibrionia bacterium; assembly: GCA_030427965.1. Taxonomy (GTDB): domain Bacteria; phylum Bdellovibrionota; class Bdellovibrionia; order Bdellovibrionales; family JAUICD01; genus JAUICD01. Next base: position 6,151 of record JAUICD010000010.1, read on the forward strand.
CTGTGTTTTGCCCATTGCCACCGTCTGTGTCTTCACAGTAAACAGCGACATTTTCCCCCGCACGAACAACAGTTGTAGCCCCCGGGTATTGAGTCACTGTAGTTTGGGCTATAGATAGACCTGGAACAAAAGAGACAGTCAAAAGAAATACAGTTGTTAAAGTTTTCATACAATCTCCCCAGTTGGATTTCTCAATAGTATTTTAAGGTTTTAAAGAATTCGCTTTAGTACCTTGGTTTTTATAGAATCTTCTCTAGTTGTTCTGCATTGAGTTTTTTATGAATTGGAATATTTATAACATCTGTCTGACTTGAAAATTGTTGGATTTCTTTTCCATAAATATATTTGTCAAAAAGATCTTGGAATTTCATTTGAGAAAACTCCTCTATGTCCTGAACAAACTGCTCAGTTGAGATAGGGGTGTAGAGGCGTTTTGCTAAAAATGAGGACATAAAACTTTTCATGCCACCAATGTTTTTTAACTTACTTTCTAGAAGTGCTACAAAGCTTGATCCAAATCCATAGGCATTTGTGTCAGTTTTACGTGTGTACTCAGGGTGAGAGGCCATGGTGGAGCTTCCACTTAGTGAGTCGCGGCTCTGGTATCCTCTGTCGCGCCAGCTTGCAAGAGCTTCATCAATCCAACCTGCGTTTCCATTTGCTGGTTGAACGCCTCTTCCAAAAAATGAGTGAAAGAGCTCATGTTGAACAGATCTGTGGTTTGTAACAGTGGCCCCTGAATATTCCATGCCACCAAGTCCCCAGTCTGAGAGATTGGCATGATAGACAATAAACTGTTCATGAGGAAATGCTCCATAGTCGGTCTCAAGTTCTGTCATAGTTCTTAAGAGTGTATCTTTGTATGGGCTCATTACAGAGGGATTTTCTTTGGTATAGACTGTGATAGGGATGCTTCGTCCATCTAAAGATGTGTGATGAAATTCAATTTGGTGGTATGTTCCTTTAGGTAGAGTGTGAAAGTAAACACTGCTAACTGTGTAATGATCTGGGAATTGAACTTCAAAAGTATCAGAGTTTATTTGAGTGATCTTTCCGTTTGCAAAGATTTTTTGGTTTGTGAGGCCGTTAAAGTGAATATCAAATCTCATAGAGACACGGTCGTACTCAAAGCTGACAGGAATATACCTCTCAAGAAATTTTCGATCCTCTAGATCTGTAACCCAAAAAGCACTAGAGACACCACTTTCTTCAAAACGAATCAAGTCGGTAATAGGTATTTCTAAGATAAAACGGTGTGTCCCGGGCTCTATTTCTGTTGAGAGCACACGTACAGTGGTTTCATTAGATGGGGTTTGAACAGATGTTGATGAAACTTCAAATCCATCCAGTTGAATGGAGGTAGGCTCTCTTACCAAATCAAAAACAGGAAAACCTTTTTGATAAGTCACAAATTCAATTTCAGCTAGAACTGTGGCTGATTGTTTAGTGGGATCGTAGTTGATTTTATAGTTGGCATTTATAAAATCAGTAAACACTGCTTGAGAGTCCATATGGGGAAACGGTGAGAGCATATTTTTCTGATCATCTTGATTGGAATATGCAGCTATCGTGAATAAAAGCGAAATTGCTATAATAAGATTAGATTTCATCTTTCCCCCTAAAGTTCAAGGTCAATAGAAAGGTCCTTGAATCTCGGGGGATCATGTAAGAAGGGAGGTTGTTAGGCAAGCTTAAACACTCGATTTATTAGGGTTTGTCCACTTGAGTCACCTCTCGAGTCAACTAGGCCCTTGTCCAGCTTTAAACATAGGGATTCTCAAGAATTCATTGAATCTTTACACTAGGGTATGTCTGAAATAATCAAAAAATCACGTCGGAAATTTCTTGGGCTCATGACTTCATTGGGTGGGCTAACTTTAGTAATGGTCTTTGGTACAAATGCGACCCTATTTAAGAGCCGCAAGTATGCACTTAAGAAAGGACGTCGCCGTTTGCTCTTTGGCCGTTATAACTTGAGAAATAAGAATGCAACAGTTGGGGTCGTAGCAGAGTGCAACTCCACTGAAGCGGTTTCTCAAGCCACTAGGGATTTGAGAAAAGAAGGATACGATGTTGCTCTGAGAAGGCCTTATCATAGTGCGGCAGCTTTAAATGGAGTTTCAAATATAGCTGGAATTGATATCAGTGGAATGAATCAGATACAATGGGTCAATGATACTGATATTTCAGTTGGAGCAAGTGTTCTGGTGGGGGAATTGTTCTCTCAGGTGAGCCAGCAGGGGCGCTCTGTCCCCACTGGGGACTGTATCGGGTTGACAATTTCTCAATTGCTCTCAAGTGGAGGGATCGGCTGGACATCAAGAGAGGATGGACTTCTCTGTGACAAACTGGTTGAAGCTGAAGTGGTCAATAAGAGTGGTGAAGTTTTAAACTCTTCAATAGACCCAGACATTTTGACTTTCGCTAAAGGTGGGATGAGTGAAGATGTCGGGATTTTTACAAATTTTGTATTTCGAACAGTTCCAGCACATACCCAGTTACGCAAAAGAAGTTACTTTTTTAATTCCCGAGACATAAAAGAGAGCATAGACATTTTAAGAAAATGGTTTGTGTTAGGAGAGAATTTGCCTCTTAAGTCACATAGCAATTGCTATGTTCAGTTTCGAGAAATTGAAGTGAGAGTTCAGGATTTTTCAAACGATGGAAGTGGTTTACAGTACGCAGATCGAGTGTTGCTCCCACTTCAGCCGGATCGAGTTGAGAATAAAATTGTGGATGGTCGTGATGTCGGGGGACATTTTGAAGATCACCCTCTTGAAGGCACTTACTTTGAAAAGGGTTCTTTGGGTTTTGTTGATGGATTTCGTGAGATTCAAGATTCGTTAAGAGGAACTTTAAAATTATTAGAAAACCCTTTGGGGTGGGATGGTGGAGTTCGGGTGGGCTTTCGCACCCTTGGGGGGAGAATCATGAATTCACCAAATGGCGCTGAATCCTCTGTTGGTTTTAGAGAAAAGAAGTTCTTAGGGGAAGTGGAGTGCTATTGGAAAAACCAAGCTGAAGAAGAGGTGGCACTGGCCTTTCTTAAGAAGATTTATATCCTTTTTTCGAGGGTGAAACTGCATTACGCAGGCTTTAAGCGAAGTATTGAAGAGCTGCCAGAGTCTGAGTATTTTGGGGATAAAACAGCCCTTCGCTCACAAATTCGCCAGAAAATTCAGTCCAATTAGCTTCTATTTGACTAGTGCGTAGACACTGACGAGCATTTTTTGACCCTTTTTGCATTCTGTGAGACCAGGAGCGACTCAAGGTGGTTTGAAGACGATTTTGTTGGATCAAAATTTGTATAAAAATTTGCCATGAAATATCTTATCCCTACGTTAATAACGGTTTTTTCCTTTCAATATCAATATGCAGAAGCTGGGACTCTTGAGAGGTGTAAGAGGAATTTGAAGGCCAAGAGTTCTCAAAATATAACTGGGATCTACAACAGTTTGAGATTTAATTTTTTAACAGGAAGCGTAGAAGCCATCGGCCCGATTGAGCTTGATCAGACTGAAGGGATTCCGCTTTTTGCCTCTCGAGTGGGACTAGCACTAGAAGAAGATCAAAAAATCTTAAGATGGGTAAGTCCTTGGAAGACGGGAAGCACAGGTTTATCAAGTCCAAGTATTAAAAAAGCAACTTTGAATTCAAAAGGGCAACTTGAGAGCATCGAATCTCATCATAGTATATTTTTTAGACCTGAAAGGACAAATCAAGAAGACTTTCTATTAAATGGTCAAATGGCAGTGGGAATAGGACCGGACACTTCATTGAGAAATGCGGATCCAGTGTTAGATGAAAGTCGTTTGGATAAGGTCGTAACACGTGGATTTGCACCCAGTTATGGAAAATTGGAATTTGAGTATGACTCCAGTGGAGTTGTTGAAAGTGTCGTTCAAAAAGTTGTGGCACATCCTCCGGGTATAAGTTGGGAATCCCCGCCTGTTGGCTATTATGAGGCCTCTAGAATTGATATACGTCGAAGTGAAGAGAGTACGGAACTTTACTATAGTGAGCCCGCGCAGTCTGAAATATTCAATTCTATGACAGCTGTTATTTCTGTTGGAAAAGAAGAGTATGAAAGAGTTCTCAGAAAACTCAACCGACCATTGACGCCAATTGAAGGCGGGGACAGTGAAGAGTTTTTGAGATTTATTGGTGAGTTAAAAGAATCTCAAAGACCTGAAATAATGAAATCTTTAGAGAAAAGAAACGAAATGACAGTTGAGATGCTGAGGCAGTCCTTTAATGAAGCAGGGATTCGAGAGGCCGCAGAACTGGAATTACAGAAACTGGGCATTCCTGGCGATCCGTTTGATGTTCTTGTTGATTCGGGGTACTTCAGCGAATACCTGATTCCACTTGATGAATCTGAGAAACAGCGAATTGCTCAAGAGGCAGCTGCTGCTATGATGCTGAACCTAGAAGAGACTTACAAAAAGGCGAAAGAGTTTTTAGACGAAAAGCGATATGAGTTATTGTCTCAATATGTTTTTAAGATCCATCATGATGCAAGCTTAGAGAATGGAAAACCCTTCTTAGAGTATTTGCAAAAAGTAAAAAAAACTTCACGTGATGAAAATGATGAGGTGGTGAGTGGAAGTGGAGTCTTACACAAATCTTTGTATTACGAAGGGGACTCAAATCAAGGACATATCTTAAGAGTTGAGTTGAGATATGGGGATTCTTTGAATGAAGATGTGGTCGAGTCAAATCGATTTCTTGTGAAGTTTGATCCATCTGCTCAAGAGGCAGCTGCTGCTAAAGTTGTTGGAGTTGCAGATGGTTCGTCTTCAGTGGGGAGATATGACTTTGACGAAGAAAATGTTAGAAAGTCTCTTGTGAGATACTTTGGTCATGATGGAAGTTTACTTCAAAAAGGGGAATGGCTGAACCTAAACTTAGAAGATCCCCTGTTTCTGTCAATGAAGAGCAATGTTTTAGGCGCTGTTATTGAATCAGCAATTTCAGGAGAGTTGATAAAGTCCGGTGGTCTTCAAGTCGAAGTGATGAGGCATGATCGAAGAGAAAATGTGAATCGTTTAATAGAGAGTGAAAAATCAGGTCCTCGTATTTATGGAGGAGAGTCCAATCTTGCAAGAGAAATGATGGTTCACTCACGTGAATTTGAAATACAAGAAATACTTGTTGCAATGAAAGGAACGATTAAAGAAAGAGAGGCATCTTCAGTCATTCGGTTTATTGTGGATAGTGGTGGCAAAACCCCGAGTCGCGAAGAACTGACTGAGGCTAGAGAATGGCTTCAAAAACAGTTTCCAAAAATTGCGCAGTTCAGGGGTCGTTGGAGTACGAAGAAAGGTGAATGGGAGCAAGTGCTTCGCAGCAATTATCCACAGTACATTGAGGTGATTCCTTTAAAAAAACCAGATGTAAGAAATGGTTTACGCCTTGTAGAATGATTTAAAAGATTTGAAGAGGTCAGAATTGGATAAAAAAAGTATTGTACGTTTCTTTCTTTTTAAATTTATTCTTATCCCTTTGTTAAGTGGACTTTGCTTTCAAAGGGCTTTGGCAAAAGTAAATCTCTCTACTTTGACTTGTCTTGAAAGTCTACAAGCTGTTGAGTTATTTAAGGAAGAAGTCCATCCTCTTCCAGAGAATGTTCGACAATGGCTGCTCTGGGAAACTCAAAGCAATTTAAAACAATTTAGAAATCCGATTTATCCAATGCTCTCAAATTTTTTTCTCATTCCTGACTCCAATGTGATTGTGCGAGATACGGATTCTGCTTCGGGAGCTATTCGTGATATATTTGTTGAAAACGAGAGTGTACTATGGCCGACACACCCTCTAAGTACGCATAAAGACATTCTACCTTATAGAGATGGTGGTAAGTATGCAGTGGAGCATTTCCCTGCTTATCTCACAGCTTCGAGGTCTATGGTATTTTTCTTGGAGGATCAGTTGTTTTCAGTTAAGGCACCGACAAATCACGCGCATGTTTACTCAAGAGAAAAGGATTCTCATTGGGGGCAGCCCGGCAAATTTGACTTAAGAAGCAGTGTGAAAGTGAGCATAGGAACTTCCCAGCATATTCAAAGTGTTGAGAGATCGTCTAAGCAACGTGATGATACTGTTGTTTTTCTTTATGATATTTTTTCAATTTCTGAAACAGATGGATTTGAAAATGGTTTTGTTGTTCGAGATCTATCTCCGATTCTTAAGGGTGGTAAGAATTATCTACCTGGATTTGCGATTTTGTACGAAGGAAGGGATATTGCCAAACGAAACAACCAAGATTTCGAAGCCTTTTGGGAAGAGCATTACGCAAAAGTTTATGGAAAGCTAATGGCTCATTTGCTTATCAAGTATGGTGTGTTTATTAGCACTCCAAACTCCCAACAAGTTCTTCTTGAATTGGATAAAAATTCTGTGCCTACGGGTAGGATTGCGTATCGAGATATGGGAGATACATATATCGTTCCAGAAATAGTGAAATCTTCAGGGCGGTATTCGGATTTGGAATATGAAAAGATGAAAAATATGGGAATACTTAGACCCAATTCTTATCTCAACCTTTCTACTAGAAATCCTTTCTTTCATTTTAATGCAGAGGAATCTGAATTTCATGAGAGAGAGTATGAGAGCGAAATTGGCGTTTCTCCTGAAGTGATTGACCGATGGCAAATTGCACTGCAGTTGGCTTTTATACAAGAAGTGAACAAACTTGTTGGCGTAGATGTTCTCCCTGAGGATTTAGCTAGAGGAGTGGACCACCCGGCAGATTTTCGAAAAGGTGAGGTGGGGTATCAATCCAACTTTAGTAAACCATTGACGTCTTTTTTGCTTTCCGAAAGCTCTCTTGAGGCAATTTCCAGATTTCATACTTTGAGCCGAAAATAGGTACGGCTTACTGAGTTCCAAAAGCGTGTCCGTACCTATTGACCAATAGTAAAATGTTCCTAAGGAGTGTTGAGTCACGAACCTGCTTTACGGGCTACAAAATTTGTCAATTCTGGCGTTGGGTATGCAGCATGTAGGATGAAGGGTCATATAGTCCACATTGTATGGCCTCTCTCTTGCATAAAGTTTATAAGACAAGATAAGTGGAATTCGAGAAAATGATGCATTTGTGTAAAGAAAATATGAAGAAACTCCTTCGTATCCATTTGGAGCTAGGTGGCTCGTATATATTATCGTTAGTTGTCTCTTTCTCTGTAATTTTCTCCTCAATAGCCCAAGGCTTTTTGATAAAAGGTACCTGTCCACAGAATTTGGCAGCACCAGGTAACACTCTATCGGCATTAGCTTCTGTGTCTGGAGAAGGAGTCGTAAAGACCTTCGGTACGCTTTTTGGAGTAAGAGATTTTATTTCACAATCCCCGCAAATAGGAGTTTCGGAGCTAAAGTTTTTGATGGTTGAAGGGCAAATTTATTTTCTTAGTTCTCACTTATTTCAATATCATGATGAACCGTTCTGGCTCCCTTTTGGTAAAAAAGAGTATGGCTGGAAAAATAGTCAAGATGCTTTTGAGCATTTTAAAAAAAAGGGCGTTGTAGACATCCCAGGTGTATTGCATAGACTGGATGTAGATACACATAGAGTTTACAGTCAAACTTTCAAGACACTAGTTGAGACTCAAAAAGTGATTGCTGGGACTCTTTATGTACCCAGTTTCACACAAAACGAATCTCCACCATGGTTTTTTGAAATTCAGTATATAGAGAAGCCGCAAGCGGGGCTCGTTCATTCTGTTTATAAAGAGCTGAGATCAATTCTTTTTTCTGATGGTGAGTACGATTTTAAGCTTGCTTTGATTCAGGCGTTTCAAGGGCAGGAATTTGAAGGATCTGACAAAAGAGATGGGCCAAGATTAGCTACTAGGGGTGAATTTAAATTTCATTCTCAACCCAAAAATACGATTTCGTACTCTGAGGGAGTTGCGTTGGGTGTGCTTCGTGAAGTACCGTTAGGCGATGGTTTGGATATAATTCTTTCCGAGGAATCACTGAGCTTGGGGGGTAATGGATTTATTGCGTTGGCTCCACAGAAGCAACTCTCTCATAATATGCTCGCCGCGAAATCGGATCGAAAACCTGTTGTCTATTTATCCCCAAGTAAGAAAGAAAAAGTCTCACAGCTGATAGGTCGGCCTATTGTGCTTGTTAGTGGTGGGCAGAATGGAAGGACTTATATTAAGGAACTGGAGCCAGGAAGCCTTACGCTCTATAAAGAGATTCAGGAGCAATCAAATAGTGAGGCTCCTAGCCTAAGCGAAAAATCAGGTCGAAAAGGAGAGGGATTATCACGTCTTAAATCCTTTGGATTAAATGTGCCGTTGTGGTTTGAAACTTCTGATGAGCTATTTCAGTCTTATCAGGAGACGGGAAAGGTTGATAGTGGCGATCTAAAAAAGATGCCTGGCTTTCGAGAATTTCAAATTTCTTTGAAAGAAAAAAACGCCAGATTGATTGTGCGATCTGACGGAGATCTAGAGGACATGCCAGGTAAGTCCTCTACCCATGGTGCATTTGAAAGCATCGTAGCGGACTCTTCTCTTGAAAGCATTGTCGAAGCAATAGAGTTGGTCTTTGAAGATGCATTGTTAAAGTCTCAAAGTGGGTTTAGAGTTGTTTTACAAGAGTACATTGATGCTGATTTCTCTGGGGTTATTTCAATGGACCTAGACGGAAACTTTACGATGGAAGTTTCCGATCGTGCCGAAGGTATTACCTCTGATACCGCAGAGAGGTTTCAGTCTATTAAAGGACGGATAGATTTAGATAAAAATACAAATTCATGGGATTCCTCGGGACCCTATTTTCTAAATCCTTCGCTAATACAAAAGACAATTTTACTTCTTAGTAAAGCTCTTAAAAATCTCTCTGTAATCCAACGTGATCAGAGTGATTTGTCTTTTGATATTGAGTGGGTTTTAAACCAAGGTGTCCATTCCTTTGTACAATTGAGAGAAAATCGTACTCGTGAATTCTCTCTTATTAGTCAACCTAGCTGGTTAGAGATGTTTGGCGTACCAACGGATCTCATTAGAAAGTCAGACTTAATTGTGCACAGAAAACCTTTTGGTTCTGATAACTTTCAGACTGTTGAACTCTACTTACCGGGCTCGCGGTATGACAGTCCTATTACAGTTGGGGTCATTAAAGATGGAAAAGTGTACAAGTATGAAGATATTGAGTCCACGTCACACCCCTTTATGCATCACGGCCCATGGGACTTAAATCTAAAGCTACGAGATGAGGAGCTCATGAGTTTTTCGGAAACAAAACAGCAAGAGTTCGATGTTGTTATTCTTACTCAGCAGCATTTTTTAACTTGGAAAGCTGAAGCTCACCCCTTTTTCACCTTTAATCGAGGAGTCCCAGCATTGTTGAATGATCGGATTCTTCGTCCTGAGTTTCAGGAGTTGATGAGACTCCCTCTTTTACTTAACGACTGAGGAGATGATAACAATATCGGTATGAAAACAACTTCTCTTTTTTTCTTTCTATTGATGGCTTTTCAAGTCGTCCTCGCTGGTACGGTGGATGATGAATGTCACTCATTGCTTGAGTCGCCTGACATGCCTCTTGCATTAAAGTCTAAAGTCCAGCCTTTTGAATCAGAAAAGGTGATTTCTCAACTGGTCGACGGAGCAAGAGTTGTTTACATAGGAGAAGGTCATTCAGAAATAACAGCAAAAGAATTTCTTAAGGACTCTTTGGAAACTTTTAAAACTGTTGGAGTAACACATTTGGCATTGGAGATATTTAACTCAAATCGCCAACCTGAACTTGACGCTTATGCGGAGGGAAAAATACCTCGAGAGAGCATTGTAGATATTTTGAACTTGGAGTGGGGGTGGGCCCCACTCAGTGAATACTATGTTGATGTAATAGACGTTGCCAACGAGCTGGAGATCAAGATTGTCGCTATTGACGGCAGGCATTTGTTTGGAGGTTACCGAAGAGAAGCTTGGAAAGAGGCAGAGGCCCATATGGCCGAGAGAATAGAAGATATTCTTAAAGAGCCAGATGCAAAAGTCTTAGCCTTTGTTGGAATGTTGCATGCATTTAGAGGGAAGGTATCTCAAAGGGCCTTTCTTGAAGAGCAAGGGCATTCGACCAAGGCTTACTTTGTTTACTCAAAAAACCTCAAGATGAGTGTGAGTCTAAATAAACGGAATAAGTTTTTAATAGAAGATTTGATACTTGATTTGAAAATCGATACGTTTAATAACTATCTACCAATTTCTGAAACATTCCCAAACTCAAACCTTGATGGGATTCTCTTTTTGGAATCATTAAGTAAAAGATGGCGAGAGTAGGTGGTCGCAGGGGGGGCACTGCCTGGTTAAAACACTGTCATAATGCGATTGTTTCTTATCATTTTGACCAACTTTACCTGGCTCCTCAGCGTTTCTTTTAGTACAATCATTTAATGAGCTTAAAAGACACTCTCTCAAAAGCTACAGATACACTAAAAAAAGAATCCATTTCTCATGCTTTAATTGGTGGTTTTGCCTTAGCTGCTTACGGGGTTGCTAGAGCCACTCAAGATATTGACCTCCTTGTTGACGGCTCTGATAAACAAAAAGTTAAAGAAATCATGATAGTTGCTGGATTTAAAGTTGTTCATGAAAGTAATGAAGTTTTGCAACTCTCAGGTATTGGACAACTGGATATTTTGTATGCGAACCGAGAGGCTTCACTGAAAATGCTAAGTCATTCTAAAGTTTTGAATCAATTTCCTGTTTCTGTTGTCAGTTTAGAAGATTTAATTGCATTGAAAATTCAAGCCTACGTAAATGATCCGAAAAGAGAATTTCAAGACAAAGCTGATATACTAGCCCTTTTGCAAAACAACCCCGATGCCGATTATGGTATAATTAAAGCTTATGCAGATATGTTTGGGCAGTGGTCAGCAGTAGAGGATATAAAAAATAAGCTATGACTTACCCAGAATACATCCGCTTTTTAGAAGAGTTTTTTGAGCTGACTGGTGTCTCAACACGGAAGCCTAGGCTGATTAAGGGAACTCGATTTCTTCTTTGAGAAATTGTGGCCTGGTTCGACCTCTTCTGAGGATTCTATTTGTCCAACTTGCTGGCAAAAAATTGGTTGCGGGGGCCGGATTTGAACCGACGACCTTCGGGTTATGAGCCCGACGAGCTACCAGGCTGCTCCACCCCGCGCCAATAGTGTGATCGATTGGGGAACTTAGCTGTTTGGTATCAAAGGGTCAACACTCAGCTTGTAAGTATCGTATTTTTAAGCATTTAATGCGTGGCATTCAGTTGATTGAGGGCTGAATCAGCCTTGTCTGAACCGATTTAAGTACTCTTCAAGCTCAGTAAGGCATTTACTCAAGCCTGTGTGGTCGCCACTTTCAATATGCTTTCGAATTTGGACCGCAATATCAGTGATCTCCTGAAAACCGTAGGCTGCGCCATTTCCCTTGAGTTTGTGGGCTAGGCGATCTGCTTCAACGAGGTCCTTTTCTTGGACAAGTTTTTTTAGTTGATCCAAATCATAGAACCTTCGAACCAAGAAAGAGGGAAGGAAATCTCTCAACTCTTCTTCAACTTGAATGTTTTTTAGCTCAGAGATATTCACATTGGATTCGCTGTAGTTGCTCATAACTCTATACCTCCACTAAGAGAGTCAATTCTACTGAGGTTCGACTCTATATGTCTATTATCGGCTGAAATTCGTCCTAATATCGTTGAAAGATTATTGGGAATTCACAACAATTGCTAAAATAGGGCAATTCCTATTGGTTACTTAGTAAAAATACCCGAGAATGGAAACTAGGAATAACCAGGAGCTACTGTGAAAGCACTTGTCGTAGATGATTGTATTGATACAAGACTGAAGGTGAAAAGTGCGCTTTCCCCGTATGTTGTATTTGAGGCGGAAAATCTTTCTTGCGCAAGGGGCATTTTAAAAGACACCCCAGACTTAGATATTATAATTTTAGATGTTGGTCTTCCTGACGGAAGTGGGATCGACTTTTGTGAGGAACTTGCTATTTCTTCGGTTCTTGAGAGAACACCGCTTTTGATTATTTCTGGGCATGATCAATTGGGGGATCGACTGGCGGGGCTGCACGCAGGAGCAGATGACTATCTCACAAAGCCCTTTCACTCCAGTGAGCTTCGCGCTCGAGTTGAAGCTGTTTTAAGAAGATACAGTCCCAAAAATGATGACATACGAATTGATGAATTTGTGATTGAACCAAGTAAGTTGAAGGTGACAAAAATTGTAGGTGGTCAAAGCCAAGAGTTGGTTTTGACGCCAACAGAGTTTAAACTTTTTTATACTCTTATACGTCATCCTGAACAGGTTTTCACGCGAGAAGAGCTTGTAAAACACATATGGTCTATTGGCATTAGTATTGAGAGTCGGGGAATAGATAGTCACATCTGTCACCTTCGTAGTAAATTGGGATCTGATGGATCAAAAGTTCAATCTGTCTACGGAAAAGGATACAAATACGCATCTAAGCACGATTAGGAGAGTTTTATGGAAAACTTTATGCCTCACGGGCACTGTTATCTTTGGCGTCCAGATATTCTTTGGCTTCACATTATTTCAGATGTGATTATTGCAACAGCATATTTTGTTATCCCCATTGGTTTATTCATTATCTTTAGAAGTTTAAAAGACAATTCAGCTAGATGGTCTTTTGTGATGTTTGGACTTTTTATTGTTTTTTGCGGACTGACTCATTTGTTTTCAATAGTCACTATTTGGAAGCCATACTATCTTGCAGAAGGAATTTTAAAAGCTGCAACAGCTGCAATTTCTATTGCAACAGCATTCCTTTTTGCCCCCGTTGTCTTTGCCTTCGTGCGAAACCAAAGAGATAAGGAGAATTCAAATAGTTAAAAGACTGAGTGACATTCTAGATTGGGCTCAAAGAGGACTTGCCTTAAAAGAGTATCTCATGCTCACCACAATTTTTGGATGTGGTGTTTTTCTATCTACACTATTCTTTTATGCGAGTTTAAATAAATACGCCAATGACCAAAAACAAAGAGATGTTTCCAGTGTTAAGCAGTATTTGAATCAAATCAATTCATTCAATTCAAAACATAAATTGGGCTTAAAACATATAGCAAATTCATCAATCTATTTGATTGATTCTACCAATGCCCCTCTTACACACATGATGGAGCGATTTTTAGAAGACTCTAAATTCAAAACTCTTTCTATTCTGAAAGTTAAAGAAAATGGCAATGACTTCAAAGTCCAAGTACTAAAGAACGAAGGTGATAAAAAATATTTTTCAAGATTTTCATTTGAGCACCTATTCAGTCGATATTTCAAAGCAAATGAGGCGACGTTAAGGCCTCATTCTTTTTTTATCGACTCAACTGACAGTAAGCGAGTGGCTCTTGCTATCGTGGTGCCCGATAGGGGGCGACGCAATACCTTCTATTTGGGATTGATAGAGCTCCGTGGTATTTTTGAGGGTATCAGAATTGAAAAATCTATACACGTGGTCGTTTCAACTAAGCTGGGCCGAAAGTTTATTGTTCGTGCAAGAGTTGGGACAGAACATATTTCTTATGAATTACTTGATGGGAAGAGCCTGATTAAACTTCATGATTTAGGTGTTCCCAATGTGTCGACAGATTTAGAAGCTATCCGGTTTTATAGTTTGGATTTTGAACACGTGGGATGGCCTTGGTTTATCTTGCTAGGCAGTCTTTTGATAACACTTATCCTAACAATTTGGCTGATGGGTGTGTTGAGACGTGGTGTGGAAGTTCGAGAGATGGTAAAGATTCGAACTCGTGAGCTGGAGTTGGAAACTGAGCGAGCAGAAAGGGCGAATTCTTCTAAAACGAGATTTCTTGCAAATATGAGCCACGAAATCCGTACGCCCCTAAATATTATTTTGGGTATGGCTGAAATTCTAAATGAATCTGAATTGAATGAAATTCAAAGGGGAAACCTTAAAACAATTTCTCGTTCTTCATATCACCTTTTGAGTTTGATTGAAGATATTCTTGAGGTAAACCGTATTGAGGCAAGTGGTGATTTAAAGTGTGAGTATGAAGAGTTCAATTTAAAGAAAGTTGTAAATGAAATTGTGCGATTCACAGCAGCTCCCATACGTTCGAAAAAAGTAAAGTTTCACTATTATATGGATCCAGAACTTCCACGACTTATCAATGGAGATGCAAGACGTCTTAAGCAAGTTATTTTAAATCTCATCAACAATTCCTTGAAGTTTACAGATGCGGGCTCGATTGAACTTGAGATTCGACTTGGAGATGAGGGGGAACCAAGTTCTCAGTTAAAGATTCTTGTAAGGGACACTGGGATTGGCATTAAAAAAGAAGAGCAACAGCGTATATTTGATAGTTTTGTACAGGTGGATCCTTCTTCTACGCGGAGTAAAGGTGGCGCGGGATTGGGACTATCAATCGTAAAGACCTATGTGGAAAGTATGGGTGGAGAGATTCAAGTTGTCTCTGAACGAAATGTGGGAACGAAATTTACAGTGACAATTCCATTTACATACTCGGATGACAGAAGATCTTGGGTGGAGTTTTTTAATCTAAGAGATGATTTACTTGGAAAGAAAATTTTTGTCATGTGTGAGAGCCAGTTGGAGTTTGATAACATCGCAGGTCCTTTGAAACACTTTGGTGCTGAAGTCACTCACTGTAAAACTGGACGAGAGTTGGCTGGAGATATAGAAAATATTTTTTCTATATATGATTACTTTGTTCTAGACTCAACCATGAGTGATCTTGGAGCGCTGGAAATTCTTGGGCTAAATAAAAATAGGATTAAAAAGAAAAACCGTATTGTGGTCATGTTGCATCAGAGGTACCGCAAGGGAGATATCGCTGCTCTTGAGATCTTAGGTATAGAAAGGGTTTGTTTTAAACCACTTATTTTCAATGAGTTTTTTAAGGCACTGAAATTCAATGAAAAATTTTTGGTATCACGACCTGAACGTTCAGGAGAACATGTTGCTGATGTGATACCCTTTTCGGTTCCAGTGCTTATTGCAGAAGACGACCCAGACAATCGTATGCTTATAGAAACTTTTTTAAAACCAATGAAACTCAATTTGGTTTTTGCTGTGGACGGTGAAGATGCTCTTCAAAAATTTCTGGAGTTTGAACCACAAATTGTAATTACTGATATTCAAATGCCCAAAATGGATGGATTCGGATTTTTAAAAGAGGCTAAAAAGTACCTGCATTCGATGAGTTTAGATGAGCATTGCTACTTTATGGTTTTAACAGCAGATGCAATGCCAGAACAAATTCAAGAAGCAAAACGCCTAGGAGCTGAAGAGTATTTAACAAAACCTATCCGTAAACATGATTTTATAAACAAAGTCATCAAGGCCTATGAGACCTTGATGACCAGAAACCCTTAGATACCCCGACTACAGACAACTTCTTAACTTGCAATAAGCTTAAGTGACCTTGATTGGATCTCGCCATAGCCCATGGGTTTTTGCCAGTGACCATCATAGACAAAGTGAGAATTTTCTTTAAGCCGAATCTCACTTCGTTTGGCGCTACTAAAAGTGATCAAGTTGAAAGCTTTGTTTTCAAACTGGCTTTTTAAAACATCTGTTGCTTCCACAGTTTGGTGAAAATCATCTAAGACCTCTTGGCCAATATGGTTCTCATTGAGGAACCAATCTAAGATGACAGTATCGTACTCTTTTAGGGTCAACTGTTTTGCTGCATCGTAAACATTTTCTACAGTTTCAACTTCACAGCCAATATTTCTTAAAGCAGTTGAAACAAGTTGAGCTGTATCAAAGTCGTCCTCAACAACAAGTACACGCGCTTGTTTTGAGCTTCTTTTGGCTTTGACATTGCTGTAGGAAGTAAACCCCCCAACAACATGAATGAAAAGCCCAATTATAACTGCAGCAAAAAGAGGAACGATCAAGAGTGCGATAAAGACTGGGGCAAGGAAAGCTAGGCCAAGTCCCCATATGGATGCCACACAGAAAATCGCTATTGGTAGAATTAGGTGATTCGTTTTCATGTTGTTCTCCTTTTTCAATTGTATTTCATTGTCGTCGATTTTTTTTGAAAGCTGTGTTGAGACTATGTTGTGAAATCTCTATATTTAAAATACATAAGAGATATTATGTATATAGGGCGAGCTGGAACGCGATTGGTCGAGCCCTAGGTCTGTGTCGGATTGAAAAGAAAATTTAGAATGTACCCTAAATTTGTCGAGCAAGCTCAATCAATGGTGTAACAGAGTTCCCACTAACTTGAACTATAGAGGGTCGGGCAGTGACTGGAGATGGAGCATTTAAAAGAGCTGCGATCGTTGCTCCATAGTGTCCAATATCAAGAGGTATATTTCCGCCAACAGGAGCCCCATATCCCCAAGAGCCAGAGTGTCCGCCATCAGGCGAGTCACTGAAAACGTTTCCAAGAACAATAGGACCATTTATAATGCCTGAATAGATCGCACAACTTGCGCCCTGCCACCCATGATCGGATCCTGTTCCATTATTCTTTGGAGAACGATTGAATTCCCCTCCTACGTCAATAACTGTATCTTGGAAAAGACCATTGTTCTTTAGTTGCTGTATCAACTCATAAAGACAGGAGCTGAGTGCGCGATAGTACATAACATTAATTATAAGACTCGGCATTCGCCCAACATTGTGTTCATCTGGAGCTTGATTGGCGTTTCCACCTACGGCAGCAAGTCCTGAAATAAATCTTGGTGAAATTGTAACGGATTCGCTTAAATTATTGGCGATAACATATTCTGCTACTGCAAAATGTTCAGCCATTCGTTCAATGTTTTGTGTTCCGTTAAAAAGAGTTCTCAAATCACTGTTTTGTATAATGCGCCCATTGATTTGATACTGATTACCACGTGCCCCATCGTTTCCGATTCTTTGATCTGTGATTCCAGGGATACTGACTGATATGTCGAGCGATCTTGCAATAAGATTGCGATACTTGTTTCGTAGTTGATTCCAAATAGCATTGAGGTCTCCAAAAGATGTATTGATCAACTCTTCGGCGTCTTTTTGGCTATTTGCGATAATTTCAGATGCAGGGTGCTTTGATTTTGCAAGGTTGTTGAGCGCATTTGTTGCGGCATCAACAGAACCTTTTATTGAACCCAGCTTTTGTTTGTAATCACTTGAAGCGCCACTCAAGAATGGATTGAGTAAGTTTTGAATCATATTTCCATTTGATGGAAGAAATACAGAAGAGTACCCTGATTTTGAAAGAAACTGATAATTGCTCGAATTAACATTTAGAGCTTTGATAGGTGCATCAGAACCATCGGAGGTAAGAGCTGTAACACTTCGCTTGGCACCTAAAGGGCGCATGTGAAGGGCTTGTGCTCCAGGATGTCCAGGGTTTAATGCATTGATACCGCGAATATGTAAGAGATTGTCCAAAAGGTTGACCATAGGAACTTGTCCGCCAGGTGTTGGAATATTGCTCCCCCACATGACAGGGACTTGTATACCTTTTCTTTGAATGGTTTCGTATCTTACTTTGTTATTGCCATCATATCGTGTCCCCAATTGCCCATTTGAAATAAACCCTGCCGTTGAATAAGGAGTCAGAAAGAGGTCATACATCCATCGAGCGGGCGCTCCACTTTGTTGGATATAGATGAACTTTCTTGCGTTATAGCCTGTGGACTGAGCCATCGCGCGGTTGAACAATCCATTTATTAAGCTTTCAAATAAAATTGCGGCGGCACTCCCTGAGATAGCAGCTGTTCCAGAAGAGAGCCCCATTGCTTTGAGGATATCTCTTCTATCAAATCCACGTTTCTTTTGTGAGTGAGACATTTGCTTCTCCTATTACCTAGTGTAATTACTATTTCTATACTCAGGCAAATTCATTATCTCTTGAATCATGGTGCGAAGAGTTTGATGGTTTTGAAGTCGTAAACCAAGTGTAACAACATTTTGTCGATGTAAGGCTTCAGTTGGATTCATTTGAATCTTATTGCCAGGGTCGTTGAGATCTCCAATATTAACATCCACTCCAAGAAAATATTTGTAATATTTTTTGGCAGCACAGATGTACAAATCGGGTTGAGTTGCGAGCTTGTTTCCAAGATCTTGTACGGAGGTCACATTGATATCAATGAGGTTTCCGTTGTGATTTCTGTAGTAGAGAACGCCATTGGTTGGACGCTTCCAATAGTTGTTGTCAATGTTAGCTGGCCACGAGCTTTCAGGGCCCAAAGTTGGAGCTGGCCACCCGATAAAAGTTGCGGACTCAGGACGATTCCCGGTGCCTGAGTTGCCAATGGTTGTGTATCGCACATTTCGGTTTGCTGCTGCCATTCTGTCCATAGAGGCATGGCAAGAGGTGCAAGACGAGGTTTTTCGAAATTCAATTCCAGCATTTCCGTTTACAAATGGTTCAGCATCAGAGTTTCGGACAACTGGGAGTTCTCGGCAAAGCATGTCGTTGAAAACTGCACGGGCCCACTTTCTCGGCATATTGAGGCTATTGGCTCTAAAGTTGTCATTCTCGTTGAGGCTCATCAGATTGTAAACAGTTGTTCCGAGAAGGCCTCCTCCCACAGTTCGACCACGTTGAACAACTCCTCCACCGTTGAAGTTGTGGGTTAAGTTGTTTTCTGCAGCAGTCATTGGCCGTACTCCTAAGAGATCGCCTTTTGCGGCAAAATTGAAGTTTGTAAAAATATAATCTGATTCGGGTAGATTCGATGCAGGTCCTCGATTGGGACTCATGTTTGTTCGAATTGGAACCAGAGTCTTGTTGTCAGTCACAACTGTTGAATAGTTGTGGTTGGTTCGAAAGAGAGCACGGGTTAAGTAAAGTGCTGGTGTTGTAATATCATAAAGGTCTTGAGTTCCTCGGTGATGTCTTATGTTATTGATAACTGGAATATCTTTATTCTCAAAAAAACTGAAGTGCAAGTTGTGCATTGTCCTTAAAACCTGTTTTGCAACCCGGTCGTTGGCGTTTCCGATACGATTGTCATTTGATGTGAATCGTGCGCGATTTAAAACTTGAAGACACGCATCTATAGGATTGGTTGTGCCATTCTCGACAGCCTGAGTAAGTGGAGCATTGTAATCGGGGCGTTCTTGGGTCAGATGTGCGTAACAACGGTAGTACAAAGAGAGATTGTTCAGTGGTGTAGCAGAGCCAATGTTTGGCAATATTATGATCAAAGCAACAAGAATTGTTTTGCTGTATTTCATCATCTTATGCATCCCCTCAAAAAATATCCAAAAGCGAAGACTTACACATTGATGTCATGACAAATCTCCACTGATCCAATCCGTTCATAGCTTTTGCTTGAGCCGCGCTTGCCACACCAATAAGTGCGTTGACTGAAGCACTGTTTAAGGCAACTCCAGGAAAGAAAACAGTGGCCAACTGCTGCACATTGTTGGCATTTCTTCCTGAGCTCTGCGCAAGCCCTACTTTTGCTAGAACTGTTACAACTGATCGGTTGATTGAGAGTATTTCCTCACAAGAAATTGAGGTGTATCCCTTCCGAGTGGTATCTCCAAGAGGGTTAACCCCGGCTGCGACAGTAACAACATGAGTGTCTCTGTTTCCTGGACAATCGTCCTCATATCTTGAACATGGTCCCCCCAATGCTCCCGGTTGGTTGAGGATATTTTGGGTTATTATGTTCAAAGCGGTATTGTCGACGTTATTTGGATCAATAAAGATATCTTGGAAGCTACTGCTTGCGTGTGTGCGAGTTCCTATAGTGGCTTTGACTTCAAAATTTGCTTCAGCCATAACATCAACTCTCAAGAAATCTGATATCGCCTGTCTCTGAGTCTGTGAGAGAAAACTCAAGCCTCTCATTCCAGAGACGTTGGATATTCCATTGTTGATTGAAGCAAGACTTGCATTGGTTTTTTGTGAACCTGGATTTGGATGAGATAAATGGCAGCTTGCGCAGTGAAGGCTGTAGAGAGCTTCGCCATTTGGGATTCCAGGAAGAGTCGTTGTTGTTGTCACAGTGGTTGTGGTGATGGTCGTTGTCGTTGTATTGCCACGGAGAGTGGTTGTTGTCACAGTGGTTGTTGTGGTGGCTTGATCCGGAAGTGTTATAGATGTAATGGAGCTACCCTCAGAGGAAAGTTCTTCTACAACCAGGGCTGGTTTAAAGCTTTTACCACATCCTATAAAAGCTAGTGGGAGTGATACTAGAAAAGCAAAATGTTGAATTTTGTTTCTCATTTTGTGCCCCCTCAATGTACTTAAATTGCAAAAGGGGAGCCACTCAAAGTCGACTCAAGAGGGTCTGAGGGGCTGATACCGTCAATGGGTTAGGCGACTGATCATTATATCAAAGTACCAAAATGAGAACACGGGCGAAGTTGACTGAGTTGTCATTTAGAAAATCTCTATATTTCTTGTGGTTTTAAAGTCTCACTTTAAGACAGTTTTCTCTGTCGATTTTGACTCTGTTTTTTGACACGCACTTTTGAGCCAATAGAGTGGTGATGTGCACAGTTTTTAGAACAGGTGTTATGGCTTGGAGAGGTTTCTAAGCATTTGTCACAGACCTTTGCGGGAGTCTTGCAGCGCTGACACTCTATAACGTCCTTTGCAGGTTGCCCACAATGTGGACAGAGAGCAAAGACTTGAGAGGGCTGGAGGTTTTGATCTACAGCCACGCGGTGATCAAAGACGAAACACTCGCCTTTCCAGTACTTATTGGGAGATTCTTTGAGATAGTTTAGTATCCCACCTTCAAGTTGATAGACAGATTTGTAGCCACGACGTTTTAGTTCTGGCACGGCTTTTTCACATCGAATGCCACCTGTACAGAACATGTAGATAGGTTGATCTTTTGGTAAGCCCTGTGACTCTGCAACATCTGCAAAATCAGAAAACACTTCAATAGGGTAGGTGACGGCATCTTTAAATGTTCCAACTTCGGTTTCGTACCAATTTCGGGTATCAACAAGAATGCCTTTTTTTTCTTCGATGGCATGATTCCACTCTTGTGGAGAGAGATGGGTCTTTTCAGTTTCGTCTGTGGGAAGGACTTCAGGGTTTCCAAGAGTCACGATTTCAGTTCTGATTTGAACTTTCATAAGTCGAAATGGTTGAAAATCGCTTTTGGAATCTTTAAAAATCAAGTTTTGAAACTCGGTTTGACTGAGGAGTCGAGATTTGAATGTTTCTACAGCATCGGGGCTGCCTGCCAAAGTGGCGTTGATCCCTTCGGTGCCAATTAAAATAAGTCCCTTTAAATTGAGTCTTTCAGACTCATCTAACAATTGCTTTTCCAGAGTTGGAAGAAGGTCTTCGCTTAGAGAAACAAATTTGTAGAAAGTGGTAACAGTGCATTCATTCATTTGGATTCACTTTTACTGTTTTTAAGCGGGAAATGTCAACAGGTCCTAAGAGATTGGAAGTCCAGCATCTTTCATAATTTTTAGGGCATTTGTAGTGGGTGATGGTCCCGATTGGAGTCTATAGCTGAAGAAATACTGTCCTTCTCGAAGCTCATCTGAAAAATGATAGTTTCGTATCTCAGGCGAGATCTTAGAAAGGGATGTGAGATCAAGATCATGAGTGGTAACAAGTCCAATATTTTGAGTTTTTAGTAAAGTTTTTATGATCGCTTCTGAGCCAACTCTTCTTTCTTGGTTGTTGGTTCCTTTAAAAATTTCATCAATTAAGAAAATAATAGGTTGATCAGACAATGCAGATTCCACAATATTTTTGATTCGAAGAACTTCTGCATAGAAGTAGGATGTTTTTTCTTCGATTTGATCGGAAATACGAATACTGCTTTTTATGGGTGCAAGGTGAGTTGTCATTTTAGATGCGCAAACGGGGCCTCCAAGTAGTGCCATCATTTGATTGAGTCCGAGAGTTCTTAGAAATGTTGACTTTCCGCTCATGTTTGAACCAGTGATAAGTCCCATTCTAGAGCCCACATCTGCTGAGAATGAATTGGAAACGGATTCGTTTTGAGAAATAAGTGGATGGAAAAGATCGTCTGCTTCAAAGACTCTCTTGTTGGAAAAACTGGGGAGCGTTGAAGATTGGTAGTGATAAGTGGTTGTGAGGCAAGCAAGGTACTCATTGTGTACGTAGTGATTTAAGTTTTCACTAATATCTCGACGTATATCTTCAGCCAGTCGTTGGAATCTCTCTCCAAAAAAAATGTTCCAAGGTAAAATGAAGTTTACAACTAAAACAACCAAAGGGTGGCTCTGTATGCTAAGATACTCCGTTGTTTTCTCAATCTCTTTTATGGATTCTGTGATGCACGAATCTTTTGTTGAAGGAAAGATTTCTTTTTGCCCCTTGAAGTAGACAAGGTAGATATTGATTTTTCGAGATAGGCGAAGGGCTGAGGTAAAAGATTCTTTGGTTGTAAAGGCGCCAATAAGAGACAGGATGCCAAAAACACCCCAAACAGCACTAAATGCAGTAAATGAAGTTTGATTCAGAAGGAGTAAAACGAATCCTGTAAGAGCTAGAAAGAAGACAAAATAGGTCAATCGGTACAGGTTTTTAAACCCTGCTGTAGTGACGTTGTAATCTAAAAGATGATGCAAATTGAGCTCTTCTGAATTGGCTTTGCAATTGGAAATCCAGTGTGAGATTTTACTTGTCTGAGTATTAAGGTTTTGAATATCAGCTTGGGTGGATTTGATAAACTCAAGATTGAGTTTTGGTGTCTGAATCCTAGATTTGAGCAACTGAGCTCCCTCAAGGGATAGAGTTTCATCTAAGAACCCGTGGAGTGAGCGTGGACCGAAGAGGTCGAGGTCATTTTCAATAGAATTGATATTGGGCTGTATGGATTTGTCAGTGAGTTTAAAATCTCCAATAGAGCGTTGGTGCTGTCTATTGATAAACTCTTGATAGGCCTTTAAGCGTGAAATTTTAAGTTTGTATTCCCTTCCTTTTTTGTAAAAGTAGACAAAGGCGGGTACAAGAATCGCTATTGCGAATATTTCAATGCGAAAGCCGGATGCAATTGTTGAAACTGTTAATAAAACAAAAAGAAGCACTCCAATGGCGAGTCTCCAATTGTAGGTTTTTTCTAATTGGTAGGATTTGAATTGGATAGCTTTTTCAAGTCTGTGGAATCTGCGCTCAAGAGTCATTTTGGTAGTGTATCGATCTTTCGATCTTTGGCCAACGGCTGTTGGTGTCATTTCGCTTATGTATGAAGCGTTTTAGAAAGCTCAAATTGCTATGCCTGCCAAATTATGCTTTAAAAGACCCGGTTTCAATCAATCCGGGGGGGGATTTATGCGTGTTTTTGTTGTTTTTTTGGTTCTGTTTGCAAGTGTGTTAGCAGGTGCGCAGACTCGTATTAAGTCTCATTTTTTAAAAGAGATCTCTGAATCTGAAAGCTATGTTCCTGCTGAATTTGCACTTAGAGCAGTCCAAGCAGTCACATTTTCTTTTCATACAGATTCAGATCTACAGGTAGCAGATTATAAGGAATCTTCTTTTGGAGATCGTATTCTCCTTTACCGTCCATACTTTGTTGTTTCATCAGGGTTTGTTAAGCTTAAAGATATGACACCAGATGTTGCGGCTCCGTTTTTTGAGGCGGTGTTTTTAAAGTGGGTCAACCAAGAGAGGAAATCCAATCCATCGTATAGAAACTGGATGAACAGTGAGGCCCAGAGAGTTTACACAGACATTCCAAGAGAGAAGAGGTTAGAGGTTTTTCTTGACGCTCAAGCACAGTGGGTTGGGCATATGATGAGCATCGTAATTTTGATTGAACGATCTTATAATCGAATCGGGAACAGGCTATGTGAGAGGTTTGAAACACCAATATTTCGAATGTGGGAAAGAAATTTTGTCGACACTCATTTTTTTGGTGGCTATTACTCCAGAAATAGATGGACTCACACTGGTAAGAACTTACTAAGAGAGCATAGAGTGGCTTTGACAAGTTCGGTTTTTGAAGAACGTTGGGTGGGTCAGGCGAGGATGGATTTTCAGAGATATTGCGAAAAAAGTTTGGTTCAATAGAAATTGCATAGCAGCATATGGAGCAAATGATATCGTCTGGAAGACAGTTGTGTTAAATACTTTCGACTATGCAGCGTCCGCTTGAAGTTCAAAATCTTGTAAAGTCCTATGGTTCTGTAGAAGCTGTAAAAGGTGTTAGCTTTGAAATTGAACCTGGGGAAATCTTTGGTTTGCTTGGTCCTAATGGAGCTGGGAAAACATCGATTATTTCAGTTATTACAACTCTTGAAAAGGCGACTTCGGGTTCTGTCAGTATCTTTGGCGAGGACTCTTCAAAGTCTTTAAAGAGTATCAAAAGCCGTCTTGGGTTTGTTCCTCAAGAAATTGTGAGTCACGGTTTTTTTAAGGTCGAAGAAATTCTTCATTTCTTTTCAGGATATTTTGGTTTGAAGGACAACAAGAAAAGAGTGGATCAGCTCCTAAAAAGACTTGGGCTTTGGGAGCATAAAGACAAGAAAATTCCTCAGTTGAGTGGAGGGATGAAACGTCGGTTTATGATTGCAAAGGCTCTTGTCCACTCTCCTGAGTTACTTCTTCTTGATGAGCCTACAGCAGGTGTAGATATTGAATTGAGAGAATCTCTTTGGAGTTTTGTCAGAGAACTCAATCAAGAAGAAGGGATGAGTATTCTATTGACCACTCATTATTTGGAAGAAGCAGAAATGCTTTGTAATCGAGTGGGGATTCTCAACCTTGGTGAGCTTAAAGAGATTGGTCCGACTGGAAGTCTGATAAAAGAACTCACTTTAAGAAAGATTGTGCTGAAGTTCCACAAAGAGATGGAAAGCTTTCAGTCTCCTTATGTTATTAGCCAGCAAAGCAAAGAAGCCACCTTTCAAATTCCTTACAAAATGGGGGTGGGTGACCTTTTGACAGAATTGAAACTGGACATGTCTTCTCTTATGGATCTTGAGGTTCAAGAGGGGGATCTTGAAGATGTCTTTGTTCAAGTCATTCGAAAGGAGTCTATAAATGTCTAGTTCAATTTCTAGTGCTACACCACTAAGTGAACGAAGTCTTGAGGCGAGGCCATTTCTGACTTTTTTATGGAAAGAGATCCGGCGGTTTTGGAAGGTACGAAGCCAAACCGTGTTTTCTCCACTTATACAAAGTACACTTTACTTGCTCATATTTGGAGTGAGTCTTGGGAAAAGTGTTGTGATGGCAAGTGGTATTACCTATATGGAGTTTTTGATTCCAGGACTTGTTATGATGTCTTCGCTCAATAACGCTTTTCAAAACTGTGCAGGTTCGATTGTGACCTCCAAGTTTCATGGTGATATCCAAGATCTGAAAATCATACCTCTTTCGGATTATCAAATTGTTATTGGATTAGGTTTGGGTGGAATTGTTAGAGGTTTTGCTGTTGCATTGGTGACTTTTCTGACTTGTGAGGTTTTCTTTTACTTCACACACGACAGGATTCTAATGGTTCAAAACCCGATGTTGCTTTTGTTGTTTTTATTTTTAGGCTCTATGGCATTTGGTTTTCTTGGAGTGACAACGGGTTTTTGGGCAAAGGGTTTTGAATATGTAAATGCAATTGGAGGATTTGTTCTTCTGCCTCTCTTGTATCTTGGTGGAGTGTTTTACTCAATTGAGACGCTTCATCCGAGTTGGCAATTTGTTTCTAAGTTGAATCCACTTTTGTATTTTGTAAACGGAGTTCGCTATGCCTATCTTGGAGAAAGCGATGTCAGTTGGGTGACTTGCTTGGGAGTTACATTCTTGACGGTATTTGTTTTTATGGTTCTCTCTGTAATGGCTTACAAACGTGGTTCTTTTCATAGGTGGTAGAATGTTTGATCAACTTTCAGATAAGATTTTAGGTAGCTTTAAAAAACTTGGTGGCCGAGGCAAAATCACAGAAGCCAATGTCGAAGAGGCGATAAAAGAAATTCGGTTGGGGTTGTTGGAAGCAGACGTCAATTTTAAAGTGGTCCGAGAGTTTGTTAACCGAGTTAAAGCAAAAGCAGTTGGTCATGGAGTTACAAAGGGAGTTACGGCTGCCCAAGAGTTTACAAAAATTGTTCATGATGAGCTTGTTGAAATTTTAGGTGGTGGTGCTGAACAACTCAATATTCGTTCAAAGCCTGCTGTTATTTTCCTAGTTGGGCTTCAAGGTGCTGGTAAAACAACAACTGCAGCAAAGTTGGCTCGGCATATTCGTGATAAAATGAGCAAGAAACCAGGTCTTGTCCCTTGTGATGTTTATAGACCTGCGGCGATTGACCAATTGAAAACTTTGGGTGAGCAGAATCAACTTGCAGTGTTTGACACTCAAGCTGGGGATCGGCCTGTTGAAATTTTAAAGAGCACAAGATCTTGGGCTGAAAAAGAGATGATCGATGTTGTGATTGTGGATACAGCAGGTCGATTGCAAATTGATGATGATCTTATGGGTGAGCTTGAGGCGCTTAAGTCTGAGTGGAACCCTGATGAAATTCTTTTGGTTGCAGATGCGATGCTTGGCCAGCAGTCAGTTAATGTTGCAGACGGGTTTCACTCTCGTCTTGGGCTAACAGGCCTTGTGTTGACCAAGGTGGATGGGGATGCCCGAGGGGGAGCCGCTCTGAGTATTCGTGAAGCTACGGGTGTCTCGATCAAGTTTTTGGGTGTGGGTGAAAAAACAGATGCGCTTGAGATCTTCCATCCGGATCGTTTGGCCTCAAGGATTCTAGATCAAGGGGATGTCGTTTCTTTAGTTGAAAAGGCTCAAGAGGTTATTGATGAGGATCAAGCCAAAGCCACAGCCAAGAAAATGGCGAGAAATGAATTCACGGTGGATGACTTTTTGGCTCAGCTTCGACAGATGAAAAAACTTGGGCCAATGGAAAATATTATGAAAATGCTTCCTGGGATGGGGCAGGCAATGAAGCAGATGAAGGGGATGACCCCACCAGACAAAGAGCTGAAAAAAATAGAGGCAATGATCTGTAGTATGACGTTGAAAGAACGTGAGAATCACAAAATACTGAATGGTTCCAGGAGATTGCGGATAGCCAAGGGAAGCGGAACAGCAGTTAGTGATGTAAATAAATTCATTCGACAGTTTGAAAATATGAAGAAAATGATGTCCCGCATGATGAAGATGGGCCTCGGGCGTGGTGGGGGAATGCCTGGTGGTTTTGGCCTTCCGTTTTGAAGAGGTCTAAACGTTTAGAATATCTTAATAATATAACGGTTGCATGGGGCGCCAAAATTCGGTAAACGAACTTCTTTGAAGGCAATCCCAGTGGAAAAAGGAGAAGCTTAATGGTTGTTATTCGATTGGCTCGCGGTGGAAATAAGCGAAGCCCGAAATACAGAATCACGGTTGCAGATCAGCGTCGTTGGCGCAATGGTCGATTTATTGAGATCTTAGGTTATTACCACCCAGATGCAAGTGGCCAGGATAAGGAGCTTGTTTTGGATATGGAAAAGGCTCAAGACTGGGTCAAAAAAGGTGCACAGCCTTCTGATCGAGTAAAAAAGTTGTTTGAAAAGGCGAAGACCTCTGCAAATTAATAGGGATTATGCAGAGAGGAGACGAGGGAGTTGTAAATGGATTATTCGAGCCTGAAAGACCTAGTTGAGTTCATGGCAAAATCGCTTGTAGATAAGCCAGATGAAGTCGAAGTCAATGAAGTTATCGGAGAGCAAACCACAGTGGTGGAACTCAAAGTATCTAAAGAAGATTTAGGCAAAGTGATTGGAAAGCAAGGTCGTACAGCACGATCCATGAGAACAATCTTAAATGCAGCAAGTACGAAACTTCAGAAAAGAAGTGTTCTGGAAATCGTAGAGTAGATAGAAAAATAAATATGCAAAATTTGAACGGCATCACGTAAGAAGCGTGGTGCCGTTTTACATTAAAGGTGATTGGGTTATGGAGAACTGGATAACAGTAGCTAAAATTAGAGATGCTCATGGGTTAAAGGGTGAGCTTTTTGTAGTCCCACTTTCCAAGACGGCAGAGTGGATGGAGGGGCTTGATTCTCTGCAGATCGTTTTAAAAACACAGAATGAATCAGGTGAAACACAAGAAAGTGTGACAGATCATCAAATCACACGAAGCAAGCCCCATAAAGTAGGTTTGATCGTAAAACTTGTAGGTGTTGAGGACAGAAATGAGGCCGAGCGTTTGAGGGGCGCGCGTATCCGAATTCAAGAAGATCATTTACGTACAAACCCTGGTGAAAACTTTTATCTCAAAGAAATTGAAGGGTTTGAGATTCAAACGGCAAAAGAAGGAGTGATTGGTAAAATCGTCGCATTTTCCTCTAACGGTCCCCAAGACCTTTTGGTCGTTGAGCAAAGCAATGAAAACAAAGTTGAAATTCCTCTTGTGGATGATTTTATCGAAGAGATTTTATGGGAGAAAAGGATTATTCAAATGAATCTCCCTGAAGGTATCTTGGAGGTTTGAACAATGCGTTTTGATGTGGTGACTCTTTTTCCTGAAATTTTTGAAAGTGCTCTTTCAAAAGGGATTGTTGGACAAAATATTTCTGATGAGAATGTAGAACTAAAGCTTATCAATTTGAGAAATTTTTCAGAAACAAAATACAAACATGTCGATGATCGCCCATTTGGTGGTGGAGATGGAATGATACTTTCAGCAGGTCCACTGACACGCGCGATTCGCTCTGTAGACAAAGTCAGTGAGAAGCGCAAGGTTGTGTACTTATCCCCTCAGGGGAGAAAGCTCAGTGATAGGTATGCACGTGAGCTTTCCGAATTGGATCAATTGGTTTTGATTTGTGGGCGTTATGGTGGGGTGGATGAAAGAGTTATCGCCAGTGAAGTGGACGAAGAGCTCTCTATTGGGGATTATGTTTTGTCTGGTGGAGAATACGGTGCCTTGGTTGTAATAGACGTGATTGCTCGACTTCTTCCTGGTGTGCTGGGGAACGAGGACTCTAGGGATTTTGATACTTTCTCTGATGGTTTGCTTGAAGCTCCTCAGTTTACAAGGCCTCGGGTATTTGAAGGCTCTGAAGTGCCAAGTTCACTACTTAATGGAAATCATAAAGAGATTGAGGATTGGCGGTTTTTACTATCTGTTTTGCGGACATCCTTTCGACGCCCAGATTTGATAGAGAAGTCGAGTTTAACCGAATTGGACATAAAGAGATCTATGGATTTTTACGCTTCCCTTTCTTATTTAGAGCGACGTGAATTGGGCTTACCTGAAGAGATCTGTTGAAAATGCATCCTTTGGCTGTTGTGCTTGTTCATCACCCTGTAAAAGACAAAGTCGGAGATATGATTGCGACTAACATTACGAATTTGGACATTCATGATATCGCAAGAGTGGCTCGGGTTTATGGTGTAGAAAAATATTTCATTGTTCACCCAAGGATGGATCAACTCACCTTTGTTCATCGAATATTGGATCACTGGCGAGTGGGTTATGGGGCAAGTTACAATAGCAAACGCAAAATGGCTCTTGAGCCTGTGGAGACAGCCAAATCCCTAGGTGAAGTGAAAAGAGTCTTTTACCCAGAGGCTGTGTTTATAGCGACTTCTGCAAGCAAGAGTGACACAGGGGTGACCTACTCAGAGATTCGTGAATTATTGAAGAATCAGCCTGTCGTATTGGTATTTGGGACAGGCTATGGTCTTCATGAAGATCTTTTAGCTGAATGTGATGGTATATTGGAGCCAATAGTGGGGGCGAGCGAAGATGATTACAGACATCTTTCGGTGAGGTCGGCGGTGAGCATCAGTCTTGACCGCGTGTGCCGACCGTGATACCTAAGCCATTGTTTAAGGGAGTCCATCATGCAGGATATTGTGCGCCGCATTGCAAGTCAAAAAACGAGTTCAAACGTCAAAGTCAATTTTAAGACGGGTGACACCGTTGAAGTTCACGTTCGAGTTAAAGAGGGTGAAAAAGAAAGAATTCAGATTTTCAAAGGACTCGTTATAAAGGTTCAAGGCTCTGGATCAGGCAGATCCTTTACAGTGAGAAAAATGTCAGATGGTGTTGGGGTTGAGAGGACTTTCCCTTTTACAAGCCCTGCAGTTGAAAAAGTCAGACTTATTTCTCATGGAACAGTAAGACGATCACGTCTTTATTACATTCGCAACCGACGTGGTAAATCAGCCCGTATTGCGTTTGAGCTAGCTCGTGATCCAGATGGTAAGGCTGCAGAAAAAGCTAAGCCAGTAGCTTCCAAAGAATAATCTAAATGAAAGAAGCCTACCACGCATTTGACTGGCAAACTTGTCAGCCTTTGCCTGTTATTGGCGTTGATGAGGTGGGGCGTGGTTGTCTGGCCGGCCCCGTGTATGCAGCAGCCGTTATATTGGATGAAACCAAAGATTATTCTGAGTATACAGATTCTAAAAAACTGACTCCTGTCCGTCGAAAAAAAATGTCAGAGCAAATTTTAAGAGACCACCGAGTTGGAATTGGCTTTGCAAATCGAGAAGAGATAGATCGCTTAAACATTTTACGAGCGGCACTTCTTGCAATGAAAAGAGCAGTTGAGGAATTGGGTGAAAGTTACGGACATATTATTGTTGATGGAAACTTTGCAATTCCAGGAATACATTCTGGCTTTAAACAAACTCCACTTGTCAAAGGGGACTTGAGAGCAATGCCAGTGGCGGCGGCCTCTATTGTTGCCAAAGTTGTTCGAGATGAATGGATGATGGAGCTATCAAATCGTTTTCCGGAGTATGGATTTGAGAAACATAAAGGGTATTCGACAAAACTTCATAAAGAATCGATCTCTCGTATCGGCCCCTGTGAAGAACATCGACGAACCTTCTCTGGGGTCAAGGAATTCCTATAAGTCCAAAAAATCTGTGTCACAGGCGATAGCTCACTATAAATCAAAGGGTTGGAGTTTTTTTAAAAGCGAGTGGAACACTCCTTTTGGAGAATTGGATCTTGTTTTTCAAAAAGCATCAACGCTTCTTATTGTTGAAGTTAAGGCTGTTGAGAGTATTGAGTTTCTAGAACGCTATTTCCAAAGCGGACAATTTGAAAGACAGAAAAGAATTTTATCTTGGTTGAATGAGTTCAAGCACGATGTGGAATTTGAGCTTTTTGTTTTAGAAAATGGAAAACACGAATTTCAGTTTTCAGATTTTGAGTGGTAAAAAACTCAAACTGACCTATAACAGTGTTGATCTTTGATAACCATAGGCTTCTCAAATACTTAAAAACTGGTTTTAAAATGTGTACAGCTGAACTTGCATCTGAACGCCTTGGATAGTCCCACTTTGTGTGAAGAGCGGGCCTATCGTGGGGCGAAAATGATGAGCTTCTTCATCATTGTAGACATCTTCTTGATCAGGAAGAGCGTCTGGAGATGGCTCTTCCTCTTCAACAGGAATTTCAGGGTCAACAACTTCGCCCTCACCTGGGACGAAATATACAATATAAGACCCTAGAAGTATTCCTGCGTAAAGTCCAAGAGAAGCGCCGACAGCAATAGATTTTAGATGTTCGCCAGGTTGCTCTCGAAATGCCAGTGTGGCAGCGCCAACAAGAGATCCTGCTAAAACTCCATAAGTACAACTCATTAAAAACTCTCGGAGAGGTTCTGCGGTGGATTTGTGTGGAACGACGAGCACAACTGTCATAATTAGCGTAACCAGGATGTATCTCAGTCGTGAGCGCTTCATATCTTAAGTCTTCAAGGTTCAAGTGAAATTGTCAATAAAAGGTCTTTATTTTAAGAGATCGTCCTTTTTTCTCAGCCCCCGAATGAGGTTTCAGATTTTCCATCAAAGAGAAAGAGAATTTCAAATCCAAAAGAAGAGGAGGCTCCAACCTCCTGTCTGTGCGAGAAGTCAAAGGCCCAGCAGTTTCCAGGTGGTTTGAGCCGAAGTCGATATTTATAGGAACGAACTTTTTCAGTTAAAATAGAGTAGGTGATTCCACCATCTAAGGAAAAAAAGTTGGAAATGACCCCAGCTCGAAAAGTCATGTCTTGTACGCGTTGAACTGTTTGAATTCCGTCATTGTCTTGCAAATTGAAGTCCTGCAAATACTCAAGTTCAACGTAATCGCCAAAATCTCCAGAAGCTCTCAAGCGAGAAGAGACGGTGGCTTCATTTTGGTAGGGAAAGTACTTTAAAACTGTGTGAGTGTTGAAGTTATCGAGTCGAATATTTAGTAAACTGACAAGTTCTGACCATGGTTGTTTGGGAGAATCTGTTTCTCTATAAGCTTCATAGAAGTCATAGGATTGTGAAATGTGAAAGTTGATGATTCTTTGATACTCACCACTAGTGCCATTCCAACGTCTTCGAACAATGTTATTATTCAGTGCAAAAGTCACAATGTTGCTATCTGTAAGGCGGTCTTTGTAGTCAAATTGAAGTTTGTCACCGTCAACAAGGGGTTGATTTTGTTTAAAGAAAAGTTCTTCATCTGTTTCTTTAAAAAACGGGTGTTCTTCTGTAGATCTCCAAGGGATATTGGAGTAGCTAATAATAGGTTGAATTTCGTGCCGATATCTTGTGTCTTTTAATTCCTTTCCACCATATATGGCACTCAATCGTGTTCGAGCATCCAGTTGAGTTCGTAAAAAACGTCGCTCTGTGGTTGGGTCGACTCCATCTTTGAATTGGTATCTCATCTCCTGATAGGAAACAGAAGGGATAAGTTCAATTCGATTTCCTAGATTAAAAGGAGTTGAAAGCCTGGGAGTCACAATAATTCTTTGTCCAGTTCGGTAGTCATCGACATCCTCATTGAATTCGGTGCCATCTGATGTGTCATTGTCGTCAAAAGAGTTTTCTCGACGAGCAAAATTGATGTAGTTGAACGAAAGGTCTGCAAAAATGGGAGTGTCTCCAAGGCGACTTGGTACTAGTACGCTTCGGATTTCAGGATACCTATGTACAGAATTGGAATTGTCGTGAATAGGGCTTGATTCCAAAAGACTATGGTAGAGAGAGGCATCCACGCTGGAGTGGGTACTTTCAGTGTTCTTTGCAAACGAGACTCGGTTCTCTAAAGCAGGGTCACCGTGACCTGGCATTTCATTTGGGAAATCTTTTGGAAAGAGAGTGTCACTGACCAAATTGATATCGATGTCATTGAAATATCCGTTTGGAAGCTCATAGTGGTGACCATATCTGAAATGATATCGCCCAAGTGGCTCGTCGACTTCGGGGCGTCTTAGTCGAATCCTTTCCTCATTGCTAGCAGCGTATCGGTCTTTCATATAAGAGGTGTCAAATTCTCCGCCACTTTCTTCGCTCAAAAGATATCTGTAATTGAGAAGTCCTTTGGCGCCACGTTTTTCGTAATTAGTTAGAGCAATTGTTGCATCTTGATTGTCAGAGATGGCCCAAAAAAACTCTTCAGTGATAGAAAAACCACTTGTCCCGTCTACTTCAAATTTCGGGAATAAGAACCCTGTTTGACGTTTACTCTTTAGAGGAACAACAAGATAGGGAAGCCAAAAAACTGGAATTCCAGCAATTTTCAATGTAGAGCTCTTAATATGGGCGTATCCTCCGATTTCCGCATTGATTTTAGAGCCTGAAAAACTCCAGGCGGGAGGACATGTGGAGCATGCCGTGTAGTATCCATCCTCTGCTTCAAAAGTGGTTTTGCTTGTGCGGTTGACAACTTTACCTTGAAATGCAATTTGCCCAACTAGCACAAACCCATTTTTGATGGAACCAGTTTCTTCTGCGTAATTGAGGAAAATCTCATCACCTTCCATATATATTTCAGTTCCAATAAGTTTGACATTGCCTCTAGCGACAACTTTTTTTTCTTTGAGATAAATGATAGCTTCATCGCAGGTGAGTGTTTCATCTTTGAAGGTTGCGCTTACATTTTTTGTAAGTGCAATGGTTCCTTCTTTTAGATTTCGTTTCATGTTGTCCGCACTTAAGGAGAGCTCACCATCTGGGGTTGCAAATTGTGAGAAGCTCACAGAGTGATAAAAAAATATAAAAAGTAGAGAAATAATTTTACCAATCACAAGACCAGCTTTTCTGATGAATTTGTACGATTGCTCAAATTGGATTGTTTGGGGGTTGGATCTGAAGTTTTTAAACTGAGTGGGTCTTTGAGGTTAAGTCCATTTTTTTGGTTGTGTTTTTTTTCGTGTACTTCATTTGATTTTCGAAACCAGGTTAAAATCAAAAATACAAAAAAGACAAGCAGGATGGGAAGTGAGACATTGACAAGAGTTCCATTTTTGTAGAGAAGAAAAAAGTCGAGTAGATATATGACTGAAGCAAGAAATAGAGAGAGAAGAAAACCATAAAATATGCGAATTTGTGAAAGAAAGCAACTAAAAGTTATTCCAATCAATAAAAGAGCAGCAAGCATCCATGGGGCTTCCAAAGTGACATTGTGGGTAAGGAAGTTTTTATCTAAAATATTCCCAATTATATTTGCATGAGCTTCAAGCTTTAAGAACTTCTTATCAAACGGGGTCTGAATATAGTTTTTTGAATCTCTTAAGCCAATAAGAAATGTTTTATCTCGAATATAACGAGATTTGGAAATGCTCATTTGTTCAATGCGACCGTTTAAAAGTTTTGTTATTTCAGATTTATCAGATTCATTAAAAAGTTCTGAAGCTCTCATATGAGGGTAGGTGTAGCTGGGGCCAGAGAAGTTGATATAAAGATTCCCTCTTGAATCTGTTGGTATTGGAGTGGTGTTCTCACCTGTGTCGAGATTTGTGAGAGACAAAGTTGAAATGAACTTATTTCCAGTGATGGTGTGTTGTTCCATCACGACAGAAGAACCGAGTTGTTCTTTGAGCATTGCAGTTTTAAGAGCTAAAGAAGGGAGAAAGAGCTCTCCCCACCGAACGACAAGTGGGACTTTACGAGTGATTCCATCTGAATCCTTTGGGATATTGAAAAATGCACTAAATTTTGTTCCTTGACTGATAATTCCAGTATTGACCACCCAGTTTCCAGTATAGGGAACTAAGTTTTTAGGCACAGAATTTTTAAAATCATCTATGAACTTATTTGGAGATATTTCTTTTAAGCTGGAATCGCTTTCTTGAATTGAGCCCCATGTGTCTTTAAGGATTTGAATGAGAGGGTCTGAATTGGATGTCAGCCATTGGGAACAAAACTCTTCCTGAGACTTTAAAATGGCCCTCTGGGTTTTGTTTCTTCTCGACCAGCGATTTTCAGAGGAATAGCGCTCTTTGATGGAATCTTCAATTTGAGTCAGTTCTTGTTCAAATAAAGAGTATAGAAATTCAGGTGGATTTATAGGATAGTTATCTACAGAAACAAGGTGGCGTTGATCGTTTTCTAGTACAAGATAATTGGGATCATTGAGAGTAATGGTTTGTTGGCAAATTTCCTGATAAGGGTATAATTGAGATGAACTCTCTTTCCAAGCCCCAGCCATAATCAAGCTTTCACTGTGGCGTTCAATGGCTCGTGAAAACTGAATGTCTGTATTGAGTTTTCGTATTGCGCGGTTGATAAGCCCTAGGCTTTCTGTATCAGATGTTTGCCCACGGAGGTATTCTAGGTATTTGAGTGCTTCTGCATTTTCAGATCCTGAAAAAAGGATATCAAAGCCGATGATATTTGCACCATAGGCCATTAGGCGCTCCACTATGTCTGCCATTCGGCTTCGAGACCAGGGCCATTTGCCAATATTGTCAGTGGCTTCGGAGTCAATTACGAGTAGGACAATAGAGTTATTGGGAGATGTAGGGCCTTTTGTTTGCATCTTGAAGTCAGAAAGTACGTGATGGATTCTTTCTAGAATCCTGGGACTGTCTTGAGGAGTTAGATTGTAATACTGGACTGAGACAAAGAGAGAAAAAATAAGGGTTGTTAAAATGCCGATTTTGAATGGAGTAAGGTTGGCGAAAACCTTTCCTAGCTTTTTGATCGATTCAGGCATTTGTCTTCCAAGCTGTTGTAAACATATCGATTTTTAATATTTTAGTGCTATTAATAGATTAATGTCATTGATAGAAGAATCAACGGCTTTTCATCTGTTCGATTAAATTATAAATTTCGCTTCTTGTTAGGGATGTGAGCTCTTTGAGTTCGTTTAGTATATCCTTATTGCTTAGCTGCTGGCTGAGTCGTTTGCCAATGAGTTTCTTAAGATCTTCTTTGGATAGGCTTTGAGGAGGGGTTCCTTCATAAATGAGGACGAACTCGCCTTTGGGCTTGTTTTTTTTATAATGCTCCAGTGCTGTCGACACAGTGCCATTGAAATAGCTTTCAAAAGGCTTTGTGAGCTCACGAAAGACTTCAAGCTTTCTGTTGCCAAAGATATCCAAACTGTCTTTCAGGTGTGCTAGAAGTCGGTGTGGAGATTCAAAGTAAATAAGTCGATAGGGAAGACTGGATACGGATTGAAAGTTTAGCTTTCGTGCGCTCTCTGTTTTTGGTGGAAACCCTAAAAATAATGGATGAGGTGAGGGGCCTGAGGATTCGCTGACGCTGAGTGCTGTTGTCAGAGAGCTAACCCCGGGGATAGGGGTGACTTTAAACCCTTCTTTTCTTACAAGTCGTACAGCTTCAAAGCCAGGGTCTGATATGTTCGGTGTTCCTGCATCTGTCACTAATGCCACGCTCTTTCCTGAATTGAGTTTGTCTAGAATAGACTGTGACCCACTTTCTTCATTGTGATCATGATAAGAAATCACCTGTCCACACTCAATTTTCATTTCAGAAGCGAATTGACCGAAGGTACGGGTGTCCTCTGCTGCAATACAATCCACAGACTTAAGGGTATTCAAAGCACGTAAGGTGATGTCTTCATTATGACCTATGGGAAGTGCAACAATGTAGAGGGTCGGATTTTCGCTAATCATAAGTCTAATTTTTAGCAGATTCGGGGCGGAAAATGAAATGGAATTCTATACTAAATATTGAGAGAGAGGGGAAATTGACCTATGCAAGCAAGAGTTGAAGTGAACGGAGATGTATCGATCATTCATTTATCTGGGTATTTGGACTTTGAAACCACCCAGTTTTTTGAGTCGACCTGCTTAAGTGGTATTTCCACTGCCAATGTTATATTTGATTTTTCGGAGTTGAACTTTGTAGGCTCAAGTGGATTGACTCCATTTCTGGAGTCTATTCGATCTTTTGCAGATAAAACCTCAACCCCGATTCGTTTTAGTGGTGTGGGAATTGAGTTTCGTCGGCTTATGATGATTGGAGAACTCAGTGGGTATGCGTTCTTTGATAGAGCTGGCGATGCATTACAGGCCATTCACGAGCCTTTAGGTCTATCAGAGGCGGTTGAAGGTCCTTCTATTGGTTATCAAATTTCTGATGATTGGATTTCTGGTTCAGGTGAGAGCGAAAACTGATTCCTATTAAAAACATCCAATAAAAATCTTTTTAAGATCAATAGAAAAACAATTTAGTTTGAGTTTCTAGACTTTACCCACAAGTACTTGTTTTTGTATTTCATCAAGACGTTTTTCAAGAGATTCTATATGAGAATCAGGGATTCTTGTGGGGGAAGTTCTTGAGGGCACTTGAGGAGCTTCTTTTCTAGGAGTGTAAGTTGTAGTAGGTATGTTCTTTTGTTTTAGAGCTTTCTTTTTGAGCAACTCTTGAATCTGTTCTTTTTGTTTTGAAGCAATTTCAAGTTCGCTTCGAACTTTTATGAGTTCTTTTTCTGAAGATTTCTCATTTGCTTTGGCTTCGATCATTTCATTTCGGTAGTTGTTCAATTCCAAAAAGTATTTGTTTTCCATCTCATCACGACGTCTTTCTGCTAGGACTGTTCGATTTTCAAGTGTGACATGAGAGTGTTGTAGATTCGAGATTTGATTTTTTAGATTGGAATTTTCTTCAGAAATGTTTTCAACGATTTTAGAGAGCTGTTCATTTTTGCTCAAAGATTTTCTTAAATCACTTCCAAGTGACTCCTGGAGTTTTTGTATTGCTTCTTCTTTTTCCTTTCCGACGTTCTT
Source organism: Bdellovibrionia bacterium (assembly GCA_030427965.1). Classification (GTDB taxonomy): domain Bacteria; phylum Bdellovibrionota; class Bdellovibrionia; order Bdellovibrionales; family JAUICD01; genus JAUICD01. The sequence goes on from JAUICD010000010.1 coordinate 44,021, forward strand.
CACGTGCTGATAAGCTTCTTCAAGTTGTTTTTTGAATTGAGTATTTTGTTCTGTTAGCCATTGGATTTCTGTATTTTGTTTGTGAGTTTTAAGACTCATTCCGTAGATCAGAGGGCGAAGCCACCTTAAGGCTCTTCTGTGATATCGCTCAAGAAGCCCCACTCTTTTTTTGAATTGTGCTTCTCTCTTTGCCCAAGTCTCTTGGTTCTCATTGAAGCGAGAGTAGTTTTCAGCAAATTGTTTCTCCAGATCTTTTAAACTGAGTTCTAAGGTATCTCTGGACAGTGTGATCTTTTTTAATGCGACTTTGGCTTCTTGTAGTTCAAAACTTTGTTCGTTATCTGAGGATTTTAGAGCTTTGAGTTCTGCATTCAATTCTTGAATTCTGTTTTCAAGAAGATCTCTTTGCTTGGACTGGATTTGAACTTGTTGAGAGAGGTTCTTGTTTTGTTGAATAAGGGATTCAACAGTTGAAGTGGGTATGAAAGATGGATTCAAAAAATCACCTCACTAGAAGATTGGAGTCTTAGTAAAGTCTCTCTTTTCTGAAGCGTTCAGTCAAAGGTATTGAAAGAGCATCGGCGCCTCAGGGTTGTTTCAATATGAGAATCTCTAAATATCCTAGACGAATGGCCGATAAAGATTCATGGGAGCTATAGAGAAACTTAAAGAGATAATGGAAGAAGAGGGCATGAACAGCCTCGAAGAGGACATGAATGCTCGTGTCACAGGGCTTGCCTTTGGGCTAGGTCATACGATTTTGACTCTTGTTGCTCAATCTCGTTTTGATATGGCAATTGGTGAGATTGACAATCTAAAGAAGGCGCATAAAGAGCTTCCTATTCTTTTTCGTAAATCTGAGAGATTTCTAAGCCACTGTAAAGAATTGGTCCAAGCTATTAAAATGAAAAAGAGTTTTCCGAATATCTCAACACTTCCTCTTTCAAAGCAAGAGGAGATGCATGATCGGATTATGGATCATTTTGAAGAATTAAAGAGTTCTTTGAAGAAAATTGATCGGATGGAAGCTGACATTCGAGTTCAAGATGCAAGATCTTCACTTTGGGTTGTCCGTACGTTTGCGATTTGCACTTGTGTGGTTGTGGCATTTGCCATTGCACTTGAAGCCCACCGAACTATGGGTAAGCCTGTTAGAGTCATTTTAGAAGATTTAAGTAAAATGGTATTCAATCTTTTTGGTTTATAAACTCTTATAAACTGCTTCAAGTACTTGCCAGGAGTGTCCGTAATTTAAGAGTTTTCCATTAACATAAATAGCTGGTGTCCCAGCCACCCCAGCATCTTTTCCTTGTTTTGCTTGGGAAGAGATAAACTCTTTTGTAGCTGGGTCATTCATACATGCTTTGAAAGAGTCGATACTAGAGCCAAAATCTTCAGCCTTTTTAGGTATTTCTGAAATTTTGGTGCTAGTGAATTGCTCAAATAACCAGTCATGTAGTTTCCAGCTTCCGGTTTCTTTAAAAGAGCAGTGGGCAGCATAGGCCATCTTACAGCTTTTCCCGTCTCCACTACGGTTTATAGCTTCATTGCATATTCCATCAAGGGGGAAGGAAAGAAAGTAAAATTGAACCTCAGGGTGGCTAAGAGCGAAGTTATGGAGGATTGGGGATGCATTCTTGCAGTGTATGCATTGAAAGTCGGCAAACTCAACGATTGTCATTTTGGGGTTCTTTAAATCGGATTTGAGTTTTAAAGCTCCATCCGTATTGAATTCAATTTTATGGCTCATTTTCCAATCATTTAGATTGGCTTCAATAAGACTTTTGTTGAGCGGGTTCATTTTGTGAATGAGTGCACGCCCAAGCCCCCAGGAAACAAGAGGAAAAAGAACAATCAGAATTAAAGTTGTTTTTCCGGCAGGTTGGAAGAGGTACTGAATCGACTTGATTAAAGAAGAGTCATTGGAGGTTTGGTTGGATTTATAAATTGCACCTAAGGAGATAAAGCTCAGTATGTAAGCAAAAATACAAAAAAGGCAGAACGTTCCAAGTGAAAGTGCGGAGATTGTTCCCATAGCCACTGAAACTATGGCTATGAGTAAAGCGCCGACAAGGGAGAGTTTTCTTAGTTTTTGAGAGGATGATTCGTCTGAGGTTGAAATGGCATTAATAAAAACGACTGTAAGTACCACGTTTGCCAAGAATCCCCACAGGGCAAGTGGTGTTCCAAGAAGGGTTGAGTATGGGGACAGGTTCACGACGTCACAGTTGAGCCCTTCATTAATGTTACATAAGCTCTTTGAGCCACCTTGTCCAAATTTGAGTTCGAGATGCTTAAAAGTCAAATATCCAAGATCAATAAGCGCTAGAATTTGAGAAGCAAAAAAAATACGAATAGCCATTGTTACCTCTAAGTTGAAATTCGGCTGTTGATGGTTTCGCTCTACGATAAACAATCGACAACATCTTAAGGAATAACTTTAAAGAAGTTGGAGTTCAAAGCCCTAGTTTTAATTTTCTGCAACTCGGCGTCCCAATGTTGATGGGAATAGACCTAGTCTTTTGGCGAGCCCAAAAACAGGATCTTGTTGAGACTCCCCTTAAGGCATGGGATTCTTAAAAAGCAGAGCGAATTCAACTAGTTTACGTTATTCGTCATGATTCGGGTTTGAATCAAGGAGGCTCGGCTTATGGAGACTTGGTACATCAATAAAAATGGACGTCCAATGGGGCCATTTTCTCATGAAGAACTTGAGAGAAAGATTCGAAATCAAGAAATCTCTAGAGAAACTCAAATTCATCGTTTAGGTGAATCTAAGTGGATGCCAATATCAAGTTTTGAAATATTTGAATCTATTCTTAAAGAAAAGGTTTCCTCGCGAATTCCCCATCCAGAGGACGATCCTATTTGGGTAGTGCTTGTGGAGGGGGAGGATGGGGCTTACAGGCAAGTCGGCCCTCTCTCACGTGATGACATCTATGAAAAGGTTCACAAAGGAGAGATTCAATTTTCGGACCATGTTTGGAAAAAGGGTTTTTCTGAGTGGAAGAAATTGACGGATCTAGAGGAGCTTTTTCCTCATACAGACGAAGAAAAAAAAGAAAAATTGAATTTGAATGAGGATGAAGAGCCAATTCTGGAATCTGTTATGACATTTTCTCCAAAAGAAATTTCATTTGAAGAAACAGTTGGAGTGGATGAGGAAAACTTGGCAAGTGAATTTGGAAGGCCTGTTGAGTGGGAAGTTGTTGAAAGGGATTTGGAAATTGAAGAGCCTAAACTGGAATCAAAAGAAATAGATTTTGATTTAGATGAATCTTCAAAAGATAAAAAAGAGTCTATTTTAGAAGAGAGCTCTATATCCCAAGAGAACTTTCCAAAACCCTCTTCTCGTGTTCAATCTCAGTTTTTACAAAATTTGATTGTAGGAGCTGGAGTTATCATAATATTTGTAGCAACTCTTGCTTGGTTATTTGGTGATAAATCAGAAGAGCAAAAAGTGAGTCAGGTGGTTCAAAAGGAGATATCTCTCACCCACAGTCATAGTGGCAAAGAATTGGACTTCTTTGCTCCTCGTCACCCCATGCAGAATTTGAATATTCGAGTCGAATCCGTAAAAGGAAAGGTTCTCTCCAAAAATTCGTTTGAAAAGGTCATTCGCATTGAATTAGATAAAAAAGGGAGAACGAAGGTTCGTCTAGATCAGTGGGCGCCTCAGGATGGATATTATAAAGTTCGAGCTCGTGTTGGAAAGGCGAGTCTTGAAAGACAAATTTTTATTGGTCCCAGCAAGAAGAATTTTGAAGTCAGGCTAAGTGAGTTTAAATCTGAAATGGCAAGTCCTGTTGTTGTTCCAGCGCCTCCTCAAAATAAGATCAAAGTCCCAAAGGAACTGCAGGTGACTTATCAACTCGCAAGAGAGTTGGAAAAGGGCTTTTCTAATTCAAAGAGCAACCCTATGGCTTGGCGAGGTTTTTATCAGGGGTGGTTGAAGAGATACTATGGGGAGGGGCAGAACCCACTTGCTTTGAAAAATACCGAGTTGGAATCGACTGGAATTACAAAAAAACATCATTCCTTGATTGAACAACTTGAAGTGGTATCTGGCCGTATGGATCAGCAGATTCGATTTAAAGGAAGTCAAATTCGCAATATTCAGCTTTCTATATCGGCAAATAAATTGATTGAAGAATATAAGAGTCTTTACTGACTGACGCGATCTCGGAAGTCTTTTCCGGGGCGAAATTTTGGAACTTTCGTGGCTGGAATTTTGACGGAGTTTCCATTTTGAGGGTTTCGGCCCACTCGTTCTTTTCTTTTGGTTCTTGAAAATGTGCCAAATCCGACAAGCTTAACTTCATCACCTTTTGAAACTGTTTTCTCAATGACATCGACTATTGCATCAAGGGCTGCCTCAACCTGCGCTTGACTCAATTTGCTCAATTGCGCGGATTTCTTTACGAGTTCAGCTTTATTCATATGGCCCCTCTTAACTGCCCGGAAAAGGGCATGGGGGCAAGCTAGTCGAGTGGTTCGATCTGGTCAAGCATATGACATTGGGTATTGATGTTTTTCCAATCGAATTGTTTCCAAATTTTGAAAAAACTTGCTAGATTGGCGGGAGATGTTGACCTCAATAAAAAATCACCTGGCACAGCACCTTCTAGGTTCGATTCCTCTATCAGAGAACGAAATATTTTCTATGCTAGAAATGCCCAAAGACCTGTCTCACGGCCATCTTGCATTTCCTACATTTCGTTTGGCCAAGGAATTGAAGAAAAGTCCTCCAGCTATTGCCGAAGAGCTGTCGAAGAAAATTTCATGTGGAGATTTTTTAGGGTCAGTTAATTCTGTCGGAGGATTTCTAAATTTTAAGTTCAAAAGCAAGTTTATTCAAAATGAAATCATTGAATCTATAATTTTAAAAAAAGAGATTGGGCATACCAACACTGGAAATGGCAGAAAGGTGGTTGTGGATTACTCTTCGCCCAATGTAGCAAAGCCTCTTGGCATTGGTCATTTGAGGGCGACAGTGATCGGACAAGCAATATGCAACTTAGCACGTACGCAAGGCTATGAGGTTTTGGGGTTGAATTACATAGGGGATTGGGGAGTTCAGTTTGGAAAACTTGCTTGGGCTTATACCAACTGGAAAGAAGAGTATGACTTTGAAAATGCACCCTTTGAATCCCTATATGAGATGTATGTGCGCTTTCACTCTGAGGCAGAAAACGATCCTGAGATGAATGAAAACGGTGCGGAGTTCTTTAGACGCTTAGAAAGCGGTGACGCGGAGGTTGAAAAACTTTGGAAGTCATTTATTGAAATCACAATGGAAGAGCATCAAAAACTCTATGCTTTATTAGGAATTGAGTTTGATTTGGTCCAAGGTGAATCGTTTTACAATGATAAGATGGAAGCTGCAGTTCAGAGACTTAAAGAGAAGCAACTGCTTGTGGAGAGTGAGGGGGCTCAAGTTGTTTATATCAATGAAAAGGACCCTCCTTGTTTGATTAAGAAATCTGATGGCTCTTCTCTTTATGCAACTCGAGACATTGCCAGTGCAATTTATCGACATGAAGAGATGAAGGGTGAGGATTTACTCTATGTTGTAGGCGCTGATCAAAGTTTACACTTCAAGCAGGTCTTTGGTGTCTTAGAAAAACTGGGGTATGAGTGGGCAAAAAATTGCCAACACATTGCTTTTGGTTTGTATCGTTTCAAAGATGGAAAAATGTCCACACGCAAAGGCAATTTAATATTTATGAAAGATGTGATTCATAAGTCTATTGAAATTGCAGGAAATATTATCCAGCAAAAGAACCCCAATTTAGAAAACAAGAGTTTGGTTGCATCTCAAGTCGGAGTGGGAGCAATTGTTTTCAATGATTTGGTGAATGATCGTGTAAAGAATGTGGAATTTGATTGGGAAAGAGCTTTGGACTTTGAGGGGGATAGTGGTCCCTACGTTCAATACTGTGTTGTGCGCTGTAAAAGCTTGATCCGAAAATATGGAAAGACTATTGAAAAAGAGTTTCAGGTGGATTTGGACTCCCCAGAGGAACAGAGCCTTCAGATTCATTTGTTGCATTTTGAAGATATTCTAGGACAGTCTTGGAAGCATAGAAAACCCAATCTCTTAGCTCAGTATCTTTTAAAGGTTTGTTCTGAGTTCAATCACTTTTACAATAAGCAAAGAATTATAGGCTCCAAGCCTGAAGTCGAGGCTTCGCGTATGACTCTTGTCCATAGTGTACAACGAGTCCTAGAAAAAGGCCTTGAAGTCCTAGGAATTCCTGCCCCAGATCAAATGTAATTTCAAAATTTATGTGAAAAGGCCCCTAACTCCTTTAATACCCTTTGGAATTCACCGATAGAGTATTTGATGAGTCATCGATTGTATATACATACACAGCTCTTGATTTATGTCGCTCTTATGGGGGGCTTCTTCTTCTTTCAGAATCATTTTAGTGGGATTGATGGTTTAAAAGAAGAGTTGAAATCCGTAAAGAACAATTTGAGATCAGAAAGAGTCAAAGTTGCAATTGCTGAATATCAATTGGAAGATTATCGACAAACTGTTGCGACATACATTCCAAAGGCAGTCAAAGCTCACTCAGACTATGGATTAAGAAGTCTTGCCAGCATATCCCAATTGAATGACTCAGGGTTGAAGATTTCTGATCCAACTAAAATTGTTGAAAATGGACAAAAGCTTTGTGCAGAAGAAAGATTTGCTCGAGGACAAGTGCATCTGAAAGATTACATTGAAAATTTCCCAATGGGAAAGAAAGTGATTGAAGCCCATTTTCTTTTACACAAATGTTACATGGATGCTGGGGATATTGCAGATGGAATCAGTGTGACTGAGCTTATGGCCAAAAGATATCCTGAAAGCGAACTCACAGCACTTGCTTTGATAAACAGTGGGGATGTCTATATCGCTCGAGATCGGTATGTTGATGCAAAATTTATGTTCCAATTGGTTCGTAAAAATTTTAAAGCATTCCCTCAAGTGCAGAAAGCGTTGAATCAAAGGCGAGACAAATGGGATTATTGAAATATGTGTTTCAATTCTTTCTATTTCTACTGGCATTGACTTTAGAAGTGCGTGTCAAAGCAGACATCAATCAATGGCCTGCAGATTGTAATTCAGGAGCACTTTGTGGCTTTGAAGCAACAGGTGTTCTTGAGAGAAAAGATTTTGATTCAACAACAGTGCTTTTTTCAGAATCTTCCGTTCTTGTGACTCGTGATCCAGGGCATTTGAGTTTTGTAAAAGGAGTCTTTTGGTTAAATGTAAAAAAGAAGTTGAAGTTTGAGTCCACGCTTGCTCGTGGGGTTCTTGCTCCTGGAATTTATAAGTTCCGTGTTACCAAAGAAAGAATAAACTACTCTGTAGCTCAAGGGGATATGGTGATTTGGGGTAAGGGGCATGAGAAACCACTACGTGTGCGATCTGGATTTAGCAATCATGTTTCTCAAGTAGATAAAAGTGGGAAGGCTGTGTTTGGTGTTTTGGAGCCAGCTCCTTGGAGTGAGTTAAGGTTACTGGTGGCGATGTTTCATAAATCTGATAAAATGTCTTTTCGTGAGGAAATTGCGAAAATATATGAACTCTGGAAAGTTGCTGTTGAGTTGAGTTCAAAGGTTCAAAAAGAAGTGGCCGACTATGAGCTTCATAAGCACTATAAGGCGGAGCAGGCAGCTCTTCAAAAGAAGAAGGCCTGGAAGAGGGAGCGTGTTTGGCTCAAGAACCAATATTGGAATAAGGTTTTTGAGCAGTAGTACGATCGTTCCTTTTTGGTCTAAATTCAGCCATTTATAGAACCTAAGAGTCCTATCTATGTCAAATCTATGCGTCTAAAAAAATGATATCTCTTGCCAATTTTGGTCCTTTTTTACGAATTTCCACACTTAAAATAGGGTGAATTTTCATCATCTTCATCAGAGAGTGTTTATTTTTCTTAATTATGGAACTTTCCTGGCATACGGCCTGCAGATATGGAGTGTAGGTACAGGTGAGGATTCCCATGGTTGAGAGTGTACAGTACATGAAATCAAGTGTTTTTAGGCTTTTACGTCTAGAGTGCTTTTTTCTTATCTGCACACTTTGTTTGCTTCCGCTAGAGGTCTTTTCGCAGGTTGTTCTTCCTCAAGGGATCTGGCACCCGCGTTTGATGTTTGGAACGGTTTCCGAAGTTTCAAGTGAGTTTAGTGATGAGGGTAAACTAAATAACATCGGTCGATACAATCAAACATTTGATTCAGATTTTTTGAAAAACCAAATCCCTGAATTTGGAGTTCTCTGTGATCTTCTAAACGAATATTCGGGAAGTTATGAACTCTGTGACGAAATCAATCTTGGTTCACTGAAGTTTTCAGGAAGCCCAACGATAAGCTATATAGCGCCAGTGATTGCATATGGAGTTTCAAGTAAAGTTACAATTGGTGTTGCCGTTCCAGTTGTTTCGATGACTGGAAATGTCAGTGTGGAGCAAGTGGGAAGCAATAATGCCAACGCTGTTCGAGCTCAAATTGCGGGTAGTTCTGTGCAAGCTCAATTTGATGAAGCCTTTGATAAAATGTCCAATGCAGATCTCGTTGCGGAATTCAATAAGGCTCTTGATGAGAGAGGCTATGAACCAATCGGTGAGCGAAACTTCTCTGTGCTTGGAGATATTCAACTTCTGACATTTTATGAATACTATCAGACGACTTATTGGAATAATTATCTTCAACTGATGTTCAATCTGCCGACTGGCCCACAGGATGATCCAGATGACTTGATGGATTTCCCAAACTTTCACCAAACAGGGTTTCGTTTAAAAAATCATCATGATGTTCGGCCTTACAGAAGATGGACTTTGGGGTTTGCTTACTCATATTTCTGGAAAATCCAAGATACGACTGTTAAAAGAGTTCCTGAAAACGAAGATGATATTTTGCCAGATGAAGATCGGAAGGAGTCTGTCACAAGAGATCTTGGCGATATTGTGACACTAGATATCTACACAAAGTATGGGCTTACCGATTTTATCTATGTCAATGCTGGGATTGAAATGGCTCATAAAGCAAAAGATGAATACTCTGGTTCCAATCCTGATTGGGATTATGATTTGTTGGAAAGAGACACAGAAGCCAATTGGATTGGTGGTAAAGTTGGTCTTACATTTACAACAGTGGATTGGTACAAGTCTGGGCGATTTAAAATGCCGTTTATGATTTCGTATAATTATTCAGATATTTTAGATGGGAAGAATGTTCCAAAACAGGTGAAACACGAAGGGAGCTTGCTCCTTTTCTTTTGAGAGAGCAGAAAGTAGATATGAAACATATATTTGTAGCCTCAGTCTTAATGTTTAGCCTTGTAGCTTGTCAGAGCCAAAAGGGAGAGGATCGCTCTACACGTAATGGAAAGACGAAGTTTGCTCCAAGGACAAGTGATACTCTGCTTTCTCCTGAGAAAGTAAAACGTGCTCGATTTTTTGATATTGAAAATGTTCTTTTTTCATCTACGAAAAATGAAAAAACCTTTTCACTTGCAGAGAACACTTGGGAAATCATGCGTCTTGCAGAGACAGCAATGATTCTTTCTGAAAGAGATTATTTTAAATTAAAAGAAGTGAAGACTTACCCGAAACACGTACGAGATGAGTTGGGAAGCTTTGGTCATAAGGTTCTTCAAAGTTTTTATTCAAAACCCGTGCATTATTCAAAGCTTTCACCAGTTAAAACGCCATTTGCTCAAGTTTTACTAGCTCAAATGGAGACAGAGCTAATGGAAGAAATGGGTGGAGCAATGGATCGAGCCATCGCCTATATCCAAAAAGTGATGTCTCACTCAGGTATTCAAAAATTTCAAACAATTGATGAAATTGAGGAATTCAACCCTGATTTGTATGTGGATGAGATTATTCAATATCTTGAGAGAGTGTCTCACTTCATTTCAGAGGATTCTTCTTCTGTGAAGAAAGCGCCTGCAATCAGTCCAACTCTAGTGCAGGCCATTCGCGATACAATTGATGATGTGTATATTCCTCAAGTTCGCAAATTGAAGTCAGATCTTCAAGCCTTGAAAATCAAAGACCGCTCAGGAAAAGAGTATATCGCTATTATCCGAAAGGCCTTTGAAAATTTCGAAATGATTCGAGGAAGTGAGGCCTATTCCGAGTTGATGGCCTTGTTAGATAGGGGAGAGGCAAGTCTGGGTAAATGGGGTTGGACATACGGTGCAGATCAAAAGCCGCTGATTCAATTTGCAAATGCATTTAATGAGAAATTGTCTAAAGTCCCAACGATTACTACAAACAAATTGGTCAATATTTTGAAATTGAAGAAACAACGAGACAACTTTAGGAAAGAAGTCCATCAGTTGGCTGAGAACGAGTTGCGTGAGCGAGTCTACAGAGAAAAGGAGTATATCCCTGGAGTGGCCCGTGGAGATGTATTGCTTCAGCTTAAGGGTGGAAAACCTGAGTTTAAGCGAAGCATGAATCACTGGTTTGCCAATTTGGATCAGCGAATTGGTATTCCAACTGGAGCTCGTACATTGGGTGCTACAATTGGTGCAAATTTCTATCGTTTAAAAAATATTGATAAATATGAAGATGTGGAAAAAATAAGTATTGAGTATGATCAAATAGTGTTTGGGCATCTGAATGTGATGCTACGAGCTGCAGGTCACTATGTTGAAGATCAAAAAAGTATGGATTCCTATTTTAGGCCTATTGATATGCAAAGATCTCAAGGATTCAATGTGTATGAATACAAAGACCAGGAGGGTGTCTACTCTATTCCGGATCAAGTTATTGTAAAGAAGGATTCGGTGGATTTGAACTTGAAGCGTACACTAGAGGTCAGTGATTTCAATGTGAGCGTTGAGGGACAGGCTGAGTTGATTCGCGGTCTTGCTCGAGCATTGAAGTATTTTCGTCCTGATATTCGAAATGATTTTGATAAAACTATGGCTATCAATGTTTATGAGAAAACCAAAATTCTTCTTTTTCCAAAAGATAAATTTTTTGATCTCCACATTGGAGTTCTGGCAGCGCCTTTGTTGAATTTGCAGAGAATGGGGACTTCCATCTTTGATAAGAAATGGAATATTTTTGATATTGAAGAACTCAATAAAAAAGATCGTGCGGTTTTGGTAGCACTTCATGATATTGAACCTGAAAAGAAAAACTATATTTCGACAACTCAAGGTATATCTCGGATGATTCGTGCCGTTTCTGAGTTTTTGAATGCGATTCAAGGGTTGATGCCAAATCATTCGGCAGCTTTTCAAGAAAATCCAAATACAGAAGACAACCCGAATTATGAAAGCTTAAAGGATGCAGAAAATACTTTGAAGAAATTGAATTTAGGACTTGGCTTTCTTCTGACTTCTCGCCTTCAAAGAGAAAATGGAGGGTTTATAAGAAGTGTGGATATAAAATCAAATGAAACTAAAAGTTCAACTCTTTATTTAGATGATCAAGTCAGTGCAATTCGAAGTTTGCTTTTGGTTCATGATCTTTGGGGTGGAGAATTAACAAGATTTGCAGCTATTGATGCCTATCACACAATGAACAAAGAGCTCTTTGATGAGGCCTCGGGGTTTTATAAGAGAAACACAAAAACAGGAGGGGCTCCAGGTCTTCAGCTCGTGCTTGAGACTCTGTTGATGCTTCAAGAGATTGAGCCTTATTTGCCCGCCGAAGATCTGGCTCAGGTCGGGTTCTTAAGAGAGGCATGGGCAGAGCGTTTACTTGCTCATATGAGACCATTGTCTGAATCGTTCTAGCCCAAAGAATGAACTTCTATAGCTAGGACTCGAGACATACCCTAGACATGGTAGACTGATCTTACGCAACTTTTTCTCAGGAGGAGGATCAGTATGGCCGTGGATGGTGTCGAACGATCAAGATTGATCGATGAAAATGCAAGAACCAAAGCTGAATATCAAAAGCGCGAGAATGATTTAAGAAAGCGGCACGCCGAGCAAATTCGAAATCTTCAAAAACAGAATGTGGATCGTATTGAAAACCTTCGTTCTGAACAACAGACAGCCATTGATGCTTATCGAAAAAGACTCAATCAAACTCTTTCAGAGAAAGATGTCAGCTATCAAAAGCAAATTCGAGACATGAAAGATATGCACGCAGAAAGAATGAAAGAGGTGGGGACTAGAAACTCTGAAAATCTTAGAAACTTGGAGATGAGACATAAAAGTGAATACAAAAGCCTGGATGACAAAAAAACAGCTCAATACAATCGTTTGAAGCAAGGGATGGAAGAGCAAATCAAGTCTCAAGAAGATTATCATAAGAATTATGTGGAAAACTCGAGAGAAGCTCAGGCTAAGGGGATTTCCTCAGAGCGAGAAAAGTTAACTGCTGCGCACCAGGAAGATAGGGATCGTATGATAGGTGCTCACCGGGAGAAGGTGAGTCACCTTGATCAAAGATATCAGTCTGAGAATCAGCGAAGACAAAAAATGGAAAAAGATCATCGCCAAGATAAAATTCTGATGAGACAGAGTGCAAGTGAGGATCTTTTGGATGCAATTTCTCAAGAAAGAGCAGCCAAAGATGCGGTGATTGAACACAAAGACGAGGCGTTCAATACAAAATATCAGAATTTACGTAATCGACTTGAACGTGATCACTACGATAGGCAGGCACAGCACAGTAAAGCCTTTGATCAAATGAAAAGTGATGTGTATGAAAGAGTGAATAATCGAGAAGCTCAATTGGAACGGAACTTAAGAACTGAGAAATTTAACCGTGAACAAGATATAGTAAAACTCAATAGAGTTTCGGGGTTAAAAGAAGAGAATTTAAGAGAGAACCTTGGAAACCAAATCAACGATCTTGAACGACAAAAGCAAGAGCAAGTGGAATTGTCAAACAGACACCGTGCAAAAACGGTCGGCAAGGTCATGGATAAATATGACAAGCAGTTCAATGAAACAACCAATCACTATGAAGAAAAACTAAACTTGTTGGACTCTCAACATAAAAGAAATTATCTCGTAGAAACAGGGCGGTTGGAAGCTCGAGCGGAATCTGCAGAAACTCGAGCGCAGGACAGAATTGATACGATGGAGAATGTATACCAGAAGAAAACAAATTCCAGTCAAGAACACTATGATCAGTCGATGAAAGAAGCTCGAAAAGCCTATCTTGAAAACCTAAATGAGCTTCGATACAAAAAAGACAAAGAGCGTATGGAGCTTGAGTCAAGTCTTAAATCTCAAATGAGACAACAGCAAGTGAACGCTGAAAAGAAAATGATGGTACAAAAAAATACATATGAGCGTCAGATAGATCAATTGAAAGATGAACAGAAAAAAGAGATTCGCCGCCTTCACGAAAATCAGAAAACTGTTTTGAAAGCCTTAAATCAAGGACGAGAGAAAGATCTGCAGTCCAAGGAGATGGAAATGAAGGAGCGACTAGATCAGCAAAAACTTGCATATGAGAGAAGAATGAATAATATGGAAAACAGTTTCGAAGATCAAAAAGCGGAGTGGGCAAAAATCCAAAGATCCTAGTAGATGTTATCAGATAGACGAGTCAAGATTGTTTCAACAATAGGTCCCTCATCAAGCTCTCTTGAAGTGATAGAGTCTCTTATTGAATCTGGAATAAATGTCGCAAGACTCAACTTTTCTCACGGGACGCATGAAGATCATCATTCTGTTATAGAGAAAATTCGAGAGGCTTCAGGTCGTCTTCGTGCACCAATCACTTTATTGCAAGATCTCCAAGGACCCAAAATTCGAGTTGGAAAGATGAAGGATGGGGAGTTGGAGCTGCTGGAAAATCAAGAAGTTGTGATTTCTCATGATTTTGAAGTTGGTGAAAAAAATCAAATTCCATCAGATTTCAAAGAGCTTCCGGGTTCTTGTCGTCCAGGTCAGCAAATTCTGTTGGATGATGGGCTTATTGAGTTGAGGGTTCTTTCTGTCGAAGGTTCACATGTCAACTGCAAAGTCATATTTGGTGGGATCTTAAAAGATAGAAAAGGCATGAATATCCCAGGGGCAAATTTGCAAGTGGGTTGCATGACAGAAAAGGATCATAAGGATTTGAAATTTGGCTTAGAAGCGCGTGTGGACTATGTGGCGTTGAGTTTTGTTCGGCGTGGCGATGATATTCGAGAGCTACGTGAAATTATTGATCGAGAAAACCCCAATGTTCGTATTATTGCAAAAATCGAAATGCTTGAAGCCCTTGAGAACCTAGAGGAGATCATTCGGTTAAGTGATGCCATTATGGTGGCTCGTGGGGATTTGGCCGTAGAGGTGGGGCAGACGCAACTTCCTGCAATTCAGAAAAGGATTATTCGCCTTTCCAATGATTATGGAAGACCTGTTATAACAGCAACTCAAATGCTTGAGAGTATGGTGAAAAACCCAAGACCAACACGAGCAGAAGTGACAGACGTTGCCAATGCCGTTTTAGATGGCTCAGATGCTCTTATGCTGTCTGCTGAGACGGCAAGTGGAGCGCATCCCTCACTTTGTGTTTCAACCATGCATGATATTATTCGTGAAGTTGAGCGAACTGGTGAGCATTACTATAAAATGGATTTACGCCCAGAGTACTTAAGCGTTGCAGAGGCTGTTGCTGAGAGTGCATGTTTAACTGCTATGAAATTGGGCGCAAAGGCCATTGTATCGCTTACAACAAGTGGCAAAACGGCACGACTGATCTCTTCTTATCGACCACGAGCAAAGATTTTAGCTGTAACCCACCATAATTCGACGTTGAACAGATTGGAGTTGGTTTGGGGTATTCAAACATTGGCAATCGAGCCTTATCGCACAGCTGAAAAAGCGATGCAGAAGATTGAAGAACATCTTCTTTCGTGTGGAATAGTAAAAAAGGGAGACAAGATTGTACTAACTCTGGGGCTCCCTCTCATGGAGAGAGGTACAACCAATTCAGTTCGAGTTTACACAGTCACTGGGAGCCAGAAGGTTTTAAGTAAGTCTGCTCTTCCTCTGAGATATCGTTGATTTGTAAAAGTTTAAACTTCACCTAACGATATTTAAAATAGCCTTTGTTTTGAGCGAACAGGTTTAGCGACAAAAGCAATGGCCGATATTCAATAGAGACTTTATATTCAGAAAGATAAGCCATTCAATACAGCCTCTTTAATAAACCGAAATTACCTGAGGATTCTTTTTCTTAAAAGTTAGGGGCTTTGGTCAGAGAAGTTTTGCGACTGCCGCGGTTACAGCAATAGCGATAGTAATCATAGCTCCGACTATTGCACTGAGTTTAATAACAAGACGATATTCAAGTTCTTTTATATCCTGTTTTGTAGCCACATCTCCCTCAACTATTTCTGCGATGATCTGTATATTCGCTTCAGCTTGTTTCCGAGAAAACCCTGCCTCTTCCAGCTTTTTTGCATAGCTCAAAGTATTAATCATAACTTTACCTCCGCATTAGGGGTATTGCAACCATGCCATTTTCTTTAAATATCAATGATTTACTTCTAGATAACCATTTCGACTAGATATCGGATCAGAGACCAGTGTCACTTGGACAAGATTTTTTTGGTTGGTTCTCCGCTTTCTCCAATAGTCGTAAACTCCAATTTTTTTGGGCCGAGGAGCTTGGCAGCAACCTTCATTTCAAGGACGTTAGGGTAACCAGCATGATCGATCATTGCCTTAGACTCCCAACTCTTTCCATCTTTAGAATATTCCCTTTTGGTTTGTTTGCAATTCGCAAAAGCATCCTTAGAGTTAAAGGCGCAGATAAAACTTAATGATTCTTAAAGGCCAGTTTTCCCAAAAGCTCTAAATTTACGAGCCGCCTGTATAAATAACATGCTTTTCTAAACTATCGAGTCTCTCTATCAACGATGTCCTATTGATCTTTTATTTGTGACTTCTGAACTCTCCGAGAGAGGGATTTAGAGGGAATGTGTTTATTGTTGATAAATGGACTCATGGTCGTTAATCCCAACTGATCTATAGCGGCCCTCTGATTGCAGGATCGACACAAAACTCTTAAATTTTCTACTGCATTGCTACCCCCTTGAGCCACAGTTATCTTGTGGTCTATCTGGAGGTGGTACTTGGAATTACAGTTTTCACACTTTCTCTGAGCTCTCTTAAAGACAGTGGCTCGTTTGGAGGGACTGATGCTTCGAGGTTTCTTGCTGGGCTGTTTTCTTACCCTTGGCTTTATTTCTGTTTGTGGTTCTGTTGCCTTCAGTTTTTCCTCCATTAGGCTCTCAAACAACTCCTGCTCACAATTGATATTCAATCTGGACTTTAAAAGCCGAAGCTTGTCACAATCTAAGTAAACCCTTAGTAGCGTCTTATCCCCATAATTGCGTTTACTAGGCTTTTTCTCAGGGCGTTTTAAATGATTCTCAGAAGCAATTTTCTCTAGCTCGATTTCACATTCTCGGGTGCTTTTGTTTTTGACCCGTTCAATGATAGATCTGGGATTGAGCTCTCTATTTGCAACAGATGATGAAGAGCTAGTGTTTAAAAATGCATCACTAGACCTAGTGGCAGAATCTCCGAGTTGTGTTTTATTCTGTAATTTTTTACTTTGATTTAAAAACACTTGAACAGAGGCAGCGTTTGATAAACTGAGCTCACCACTGGCAATGGATTCCTTTACCCCTTTATAGTGAGAGGCCAATTTGCAAGTGCTCACCTTTCTATGAGCCTCTCCATTGGAGTAGCCCAAAATACGGATACAGTAGTCGTAAATAGAAGAGCATTTGTGGTGGGCAAAAAGTCTTCGTCGATAGACTTCTTCAAGATGAGAAATAATTTTAGCAACAATATGTGATTCCTTAGATTTAAGAGTTAGCAAATTGAGATGAAGTTGTTTGTCACTTAAGCTTCTGATATTCATTATTTCCTTTATTAAAAATCGCTAAAACTGTAGCGATTGTAAATTTGGGATTAAAAAAAGTCAAGCTGCTAGATCTAAGAATGTTTTTTAACGCGAGTTGTCCTCTGCGCGGGGGATTCAGTAGTTATCTAAATTGTATTTCGAGAGATCAGATGGTCGCGCTCGAACTGCGAAGTGACAATGGAACTAAAGTTTTCTCAGAACAACGTTGTCGTGCAATGAATTATGACTTTTCGCGCTTGAGGTAAAAAGAAGTTGGATACATTGCGTTCCATAAGACTCTGTTTTCTTAGTGAAATTCATTGTCTATTTCTTTTAATATTATTTATAGGCTTTTTATCTATATGGTACATCTGAAGGCCAATCGAGCTGTTCGGAAACTATCTGGAACGGTGTCTGATCTCAAGGGCGCAAAACCCTAATTTTTAAGAAAAAGAGTCGATAGGTAGCTTCAGTCTATGAAGGGGGATGTATTGAATACCTTACCTTTTTGAACGCAAAACCTCTATTTAATATTTGTTATTACTTTTGTAGTGAAATTTACTCGGTCAAAGTAAAGGCTCTTTTCAAAATTACTAGGTGGAGTTCAATTTTTTACACATTAAAGTATGACAAAGAAAGTGAGGGGATGAGCTTGTTTGCTTTCAATTGCATGTTTTTAAAACATCTTCAATTTTTCTTGCATCTCTTGGATTTAAGGCAAGTTCCCATTTTTGGATGACATCTATCCAGGACTTTACGTATTTACAGTGAATGCGTGTTCTTTTTGGTAGATAATCTGCAGGACCTCGATCGGATTTACTTTGGTTTTCACGATCATAAACAGACAGTAGGTGAGCAAATCGCCCGCGTTTTGGTTTAGACAAGTCGTTTGCGTACTTGATTCTTTTCCACTTTGGCCATCTCCATGCACCTGAGACATAGGCTTTCTTGAGAGGGACCAGATGATCAATATCGATATCTCCAGCATTTGTAAACTTTTGATTGGTAAATGCTCCGACCCACTCACCACTCTGAATTTTGCACTTTCCTGTGACTGAAGATTTTGAGTCTCTTGCTAAAACTTCACTTCTTGTATTTTGACAGTCCCGATCTTCATCAATCCATTTTCCAAACCGTGACTTTCGATTGAAGTTTTCACTCAAATACTGTTGGCACTCGACATCCATTTCTTCGATCCATTGATCTTCTTCTGGAGTTGTTCCAAGGCCCAGAAGGTTTTTGGCAATAGTCCACTGTCCGATGTATTCACATTTGACATCTTTAAAGAAAGGACGTTTCTCTGTGATTTTAAGCTCCTTTCTTGATCGAATACCAGTTCGAGAAATAGTTGCAAATAATTCAGGACGCTCAAAGCTTTTGAAGTAGGCTTCCCAGCTTTCGATGGGATCACCCTGTTGCCAATTTTCATCTTTCATAGTCCAACTGTGTCCGCCACAACGATAGATTTCTTCTATTGGAAGAACGGATTCGACAAGAACATCCTTTGCCTCTTTGATAGATTTCCGTCCCCAGAGATTTGTCCAGTGGCCTTTGTAAATTGCGCAGACCCCTTGTTTGGAATCTTTCAGATAGCTTGGATGGTTGAGGGACATGTAAACCAATCTTAAATTTTTAAAAGTTAAGCACGAGGGAGAAAATTCCTCTAACTGTTCCATTTGGTAGTTATTGAAGAATTCGGTTAAGTCACTCAGTTCAAATTTGAGTTCATTCCGTATTTTTAAAATTTTCTTTTTATCTGAAGTAGACAATTCCTTATCAGGATCACATTTTTGAATTGTAGAGGGTTTTCGATTTGTCATTGAATTTTTTTGATGAGAGCTTATACAGGAAACTATAAGCACTGTAAGAAGAAGGAGAGCTGTTTGTTTGATTGGCATTCCTTTATTGTATGTCGGATGGAATTGAGTGACGACCTGTGCATTTCAAATACGACTTTGGTTGGGATGTGTTTAGAGGCATTGTGTGAGAAAGTGTCTGAAAGCCATGTGAATGGTGGGTAAGGCCTGTCTTTATTTACCGCAGACAATGGTCTAAAAACTTAATCGTAAACCACTTTCTAACAAAAAAGTGGGCTTAAGCAAAATAGAATAGAATTATGCTAGTTGTTTTTCTTGTTCAACTCTCAGTTCTCTTTGCTGGAGATATTCCAGATGGTCATCAAGGCTGTTCCTTCAAATGTAAGAGTATACCTCCGATGGAAGAGTCCTTGATTCAGTTTGGAGAACAGACAAATCAAGTTCATTTACCTTCTCAAGTGAATTTGCTTGTTTGGAATGTGTACAAGGGACGAAAACAAGAATTTGAGAAAGAGTTGAGAGATCTATCTTTAGGAAAGGATATGCTTTTGATTCAAGAGGTGTCCTTTGATGAGGCCTTCGTTCGTTTGAGTGAGAAGTGGAGTTTGAATTTTGAGCATTGGCATGGGATTAGTTTTTTGATGAAGAAATCAATATCAACAGGAGTTTCCAATTTAGCAGTTGCAAACTCACTCAGTGTAAATCATCTGCGCACAACAGATTTGGAGCCATTTTCAAAGAGCCCAAAAATGATGCTAGCTAGTACATACAGTTGGGAAAACAATAAAAAGCTACTCGTGATCAATATACATGGGATCAACTTTAAAGGATGGGAAGGGCTCAAGAATCAATTGGATCTCACAGAAGAACTCATATCTAGACATGAGGGGCCAATATTATTTGCAGGTGATTTCAATACTAAAAATGAGGAGCGCTTATCAAGTGCAGATCGATATTTGAGCGAATATGGATTGAAAAGACTTGAGTTTGAGAATGATCCAAGAAAAAAGAAACTTGATCATCTTTACACAAGAGGAGTAGAGGTTTTCAATTCTGTTCTTCATTTGGACAATCCAGGTTCAGACCATCCGCCTATTACGGCAAGCCTTACTCAAAACTAGGGTGGCTAGGTGGCCACCCCGTATCTAGATGAGCTACTTTTTAATAAACGATGTCAATTCTGCAACAACTTTTCCCATTTGTGAATCAGTCACCATTTTGATCATTCCAAGAACTGGAATTTGATTTGGATTCACCCATTGCTCAGAAATATTTCCGCTGTTGTTTTCTCTAGCTTTAACCCAAGTGCAGTCAAAAGTACCAGCTGGTACAGTGACAGTAAGAGTTTGCATGTCTAAAATTTCAACGTCCTGTTCGCCAGGATCTTGTGACTGTCCATTACATACCATTTTTTTGATTTCACCTGTTCCGGGATCTAGCAAAATTTCACAGGACTGCTGCATGACCTTTAAGTCCATTTCTTGCAATAAGAGTAGGCCGTTTTCGTCATAAGCTTTGACCATCATTTTCATTGTGCCATTTAAAAACGTTCCCACTTTCAAATTGTAGTTTGCGGTGTCGCCAGGCTTCCAATCCTGATTTGGCGAAGCTGAAACCATTTCTGAAATTTGAATTAAGGGTTGTACGGCAGATGCCTGTTCTGAGATCGCAACCACCGAAAGTGCGCATACAAGTAGATACTTCAACATAATTCCTCCTTAAAAGTGTCAAAGGAAATGGCACACCCAGAAGTTGTGAGAGTCAAAACTTAACGCGACAATATAGAGGATTGATATTTGAAATATATAGAGAAGAAAGTGCAGTGATTGGGTGAAGAAAGTGGTATAACTACTGAGAAATATAAGATTTCACGGAGTTTTCACTTGCGTGCTCAAGAACGTGAAGCCCAATTTTGTTAAATGACTGAAAGATGTCACGAGAGGCCTTCATACCATTGATTTTGAGATCAAAGTTTTGTTCTAAAATTGTAACCAATTCCAGCGCATCAAGACTGTCGAGCTCAAGAGCTGTGTTGTCTCCAAAAATTTGATCTTCATTTCCAATTTCATCTGGGGTGATGTTCTTTGCACCAACGGCTTCAATGAGGTCGCTTTTGAGTTTAAACAAGAGCTGATTCATATTTTCATTCATTTAGCACCTCGCCTTGCCAGACTAGATAAAACGTCAACAGACTTCTAGAAAAAAGAAAGTACCGTAAATGCCAAAAGAATCAATAGTTTTGAAAAGCGTGAGAGGAGCTCTTTTTGGCGCAGCGTATCTAAAGGAAGTTCTCTTTTAAATACTTGTATACGGCTTCTTCCCTGGCGGCAGTAGCGAGTAGATGATCGGCCACGTCATCATAATTTGCCTTACTTCGTTCTTTGCACACCCCAACTGCAAGGGTTGCAAAGTTTCTCCACTCATCTGCAACGGCTTCCATTTGCTTGGATGCTTCAATAAGTGCCTTGTTGTTTAACTTTGTCCCACTTTCATTGAGAAACCCTGCATACATATATCGAAAACCAGCTCCGCCTGTTCCGATCTCTTCTTGCATCCGTACGACACTTGCTAAGTAAAGGCGCGCACGTCTTTGTGAAAGAGCTTTTGGCCACTTACGAATGGATTTACTTAAAGACTTCATGGCTCTAATGCCAATAAAAGGCATGGGGACAAGCATTCGATTCACAGTTTCTCGAATGCCTTTTCTTACAACTTGTTCATAATCAAAGTCTTTGGAGTGGTTTTTTAAGTAATAAAGCATGCCTTTGGGGGCAAGTGGGCCTTTTGAAAACCTGGCCTTTTCTAGCGAGCGTGGAGGGCAGATTGCGGCTTCTTCAAGAAGGGGGTCACTTACAATGTAATCTGAGCCTTTTTTGTCGAGAATCAAAATATTGTGAGCGTTAAAGTGAAATCGAAACTTCTTTGGAATATAAGAAAGCCAATAGATATTTGTTTGTGCGCCAACCAAGATTTTCTTTTGGATCAAATTGTCCAATCTCTTTGCGCCCTTTTCCTTGGAGCGAAAGCGCTCCACGATATAGGTCACTCCAAGGCGTTGGCAGCATTTTTTGAATATGGTTCCAGGAAAGGATCGATAACTCACAAGCGGGTTTCCCATAACTTTGAGAAATGGAAGGTAAAAGAAAAAAAGGCCACTTCCAATTCCTAGAGCCATCGGTTCTGAAACCTTTAGTCCTTTTTCTTCAAATAAGATATTTGTGACCCCTGTTTCACAGTGTGCGGAAACATTTCTATTTTTATAGTCACTCATCGTAAAGACTCGGTGTTTGAAGCAAGTCATTTAAGCTGATTTCAAAATAGTCTGCGTATATTTGTTTTTTCTTATCACTTAAATTTTTAAAGATCTGAGGCTTGAGGTGCCGTTTGACAGTCCAAGTCCAGATACCTAAGTTTTGCGCAAGTAATTGCGGTGTGAGTAAGGCTTCCTCCATGTGGTAGGCAAGTGGACTGAGTTTGCCACCTTTGACTTTTTTGAGCGTGTCGATCAAGGATTCATTGATATCTTCCCAAGCACACCCTGTGGCAGCCTCTTCTACACTCCATCCTGTAGATTTGACTTTGATGATATTGCCGTCTTTGTCACGTGCGTAGCGGATCTTGTAGATGCCTTCATATCCCTGATCTAAATCTTGAGGGACTTGGTCGACTTTCATTGATTTCCAACAACTGTAAGATGCATGTAAGAAACCGAAAAGCGAGAGCTCTCAGGAATAAAACACAGGATTTTTTGCCCAGGTTTGAGTTCTTGAGATTCCAATAAGTCTTGCAGGTAAATAAAGATGGATGCAGCTCCAACATTTCCGCGTGTGCTGAGAGTTGTGAACCACTTTTCAAAAGGTATCGGGAAATCAATTTCTTCTAGATGAGAAAAAAGTTTTTTTCTAAAAAAATCAGAAGAATAGTGCGGGACAAACCAGTCAATGTCCCCAGGCTTTAATTCATGTTTTCGAATGGAGTCCACAAGTGCTTTGTTCACTGAGTAGTAGGTAATGTGTTTGTCGAGCAATTTGGTATTTTGAGAAATATTCATGATATTTTCAGATGCAAGACTATCTCTTTTGGAATCCACCCAACTTCGAAACCCCTCTCCCTCGTTCATGAGGGCGCCAGCATACATACATGGCGGCAGCTCATTGGCATAAGAGGTCATGTCGATCCAATCCACTTTAAAACTCAACCCACTCTCTTTAGGTTTGTTGGAAAGTAAGAATGCGCCTGCCCCATCTGAAAGCATCCATCTTAAAAACTCTTGTTCAAATTGAAAGCTTGGATTCTTCTCAAGTTCGTCTACTCTTTCGCGGTCAAAGTTTTCGCCCTTCATAAATTTAGAGGGGGAGTCAGAGCCTGCAATAACGGCATTTTCTTTGTCCCCACTTAAGAGCGAGAGATAGCCATATTTCATTGCAGCCATTGCTGAACAACAAACACCTGCTGTTGAGACAACTTCATATGCATGAGACCCCAATTCTCCATGAACCATTGAGGCATGTGATGGCATGAGTTGGTCAGGGGTGCTGGTTCCACATGCGAGAAGCTCAAGGTTTTCTAACTCAAAATTGGCGCGTTTCAATACATTTCGAACTGCGTGTGCTGTGAGCTCTGCATTGGAATGACTTGATTTGTTTGTCTTTGGATCAATAGCATAATGTCGACTTTTGATTCCGTTGCTTCTTAAGACAATTCTTTTAGCACGAGATGGCTTTCCATCAACAAAGCCTAAAAAGCTTTCCATATTGTCATTGTCGATGGGTTCTCCAGGTAGAAAGGAATCTATTTCTGTGATGTAAACCATAATCTCGCCCTCAACTATTTTGCTTCCAATAAACCCTTATAGTAGCCGTTGAGTTTTGTTGCAACCAATGGACGAGTGATTGCTGCAAAAAGCCCTGTGATGGGGAGTAAGAGTAAAATCAACAGAATCAAGTTCACTCGAAATCCGACAAGAAGCAGATCCCTCAGTAGGCTATCCTCTGGGCTGAGTCTTTCAATCAAGTTAGCCCAGGGTATGAAAAAACAAATACCAGTTTTTTCCATAAGGAGTGCAGCAAAAGATTGTTTGTGAGAAACTTGGGCAGTGGAAATACCATCTAAGCTGTATTCGTTTTGATCCAATGTTTTTCCAAACTCTTCGAGTATTAGGTATTCTTTTTCTGGAATTCCGGCTTCTGGAAAAAACCAAAATGCATTTTTGCGGCCTGTCAGCATCCAACGTGGAGTTGTTATGAAGGTTGCCCACTCTGGTGAGGTGTCTGTTAACGCTATGTTGCGAATTTTTGAAGCTCCGCATCCTATGATCAGTTGATTCATGGTTTTGACCCCTGAAATCCACATATTTCTTCCAGTAATGACGCCAAGCACGGATTTGTTTTTGAGAAACGAAGAGAACTCTGGGTTTTCAAAGAGTGCAAGGGTTGGAAGTGAGGGACTTAGAAACCATATTTGATATCCTATAACAACAAGGTCGTAATCCTTTTTAAAGATCTCTTTTGGAATGGGTTTTAATTTAGGTGGGCGACGGCAAATACACTTTGGGAATTGACGAAAAAAAGATGTGAACTTCCATGGAAAGGGGAAGCTTTCATCGGGCTTTATTCGAAATTCTGTTATTTCGACATCAGTGCTAAAGTTTTTTCTAAGACTATGAATAGCCTTATGCGTCTGCTCTGTCTGAGAGTAGTAAATGAACAATACCTTTTTCAAAATCGTCCTCAAATCGATAGATAATTTTCATTGCTTCTTGTAGGGTCTGCGTGGACCTTTGGTTCTAATGAAATAAGGAATGAAGTGGCAAGACAATTCATTGCCGGGATCGGCCAGATATCAAATTTAGGACGTAATGTTGAAGAGGCGAGGCGGGTGTTTCAAAACCCATCGCTTGAGAATTTAGCAACTCTTCCATTGGGGCACTTAGAAAGTGCTGAGTTTCCGTATGAGGAAAAAATGTTTCCGGTATTGAGTGCTGAGTTAAACCCTCTTAAGGGGGCGTTGTCACTTGCAAATAGAATGGCATTGAAAGCAGCAACTGAAGCTGTGGAATCTTCTGGTTTGGAACCCAATGACTTCTCTAGTTTGAGAGTTGGTGTTTGTGTCGGCTCCACTGGTGCTGCAACTGTATCCAACCATGCGTTTTCTGTTCGCCACAACGGTGGTGCGGAAACAGATTTTTCACCCTTTACTTTGTCGACTTTAAATAATCCCGCACAGTTGATAGCAAGTCATTTTGGTGTTACTGGGCCAATCAGCACAATCGACAACGCGTGTACATCTGGAACAGATGCCATTGGCCAAGGGTATGAGTGGTTGATGAGAGACAAGTGTGACCTTGTTATTGTCGGTGGCACGGATACGGTTCTAGAGAACATCTATTTCGGATTTCGTTCATTGGATCTACTTGCTAAGACAGAGTCACGTCCTTTTGACAAAGATCGATCAGGGCTGGTGCTTGGCAATGCGGCTGGCTTTTTGGTTTTAGGGAAAGAAGGGTGTCTTCCTGAAGAAAGTTGGAAGGCAGAGGTTGTCGGATTTGGAATGGGTGGAGATGCACATCACTCAACGACACCTCACCCACATGCGCGAGGGTTGAGTCTTGCCGTAAACACAGCACTCAAAGATATTAAAAAAGAAAGCGTGAGTCTTATCAACGCACATGGCACCGGGACATTGAACAACGATGAAATTGAGGGTCGGTACTTGATACAAAACTTTCCAAGCGCCAAGGTTTTTGGAACCAAAGGATACACAGGTCACACACTTGGCGCAGCCGGGGCTCTTGAAGCGATTTGGGGAGTGATCTGTTTCCAAGATGGGGTTGTGCCAAAGACGCTTGGGTTTGAAAATGTAGATACAGAAATCACTTTGACTCCAACTTCGGAAAAAATCCCTTTTGATGACGAGTATTTTCTTTCAACGTCACTTGGGTTTGGCGGTGTGAACTCCGCACTTCTTTTAAGAAGAGGTGAAGCATGAGCGTGTCTGTTCTTGGGACAAGTGTGATCAGTTGTCATGGTGTAGGGGTGAGTTCTCTTTTTGATAAGATTGAATCCGGGGAAATGCGCCCTAGAAAGACCTATAATTACAACAACTTCAGTTTGGAGTTAGACGACTATTCTCTTCCAGATTTTGAGCTGTCTGTACCTGTGAGCAAAGCAGTTGCTCGAAGACTCGGGTCATTTTCAAAAATTTGTTTCGAAGCAATTCTTCAAGCCATGCAAGATGCTGAATTTGAGATTGAGAATGGGGCCCGAGTTGGTATTGTTATCGGAACAGCTTATGGCCCTTCTGAGATAAACAATCAAATGTTTTCAAAATATGCAAAATATGGAAGTGCGGGAGCCTCTCCTGTCTTGTTTTCCAATTCCGTGCACAATACGGCAGCTTCGTTTATTTCACAAAGTCTTGGTGTAACCGGGCCTGTAACAACAATCGTAAACAATGAGCTAAGCTTGGCAGATGCTATCCAAACGGCAGAAAATTGGATAGATTTGGGGCATGTAGATGCAGTTCTGTTAGCTGTTGGTGATGAATTGAGTACAACTCACATCGACGCTCTTTGTGTAAATTCCAAATCAAAGAAAATCTTCCATAACCCCTATGCCAAGGAAACTGTTTCTCCAGGTGGTGGAGTGGGAGCTTTTGTTCTCTCGCGTGGTGGGGAAAGTGATATCAATTTGGTTGCAAGAATTGGATGTAAAACTGAGGAATTACCTCAAGAGATTGTTTTTGATTTAAAGGGGGATCGATCCACTTATGACCTTTCAAGGAAACTCTTTCAGTCACATCGCATTTTAAACTATTCCAATGGATATGGATACTTTCTCACAAGTGGTGCTTTGGATTTGGCACTTGCCATAGAGGGAGCAAGGCGAAAGCGTTATTGTAAAAATGGATTTCAAGAGATTTCTGATAAATGGGAAAATGCTGTTGATGAAATGGAATTTAAAAATGAAATCAGCTTGGTGCAATTGACCCCGTTTTCTCAAATCTCTGAAATCCAAGTGACATCTTAGGTTTGTATTTATTTATGTGTTGTGATGTCAGTTTAGAGATCTTAGGGGCTTAACAGTTTTTTAAGTCGCTGAAATGCAGGCTTTGTTTTGAGATCGTCCTTTAGAATCCCCCATTTCTCTGGAATATTTGGATCATCATGGAGCTCGTAGATGACTGCCATATTGACCCAACCAAGGTTGGAGAGATACTGAGTGGATTCCTCTAGGTACTGTGCTTGTTTGCCATTTCCCACTTCGTTTGAACGATAGCCATATTCAGTTAAAAAGAACGGCATTCCAAATAAACCGGATTTTTCAAGAATTTGTTGAATTCCGTCTTTGACTACTACATCTCCAAGCTTTACGCCTTCCATCTTTTCAATAAACTTATTGTGATCACTTCCGTAGGCGTGTTGGGTGAGCACATCCAAATGATCATCGCCATCACTGCTTTTGAGTTCCTTTAAAAAATCCAGTGGGTCGATTCGAGCGCTCGACCCTAAAAATGCCAACTCAGGTCCCCCAACTAGGTTGTTGGGGTCAAGTTGGTGGATGATACGAGAAGCGGGTTTAAGAAGAATTTCAATATAGTCATTTGTTGATCCAACCCAGAACCTTTCTAAATTGGGCTCATTCCAAATTCCCCACAAAGAAACAGAGTCCTGATATCGACTGACGGCTCGTTTTACAAAATCTTCCCAGGCACGTAAGTTTGGCACTCCATTGGGATCTCCATTGGAGCTGGCCCAACTAGGTGTCATGGATATTGAGGCCATAATTTTAAATTCTTTATCAATAGCTTCTTTGATTGCTGCATCCATGAATGTCCAGTTTAGATTGTCGTCTGAGGTTTCAATCATTGCCCATGGGATATCAAACCGAATCCACTTAGCACCCATCTCCCTCATCAAACGAATCCCATCTCCAGAGTGGATATGCGCATTGACTCCGATTTCTATAATAGAAGCTTGAGTTGTTGTTGTAATGGTAAGTGTGGTGGTCACAGTTGTTGTGGTAGAGCTTGTTGTGGGTTCTTCTTGTTTCTTTCCACTTTTCTGTGGCTTTAATGTATCAAATGCTTTGCAGGAAATGAGTGTAATTGGAAGTAATAAGAACCAGAAACGTTTCATATAAATAGAGTATACTTTAGAATGATTCTTTCGGAGTATCAATTGCCCTGAATACCGACCTTTTTAAGACTGAGATTCAGGGCGAAAGACTGGAGTCAACTGGAGGAGTTGTCAATAAACCCTATAAAAGAGACTTGGGTTCTTGGGTGGCTTCGTAGAGAAGTTCATTCTTTTCATTTATGAACTCTATTTTCATAAGCTCAGGTGATGTGGTGAGCTTCACAAAACCAAGTGATGAAATTGCAAACTGACATTTTTTCTTTCGACACTTCACTTTTTTCACAGAAGCTCCTGCGCCAGAAACAATCTGTCGAAACTTTCTTTTCTTCTTGTTTTTTTGCTTTATAAATCCTTCGTCAGCAAGATTGTGATCATGGCCTGAAAGATAAAGATCTGTGTGTTTGGCTAATAGAGGTTTTAAAAAAGATTTGAAAACATGTAGTGTATCACCATGTTTTCCTGAAGAGCGAACAGCATGGTGTCCACTAACAAAGCGCCATGAGCATTTAGAAAGTTTTTTAAGATTTTTTTTGATCCATTTCTTTTGAGAAGAGCCTAAGAGTATTTGACCTGTATCAATCGTCATAAGACAGACATCCTCAATTTGGGTGAGATAATATCTGTTGGGTAAAAAATAAAAGTTATTTGAAGCGGCATATTCCAATTGTGCTAAAATTGATCCACGATAATCGTGATTTCCAAGTGCAATATAAAAGACAGCGCCGGATTCAATAAGGGATTTGTAGGGGGCTTCAAATTTTGTTTTCCATTGAGGGTCGTCTGGTGAAGAAACCCCATCTTCATAAATGATGTCCCCAGTTGCGATGATATTTTTGCAACCCTCTTTGAACATGGCTTCTCCAACAAGGTACTGCCCTTCGTTACCCTTTCCCATATCACCAACAACACAGATTTCAGCAGCCTCTGCAGTGTGGAACAGTAGACTCACAAGTAGTGCCAGTACTTTCACTTGCTTCCCCTCTCCTTGAATTTATTTTCAGCCAGAGCATGCACTTGTGTTTTAGAAAAGAAAAGTGGAAAAATAGAGAGGAAGTGCTGGCTGATTTTTTTCAAATAAAACGCAAGCTTAGCCCCCTCGAGGTATATCAGGCAATCTGACTCTTGTTGTCAAATGCTATGTAGAGCTAGTGTAAATCTAGTTCTATATCATTTTGAAACAGTTTTATTCATTTTGAATGGATACAATCCGATATAGAGTTTGTATGAAGCAAATTCCAAATTGGAAAAAATCAGTTGTAGCTCTCTCATTAACCTTAATGGGAACCCTTGTTTTTTTTCAAAATGCCGTACAGATGAAGAGAGATGATTACACGGCATGGGGAAAGGCACTAGAAAAAGTGGATGAAAAATTAGCCGAAACCCACCTTGTGTGCCAGTCACTAGATCCAGAGTGGGACTTCAAGTTGGAAATTCATGAAGGGGAGCTTGGAAGTGTAGCCAATCTGGCTTTTCGAGATTCTGATACTCCACTAAATTGGACAAAAAACCTTCGTAAAGAACTACTTCCAGATGGAAGTGTGTCTTACTCAGATGGTGATCTAAGTCTTCTTGTTTATTCCATTTCAAAGTTTCAGGGAGAAGTGGATCAGCTTCAAGCAAGATCGGTTGCAAATTTTAGATACAACTCTTCAAGCCTTTTGATCGACAGTTCTTTGGATTGCTTCCTTCAATCTCGTTGAAGGGGTGCCTGAAATAATATTCCAATAAGAAGAAAGGTCCATCTTGATCTCCATTTTCTTAAGAAGTGAAAATATACCGCCGAGTTTTCTATGTAGAAAAACAAGGTGTCTTGGAGGAGGTGTGTACTTGATGGATTTGATAAAGTCAAAAGTGAGTTTTTGAGTTTCTCTTCGGTAATCTTTGTCTGAAAAATCAAAGGGCTGCTGATCTTTATCAAATGGAAGAATAGAAATTTCCATCATTTTTAAAAAGCGATCAAAGGACTCTGGAGATTCTTTTTCAGAAATCAAATCAAATTGAATGGCTCGCTCAAAAAGATCTGATTTTTTTCCAGAAGTAAGTGTTCGTAGAAGAGCGCTATACTCTTCAATAAACTCTTTTGAGTATTCGATGGTGGCTCCGAAATCTAAAAGAACAAGTTGCCCTGTATTAGAATTGATTTTGAAATTTCCTAAATTTGGATCTGTTTGTACAAATCCGTTTTCGTAAAATTCAATACAAAAGAGATCCAAAATATTCTTCGCAAGCCTTTCTTTTTCTTCTTGAGGAGGGTTGGTTTCAAGCCAATTTGCAATAGGGATACCTTCGACGTAGCTCATTGTAATAACACGTTGATTTGAGTATTCTGGAATTGGGCGAGGCAGAACAAAGCGGTTGTCTTTTTTTAAAAAATCAGCATAACGAGTCATGTTTGTGATTTCTTTGTTGTAGTCAGTTTCATTTTTAAGAATGATTTTAAGTTCTTCAAAGAACTCGTGGAGTTCGGCTTTTTTGCCAGAGATTTTTGTGAAAGAACTGGCAAGGAAACGAAGTGCATTGATATCACTGTCGACAGTTTCAGAAACTCCGGGGTACTGAACCTTTGTTACAATCTTTTGATTTTCAAGGCTTCCTAAGTAAACCTGTCCAATGCTTGCTGCTGCAAAACTTTTGGACTCCAGTGCAAGTCGCTCAAATTTCTCACTTCCCAGCTCGGTTTTGATGAATTCCAACATTGTGACGTCATCTACAGGCTGTACTTTATCAAAAAGTTCATAGAGTATTTTTTGTAGATCTTCAGGTATCCAGTCCTGCGCTTCAAGGGCAAGCATTTGTCCAGCCTTAAGCGCGCTTCCTTTGAGCTCGCCAAGGGTCTTTGTGAGAGCTTTGATCTGTTCTGTGCGAATTCGCCCTTTGAGAGATTCAATTTTATCAATTTGATTTGAAAACTTGGATTTGAGTCGATGATTGGCTTCAGAGCGTGCCACTCCAAATCCAGTCTTTAACAACTTTCCGGCTCTTTGAAAAGCAGACTTTGGTGGTGGTTTGTTGTTCTCTGAAGAGCTGATAAGATCCTCTCGTTCACTAGATAAAACGTCAATTGGTTCTAAGGAATCTATCATAGAATGAGGAATTGGGGAAAACAAAAAAAAGCTCCCTCAATGAGAGGGAGCTTTGAGGTTTTCTTGTAGGAAAAAATTAATTCTGTTTTTCCTCTTCTTCAGGATGTTTTATCTCTCGTGTTTCGCCTGTTGTGACGTAATTGAGAGCATCAAGAAATATTTCTTTGTCGTCTTCAGAGTCTGCAAAACGAACCCACTCATTTCCATAGGCTTCATCTAGTAACTGAACCGCATCTTGCCAACCAATAGAGATACCAGCTCCGTCTGGAGTTTGATACTGGTACGGCCAGATTGGTCCCCACCAATTCCATCTCCAAAACTCCACATTGTGTTCAGTTGTACGACCTGTTTTTCCACCAGTGACAAGACTTCCTACAGCACTGGCTTCTTTGTAGATGGAAGTGATTTGTTGTTCCATTTCAAATACCATTTGCGCGTCAATCTTAGGGTTGGCTGTTGCTTGGTAAAACTGAACGGTGACTCGAATTGGAAATCTTGGATCTCTTTGAATTGCTTTTCCGCCAATTTCTTTAAATGGCCCTTCAATAGGTCCATGTCCAATAACTGCTTCTTCGATGTCTCCGTTTGAAGATCTACTTATGTCTGCCATCTCATAGAAGACCCCATCTCTCCAAAGAGGTGCTTTGTGAACAAGTGGAACTTGAATCAGTAAGACAATATTTGCATTTCCTGCATTTTCAACTGAAGTTGTGCTATCGCCGCCACCTTCAACAAAATCAGAAATTCGTTCGCCTGTAAGTGAAGCTTTCTCACCGTTCACGTTGTGGAAAAGTCTTTGTCCAGTTCTTCCAAATCCTCCTTCAAACTTTTCATCTTCTTCAGAGTAGTCAATAATTCGAGCACTTGTTCCCTCACGGGTAGCGAGAATGGCAAGAACGGCAGGGTTGTCTTTGGAAGATTGATAGTTGAAGATCATAGGGTTGAAGTGTGCTTTTTGTCCTTTTGGAATTGGTAAGAATGTGTGTTGAGCACTGACAAGAACTTCAGTGTCGCGTGGAGCAAGAAGTGATTTAGCAGATCCTTTCCATGAAGAAGCATCTGTTAAGTATTCTCTGAAGTTATCAAGGTATTCTGTTAGTGTTATGCGTTTTAGGTCCTTTCCTTTCTCATTTCCAACAAGAAGAGAAAATTTATTGGGGCTTATATCTGCAGAAAAATCATCAAAGTTTGGATATCTTAGTATAGGCATTGGAACTGGTACAATATTGCCATCCTCACCAACTGTATGAACTTGTATTGTAACGTCACTGATGTTTGGCCCTAGAGCGGAGTTTTGACCGCGTCCTGTATCTTCCCATGCAACATTTAAAAGATTGAGTCCCTGAGCTTGAACAATATTACGTAGGTTTTCATCCTGTGATAACTCACTGACTTTTTTCACAGCAGCACGATACTTCTGATACTCTGCTACCTGAGCTTTTGCTGGCGCTACAAATCCAAGGACAAGTGCGCTTAAAATTAGACTTCTCATGTTTCCTCCTTTAAAGGTGATCCAAATTTACAAGAACTGATTTGCCAGAATAGAGGGCAAATGGGAAAGGATTTAGGCTCATGTGGCCAAATAAGGTTCGCTAATGTAAGAAAAACATCAGTGTCTGCGGCAGAATTCATCTACGAGCTAGTGAAGAGTTCAGCTTTTATGAAGAAAATCGCCGTGCTGAAATAAATCCAGGGACTTCTCTATCAAAGAGAAGGTCAACAAGGGCTTTGCCTGTATGGAAGGCAAGCCCTAGGCCATGTGCTGTAAAACCACCACTAAAAAAGACCTGTGGATCATCTGGAAGTGAGCCTATTAGAGGCTGCCCATCTGCAGAAAACCCCATGATGCCCGACCACCTATGTGTGATCTTGGCGTTTGAAAATTTAGGGAGGTGTTTTCTAAAAAATTCTTCCAAGGAATTTTGAATGACAGGTGTGATGTGATCTGAATATCCAACTTCGGATTCTTTTTCAAGCTGGCGAAAGCCACCGATGATGAGCTCTCCTGTTGGCAGTTGTCTAAAGTAATCCAAAACAAAATTACAGTAGCAGGGAGCTTCCATAAATTTCTCAATGGCTTCAGTTACAAGTATTTGACCTCGAGTTGGAAAAATTTTGTCATTGAAAAAAGGTTTTAGAGTTGGTGAGTATCCGTTTGTTGTAAGCACAACCATATCAGTCTGAAATTTTGCTAAATCTGTGTGTACAACTCGAGCAGAGCCACTTGTTGTAATATTGTGAACCTCATGTTGTTCAAAAATTTGTGCCTTCAATCGACTGGCAACTTGCTTTAAGAGTTTCAGTGGGTGAACTTCAGCATCGTCCACATATTTGATGCCACCGACAAACTTAGTGGCTTGCAGTCGTTTTGTTATATCAGAGGCCTCCACTTTTTCAGTCTGAATCCCAAGTGATGACATAAGACTATGGACTTGAGTGAGCTCCTCAAACTCCTTTTCTGTAGAGGCCAACGAAAATGTACCATTTTGTACAAAATCAATTTCATTTGCTTTGTCTTGGATGATTTCCTTTTTGAGGAGTTTTAGGTTTTCTTCTGAAAACTTCCAGATCTTGAGTGCTTCGTCGTTTCCATGTTGTTCATAAAGCCTATTGAAATGCTCAACAGATCCACATGTAATGAAGCCTGCATTTCGGCCTGTGGCTCCAAAACCAAGTCTATTTTTTTCAACGATTGCAATTTTAAAACTTGGATTTTCTTTTTCAAGCCAATACGCAACTGAAAGTCCTGCAATTCCAGCACCCACAATCACAATATCAAAATTGTGGTTTGTGCTGTTACTTTTGTCTAGCCAATAAGATGTACTCATAGTTCACTTTCTGGAGGATAGAATTTAAGAGAACGAATTTCAGATTTGAATGAACCTATTTTTTGTCTGAGCCTTGACTCAAGGCGATCGTTGTCTTGAATTTTTCCATTGATTCTTCTTATTTCCCAATTCAAACGATCTCGTTCCATATTGGTGGAGTCATCTTCTTCGTATCTCACAATTTTGTCTTTGCTGCGTCTTTCAATAACTTTGACTCGATTGCGTGGGAGGTATCGAAGTTGAGACTGAAGATTTCTTTGTTTTCGCTTCATGTCTCGAGTGCTTCGAACAAGTTCTCTAATTTGACTCTGATGGGACTCTATTTGTGATTCTAGATACACAATTCGCCCTTTGCGATATTGACTGAGAAATTTGGCTTCAAGACTTTTAGGGCAGATATTTTTGTATTCATAACCACGAGTTCCAACTCTATAGCCATTTTTGGAGTCACAAAATGCCAAAACCCCTTCTGTATGACGGTTTCTAAGAGCGTTTGTGTTTTGACCACAAAATTCAAAGTTAAAAAAGACACCTTCCCTTCCTTTTTGGTAGGCTGTGTCCTTCAGGCAATATTTGGCCATTCCCGCTTTGAATCCCTGATCGAGTTGATCGTGTCGAATGAGAGCCTCAACCCCTAGGCATGCCTGAATCTCTGAGTCAGAGTCTAGACGTTTGCCGTTCATTGCGTTTTCAAACCCACGGTTGTACCAATGGATTTTCTCACACTCCTTGCGTTTCATATAGGAGGAACAGGAGGTGAGGGTTTGGATAAGAAGAAATAGGAAGAGTAGTTTAAAACGCAATTCAGATGTCCTTTGTAAGCCCTTCAAGTTTCTTAATTTAGCTGGAATGTGTCTATCTACTTTCTCACGTAATGACGCATCAGAAAAGACACCTCAAAAGCATTTAGCGCCTTTTGGGAATGACACGCTGATGCGTGAGAAAGTAGATAGACACCTCTCAGCTGGCCTTTTGAGCTAATGTTTTCTCGAAATAAGACGATAAGGATATATGGACCCCAAAGTACGCCAAGTGGTTATATTCTATATTTTCGTAGGGTTTATCATAGTGACTTTTGGTTTTCAGAACTGTGCCCCACCAAAAGAGACCCCTGAGGACCCCAATGAATCAAACATCGTTCGAGCAATTGATGGGTGGTTTGAAAGCGGTGGGAACTATGAGTCCATTTGTGGAAAACTGACAAACTACAGTTGTTTTCATGAAGTGGTGAGGGCGGGAGTTGAAGACTCAGAGTCAACGGCAGTAGAGTGTTTTTCTTCTCAAGGAGCTGAAGTTTGTCTCTCTGTGCAAACGACAATCACAAACTCCAGTCCTGAAAGTGAGAGTTATCTCTGCTACAACTCTTCAGTGGTTGAAAATGGTGACTTTCCTTTTGTTGGAGAAGCCTCAAATCTGAGTGATGCCTTTGATGAGGCCCATAATGCGTGTGCTGATGTTTTTTCAAACTAAAATATTATCACTCAATTTCTTAGCTCTGTTTTCTTGACCATTTGAACAGACTCACTTTCAAAGAACTTATCTATCACATCTGAGCATTCTTGAAGCGATTTGCACGCTGTGGTTTGACTATAAAGAGTGTGGCCAAAATTTAGCCAAACATGATTCGTGCGAATCAGAAATTTAAATTTCCTCAAGCCAAGATCTTTCGGAAAGTGCTCTTGAATTGTCGATAGATAAGTTTTTAAAGCATGTCGGCACTCGAGGGCCTCCTCTCTAGGAGAGTTTGGAGCACTTCCTTCTCGTCCAATAGGAGTGGGCAGTCCTAGGTACTCAGAGATTTGCCAAAACAACCACGGACGAACTGTCATAGCCCGTCCAATCATGACAAGATCACAATTTGTCTCTTCTTTCATTTTGATGAAATCCTCAAGAGTTTGGACATCTCCATTTCCGATCACTGGAATTTTGATACTTTCTTTGAGAGCACGGATTTGATCCCAATCAGCACG
The DNA here is from genome assembly GCA_030427965.1 of Bdellovibrionia bacterium. GTDB lineage: Bacteria > Bdellovibrionota > Bdellovibrionia > Bdellovibrionales > JAUICD01 > JAUICD01. The sequence continues at coordinate 79,678 of JAUICD010000010.1, forward strand.
TCCTCGCCGCTTCTGTGTGGCTGTACGTGGATGTAGAGTTACCCATGCAGCTCCAGCGGATTCTAGTTTCTTGATAAGAGGGATCGTTTTATTGGGATCTGTTGCATCTGCAGCACGGAGTTTAACAGAGACTGGAAGATGGGTATGTCGCACTGTCATTTCTACAACCTGAGCAGCATAGTCAAAATCTCCCATAAGTGAGACGCCATAATTGTGTTTCAATGCTTTTTGAACAGGGCAACCCATATTGATATCAATTCCATCTGCTCCCCAGGCATGAAGTTTCTCAAGGGATCGAGAAATAAAGTCTTCATCGTTTCCAAGGATTTGAGGAACCAAGTAAGTTTCATTCTCTCGTCGATAGGTCTCTGGTGTATTCCCCAGTTTTTGAGTGGGGAGTCTTCGGCTATTTAACATTTCGGTTGGCCAAATCGTTTTGTATCCTTTAGGTAGATAGGTGCGACACATATCCCTTAAACCAATATGAGAAAGACCCACCATAGGGGCAAGGCAAGCTGGTAACAATTTGGAATCAGAAAATATTGGATTCACAGAAAAGTATTTGGACGCTTCACATCTCTTGAGTCAAGAGGCTTCTTTTGAATCTTTTGAAACCCATTCATCTTCGAGAGCTCGTAAGAGTTGAGAGATATTGAGTGGCTTTTCGTAGACCAAAAAAGTGCCTTGTGACTTGAGTGCGCTCATCAATGAGACAGTGGTGGCTTCATGCTTTTCTGGTGAGTAAGCAACGACAACTGTTTCTAAATCTGGGTTTTGGTTGAACTCCCTGACAAGTTGAACCCAGGAATGTTTAGGGGTATCGTCAATATCAACGATGATAGCATCTGAGTTTTGTGCGTAGTATTTCACTTCATTTATCGACTTCATTTTTCCAAAAGGAATTCTTTGGACTCGAACCTTGTCGCTGTCATAAAAAAGTTTGCTCAAATTTCTATAAAGCTCACCATCACCTGAGAGCACTCCAATGGTTTTTTCAGAAATATTCAAGAGATTTGGGGGAGTGAAGAGAGGGATACTTCTTGAGTCCACAAATTCTTGTAAAAGTGACTCAGCTGTGACCACCCCAATAAACTCATTGATATCCAATGAATTTTTTCGTGTCATGATAGGCACTCTTCGAATACCATTTGCGACCATAAACTCTGGTGCTTTGTGAATAAGGTCGATGCTTAAAACTTGGATTGGGTGACTCATTATGACTGAAACTGGTTTGTTTAAGTGTTTGTGAAGTTCCAATATATCTGTTTTGTACAAAAAGTCTTTTTCAGTAACGACACCACATATTTTATTTTTCATATCATGAAGTATTGCAAAAGTTGCTGCGTTTTCGCGTAACTGAGTCACTACATCTCGTATTGTGGCTTTTGCTGGTAATATTAAGCAGGATCTCGGATGGATCTTCATTTCACACCTCGACTTATGATCGGAACTCTTCACTCAAAACCCAATAAAATTTCAGTCTAGATTTTGTGTTTTGGAACTTTGATGGAGTCGAATAGCCCATCTGATGATTTAGATGAAACAAGGTGGAGTCGGGACTTTGGTGCAGCAAGCTTTCGTTATAGATGAATCTTCAAGGCAAGTGGTGGATTGAGTCATTGGATGGCACTAAATGGAAAATAACAAACTCACAAATTCAAGGGCAATTGCCGATACTAAAGTAATATTGATGTAGATGACATGAGAGCGATTTGAGGGAGAGATTTATTCCATTGAAACTTTTTCGTCGAGAAGCACTTAAAAAAACACTGGTTTCGCTGATTTTGATTATTGGTATTCTCTTCACATATCAAAATTGTGGACCAGGGTTTCGTACGCCTATTGTTGGAAGTCTGGCCTCGCTCTCTTGTGGAGACTCTGAAGGAGAGTCTTTTCGAAATCTTTGGTATAATGCTTTTTTTATTCCAAAAGCCTGTGCAAGTTGCCACACAAGTACCAGTGGTGACCCTTCGGCCTCTACTTATCCGTTTTCAGATCCAAATATAAATACGGCTTATGGTTCATTTTTTAGTATTGTTGGAGCAAATGGTATTGACCACATTTGTAGTAAAGCAACAGATTTTCACTCTTCTAAAGCTGTCCCTGATAATCTCATTGAGTGCGAAGGTCTTATTGATAAATGGTCTTCTTGTGTAGGAGAAGGTGAAGGAGAGGGGCCTGAAGGACGCATTTTTACAACCCGAAAGTTTATTACTCTTGGAGATGTTGTGGATGAGGGAGGCGTCACTTTAACTTGGCAATTGGACTCTGAACTTATTGAGGTCATAAGTGACTTTGGAGGAGCTTCTTTGAGTATTGTTGTGGCTGTGGATAAGTTAGAAGGTGAGGTCCCTGGAAAGAATGTCTACCTTGTCGGTTGGCCAACAGTCACTACAGGCCCTCTTGGTGTAAGAATCAAAAGTATCATGATTCAAATCGGGGATGAATACTTTTCCAACCAAACTGCATTAGATGTGATTGACGTAGCTGTGCCTTCAGAACAAACAAACTATAGAATCTTTCAGGGTACTGCGCCTGCTGTCATTGATCTTGGACGACCTATTGCCAAACGGGATCAGATCTCTCTTGCCATTGAAGTTATTGAACCAATAGGAGTTGGAAATTCTACGACGACAACGACAATGCCGCCTTCAGATGGAGTGACCTTTGAGGATCTTATTGCTCCAACAGGAGTCTTTATTGTACGATGTGGGCCTTGCCACACGGGGACTCGGGCAGATGGAGGTTATAACCTTCAGACCTACAGCAATGCCACCAACCCTCTATTTGTTTCCTCAGGAAACCCTGGGGCAAGTTCTCTTTATCTAGAAGTGGATTCAGGGGCAATGCCTCTAGGGGCTTCAAAGTTGCCACAGGGGGAAATTGACTCTATTCGCAGTTGGATTCAGAACAACCTTCCTGAAAACTAAATCTATAGACTAAAAGTAAGAAACCGCGACTCAGTCCTTGAGCACGGTTTCTGTTGAAATCAATTGTAGATTTGTGTTGCGAT
>JAUICD010000067.1 GCA_030427965.1 Bdellovibrionia bacterium
CACCCACCGCAGCCTTCCTTCTGGCCCGTACTCTCGGTAGCTTAAAGCGTTTTTTCGATAATACTTTCCCCTCTTGAAGAGAACTTTTTCTTTAGTCAAACTTGAAATATAAATTCTCTCAGAGTTTTTAATTTTTTTAAGATAAAACCTATCTTTGATTTCATCACATTTCATGAGCCAAATTTCTTTATTTTGAACCTCAACTCTTTCCTCAAGACTTGAACACCACCCATATCCAAAAAAACCTGTTCTATTTCTCCTACTACTATAGGATCGTTCAATTGAAAATCCGGTAAATAACGCAAGATCAACAAACGTTCCGTTATAACTTGCGTTCAAGAGATTCACCTTGGCTTCTAGAGAAACTGAAAGAATGGAAAAGGAGAAAATGGTTGGTAGGAACAAAGCCGCCAGCGCACTCTTGGTATGTTTTGTTTTTGAAGTTAGTTGTAAGAGTGAAGAACTCATCTCTTTCATACAAAGTACAAGTGCAAATCAAATTCCAAGATCTTAATGCGCTTGCTTTGAATTCAGAGAGTTTTCGGGTGTTAGCTAGGTGGCAAAATTATGTAGGTGTTAGACTTAACACCCTAGTGTAAATGATTTGTACAGCAAATACCTAGGTATACCCATAGGTTATGTCACGAGACCTGAGAACTGGACATATCTTCGTCCATTGCAATCGTACACCTATTCCTACCATTGGTCTTAGACTCATAGAGAGCTGCATCAGCTCGCTTCATCCATGCTTCAACAGACTCGCCCTTGTGAAGTTGAGCAATTCCCATAGACATGGTAAATCGAATTTCAGCACCTTCATGTACCAAAGTCTCTTTTCTGATTTTTTCAAGGGCCTTCTCACCCTTTTTCACAGCTCTCTCCAAACGATAATCCGGAAGAAGTATTGCAAATTCTTCTCCTCCAACACGAGCAACAAACTCTGAATCTCCATCAAAAGCCTCATTTAAGAGCTTCACACATTCTATCAAAACATGATCTCCAATCGCATGACCAAATCTATCATTGATTTTTTTAAAGTGATCAATGTCTAAGGCCAGAAGGACAACCGGAACATCTGAAATTTGAAACATCTTCCAGTGCCTATTGATTTGTTCATCAAAACTCTTTCTATTGTAAGCCTTTGTCAAATGGTCAAATCGCATATTTTGATTGGCTTCAACCAACTGCTTCTTCACACCCTCAAGGTTTTCTCGGACAATCCCCAAGCGCTCCTCACGTCTGTTATCACGTGTATTCTGATATTCAACATAGGCATCAATAAATTGGCGAGATTCGTCTCTAAGTAATTCAATTGAATTTGCTTCAACAGCTTCCTTGAGTTTATTTAGGTTTCCTCTCATAACCGCGTCTTCAGCGCGCTCAAGAGAAAAATCTTCACTCAATTGATCTACAAAGTCCCAAATAATTCCTCTAAAATCGTCAAATGTCTTTTGAACATATGAATACTCATCCAAACGATAACTTGAAAAAAATTGACGAATTCGAAATAAAACTTTTTCTATATTACTATTCTCATCCATCAATTCTCTTGCAAAGCTATCTAGTATTTCTCTCATTTTTCGAACGGGATGATTGTCAAATTCAATGAGATTTTTATTGAAAGTATCAATTATAAAAATCAAAGTGGCTCGTTCATCGCTCAATCCAACTTTGGGATTGATTTCACCCTTACCAAGATCTACATCAAATTGATGAATAAGCTTTTGAATCCACTGTTTCAACTCCAAACCTCCAGTACATCCATACATCGGTTCAGTATGATTTCGATTTGAGGTCAGATTTTGTCTTTTCCAATGGAAGACAGAAAGAAAAATACAACTCAACCAAAGTCAGTGATGAACGTGAATTGTAGTCATCAAGAGACCATAGATTGTAAGACTTAATACAAAAAGAAGTGTTCCAAATCGAGTTTTACCCACAACTGGGAAAAGATGTAAAAACCCAACGTAAATAAGCACACCTGTTGCAAATGGTATCAGGAAAGGAGTCCGACTCACATGCTCTAAAGCAATAGCAACACCGGCCCCAACAAAAAGACTGAGCCCAACAGTCCAGGTAAGAAGCCTTGTAAATCCCTTAGAAAGACCAGAACGAAGTCCGAGACTTGCAACAAGAATCCCATCAGGCAAAATATGAAGTAAAAGCCCAAAGCTTGTGAAATAACCTGTCTTTTCACTGAGAAAAAAGGCTGAGGCAATCTCCACTCCATCAAAAAATGTGCAGATAATAAGACAGCCCACAGCCGAGCATGCCGCTGATGGAGAAACCACATGTGTATGATGAATCACTGGACCATCAGATGCCTTCAGGCTACTCGAGTGATGCCCATGAGCACAGTGACTCGTATCTTCTTTTCCATAATGGTCATGATAGCCAGGGTGCTCGCTCTTAAATGCCCATCGATCAATCACGCTCAGTTTTGGCGTAATATAGACCTCACTTAAATACACAAAGACAATCCCTATCAAGATCCACAACCCTGATGCTGAATTCCCATTTCCCATTGCGTGTGGGAGAAATTCCAAAAAGGCAATCGCAAGTAAAAGCCCTGCTCCTATCACGAAGATTTGATTGACCCTCTCTTCAGATAACCATTTCGGACTTCGATCAACAATCCAGACACCCAAAAGAGCAGTTACCACTGAAATCAAGAACGTCACCAAAAGCGCTATCATACCTTTAACTTCTCCAACTGCTCATCACTCAAAATATGAAATCTGCCATGTCCTGTAACACAAATGACCCCCTCTTCTGTTCGGATCTCACCATAGGTTTCAACGTTCTTTTCCTCTACAGTTCGCACTCCTGAGTTCACAATCAGTTTTTCTCCTTGTGGGATCATGTTCTGAAATTGAACTCGAATTTCCCTTGCCACCACTTGAAAACCACTGACCCAGCAGGCTGTTCCCATGGCTTCATCCATAACAAATGCAGCAACTCCACCATGAGCATGCCCAGGAGGGCCTTCAACAAGGGGACCAAATATCACTTCGCCTAAGATATTTCGGTCCGCTTTATGCACAAACAGCTTGAGATAAAGTCCTTTTGGGTTCTCTGGCTTTGAATACAAAGCTCTCTCAGAGCCAATACTATATGGCAATTGAATCTCTTCGAAATCAGGGGGTGGGGACGTTTTTTTCACTTCCACTAGCTATAGACCAACTCAAGAATTCCGTCTAGACCAAAGAGCAGAGTCCGTGTACATTTCTTATATGGATGACTGTTGCCCCTCAGATGAGAAGAACAAAAAGCACCAACTGGATTTCCTTCTTTTATTTGGAGCAACAACTGTAGGTATACTCTATTTCATCCATATTTTTTGGGGACCAAACTCCTCCACCCACCCATACCTCCATACGCTCTCGGCTGGAACTTTTGAGCTTATGAATGAGATGTGGCTAGGAATTGCATTGGGACTCTTCTTTGCCGGAATGATGGGATTTATTCCGCGTGAAACCGTCCAAAAAATATTGGGAAAACCCGGATCCCTGAGTGGAATTTTACGTGCAACTGCCGCAGGATTTCTATTTGATCTTTGCAACCATGGAATACTAATGCTTGGAGCAAAAATTTATGAAAGAGGGGCAAGTATTGGACAGGTCATGGCTTTTCTTATTGCAAGTCCGTGGAATTCATTTTCACTTACGTTTATTATGGTCGGTCTTATTGGAATCAAATACACACTCCTGTTCATTCTGATCTCAATGGTGATTGCAATAATAAGCGGCATCCTTTTTGACCATCTTATGCTAAGAGGAGTTCTACCAAAGAATCCAAATAGTTCCGAATCCCTCTCCGAAGGCAGTGCTTTTAGAGAAATTATCAAACTCATTAAAAAAATCAAAATGACTCAAGCAAATTTAAAATTGTTTTTTAAGAATTCATCTCATGAATCGCGCATCATATTACGCTGGATCTTTATCGGAGTTGTTATTTCAGTCTGTGTTCGAGCATTCATGCCACTTGATATTTTTCAATCCTATTTTGGTAGTTCGGCCCTAGGACTTATTATAACTCTTCTTTCAGCCACAGTCATTGAAGTTTGCTCAGAGGGCTCAACCCCTATTGCCGCTGAAATCTTCAATCGTGCAGCCGCTCCAGGAAACTCTCTCCTCTTCTTAATGGCAGGAGTTTCTACAGATTATACAGAGATTATGATACTCAAAGACACAACTAAGTCTTGGAAGATTTCATTATTCTTACCACTCATCACATTGCCTCAAATCATTTTCTTTGCCTGGCTCCTTAATACATACAGAATCTAAGAATCTGTCTCAAATTGAGATTCAAGTAAATTTCAATAGCCAATGTTCCGAAAAAAAGACTGAAGCAAAGGAGCTTTCTTGTGAGCATGTTAAATCGCTACAAAAAACCAAAGGGCTTTGTTCAACTCTTGCAGCTCATTGAAACGAGCACAAAAGACAAAAGAGATCGATTTTTAGACTTGATCAATGAAGAAAGCGAGCCTTGGGCAGAGGCTCTAAAACAGAAAATGATCACATTGGACAAAATCTTTGCTTGGCCTGAAAATGTCGTTGGCGACATAATGAGCCGTGCCCAAGAACTCACACTTGCTGTTGCAAAACATGGATTCAGTGATGAACAGTGGAAGAAAGCAACAAGCACTTTCGATCACAAAAAAGTCAAAATGATTGAACAGCTTGCTGAAGACCGCCCAACTTCCAAAGGTGAAATCGCAACTGCTTTTATGACCATTATAGGAATCACTCGATCACTTATCGATCAAGGTTTTATTTACTTAGAGCAATTGGATCCCTCTATGATTCTAGGAGATGATATTGAAGATAAATTGGAAAGAAAAACACAAGCGATGCAAGGTTCGCTCAATGACATGGTTGAAGAACCCAAAAAACATGAAGAACCAGAAGAGAAAATTGAAATCCCAAAAGCTGATGGAGGCTTTGAAGCACTCGTTGACAATATGAGCAATGAAGAGCTCAAAGTTCATGTCGTTCGAGTGGCTGAAGAAAATACAGCTCTTAAGAATGAAAACAAGAAACTCAAACAAGCACTTGCTCAACTCAAAAAGGCCGCGTAGTAAGCCATAAATGCCAACAGACTATGAACTCCTAGACTCGGGAGACTTTGAAAAATTAGAGCGCTTTGGAGATCACATCATTCGCCGCCCCTCACCAGGCGCCGTTTGGACTCGTCAATCACATCCAAAATGGGAAAGACCCGACGCTATTTTTATCCGACACTCCACTGGAGATGGATCCTGGAAGGGTCTTTCAAAAAGTTTACCAAATCAGTGGAACATAAATGTTGAAGGCTTAATTTTTCAAATTGAAAGAACCCCCTTTGGACATTTGGGAATTTTTCCAGAACAAAAAGAGAATTGGATAGAGTTTCAGAAAATCAAAAAACCCTTACGGGTTTTAAATCTTTTTGCATACACAGGCGGATCCACCATTGCTTGCGCCAAATCCAATTGCATCGTCACACATGTCGATGCCTCAAAAACAAGTACCACTTGGGCAAGAATAAATTCAAAGCTCAACGGCCTCTCAGAAGCTCCCATTCGCTATATTGTTGAAGATGTAAATGCATTTGTAAAACGTGAGATTCGGCGAAACTCAAAATACGATGCCATAATCCTTGATCCCCCAAGTTTTGGCAGGGGCAAGAAAGCTCAGATTTGGAAAATTGAAGAACACTTAAATCCGTTGCTATTTGACCTCAAAGACCTCCTATCCAACACACCAGAATTCATTTGCCTCTCTTCTCACTCAACAGGCTACACACCAAAAGCACTGGAGAATATGCTTCAAAACGTGTTTCAACCAAATCGCACAAGTGCAAAAGAAATGCTTCTAACAGGACAAACACAATCAGCTCTCCCTTCAGGAGCAAGCTCTATTGCTTATTTTTGATTCCACCTTAAACTGAGTGCCAAAGTCACGCGCTCTCTAAGACAATGAAACTGACCTACAGGGATTCCTCAATAGTGATCACAGCTTCTAAAGACAACAAATCGTCTCTAAAAAGAGTCTCATTTTGAAACACTGACAAACTTCTGTTTTCTAACATCTCAATATCAACAACACCCCACTTCTGATCCGCTAAGATCTATTCTATTGCAAATAAAACGGCATGCCCTTTGCTAAATAAAAGAGTAGGAAGCAAAAGGGGGCATACATGTTTCAGGTTATCTCAATATTCAGTTTTCTTCTTTTTTCAGTTGGAGCAAACGCTCAGTGGAAAAGAACAGATTACAACGCAAAAGAGATAGCCAACGCATCTAAAAATCTGATCTCAAAACTTAAGAAAACAAATAAACGATCCAAAGGAGATCTTGTAGATGATCTAGAACGACGTGAGGAAGTTCTACTTGAAAGCCATCTTCAACTTATTGAAGCCTATGAGACAACAATATTTTGGGCCAATAAAAGTGAAAATCAAGAAAGGTTTCTCAAACGACTATCGCTCACTTTAGAAGCCAAACAAATCACTCGAATCAAGTCTGCTCTAAAAAACTTAAAAGGGCTCACTCATGAATTTCAAGTCCATGATCTTATTGAAAATCTAAGTACCAAATACGCAAATTCAGATTTCAAAGAAATCCTATCTCGTTCAAAAAATGAAGTTTTTCCACTAACAGGATCGCAAAGAAAAATTGGATCTATTAACTTGAGATCCGTAAAACGACATCCGAATTCCTTTCTTCGATCCATTTCAAAGACCACTCTCTCTCAATCAAAATAACAGGGTGGGAAGCTCTGTCGTGAAAAATCTGAACATTCCCTTCCAATTGCTTTTGATAGGCACTTCCATCCTTGTTCTTCAACCAACGGGCCACTGTGAAGGGAAGTTTTTCAAACCGTGCTTCAAGGCCATATTCATCCTTCAATCTGTACATAAGTACATCAAATTGCAATTCACCGACAGCTCCTAATACTGGATCTTGAATCCCTACATTTGGGTCAAAGAAAACTTGAATCGCCCCCTCTTCCACCAACTGCTGAATTCCCTTTTCCAGTTGCTTTTTTTTCAATGCATTCTTTATCGTAACTTTGCCAAAATGCTCTGGTGAAAATCTTGGAATATCATTGAACTCAATAGGCTTGCCCGTTGTAATGGCATCACCGATTTGAAAAAGTCCTGTGTCGTTGATTCCTACAATGTCTCCAGCATAAGCCGTATCTACAGTGTCACGCTCTTGTGCTAAAAACTGACTTGCATAAGACAATCGAATATCTCTTCCCAAACGTACATGCTTTACCTTCATCCCTCGCTCAAAGCGTCCCGAACAAACTCGAACAAATGCAATACGATCACGATGCTTCTTATCCATATTGGCTTGAATCTTAAAAACAAAGCCCGTGAAGTCTTTTGACAGAGGATCTATGGAACTATCCTTGATCCCCCTCACCACTGGCATCGGCGCATGTTTGGCAAATAGTTTTAAGAAGTGATCCACTCCCCAGTTGAATTTCGCTGATCCAAATGTCATTGGGCTTAGGTCTCCAGATAAATATCGATCGACGTTAAACTCCTCAAGAACACCTTCTAATAACTCCATTTCCTCTATAAAGTTCGTATAGACATCCTCGTCCACTCCCTCTTTGATTCGAGGATCTTTATAAGAATCAACGGGATAGACTCGTGGCTCCTCTACACCACGTGTGTACTCATACACATTTTTTTCAAGACGATGGTAGACACCTTTAAAACGATCCCCCATTCCAATCGGCCAAGTCACCGGGTAACAAGACATCCCCAGTGTATTTTCAACATCATCAATAAGATCTAGAGGACTTTTTCCCTCACGATCCATTTTATTTGCAAAAGTCATTATTGGCATTTTACGAAGACGACAAACTTCATAGAGTTTTCGGGTTTGCGCTTCCACACCTTTTGCTGCATCTATCAGCATAGCCGCAGAATCTGCAGCAATAAGAGTTCTATAAGTGTCCTCACCAAAGTCTTTGTGTCCAGGAGTATCAAGTAAATTGACTCTTAAGCCATTGTAGTCAAATTGCATTGCACTTGATGTAATCGAAACTCCTCTCTCCTGCTCAAGCTTCATCCAATCTGAAGTTGCCGCCTTTGTACCTGATTTCCCTTTGACCTCTCCAGCCTCTTGAATGACTCCCCCAAGGTACAAAATTTTCTCAGTGATCGTCGTCTTCCCTGCATCTGGGTGAGAGATGATTGCAAATGTCCGTCTACGTTTGATTTCGTCTTCAGTTGAAAGCATCACTCTTTATAAAGCTCATACCTCATTTTAGCAATCCCAGTACTCACGTCTGAATAGCCAAAGATTCTCGTTCAAAACTGTAAGCTACCATCTAACACCAGTTTCAGCAATGATCTAAATTGGCTAAGTATTTAAAATTACTAGACTTCAATCTCAAGAGGAAGACAATTTTATCTAAAGAATCTCGTGTCTCATTCCGATACAAGACAAGATAAGAAAAAAAAAGGGGGGGGGAAGAGTTGAAAAGTGTGCGAAATGTATTCTTCGGCTTTGCACTAGGTCTTCTCTCTCTTCTTTTGTTTCAAAACTGTACCGATCAAGATCACGTTGGTAAAATGTTGCGAACAGATTTTTCCAGCCGTACTCCGACCGATCAAAACGATGGCAACACTTCAACCACTACAATAACTCTTCCGCCTGTCGGGTCTGAGGCAGATCCCATAATTGATCCCAACTGTTTAACAAACGATGATTACAATGCCTGTATATTCTTTAAAAACCCTCAGTTTCACAATGCAGACAACCCATTCAATCCCGCAACAAACTATTCCACAGATCTCACAGAGCATCAGGTTTATGCGGTCAATCTTAAAGGTCTTACAAATAATAAGCTTCAAAACTCAAATTTTCGTGTCACATCTCTACAAACTGGCATTGAAGAGGCCAAACCAAATCCCGATGGCACTTGGAAATTTGATTATGCCAATGACTCAAATCACAAGGTCGCTCAAGTTATGACTTATTACTGGATCTTTGAACAAATACAGTGGATGAAAGAAAATGTTGGAACTTGGTACCCTGAAAATAAAAATATCCTTGCTGATTCCTACAATGAGTCTGTTCAAAATAATGCGTACTTTTCTTCTTCTGACAATATGATACGCCTTGGTGTTTTCACTCGAAGCGGTCCTGGAGGCAGATCCGAAGCCGCTTTGAGTGCCGAAGTCACTGTCCATGAAATGGGACATGCCAACTGGTACTATGGAAATAGAACCAGAAATAATTTTGCAAACACTGTTGTTTGTCCAGAGAGCAACAATACACCCTGCTGTCCAGATGATCGAGGCTGTGTCTCTGCAGCCAATGAAGGGCAAGCCGACGTTCATGCTTTCTTTTTATTTGGAGAGAGCCCATCTATTGGAAATTTTATTGACAACAATGTCGGAGGACTTGAGACAAACTGTGGTGGACTTGTTGTTTCAAGAAACCCAGAAGTGAACTTCAACCTCACAACTGCAGCAATCACGAACAATTGTCCGTTTCGAGAAATTCACTGGTATGGTTCTGTTTATGCTGCCATTTGGTGGGAAATTTACAAAGATCCAACCAGCGATAAGATTGAAGTTGCAAAACTCTTCAATGAAACAATTCCAGTTATAGGGCCACAAGATACATTTGAAGAAATGGCGGGTCGTATTTTAAATTTAGACGCTCAATTCTTTGCAGGGAAATACAGTTCCAAATTCGATACAGAATTTCGACGCCGAGGACTAATTCCAATCTTCTAAAAGATACCTCTGCTCTAATGAACAATAAGGCTGTAATCTGCTAGAATTTCCCCACTGATTCCACCTACAACAACTTCCC
>JAUICD010000068.1 GCA_030427965.1 Bdellovibrionia bacterium
TTGAGCTGGAAGACGGGGGAAAAACTTTCCTTTGTAAGGGAACCCGTCACTAAAGCTTGCTATTCCAGAAATAAATTTCAACTGTTCTTGAACAAGAGTCATAGCCTCTGAGAGTGGCAGAGCCTTCTTTCTGGCCAGAATAACTTTAGATTGAAGAGTTGCAATGCCATCTGTATTTGGAAGTTCACAAGGGAAAAGATTTGAGGTTTGATTTGTTTCATGAATTGTATTTTTCGTTTCTTGTTTCTTTTTATAAAGAAGAAAACCCTTTCCTACAATTTGCTCTTGTTTTAGAAATCCAAACAACCTTGAGTCAGCAGATTCGGATCGATTGTCTGCAAGTACAAAAAAATGCTGATCAGGAACTTTGGTTTTACTAAACCCTCGAGGAAGGACATAGGGGTTGATCCGAACTTCATAATTGCCTTCTTTTGTTGTATAAGGCTCCACTTTATCAGATGGGGGGTATGAAGAAGAGGAGGTCGTAACGTCGTTGATAAAAACCTGATTGTTTTTAACTTCAACAAACTCTCCCTCTGTTGCAATCACGCGTTTTATGATGTGAGCATCTAAATGCTTCCAGATCACAATATCCCCATTTTCCGGAGAGGCTTTCCAGTAGGATATTTTATTGACCAAAACATAACTTCCATCTGGGATACCTGGCCTCATGCTGCTTCCCTCAACAAACAGAATATCAAAGAAATATGTCCGGATAAAAGAAACAAGAAGAATAGCCAACCCTAGTAACAGCAATGGTTTCAACACTCTAAATGTCTTCTTCATAAGGATCGATTTTTCCCTTTTAAACCATTTCAATTGAGTGACGCAGTAAATAATAAGAGATCCTCAATTATGGCGTGCAGTGTAGCTTTCCTTGTTGTATTTCTAATTCAATAAAATTGGAGCATAAAAGTGCAAAAAAGAACATTGGTAATCTCATCTTTGGGACCTATTCCCTGGCAAAGTTACCAAGATATCTACCCTGTCCTAGAGGAGGCCTTTGAGAAGGCGGGATTTGAAGTGTTTAAAACTCTAATGCCCGTATTTAAACCAGATAGAGTTTTACTGAAAAAATGGGGGGATTCAGAGCGCATCGTTCTTCCACTTGGAGTTGAGCATTTCGATTCCTTGGATCTAGTTTCAATGATTCGAAATGATTATGGCATAAAAACTCCAATCACCGTGATGGTCGCCGCAGATCTCACCAAGGGATATAGCCGTCTATTTGAGTACACAAATCTTTTTAAAAACGGAGATACGTTTGTAACAAACTGCACACCTGAAAAAGAGATCCTTCACTTAGTTTTTGGTCAAAAAATTCATGTCGACGTCATCCCTCTCCCTGTGGCTGAGAGTTGGTTTGAGATAAATTTACCCAAACTAAAAACAAAGATGACGACAAAGAAATTTATCTATGCAGGGAGAATCAGCGCTCAAAAAAACATCCATAACTTACTTGCTTTAATGAAAAGAATCCGTGAAAAGCACGATGTTCACTTGGATCTCTACGGAATGATCGACAATATTGGGGTCCCCCATTTCAAACATTACAATCTTTTACCGTATCATAAACAACTGGCAACTCTTGTTGAGAGATTTGATCTCAAAAATTCAATTTCATTCAAGGGGCATTTGAATCAAAGTGATTTACAGAAGGTTTTTAAAGAATATGACGCTTTTATATCAACGACTTTACATTCAGGCGAAGATTATGGTTACGCTGTAGCTCAGGCGTTAGCAGCAGGGCTTCCCACTTTTGTCACACATTGGGGAGGGGGAGTGGATTTTACCAGGAACTACGGAGCCAATAAACTGCCTGTTTATCTAAATAAAAATGGGCTTTATGTAGATATTGAGAGTTCAAAAAACGTGATCAAAGCCTTTTTGAACTCTGAAAACCCCGGTTTTCAATCCAAACAACTTGGGGTGGAGGCTGTATCAAAAAAATGGGCTTTAATTTCAGATGACTCATATAAAAGCCTCTCCTGTGAGCTTAAAGTTGAAGAAAAATTTTTAAGAAAATATAAAGAACTCTGCTTTAAAAAAGCAAATGACCCACTATCTAATGTTTATTTTGAAAACCCAGATGACCCCCTCTATAGAGAAATATGTGAGTGCTATGGTTCTGTGTTAAAAAAGACACAAATACAAATTTCTGAACATCCCTGCTTTATTAAGGAAAGTGGTGCGGTTTATGACCCACTGCACATAGCCTAAGTTTTAGAAACTACCCCCAGCAGTGTTGATCTTTGAAAACTAAGTTAGGACTGTATTTGGATACTCAGGATATGTTTCAATTGCCTTAACGATTGGGGCTGACTTTGCGTATACTGAAAGACCTTTGAAAGGGACTTTCTTAAGAACGCCAAAATAGTATTTAGAACTGCGATCTGAGGGTGTACTACGCTTTGTACCCCCACTTTTTTTCTTTTTCATTTCTTAACCTAGGTCCTGTCGTTTTGATTGAAACTTACTCCTGCCAAATTGTAAAGCCTTAGATCCAACTTAAGTTTATTCTTTGAGCCATTTAATTCGATCTGGGCTTATGGATACATGTTCGAATTCTTCCTAGCTTAAAAATTCGGCAGCCAAAGAATACAACCATCAGAACCTTTCAGTTTTTTTAAGAAACCTATCTAGACCTATGTCTCAAAGGAGTTCCTTTAACGAGCACTCATGATACACTCTAATATGTTGTATTCAGGAGGGTTTGTGGGATTTCAGCGTCTGATAGTCTTCATTGTTTTGCTTATTCCCCAATTGGCTTTGTCACAAGAAAAAGATGTGTACGATTTACCTGAAGTAGTGGCTCTTCAAAATCGAACTTACTATCTGAATCACGGCCTTGAAGGACACGTAGGCTATCTTCCTATTGATGCATTCAACAAAGGAATTATTGTTGGTGGAAGTTATACATATTACTTCAGTGAATTCACGGGTTGGGAAATCATTAACGCCAATTACAATTTTAATATTGAAACAGATTTACGAGAAGACGCAAAAAGCCAGGGATTGGATGTGCGATTGGAAGATGCGGATCTCTTAGATTTTGTTATTTGGTACATGTCTACAGCTATTATTTATACGCCCTTATACAATAAAAACCTTTTGTTTAATAAGTCCATTGTCTATGGTGAAACCTCTTTTGTTTTAGGCGGGGGAGTTGCCAATTTTGATATAGCAGGCATTCGCCCTTTGATAACAATCGGTGCTGTTGTTCGGTTTTTTTTAGGGCAAAGCACTTCTCTTAATATTGATATTCGTGAACATGTTTACTTTAGAGATTCTGAAGTTGATGGTCTTTTTACAATATCTTTGGGTCTTGCATTTCAGTTGGGTGATCCTCCTAAAACTTCCAATATCAGAAGGGATGATGAGGAATTCTAAAACGAGATTATTCTTTATAGTAATTTGCTTTACGTCGGTTCTATATGCTCAGAATAGTACGCCTATCATTGATGGGAAAAGTTATGAGCGTCCACTTGACCCAGAAGACAACAAGCTAACACCGTTTAAATACGTCCCGGTGGATCCGGAGTTTTGGAAGCGAGTCGAAGGAAGTCTCAAATCCGGCAATTATGTAAAAGCTGTCGTTTTAGGAGCTGACTCGACTAAGGAATACGGAGCCAACTCGGATGACGGCACTGAAGGGCAGCTTGCAACAGCTATTGGACTTAAGAGTCTCAAGTTTTATTTTGGAGCGACTCTTTTGTTTGATGAAATTATAAGAAAAAGACGTGGCACTATCCTTGCTGAAAAAGCGTTATTGGAACTCAGTGAAATCACAAGCCTTGTCCCCTACGACACTCTTGAGATCGGGGAAGACCTATTGGCTTCAAATGAATATGGGCCTATGCATGAGTTTGCAACAAGCTTTACCTCCTATCATGCGGGGCTTTACAATTTGACCAGAGGTCTTCCTGAATGGGCCAAAAAAGACTTTAAGAAAGTCCATCCTGACTCTTACTGGGCCTTTCGATTGAGATATTTAACCTCTCTTGGAGAAATTGCACGAAATAGACTTGATATGGGTTTTGAAAAACTCAAAGAACTCTTTGATGAAAAGAAAACACCTCAAAGTTTAAAAGAAGAAATTCGCCTGCAACTGGCTCGAATCCACTTTGAGAAAGGTGAATTTGAAACAGCCTATAAGCTCTACTATGAACTTGATGTCCCTTTGAGAGAAAAGGGACGAGTCTTACTTGAACGAGCTTGGGCAAAGTATTACATGAAAGACTACTCTAAGGCGCTAGGACTTATCAAAGCTCTGCAAGCACCTATATTTGAGCATGCGCTCACTCCAGAGGCCTATATCTTGCGAATGATCATCTATAAGCAACTTTGTCACTATGAGGCTGTTATAGATGCAGCTGATGAATTTAGAAGTGTCTTTTCAAGTGCACTTGAAGATATCCGAAATAGAAAAAAGCTTTCTGGAAATTGGCTTCTTGCCAGTATGGCTCTAAAGAAAAAAGAACTTCAAGATATGGCACAACTTATTCACAACAATAGACGTGAGTATGAAGAGCTCAAAGAATACGCATGGGAAGGTTTTCAGTTTTTTGAACCGATGCTAAGAAGATACCTCTCAAAAGACAAAGAGATACAAAAGCGAATTGATCTACTCCTTGAAGAAGAAACTCGTATACAAGCAGAAGAACTCCTGAGCGCAGAAGAGCAAGTCGCTTTTCTAGATTACACATCTCGCCTAGATGAACTTCGAATTATCCGGCGAGGCGAAAAACGTAAGTACGAAGCCGAGAAAATCTCATATCTTTCTTTTGAAAGAATCTCTTGGCCAGTTCAAGAGTATTGGACAGATGAACTTGAGGATTATAGAGAGATACTTCGAAGTCGATGCGGAGAGTACAATCTACCATCAGGCCGTGGAGGTGAGTTTCAAGATGCCCCTGAGGAGTTCAAATGAGAGTAGCTCTTCTAGCTCTTCTTTTTTTAACTCCGATGACCTGTTTTTCTCAAGCTACAAGCTTAAAAGACATTCTGCAACTCAAGGCAGACTTATCAAAAATTGAAGAATCTATTGAAACCACCCGAGAAAAGATCAAATCCGTAAAAGATGCGAGATTTTTGCCAGATCTTTACTTTACTCTAGCAGAACTTCATGTTCAAAAAAGTCGTTATATGTACTCCATTCAAATTGCAGAAAACCGAGATACTCCACAAGAGGAATTGGACTTCAATAATGCCAAACGCCCCAAACAACAGGCTATTGAAATCTATCAAAATATACTTGATAAATTTCCTCAAAACCGAGATCGCGACAAGGCTCTTTTCTTTATGGCCCATGAGTACAGAGAGCTTGGGCAACTTGAGCAGATGGCTCAAACCTATGCTAGGCTCACTCGTGAATTTCCAGCCTCTAAGCATTGGGAAGAGGCTCAATACATATTAGGAAATTATTACTTTGAACAGAAAAAAGATTTGGAATTTGCTCTTGAAATGTATTCTCGAATTTTAAATAGAAAACCGGGACCCTATCTTCCCCTTGCTCGATACAAGATGGGCTGGATCTATATCAACAAAGGAGAAAATGAAAAATCACTTCTTTCCTTTGAGAAAATTTTAATAGATGACAAAAAAATCGATATCGACTCCCTCCCCGACATCTATAAAAAAACAGATGTTCGGCGCGATGCACTTACCTCAATTGTTAGACCTTATAGCGATTTAGAGTTTAAGGAGCTTAAAAAAATGGGGACGTGGCGTTTAGACCCTATTCGCTACGTTAATCTTCTTTCCCCAAATCGACCAAGCTATATTGCTGCACTTAAGAAACTTGGAAAACGTATGAATTTTAAAAAACGTCATATTGTTGCAGTTCGTGCGTACTATGAGCTTCTAAAACTTAGTCAAGACCTCGATCTTCGAATGGAAGCGATTGAATCTGTGTATGAGAACATGAAGGAGTCCAAAAAACCATGGCCTGTTACGGGATATGTTCGTGACGTAGCAACAACTTTAACTCGAATTGTTTACAGTGGCAAAATCAAGGGCAAGGAACTTTCAGCTCTTAAGAAAAATTATGAAATTTACGCAAGAGATGTCGCAACTCGATTTCAAAGACAATACAACAAAAGTAAGAATTTAGAAGACGCAAAACTTGCAACAGTGGCTTACCGAAACTATCTTTGGGCTTTTCCAAAATCAAAGTTTCGAGGAATTATGCGTCTCAACTTAGCTGAAACACAATTTAAACTAAAGCAAAACGTTCGAGCTGGAAAAAACTATGAACAGTTGGGTCGACTTTTTCGAGGAAAGAAAAAGAAAAAAAGTATGTACGACTCAGCCCTTCAAGCATTTTCAAACGCTCTAAAGAAACCAAAAGAGCTCAGTCGACTATCTTTAACTGAAGCAAGAAATGGGATCAGATCTGTCGGACGTGTTTTTATCAAATACTATCGACGAGATAAAGCAATCCCATCCATTCGGTTTGTAATTGGACGAACCTATTATGATGAAAGAGACTTTGACAGAGCTGTAAAGGAGCTTTTTGTCTATATTGAAAAACATCCAAAAGGGAAAGACGTCAATCTTGCTGTTGACCTCATTTTGGATGCCTTTAATCAAAGAGAAGATTACGATGGTTTGATAAAAGCTGGAAAAAAAATAGCAGCAAACAAAAGACTAAACTCTTCGCTTAGAAAAAATGCAAAGAACATTGTTCAACAAGCTCAGTACAAGAAAATTCAAGCTAAGGCGGGCGATTTCTCCTCTCCTGGGTATACGAAAAATCTTTTGAAGTTTGCAGCAAAGTACAAAGGCTCCGATCTTGGAGATCAGGCACTTTATGAGGCTTTTATTCAACTAAAATCCAAAAAAGACCCAAGAGCTTACGTCCCTGGTGAACAACTTCTATTGAAGTATGGAAATTCCAAATATGCTAAGGAAGTTGTGAATCAAATGGGCCAAATGGCTCTTTTAACAGCCGACTTTAGAAGAGCAGCAAAGTACTTTGAAGGATTTCATCAAAGATACTCACAAGATGCACAGGCAAAAGACCTTCTTAAGCAAGCGGCAACATTTAGAGAGTATATGGGAGATTTTGAAGAGGCCGTAAAAAACTACTCACAACTCGGTGACAAAGAGGGAGTCGCAAGATCTCACTTCCTTTCCGGTGATTGGAGATCACTTGTACGAAGCTCCTCTCAGGTGGGAGGAGTAAAAGGTTCTTATTGGTCTGGACTTGCTCGCTATCGAACTGGAGATATAAAGGGTTCAATGTCCTTTTTTCAAGCTGCAGCAAGGTCTGGTGGCGGAAGTTATGAAGAAAAAACAATGGCTGCCCACAGTTTATATCTCATTGCTATGCGAGCCATGGAAGCCTACAACAGCGTAAAAGTTCAACCAGGGCAAGAGGCGCAATCTGTCCAAAGAAAAGACAAAATGCTGAAATCTCTTATTGCTCAACTCAATAAAGTGATTCAATTTGGAAATGGTCGATGGACTATTGCAGCCTTTTACACACTTGGCTTGGTGCATAAAGAATTTGGTAAATTTATTCGAGAGTCTCCGAATCCAAAAGGGCTTTCTGGAGCTCAAATGAAGCAGTACCGAGTGGCTTTGGCTCAACAATCTGGTAAATTTGATAAAGATGCGACAAACTATTTCAAGCAATGCCTTAGTGTTGGAGCAAAGTTTGAAGTTTTCACTCAATTTATGAAAGGCTGTCAGTCAAAAGGACGTTTTGTTGTAAACGAAGCTCAAGAAACTCGTGTGAGAGCTCGGGCTTCAGATCGCTCCCCTCCTAATGCAGATGCTATCCGTAAGAAACTATACGATGACTCTCGCAACGTGAATTTGTTGATTCAACTTGCTGGAGCTTATACGGAAATTGGTGATTACTCGATGGCTCAACTTATATTACAAAGAGCTTCTGAGATTCAAACCCGTGATGCAAGGCCTGTTGCGCTAAAGGGAGTGAATTTTATGTTTATGAATGAACTTGAAAAAGCAAAAAATGAATTTAAGCAAGCATTGAAAATCAAAAGAAATGATCCAACAGCCCTTTGGGGTATGGCCGGGTTGTACAAAGAGTTTAATTTTACAAAGAAGTATCGTTCCACTGTATCAAGAGCCAAAAGAGCAGGGTCTCCAATTGCTCCACTTCACCCCTACATCAAATCCATCCGATAGTTCTTTACTCCAACCTTTCTCTAAGTTGAACTGAAAAACTCACATACTTTGCCTGCAAAACTCCCTGAAGTATAACTGGAAAGTGAAGCCCCTCTCTTTGTCCATACTGGACAACTCCAAGTTGGGACATTTGTGTAGAAGGTGTAAATAACTGAACTTGCCTCCCTCCGATCTCGACGACCTTAGTAGCTTCTTTGTTCTTTGCAGTCTGATGATCGATTTGTGTCAGAATAAGTACTTTGTACAAATCAATTGGTTCAAATTTAGAAGAAGGGTCAACCAAGGATATACTGAGTTTTGATAACTGAGAGTATTTGAAGTCAAACTCATAATTGAAAGGGGTTCTTTCAATAGTTCCTATGATAACTGTGGTCACCCGTTCCGGAAAAACTCGAGAGATAGTAATTGTAAACTCTCCACTTTTACTCCCTGAAGAGCTCGATACGACAATATCATAGGTATAAGACTCACCGTCACGAAAAGGTATTTTGGATTGAGTTGCAAAAGATTGGGTTTGATTCAATTTCTTTTTTAAATCCGATATTCTATTTTGAGCCTCAGATTCGATTTTTTGAGATTTGTCTTTCTGTATTGCAACAAGTGCATGGTAGGATGCTCCACTAACTCCGGAAAGAACTATTGCACCAGTTAGCCAAAATAACACTGCAACAAGCATAAATTTACCTAAATGTGGTTCAAATATTTTAAAAAATATCAAAAGAGCCCAAATGGAAGCTATGACTTGATAAATCCCCGGTAGAATTGGAAGAAATGGAGAAAGCAGAGTTCCCGGAAGAATGAGTAAACTTAAATACACTTCAAAACGAAGAACTTGATGAAACTTAAATTTGGATTCCATAAAAGTATTAAACCTAGAAAGGGTCCATGCAAATAAGACAGTATAAAGAACAGTTCCCAGTGAAATAGCAAAAGATGTAGCAACGTAGATAGCATAAATGTCAAAATCATGTGAACCCAGAACTTCAAGTGATATTTTAACAAGTTGAGCAAGAAACCCTATAAGACTCAATGTCAGAAGCCAGGCAAGGGATTCTTTGTAAGAGCCATCCAAGTACACCATTTCTACAAATTGATCTCGATTGAAATAGATTTGTTTCAAAAAATTTAAGTAGTTCTTAAAAGTTTTTGAAGTGTCTTTTAGAGGTTTCAACCACTCTGGTATATGGTGCTGTTTTTGAGAAAGCTTCTTATCCAACTGATGAACACTCTTGGTATCTAAATCTAAGATAGCATCCGTATTTTCCTTTTTTTGAAAAGAAGGTTGAGTTGTGGGGCCTGTATCAACAAGTGCTTTCTTTTCGATAATGGGATCTGTGTCATCCAAAGAGTCTGAAGTTTCAACAAGATTTAATTTATCGGTTTTATCATCTAGTAAAGGCTCTTCACCTGAATTGGATGAAACAATCACACTCTTTGTCTCTTCAAGGTCCTCTAGACCATCAATGCTCAGCACCTGAACAACCGTGTGCCCCAGTTGAAACTCCAAC
>JAUICD010000011.1 GCA_030427965.1 Bdellovibrionia bacterium
GCCTCAGAGACTCCTTTGTACTCCATTTCAAGAAGTGTCCCGACAATGTTTCGAACCATCTGTTTGAGGAAGCCATTTCCCTCTATAATCATCTCTATTTCATGCTCAGAGATTTGGGTCCATTTGAGCTCAAAAACCTCTCGAATTGTGTGAGTGATATCAGTTCCAGCTGTTTGGAAACTCTTAAAATCCATTTCTCCCACTAAAGCTTGAGAGGCTGAATTGAGGTAGGAAATGTCTAGAGGGCGCCGAATCCAGAGAGTGAAGTTCCGATGAAATGGATTTGGGCGCTCATGATTCCAGATGCGGTAAATGTACTTTTTCCTAATAGCTGAGTGTCTGGCGTGAAATTCAGGTGGGGCAAGATAGGCCTTTTTGACGACAATATCTGATGGAAGTTGGCTTTGGATGGTGTAGGCAAGATCTCGAGTTGAGGGTTCATTTGGCATATCAAAGTGCGCCACCTGTTTTTCAGCATGAACCCCGCGATCTGTTCTGCCAGACCCATGCACGGAAATGGCTTTATCAAATAGCTTCCCCAGGGCCTTTTCAATTTCAGCCTGTATCGTAAGTGTTTCCTTTGGTTGTCTTTGCCACCCAAAATAACGCGATCCATCATAAGAAATGTCTAAACGCACCCTTTGACTCATGGCTTCTTAATACAGATGAATAAGTAAAGGTGTCTATCTAAATCAAAGTAGGCCGTACTTTTTAAAACTTAGTAATCGAAGGTGACCCCTGCATTTATGTAGGAGCTTGTGAAATCGATTTCAGAATTAAGCCCCACAAATTGTCGGAATTCAGCAAATAGCCAAATGTGATTCACTCCATATTTACGATCAATATTTCGAATAGATCTGAGGTCAAGGTAGTCGAGCAGAATGGCAAGGCCACCTGCGAAGTTGAGTGCTGGTGCACCACCAACTCCTGGTTCTGAGTTGTCATCGCGAATTTCTACCATCCCAAAGTAATTCACTCCACCAGCGGCGTATGGAACAAGCAATTGATTGTGAAAATATTCAAATCGATAGGCGAACGTGAGCTCTAGTGGAAATGCGTACAAAGTGTACTTCTCTCTGGCTTCTGTTCCATCTTCGAATCGGCCCTTTCCATTGGCAGTAAAAAAACCACCAGATACACGCAAACCCAATCGCCCAATAGATTTCATTAGTATCCATTCATAGTCGATCATAAGTGTACTGACTTGTGACTCTTCATACACATCTACAAAGTCAAAATTTCCCCGTGTGAGCGTCGGAGCTGCCATCGAGCCAAAACGAAAGCCAATGGAACTTGTTAAAGGCGAAGCTTCAACATCATAGAGGTGCTCCCCTTTGATGTTCACGCGAGTTAGATCCTGATAATAATCATCGGATTTGTATTTGGCGCGTTTTTCTTCATCTGTTTCTTCACCAGGGAGTTTTCCAAATAAAACGGGGTTGTTGCCCACGTCCTCAGCATCTTGAATGGCCGTTGAGAGGTAGTTTTCATCTTCTTCGTCCACAAATGGTGGTTCTCTTGGAGGCCCAGATTCCTCTTCAACAATAGAGTCTTCGTTTTCAGACTCTCGTAGTAAATCTTCCATACTATCATCTGTAGGTTCATCCATGATTTGTGGAGGAGGGGGTTCCTCGGCTACGGACTCAGGTTCGAGAGTTTGAGGTGGTGGCTCTGCCCCTGGAAGTGCATCCATTTCAGCATCAATGGCTTCTTCATCTGGAATTTCTTGTGCACTTGGTGACGCTCCAAGATCCAGTTCACCTGTCTCTTCCAAATCTTCTGTGTCGTTAAGAATATCGTCTAAGTTGATTTCTTCAGAACCAAGATCGTCACTATAGTCTTCTTGTGCAAAGCTGGGATGTGCAATGAGAAGAATGAGTCCAATACTAAAAAGAGTTTTCACGTCTTAAGACCTTTTTGAAGAGATGCATGGTAAAAAACAAAAGAAGGAAAAAACTTATCAGGGTTAAGGTGTGACCAATCTCTAGAGCTATGGATGCATATACGTAAAATGGAAAAATCAAAATACGTGAGACCCATCTAAGTGTTGGGTTGTCACGTATGACGTTGGCTGCAAGTGGGGAGTAGCGATAGTACATTTTAGTAACCCACTTGCCCCAAGTGAACGGAAGCAAAAGTTTGCTTCGAAAAAGTCTTAGTGTTTCAACGGTTTTGTGGTTGCCACTTTCGTAGCTTGCCGTTGCAATAAAGCAATTCACTCCTTCATCCAAAACGCCAAATACATCATCTGGGGTAAAAACATGAGCGTCGTCATCACAATCACCATCTGCGGTAAAAAGTCCTATATTTCCAGCTTCATCCTCTAAGGCAATTTTACCGACATAGGTTGTTCCATTGTCAAAGCCTGTGTAAAAGTCTTCACTTGGAGTTTCACCGTCATCTTCAAACTTTGTGGAAACAAGATCGCTATCGTTTTGAACGTTTGCAATGTCCCCGCAGTCTCCTTCGTCAAAAAACACGTGGATTTTCCGAAAGGAATTGGAATCCTCAAAAGAGGGGAAGGCGCCTAAGCCGTCTAGGTCTTCCAGATAAAACTTTTCATCCCCTGGAAAGAGGGTGAAACCATCAATGCCGTCATCACCACCGACAACAACTGTGTCGTTTGCTGCCATACGAGAAAAAATGGAAAATGTAATAGATGTACTGTCATCAAGAGTTGTGTCGTCATTTTCACTGATTCCGATTGTGTAAGCCTCTTCACCATCAATGGCATTGCAGGCAGCCCCAGCATCGTCATCAAAATGATTGCAGATGTCGACCCAATCCACTTCAATTGTTGCTGTGTTCCCGGCGCTGACTGATGTGCCACTTGCAATTTCATCTGTGCCGTCCATAAGTTTTGGAACACCATCAGATGTTGATTTGAAAGTGATTGTGAGTTCAACATTGTCACCAATTTCACTTTCATTACACGCAGTTAGTCCACCAGTACATGTGTTGCATGGTTCACTATCGGTGCAATTTCCAAGTGCTCCACCGTACACTTTGGGGGAGTCGTCACCTGAAACACGCGAGGCTCCATCGACATCAACATCGGTGATATCAGCATTTGCCGAGAAGGAAATAAGTAGAAGAACTAAGGGTAATGCTCGCCATCCGTGCGTCATATAAATATCCCATCACCTTGAGGGGAACTTGTCAAAAGTCTTGGTGTCTATTGAGAGGGAATAGGACCCCTCTGGTTACCCGAGGTTCTACAAAAATATTTAGGAATCTATTTTAAAGATCGTTTCTGCGATTTGAATGCCGTTGAGAGCTGCGCCTTTACGGATATTGTCTGAAACCACCCACATGAGCCATGTGTTTTCCTCTTCGAGATCTTGATGGATACGACCTACATAAACAGGGTCTTTGCCACTAGCGGTTCTGGTGAGTGGGTATTGATTGTTGCTGGGATCATCTACGACAGCTAGACCGGGAGATGTTTTAAATAGGCTCACAACGTCTTCTTTGGAGACCCTTTTTTTGAGAGTTACCCAAAGTGCTTCGCTGTGACCGTTGAGCGTGGATGTACGAACCGTAAAAGCAGAGACACGGATGCTGTCATTTCTTAGAATTTTCTTTGTTTCTTTACGCATTTTGGTTTCTTCAGAACAAAAGCCGTCGGCACCAAAAGATCCTATTTGTGGAATATTATTAAAAGCAATGGGGTGTGGAAATATTTGAGTCTCGACATCTTGATGGTTCATAGCAGCAAGTGTCTGCTGATTGAGTTCATCAACAGCCAATTTACCAGCTCCACTAACAGATTGGTATGTTGCCACTTTTACAGATTCAATTCCAAACTTTCTATGAAGTGGGTTGAGTGCAACAACCATCTGGATAGTTGAGCAATTGGGGTTTGCAATAATTGTAGGCGAGGTGACTTCTTCAAGGATGTCTCCATTCACTTCAGGAACCACCAATGGAACTTCCGCGTTCATTCGAAATGCACCGGAGTTGTCAATAGCATAAGCTCCATCACTGACGGCTTTTGGGGCCCATGTTTGGCTAATGCCATCTCCACTAGAGAAGAAAACCAGATCCAGGCCTTTGAAGCATCCATCAGAAAGTGAGTCCACTTTGCAGTTCTCACCTCGAAAGCCAATCATTTGTCCCTTTGAGGCTTCACTTGCAAATAAGCGGATTTCATCAATTGGGAAGCGTCGTTGTTCTAAGATTTTGAGAAACTCAGTGCCAACCATCCCGGTTGCGCCAACGACGCCAATTTTGAGTAAATTTGTAGGGACCATGGTTCAATTCTCCCGATGCGCTATTCGTGCAGCTCTTCGTTTGAGGCCCAGTTTTAGGACTCCAAACACTGCTCCAAGTACAGCATACGTTAAGAAGAGTACAAATAACATAACTTCAGGCCTCAGGGCAATAATCACAAAAAGTAGAACTCCTATAACCAGATAGAAAAAAGGAAGTCGTTCTCTAAGGTCCACTTCTTTGAAGCTTCGGTAGCTAAAAGTGGAAACCATCACAAATCCAAGTAAGAAGGTCATGCCAAGAAGTCCCCAGTTTCTTTCACCTGAAATTCCCATGTCATCAAAAGCAAGTACGGAACTTGCGACAATTCCAGCAGCCATTGGTATTGGAAGTCCTTGGAAGTCTTTCTTTTCGGGACCTGATTTTTGAACATTGAACCGAGCAAGTCTTAAAGCTCCGCAAGCCAGGTACATAAAGCAAGCAAGCCAACCCAGTCTTCCAAACGGCTGGAGTGCCCATAAGAACATGAGTATTCCAGGGGCCATTCCAAAGCTGATAAGATCTGACAGAGAATCATATTGTGCGCCAAAAGCACTTTCTGAGTGGGTGAGTCTTGCCACTCGTCCATCAAGAAGGTCAAAAACTGCAGCAGCAACAATGGCATATGAGGCGATTATAAACTCACCTTTCATGGCATAGATGATTCCAAAAAACCCTGAGAACATGTTTCCTGTTGTTAGAAGATTGGGGAGTACGTATATGTGCACTCCAAACTTATTTTTGAATCTGGACATCTTGTGTTGTCTGGGAATTTTGCGCCGAATACGAAAATAACGTCTTGGCTTTGAACTGGATTCCCTTCTTTCTTCCACTAAAAACCGCCAAAGAGATAGAAGAGGCCAAATAGCAGTGTTGAGCTCATAATTGGAATAGTGAAATTGTCGTCCAAACGCCCAATAGGGACGAGTTCGGATATTGCTCCAATGAGTCCTGCGAGTAAGCTGACAAAGAGAAGTCTTTCACTCATGATTCCAGTGTAAACAAAGTAAGTAAAGCTGGCCACTGTGCAGACGACAAAACCAGCCAAAGTGCCCTGTAAGCTCTTGTTTCCGACGATTTTATCTTTGCCATAAATCGTTCCGACAATACTTGAAATAGGATCGCCAAGTCCAAGTAGAAGAAGTGAGAGTATTACGATTGAGGGTGGAAATAGATAGGCTGTAATAAAAATACCCACCATCATCATGCTCATTCCGGAAAGGGTTTTTTCTTCATCTTTTCGAAGAACTGGGCCAAACCCTTTGAGGGCGATATTTTGTAAGACTGGTATTTTTCGGCGGAGATAATCAAGTGGTACAAAAATAAGGATAGCGCTACCAAGTAGAGTCAGTGAAGCCATACGACTCAACGTCAAATAAAGTATGACTATGAAGGCAACACCTACAACGTGATAAATTTTTCGAGCAAGGTGGAGTTGGTTTCTGGCTTTCAATTGATCCACCCCTGGGCCTCCATAACTCTGGTCTATTGTATTATCCATAGAGAGGTAAAGAATCATAGTGAGCCCTATTTGTCACCAGGGTGTCCAAGGTTTTATCTTCGTAAGTAGCTGAAACTCCGTGGGTTATAGCAATATTTATTTTATTGAAACGATGCTTCGCATTGGCAAAATGGGTGTTTTTGAGGGAGCAGAAAAACTCAAGTGATATCAGTATATTAGAACAATTCACTTTAGGCCCTGGCATTGCATTTTAAGAGAATATGAAAATATGTCGTCTCCAAGTCTTAATTATTGCTCTTTTGGTAACTCTGTTTACCTCAGGCCACGTATTGGGAGATGAGGTTCGACACAGTGGGTATGTTTCTGATGTAAATGAAGAAAGAGAGGGCTCACATGAGAGTATTTTTGTTGTCTTTGATATAGAAAAGCCCAAAGAGTCAGAAATAAAAGATCGAATTTTTCATGTAAAAATCAAAAGGGAAATTGTTAGGCGCTACAAGAATACTTTTGGGCAAACTCCTATTGAGCAACAGCTTTTGGTTGTAAAGCCCCACTCTTACTACTTTGATGATAGAGGAAATGCAGTCACTTCCAAAAGTATTCATGATCGAGAAAAACGCTTTGGTGAGTACATGATTCGAAGGCTTTTGGAATTTCACCTGGATCATCAACTGAAAGAGGAGCCTACAACTCGCCCGATCTATGATTTTAAAGAGAGAGTGAGAAAAACAGAAGTGAAGATTGCCAAAGGCTATAAACTAGAAAGTCAGTACTCGATTTCAAGTAACTCAATCAAAGTGGAGCTTGAAAATCCGTATGTGGACTTTAGAGCGAGTATGGATCTCAATAAAACAAATGGGACAACGGATGCAGATGAAGCCCTTCTTCTTTCATTCTACAGAAAGATTACAAGTTCCTTTAGAATGGAAAGTCATGTTAAAACAAGTACGGGTGAATTGAGAGTGATTGGCAGAAAGAAAATCTCTAAACCTTTGACTTTCACTCTTACGATTGTGCCAAACAAAGAGTATGAAGAGAAAGAAGAGGTCCACAGCCTTGCAGGTATCCACTACAAGTTTTAAAAAAATCGAAATCTCTGAACCCCAAGGGGAGTCTTTCGGAGTTGTCTTACTTGTCCATGGGTTGAATTTAAAACCAGAAAGAATGAAGTCTCTTGGATATTCTTTGAACCAAATGGGAATGACGACGCTGAACCTTCATCTTACAGGTTCTTCCCAAATGAGTGAGTTCAAGAAAATTCGAGCAAACACCTGGCGAGAGGATGTGGATTACGGAATTTCAGTGATGAAGCGTTTTAAGGGAATAAAAGCTTATCTGGGTTTTTCACTTGGAGGACTTTTGGGCTTAGACAGTTTGGTTCGAGGAGCAAGCTTTGATCATGTCTTTCTCTTTGCTCCGGCTGTTTCTCTAAGACCATGGACGCATCTTGCACGCTTCACATCCCCTCTTGGTTCTTTTGTGATTCCAAGTGGATCATCTGATTTTTATAGAAGTCACTCCGGAACACCTGCCAATGCTTATCGGGCTCTTTTTGAAATATACAAGAACGTACGATCGAGCTCTCGTGTTCTTCAAGCGGGGGCTGTAAGTGGAACTGTGTTTTTGGCAAAAGCAGATGAACTTGTTCATACCCCGGGTGTGAGAGATTGGTTTTCTGCAGGTTCATATTGTGATTGGCGAATTCTAGAGCTAGATGCTCGTAAAAACAAAAAATCTTTAAATCATGTGATTATAGATAAAACTGCGGTGGGTGAGCAAAATTGGGAAGCGATCATCTCAGAAATAAAAAGATCTTTGTCTCAAAGCCCATTGATGATGACAGAATGAGTTTCAGTTTTTCCATTGGATGCTCGTATAGAGAACACGAGGTCGTTCTTTCCTTTTTTGATTTGGATGAAATCTGTCGTAAAATGCCCGGGTTGGGTTTCAAATACTGTTGCTAAGTGACCATTGGTCAAATTCTTTACGCCAATCAATTCTGATTCTTTCTTACAAGTGGGCCCGGCAAATCGAACTTGGGAGGCTGAAATTTTGAGTTGAGATTTCACATCACAGGGAAGACTGAAGTTTTTGACTTTTGGTGCGACTTTTTCAAGACGAAGAGTTGTTTTGGAGCTTGAGGGTGAACGTGTGACCTCTACAACTTTCATGATATTCTCAGGGGGTTTTGAGTAACTGTGAACTACGACTGCACCAAATAATGTGACTGAAGCACAAATAATAAATAGCGGGAAAGCTTCACTTTTTTTTCCAAACACGTACCGATTCTCCGAGGTGGCCTAAGACACTAACTTGTCAAAGGTCTTACTGGTTCATCGGCTAGGCCGTAGCAAGACTTTAGGACATATCGGAGTGTTCACAAACTTATGTCACTTTCAGTTAAAGGATGATCTAAGTGTTGTTGACTGTTGGAGTTGTGATTTTTGAAAATCAAGCTGTCTCAAATCGAGAAAAATTTGTTGAAACTCTTCTGTTGGATTTCCTCTACAGTCTGAAACGAGTTCTGATGGGTGCGGGGCTCACTACAGTGAGCCCTGCTGCCCATTCAGATGTTTGAGCTTTCAGACTGTAGAGGAAATCCAACAGAAGAGTTTCAATTTCAAATTGGTAAGGGCGTGTTGGTTAAGTTGATGGTTTTCTGAGCGAGAGTATTTCTCGGTTTATTTTGTACTTTCTTTGATAAATCGACTCAGATAATAGCGCACAAGATAATCACTCTTTACCTGCTTGTCCCGATAAACCCAAGCAAGTTCTCCAAAGGCACCCCATCTGGCTTGAATGAGATCTTCTGAGCCAATGTCTTCTGAGGACGTCTCACTTGCGTTTGCTCCAGGAATCAGTCCAGCCCCTTGGAAGCTGAAGCGGATCGAAATCTCACCAGGTCTTTTGAGGGAAAAAATGAGTTTAAATCCATTACGAAATAACATGAAGTCGGTGTGAGTATTTGAAATTCCATATATTTTGACGCCACCAACACTTAGACCTCGCATTTGATTGAAGGCAGAGGCTGACTCAACAAATTGAGATTTCAAATTTTCCAGATACTTGAAGGATTCACTCTGTAACGTGCGATCGGTATCAAACCCGGCGCCGATATCGACCATCCCAGATTCTTCCATTTCTTTTTCAGCTCGAACTAAATCTTTGATCCAACTTAAATCATTCATATGAGCCTCCGCCCCCTAAGGAAATGTAGCACTACATGTGCAGCAGCCTATAAATAACTATTTCGTTTTAAACACATGAAGTCAAGAATCTCAAAAGAGAGTGCCTATTCCCACAAATGGATAAAGGCCACCGTAAGCATCTGCATCAAATCCATAGTACAAGCCAACTCGAATTGTAGCTGGGAGGTTGTACATTAAAGAGGTATCAACTCGCCCCTCTACGCCGACGGATCCAAATGTGGTGCTCTTGTCCACTGAAACAAGCTCATCGGGGTCATCGCTGTCTTCATCAGCATCTGGGTCGTACTTGTAATAGCCTCCATCAATTTGAATTGCGTCAGCAACAACCGCCATGTGGATGGACTTGAAGAAGAGAGGGCCTGTGCGTGTTCCTTCGTAGATTCGAGCAATTGGGAATCGATATTCAAAGTTTACAGAACTTGCAGACCACGCAACAAACTCACCAACAGGATAACCTCGAATGATGTGAGCGGCCCCAGAACTAAAACCAGAGAATTCTCCTCCTGCGACTGTTGTTCCTAAGAGCAAATTTCGATTGTCTGGAGTGATTGTATGATCTGTTCGAAGAAAAATCACATGATGCTTGGGAAGTAACCAATTGATGAAGGTGGCGCCTCCAAAAATAAATTGATCGATTTCAAGATCTCCAAAGTCATCC
Organism: Bdellovibrionia bacterium; assembly: GCA_030427965.1. GTDB lineage: Bacteria > Bdellovibrionota > Bdellovibrionia > Bdellovibrionales > JAUICD01 > JAUICD01. The sequence goes on from JAUICD010000011.1 coordinate 9,581, forward strand.
ATATATTTTGTGTAATCAGCGTAGAGTCTTCCGCCGTTTTCAGGTGAAATTTGGTAACCAGATTGTTCTAAATTCATGTACTGAAACCCAATAGATGGGCCCTGTAAGACTTGTAGTCCAAGATCGTCGACTTCAGATTGATGGTAGTTCCACCCCAAGTTGCCTCGCCAGTTATTGCTGAGCCAAGGGAGATAGAAGCTAAAAATCCCCTGAGCAATAGAGTTTCTTTGGTAGGTTTCTGCTCCGTAGAGGTAATCATTTGTCTCTGAAAGAAGAGCTCCAAATCGAATGGGCGTCCAACTATTCATATATGTAAAATAACCACTGGGTTGCTCTGTCAGGGTATCGTAGCCTCCACCAATGTCGTATGCATGGTGTCCAACTGGATCAGACGCACCTGTGGTTGCTCCTAAAAAGACCCCGACTTCATCGTCATTTTTTCCACTCCCAGTAAAGTTGATGGAGGGAAGCCAATACTGTGGAAACAAGTAGCTTGTTCCCCAGTAACTCTCTTCATTGAGTGTTAGGGATTCTTTTGGAGCCTCTTTGATTTCATATTTTACGACTTTTTTGCGAGCAAGCTTTGGTGGATAGGCTTTCTTTTTGCCATTTTTAAGAATTTCCAACTGAAATCCGTTTCCACGCAACCGAGTCATTATAATTTCATTTCTTGTTTGATCCAATTCCGCATTCAAAGCAAAGGAGGAGACATTTGTAAGAGGTGTAGATGTGCGAGTTTTGGGGTTCCAAAAATAGATGTTCGCAACTCCAGTGGAGCTTGAAGTGAAAATGATTCCACCAGGAATTTTACGCGGAAATTGCGAGTGTGCTGGAGTCCCTGGTAAGAGGTAAACTTTTTTATTTCTTTTGTCATAGACTCTCAAGCGTTCAATTCCGTCTGAGCCCTTCATTGCAAATACAATTTGATTGGAGTTTAAAAATGCTGGCGTGGAAAGTCGTACATCTAGGCCTGGATCAAAGATCGTGCTGATTTTTTTGCCATCGAGTGAAATACGTACAAGACGATTTCCACCTGCATATTGTTGTATAGCAACAAAGTGAGTTTTCTTAGGAGAAAGAACCCCATATCGAACTCGTTTGCCTTTTGTTAAAAGTTTCTTTTTTTCTTTCTTGATGTCGTATCTGTAAAGATCTGAATAAGTATAGCTGCGATCAAAAGTGTGTGTGCTGTCAAAAAGAATGGTGTTGTTGTCAATCCACTCTAGGCGTTTACAACCTTCTGTTGTTGTAAGGGGTTTTTCGCTATCAAGTACAGGGCCATCGGGAAAGAAAGAGTCATTTTTGGATTTTCTTTCACGCAACACGATATGGGGATCCGAGTGAAGATGTGCTCGAATGTAGATCAATTTCAATCCATTGGGACTTATGCTGGGTGAGTGTATGAAATGAGCATCTACGTCGTTGTATTTGATAAGCTTTGCAGGTTTTTGCCCTGCTGCTTTGATTTTTTTGAGTTCTTCCTTACCTACGTCTCCCCAGTTTTTGTAGGCATTAGATAAATAGTCTTGATAACTTTTCCCGTACTCTTTAACAGGTGCTCCACCAACAAACCCTGGAACTCGTCCTGCATGCCGAAGTGTGAGGGCATCAAGTGCTTTGGTTCCCTCTTGATTGTAAATTTCATTTGTTACAAGGGATCCCAAGAAATAGGGGCGTTGTCCAAAGGGCCAAGTGGGAATTCCAACTTCGTTGATTTGTGCGATACTGTCTGTTCCCCATGTGCCGTCTTCAAGCATAGAGCGAACAAGGCCTCGGTAATAAGGTGAGTTCAGTCGCCCAAAGTCTGAAAAACTGGATTCCACTGATGTTGCTGTGCCTTCCAAATACCAACGTGGGGTGAGTGCGTTGGGCGCGATGATTCCACCAAATATAAATTTAAGAGGCTTCCAAAACCCTTCAGCAGGTGTCATTTGTAAAACATGAGTGAATTCATGAATCAAAAGTGCAAATTCCCAGTCTTGATAATGAGTGATGGAGTCATAAGGTGAGGGTAAAACTGGAAAAACTTGAATCATGGGTCGAAAAATCGTTGTCGCAAAGCCGTTGGCCTCATCGTACTGATCATTGATGACAAGAATCGTTTTTTTAGGAAATTTCTGAAAGTGAGTTTTTAAGGTTTTGTAAGCTCTTTCGGCTTGTTTTGCGTATTCTTCAGCTAATATTTTTTGTTTTGCGTCATAGATCACATAGAAATGATCTGTTTCAAATTCCATCCAATTTGTACTTGGTGGCAACTGAGAGTGGGTGACTAGAGGAAAGAGGATAAAAACGAAGCTTATAAATTTCATGATTTTCGAATTCCACCATGGTGCTTGCACGCTATCAATCAAAAGTTTTGACAAAGTATAGATGTTTTTTAGAATAGATGACGTTGTAACCCCATCTAAGGAGATTTCATTATGGTCCGCAATATGGTGACTTTATTATTTATCGGAGTACTTGCCGTTTCATGTACGAGCTCAAAGAAGAAGAATGATGGTGATCTCGGCGGGATTTCCTCAGAGGAACTGAATTTTGATCCAAATGGCAGTGATAGTGGAAATATTGCGGGGCTCAGCACGGTCAATTTTGAGTACGACCAAGCAACGCTCACGTCTTCAGCAAGAGCACAGCTTGCAACCAATGCAGAATGGATTCGCAATCATCCAAGAGTGACTGTTCAAGTTGAAGGTCATTGTGACTCACGCGGCTCAATTGAGTACAACTTGGCTTTGGGTGAAAGACGTGCAAAGGCTGTGAAGTCTTATCTTGTTAGTCTTGGAGTGCCTGCAGATCGGATGACCATCATCAGTTTTGGTGAAGAAAAACCAGTTGTGGATGGTGACAACGAATCTGCTCACGGTCGTAACCGAAGAGCAAACTTCGTTCCAATTCCAAACTAGGAGAGATTGTGAAAATTCGAGCATTCGCATTATTGCTATTGTTGGTGATGGCTGGGTGCTCGACAAGTCCTCCAATCATTGAATATACAATTGCAAGAACAGCTTTGGATTCAGCAAAACAAGTGTCAGCAGCGAGATACGCTCCGGGTTATTGGCATAAGGCTGAGCAATTTTATCGTCAAGGTGAAGGGTTTTATAGAGACGAGAAATTTGAAAAAGCAGCAGAGTCTTTTGCAAAGACTCGTTTCTTTGCAGAGAAGGCCGAGAATATTGCTCGACTTGAACGATTGAGAACTGGGGAGTTTTAAATGAGGTATTTGATTCTTGTGATAGTGGCATTTCAAATGACTGGATGTTTGAAAACTCGCGGTGAAATTGGTGGTTCAGAGACAGCAAAGGTGTCGCAAGAGCAACAACAAGTGGCGGTGAGGCGCGCAGATGACTCTTCTCGATTGAATGACCTTGAAGCTGTTGTGCGTAGAATGAATGGGCGATTTGAAACGATTGAACACAAACTCAATACGAAATTAGGTGGGGTTGAGCAAAAAAATCGCTCTGAAGAAGCCACATTGGCGTCACTCACTGAACAGATGAGGATTTTTGACAACCGCATTCAAGTTTTAGAAACACGTATTGCTGGCCTTGAGGCAAAAAAAGCTGCAGCCCCAATTCAGGGAAGGACGAAGACTGCAGCCATTAAAAAAGGTACGGGGTACTTTGAAGATGCAGAGTCTCTGTTTCAGAAAAAGAATTGGAAGAAAGCTATTGTTGCCTATAATAAGTATCGTGAAAATTATCCTAAGGGTAAGTTCTGGGGAGATGCCACTTATAAAATTGGTGTTTGCTTTCAAGAGTTGAGACTTATCAATGAAGCGAAGTCTTTTTATGAAGAAGTTGTAGAAAAGATGCCAAAGTCCACTTCGGCTCGAAAAGCTAGGTATCGACTTAATCAATTGAAAAAAAGAGGATAACGACAACACCGAACCTCTTTTTTTTATAAAGGGTTTCATTATCTAAACAGAATGTGCTTCTTTCAGAAGAAGCTCTATTCATCACTTTTAAAATAAAGTTTGCACTTTGCCAGTAAACCCTTATGTCTAAAAATCAGCACAAGAGGAATACCGCTTACAACAGTATCAACTGGCAACTCAGTAACAGTTTGACCTAAGAACCCTGTTCCCCTCCAGGCAGATTCAAAGTTCGATGGACTAAATCCGTCAGTAGTCCAACGATCTGGAGTTTGAACTAAGTTTGTATTAAGTGAGCTTGCGTACCCATTTACAATGGGTACAAGTCCAATTAAAATTGAGAGAACAAAGTAATATCCTAAAAAATTTCATCACGACATACATTTTTAAACTTTATTAAAAAATAACTTAAACCTTCAAATTTGTAAAATCAGTATCTAAATCGGTAGGGACCTATGGCAGATTTACCGACGGCTTGAATGCAATCACCTTTAGACAAATCAATTTTTCCACAGATAGCTATCAATTCTTGCTCTTGTTTTTTACTAAAATAAACCTTAAACCACGGAGTATCGGGAATTTCAAATGAACCAGGTTTATACTTTTTTGAATCAAGATCCAATGTTACATCTAAAGCTGGAAATACTTTTCCTGCCATGAAAATCTCCCAGAGCATTTCATGATCTTCTTGAGAAAGTGCTGTGTGTTTCCAAAAAATGTCACGAGATACGAAAGGGAATATAAGACTTTTCTTAGTCATTCCTTCTAGCAGATAAGCTATAAATTCACTTTTTGGATATTTTATTCCCAACTTGATAAGCGTTTCTTGTATATTAGTAAAATTCAGTTTTCCTTCAACATTCACTGTATATTCACCTTGAAAAATATTAGATAGTATAACTCCGCCATCTTCTTCTGCAAACCCGTCTAGGTTGCCATTTTTCAGGTCATGGATAAAGAGTCCTTGAATTTCTGTTCTTTTATAACGCTCCGACAGAGTTCCATTAAGAAGCTCATTGAGCGCTCTAAAAAACTTACTGCCATTACCATGTCTTAGCCACTGGCTAAAAAAAGCTTCAAGCCTAACAACTGTCAACGTATCTAGATACTCTGGATCTGCACTGGCATATCGGTATTTTTTATTAAAAACTCTAAGGCTTTCATGCCATAGCGCCTCTACTTGACGATTGATGTTTGTTAACTGATAAAATTTAGGCAAAAGAAATGTTTCTTTTGTCTCAGGGTTGGTAATAGCGTAGACAAATGGTTTATCCCCAGGGATAAGATCAATATTCTCATTATTTTGAAAAAGAGTTTTATACTCCTCAAGTAACTTATCTAACTCACCTGGAGGAAGTTCGCTTTTATCTACTTTATAGTATCTTCTGTGAGCACTAGGAACTGTATTTAATCTAAGCATTGACTTTCTGAGAGAATCAACAGGAAAATTGTCCATCACTTCTGAAAGAGTGTCCATACCTGGAATAATTTGAATAGGTTCTCGTTCAATTTTCACCCAAATATCACCAATGGTTAGATAGTCGATACCATTGTTAGTAATTCTCTCTATGCCTCCGCCCCCTGCGCCTTCGTTTCCTGCGTAGACTACCGATACTAAGCCAAGTGTAAGAAAAACTATGGATTGTATTAAAAAATTATTCTTCATATTGTGGTCTCCTTATTTATATTTTTTGTAAATGGAATTAATTGGATAGTAAGGTTATATACTTCATCGGGATTGCTGAGCTGCTCAAGCTTATGAGTAAACGATCTGCGAAATTCAGTGATCATTTCACAGGCCAATTCAAAGTTTTCTGAGTTCATCGCGTACGTCATTGAAGTAATATTTCTTTGCTTGGGTAAAGAGTTTTCTAAAGCTTCTAAAGCCTTTTGAATAAATTCCTTTTGTAACTTTCTAGAGGCGGAGGTTGTGAATTCAGGAGGTAGTCTATATGGGGCATCTGTTTGTACCCATTTGTCATTTTTCTTTTCGATTAAATTCATGTCCTTTAGTCTATTAAAAGCAACATTTGCTACGCACTCAGATATATTTAATCTTTTGGCAATCCATTTTGGGTTATCATTAAAACCAGAAAGTTCGATCAGATTTAAAATAGCCATATGATACCAACTTGATGCGACTCTATAGACATCGTCTTGTCGTTCAGGAATACTAGGATAATCTGTTTCCTCTTGGCCCAACACACTCCTCTTAAGTGCAAAAAGTTGTTTAGGAGATAGTTCCAAAGTCGCCATAATCTTTTGCAGTGATGATTCTGTAACTTCTTGTTTTCGTGACAAAATAAGAGATAAAGTGGCTGGGCTCATATCAAGTGATCGGGCAAATGCTCGTAGAGAGTATTTAGGGTTTTTTGCAACTCGGTTTTCAAGTTCTCTAGCTAATAACTTAACTGGATCGTTGATTATTGTTTCCATGAAGTTTTACTACGATAGACCTAATTTTTTAGGAAGATAAATCTAAACAATCTGTTTAACACACTTAAACATGAAATTTTTATAAATTAGGCAGGAGAGAGGCTAAATAAGATCAAAACAACTCGTTCAGAGTCAATAATCTAAATGATTTATATCGAACAATAAACTTTTCTGAGCTCCCGATTCTCTATCAAATAATGTGAGTCCGGTCTGGAACGAAACAAGTCCCAATGTTTTATTTCAAAACCCAATAGTTTCTCGAGAACCTTGTTTTTTTGACGTCTCAGGTGAGAAGCATTTGTGTGAGTTGAAGGTATTGAGTAACTGAAATGTTTTCGGCACGCGTGCTTTTGTCGATTTTAAGTGTGCTAAAAGCATTTTCGATAGAATCACTGAAGAAAAGAGGCTTGAGAAGGCGGGCGGCCATTTTTCTTCTTTGTCCAAATACAAGTTTGAGGACTTTGAGCATTCCAGTGAATAGTTTTGGGTCTTGCATGATTCTTTCAAAGACTAAAACTCGGCTTGCAATTTGGGGCGGTGGATAGAAATCTTTTGGCCCGGCATCTAGAAGCTTTGTGATTTTCCATCCAGATTGGGCCATAACACTTAAGAGGCCGTAATCTTTTGAGCCATGGCTTGCCACAATTCTCTGAGCCACTTCTTTTTGGAACATCAAGATCATTTTATCAATGGGTGTCTCATCGACAGTTCGATCTATTATCAATCGAGATGAAATTTGGTAGGGGAGGTTGCTCACAAGGACTGTTTTCTTTCCATTGGTGAGTTCATTCCAATCTTGTTTGAGGGCATCGCCTTCTAGAACTTTTTGTCTTTCTTTTTGCCAATATTCGGAGAACTTTTTATCTAATTCCAACAAAGTGAGATTCACTTTGGATTCAATAAGAAGGTGAGTGAGCGCTCCAAGCCCAGGGCCTATTTCGATGATTTTGTCAGGAGAGGATTTTAAGGACTCTTCTACAATTCTCGAGCAAGTTTCTTTGTTCACCAAAAAATTTTGACCAAGAGATTTTTTAGGTGAAACACCTAAGGTTTGTAAATCTCTTAAAACATCTTCTGTGGAATATCCCATGTTTACTCTCAAAGACTAGCGCGGGGTTGTGGAGTGAGTGAATGATTTGAAAACTCGCCGTTGTTCATTCTTCGAATGCCAGCAAATCCAATCATAGCGGCATTGTCTGTGCAGTATCGAAGAGGTGGAATTCCAAGTGTGATATTGTTTTTGCTGGCCCATTCCCCCGCTTTTTCTCGAAGCCTTGAATTTGCGCTCACTCCACCTGTGATTGTGACGTTTTTAATCTGAAGTTTTTCAGATTGCCTTATGAGTTTCAGCATCAATGCATCAACGATGGCTTCTTGATAGGAGGCGCAGATATCCGCCTTTGTGCTTTCATTTTCAATGTCTAATTTCTGAATCAAATTGATGGCCGAAGTCTTAAGACCTGAAAAACTAAAATTTGTATCTGTTTTCTTATTCAACCCAATAGGAAATGGATACTTTGTAAGGTCACCCTTCTTGGAGAGTTTGTCGACATAGATGCCACCTGGAAATCCCAAATGAAGTAACTTGGCAAGTTTATCAAAAGCCTCACCTGCAGCATCATCAATTGTGGTTCCTAGAGTTTCATATTCAAAATTTCCTGAGACTTTATAAAGCGTTGTATGTCCTCCACTTACAGCAAGTGAAAGGAAGGGCAAATTCATTTTAGGTGGCTGGTATTTGTTATCAGATAAAAATGGAGCCCAAATATGACCTTCAAGGTGATTGACTCCTATAAAAGGTTTGTCCCAAGCAAGAGCCAAGGATTTTGCAACGACAACACCAACAAGAAGGGCGCCAATCAGTCCTGGTTCACTTGTGACAGCAATACCATCAATGTCGTCTTTGTTGAGATGGCTTTCTTTTAAAACAGCATCAATTAAGGGAAGGATTTTGATTGAGTGATTTCGACTTGCGATCTCTGGAACAACCCCTCCAAAAGGAGAGTGAGCTTGAATCTGTGCAGCGGAAAGGACTTTTATCACCTGTCCATCTTTTTGAACTATAGCAACAGATGTGTCGTCACAGCTGGATTCAATGGCTAGAACTTTTTCAATTTTCATATTTCGAACATAGACTGAATAAGAGAAATGGACCAGTTGAAATTTTTCAAAACAAGTGTCTTTGGAGTTTCTAGAGTGATGAAGTGTCAATAAGCCCAAATAGAATAAAAAACAGGGCTAGAGGGCCCTGTTTTATCATGTTTGATTTTACAAAAAACTTAAGAAGCAAGACGGACTGTTGTTTTGTCCTTTGGAGTCCATTTCTTCTTAAGTTGAGAGTACTTTCGAACGCTCTGATTGAACTTCTTGTTGAAGTCTCTATTGTAGCTGTTGAAAGCTTTATTCAAGTACGCATAGTACTTCTTGTAAAGGTGGTGAGCTAGAAAGTTTTTGTACCATGAAACAGGTGCAGTTTTAGTCACCCAGTACTTCTTTCCAAAGCTTCGAATTTCTTTATTCATCAAAGTCCACCATTGGTTGGCTTCTTTTGTATGAATAAAATTTCCTACAAAAATGGTTTTTCCACCAAAAACAACTCCACATTCGTGGCCGTTTCCAGCAGATTTTTGGTATGTGCGGAAAGTAAACTTTCCATTTTTGTAAGTCTTTGTCTTCATGTTAACTCCTTTTGAGTAATTGAAATGTAGCGTAGTTATCTTCTCGGAGATATTCAGATCACCTTGAGGCGGTATAAGAAGAATTAATGATAAGTTTTAATTCTAGCCGTAGATCTGTGGGAAGAATCTGTGATTTTTTTGGTGTTGGATTCAGTGCATCTAAAAATACGTCTAGATCCCTAGGGGACTAAAGGTTATGAAGAGGGGTATGAGCATTAAGGTTATAACTGAAAATCGTAAAGCCCGGCATGACTACCAGATTTTGGATAGCTTTGAGGCGGGTATGGTTTTGATGGGGAGTGAGGTTAAGGCTCTTCGAAACAATCAATGCCAGCTAAAAGACTCATATGTTGATATTCAAAAAGGGGAACTCTATCTCCTTAAGGCTCATATCAGCCCCTATGCAGCCAGTAGCTACAACAACCATGAACCAGAAAGAAAGCGTAAGCTTTTAATGAACCGAAATGAAATTGATAAGCTAGACCGACAAATCCGTGAGAAAGGAATGAGTCTTGTCCCTTTGAAACTCTATTTCAAGAAAGGAATAGTAAAAGTTTCGATAGGTTTGGGTAAAGGGAAGAAGGCTCAGGACAAAAGAGAGTCAATTAAGACACGTGACGCGAATCGAGAGATTTCTCAGAAATTGAAGAGAAATCGTTGATTTGTTCTCGTTTTTTCTGTGCAAGACGCTCTATCACCACTTTGGCTTTTGGGTTTTTGATATTTAAGATGGTGTCTTCAAGTAACTTGAGTTCCTGGTAGGTTTGAATTTTTAAAGACTCTTGAAAGTAGTTGAAAGACTGGACAAGGTCTTGAAATTCATCATTGTCGCGGATTCTAAGGTGTGGTTGATAAAAATTTCCCTGACTCAGCTCTTTGAGTCTTTTGTGGAGTTTGTTTATTGGCCCGGCCACTTGTCCAGCAAGACGAAAAACAAAGAATGTGACAAAAACAATTCCTGAAAAACCAAAGGATACGATAACAGTTGAGAGCCATGCTCTTTCTCGTTGAAGGTAGACTAAGACATCTGGAGCAAAGTCATAGGTCATTTTTAAGAAGATCTCATAATTCTGATAAGTGAAGAAGATAAATGTTCCACAAGAAACGGCCACAAACGAAAGCAGAAAATAGAGGGTAAATTTGGTGAATCGATATCGGAATGTGGTCCCTGAAAATGGGAGTTGCTCCGTATTGATACCCAATATGGATACGCGATCCGTTCTGCGGGGTTTAGGTGTCATATATTCAAGCTAACTGTCGTTGAGTTTTGACTCCAGGTCTTCTAGTATAGTGGTATGAACCCTGATCATAGGTCCAAAGAGTATTTTCCCAGTCTATCGATTTTAGTCGTGATGATATGGGTTTTGGGAACAGGCTGTGCTCTCTCTCCAGAGAGGCAGGGGAATAGATACACGCCTCCGTCTGAGCTTACTGGTGAGGTGAGTCTTTCTGATGATAGAGCTTATTTGAGCAAAATGAGGGATCAAACTCCAGCTGAGTCCATAGAGAGAAATGATGATCTTGCTCTAATCCTAAAGTGGATGGAAGGTGAAAAGTCACCTCCCTACAAGGTGCGAAGCCGATTCAATTCCATTTTAAGTCGAAAGCGAAATAATTTTCGAAAGCAAATGCGAAAAGAGCGTGAACGATTTAACAAAGAAGAACGTGTGGCCAAAGACAAATTTTTAAAAGAGGCCAGAAAGGAAAGAGAAAGCCTCAAGGGCACAAAGAGGTCTCGAGAAGAGGTAAGGGAATTTTCAAAGAAACAAGATGAAGAGAGAAGAGACTACTTTGCCAATCAAAGAGATCGCAGAAAAGATTTTGAAACAGAAATGAGGCGAATTCAAAAAGACTTTGATCAAAACATACGCGACAAAAGACGTGAGTTTGATCGCGAGTACCGAGAGTATGTGAAACGCTACAATGATCGAAAAAAGAGAGAAAAATTAGAAAAAAGAGAAAAACGGAGCAAATACAGAATGAGAAGTCAGAGGTCCTCTGTGAGACGAGACTCTGATGTAAAAGAGTTCCATCAACCCTATAGCGGCCCACGCATCCGCCTTCAACCTGATGAAGACAATTAAGGTGTTATTATCCACTGAAGCAGGGAAAATGAATTGGAGTATCTGCCCTTCTTCTCCGTCGTGATTCGTTGTCCCGGTTGTGGGATTAGGGTTTTGACCAGTCTTCTTTTGTGAGTTCCCACAACTCATGCTCAGTGAATTTTGGATCTACAAATTTGGCGGGCTCAGTTCCAATAAGTTTTGCACCACTTTTTTCTTTGACTCGCCTTGAGCCAATGTTGCCAACTGCATTTGCAAAAATAAGTTTCTCAAACCCAAGTTTAGTAAATGCATAGTCCGTGATAGGAGCCACGGCTTCTGTCATAAGACCTTTGCCCCAAAACTTACGACCTAACCAAAATCCTCTATTTTCAGGCTTTCCTTTTCTACAGAGTTCAATGGCTCCGATGACTTCTGTGGGTTTTTCTTTCAAAAAAATTCCCCACATCCATAGACTCATAGCTTGGTTGGGAAGAATGTATTCCTTCAAAAACTCCTCAATTCCATTTTCAGGATATGGCCAAGGGACATGATCTGCTAGGTAGCGCACGACCTCATAGTCCACAAAGTGTTTTTGATAAGAAGAGGTATCTTCTAGGGTAATCCCTCGAAGAAAAAGCCTCTCTGTCTGAAATTCTGGGATTTCTTTCACGGGTATTTATGTCCTTATGCGCATCGTAAAGATATTTATAAATAATTTAGAGCGTGCCTCTCATCTCACTAAATTCTCTTCTTGGATTTTTGCCGGGGTTTTCTTGTTTTGGTTTTTGCCATTTCCTTATTGTAGGAAAACAGTTTCTTAAGTGAAGTTTCATTGAGGACTTTCAATTCGCCCTTACCAAGTTTTCCAATGCTAAGCCCGCCGATGGCGACTCTTTGAAGTTTTAAGACGTCAAAATTGATCTTTTCAAACATTCTGCGGATTTGACGGTTTTTACCTTCAGTGATTGTGATTTTGATCCAGTCATATTTATCAGCTCCTCGTTTGATTTTTTGGATCTCTTGGGCACTGACTTTGCCTCCAATGATTGAGACTCCAGTCACAAGTTTTTGAAGATCTCTGTCAGTGGGTTGGCCATTGACCTTAACAAGGTAGGTTTTAGGAACTCCCCACTTTGGATGACTTATACGGTTTGCAAAATCACCATCATTGGTGATTAAAATCATTCCTTCAGAATCCCAGTCAAGTCGTCCGACAGGAAAAAGCCCCTTCACATCTTCTGGAAGTAAATCTTGGATTGTGGGTCTTTCTAATGGATCTTCAAGGGTTGAAAGGACCCCACGAGGTTTATTTAACACCATGTAGATATTTTCATCAGTGATTTGAACTCGTTTTCCGCCAACCTCAACGACGTCCACATGTGGATCTATTGTGGTTCCAAGCTCTGTTACCATTTTACCGTTGAGTTTCACTTTGCCTGTGGCGACGAGCTCATCAGACTTGCGGCGACTGGCCACCCCGCACAGGGCGAGAAATTTGTTGATTCTTACGTTCTTGCTCATTTTTCCAACTTCTTTCGAGTTCTGAGGAGAGTCCTTTTAGCAGGAGAACGATCAATTTGTCATCTGGGAAGATATCTTCGTAAATTTTTCGACTGTACTCATAAATAGCCGTAGCTTGGGCTCTATGGATCGTCTCAGACTGAAGAGCTGATGTTGCTTTCTCAATATTTCCAATCAAACTCTGATAATAGGGATCTGTTCTGCGGTCTATGAAAAATCGTTCCAGCTTTTTAAATGCAGAGACGACGACGACGCCGCTGCCGTCAACGCCACTTGAATCTGAGAAGGGATTTTTTTGCTCAATATCTTTTCGGCTCTGAGGGGTGAGCAAGTATCCTTTAAAGGTTTGATAGTAGCTCAAATCTCCAAGGTGAATTTTAGTAATCGAGTTTTCGTTGAGAGCTATGAAATGAGTTTTTGCACTCGGTGTAAGGTCAGGTGTGTAAACGGATTTTGTTCCATCTGAAATCAGTTTGAGTTTCCCCTTTGAGATGTACGCAAATCTACAAAAAGCTTGAATCTCTAATCCGCCACTTGGATCAAGCAGTAAGCCAATCATTCTGGAGGTACTATCAGGTAAAATGCGACATTTTGCATGGGTCTCAAATTTTAAGTTCTGGTTTGCGATTTGATAGAAGTCCTTTGAGTTTTGGATTTCAAAGAACTGCCACTCAGCACTTTCATGAATGGTAGAAGAAAGGTTTTCAGAGAGATCAAAATCAGGCATGTCATCTGTGACTTTCAAAAGAGCATGAGAAAGTTCAGAGAAGTTTGATCTCCAAAACGGAAACTTCAGAGCCAATTCCAATGAGTGATTTATAGCCACTTCAAGGGCATCGTCTGAGAAAAAGTGTTCAAGCGAGTGTAAAAGAAAAAGGTGCGCAGCGTCAGGGGTTTTGATTCTTTTTAGAGCATCGACAATTGAGGCAATTTGAGGATTCATACTTTTATCAAAGCATTCAATTGCGCTTTAAGTCTAGTGATTTTGGTGCTTTAATATTGATTGAGTATGAAGAAATTGGATCCAAGATTGTTTTCAGAAAGTTTAGATCTCATTGATCTGACTCCGCCTTTTGTGTCGGATACGTCGACGTCAGAGAAATCTATAAGAGATCTCAAAGAGCAACTCAGTAAACAGGTGTTGAACGCAGAAGCAAATGTCTCTGAAATTCGCAATCAACTTGCTCACAAAGTGTCTGTTCTAGAAAAGAAAATGGATATTCTAGTTGATAAGTTTCAAAATTTTGCAGATGTCGCAAACCAAAGACACGCACAAAGTCAGAGTCAGATCCAATCGACAAAGATTGATTCAAGCCGAGTTGAAGCTTTGATTGAAAGACAAAACCAAATTGTAGCGGTATACGAATCTCGACTTAAGAAGTTTCAGCACATGCTAGAAAAGCAAGAACTCAAAATTCTAGATTTGAGCGCGCAACTTTCAGAGTCTCGGCGTCAGCTTGAGCGTCTAAAGGGGCTTTAGTACCAAATGCTGGAATACCTATTGCATTTCTTTTTTTAGTCAAAATAGATAGTATTGTATTACGTTTTGCCTTGAAATTATTTCATTCAAATACCCCATGCTATGAATTTCAAGCAAAACTCCTTTCGGGAGGAATTGCACAAATGAATTTGATTTTTAGGCTCTTCATTTCAGGTTGTTTTTTTATTGGTATTTCTGCCGTAAATGCTTCAAACCTAGTGAAATCAGAGGCACCAATGAGTGTTTTGGTGGTGTCAGACATTGATGAAACAATTCGAATTCGAAATGTTCATAATCTGATTAAATCGGGCCAGAATCTAAAACATTCACGACACTATGTCGGAATGAACTCTCTTTATAGAGAGCTTGTACAAGCGCATAGTGCTGAAATTCGATATGTTACCAATAGTAACAAGGTGGACTCTCATACTCGATTTCTAAGAGAATCGGGATTTCCTGAAGGACAGGTTTATTTTAGAGACAAATCTAAAGACGATAAGCAATCACATAAAATTCGAATTATCCGAAGGATTCTAGATGAAAATCCAAGTGATGTTGTTCTCTTCTTTGGTGACAATACTTCCCACGACTCTGACACGTATCGAACCGTAATTTCTGAAAGATCTGATGATGGTCGAATTTATAGAACATTTATTCGAGTCATTGATTCGGATGGAAAAACTGTGAATTACGAGGGTCAAATTCCTTTTCTATCTCCGATCGAAATTGCTTTGGAGCTTAGAGATATTGGAATATTTGAAAGCGATCAAGTTCGTATGTTGACTCAAGAGGTGATGACAACATTGGATCGTGAAACAGAATATCGACGATCCGGTCGGAAAATGCACAAAGATGAGTTCCATAAAGGGCCTCGGGTATTCCCAGGATTTCTAGAATGTGCGGAATACAATTGGGAATATGGAGATCAATTGGATTCATATAGTGATAGCCGCATGAGTGTCTATGTTGAAAGAATAGAAAATCTATGCACAGGCCTAAAGGTAAAATGAAGCAGTGGCTCTTTCAAACTGGGCTACAACACTGTTGTGGGCCAGTTTCTGACCCTTTCCACGTGGAAGAGTTGGCGGCATTTTCAAAACCAGTGAGTGTGAGGTCGTTTCGAAGCTTACCTGTTCCATCATAGAAAAGAACTGTTGGAAGGCCGACAACTTTAAAATAGGATTTGAGTCGACTGGATTCATCTGTTTCAACGGTGTTGTCGACTTTTAACAATACAAATTTGTCAGACTCCAGTTGAACTCGAACATCTGTAAATGTGTATCGATCAAGTTCCTTACATGCCGAACACCAATCTGCATAGAAATCTATGATAATGGGTTTTCTATTGGAGAGAGCTTCATTGAAAAGTGCATCGCTATAGGGTTTCCAAATCATACCCGTGGTTTTAGCTGAAGTGTCCTCTGAGTTTTGATTGGATCTAGTGGCGGCTTGTTTGAACTCCCGAACTTCTCTTTCAAAGATGGCGCTTAAGATACAAGCTAAACCTACAACAAAGATAGTGACGAGAAGTCCCTTCTTAATCTGTTGTGGAGGGGTTGGTTCATATGCTCGAAATGCACCAAAGGCACTTGAAATAAGGATGCATGCAAGACCTAGTAATCCAAAAAACTCACGATGTGGAAGGGCGGGCTTCAGGTAGAAGAAGGCCATCCCGATCATTGTGGTTCCAAAGACAAACTTAACTCCGTCCATCCAGCCTCCGGCCTTTGGAACTTTATTAAGAAGTTGGCTAAAGGTGCCAAGCACAATAAATAAAACACCAAGCCCTAGTGCAAACGTAAAGAGCAGTAAAAATCCAAGAATGACGTCTTGTGTTTGAGCAACATAAGTGAGAACTCCAACTAGTACAGGGCCGATGCACGGGCTTGCAACAATCCCTGCTACAAGACCTGAGAGGAAGGCGCCAAAAAAACCAGTGCCTGTGTCTTTGTTGCCAAGTCGGTTTCGTATAAAGGCGGGGACTTGAATTTCAAACACACCGTACATACTAAGTCCCATGGAAACAAAAAGGATTGCTATAACTCCAATAACCCATGGATTGGCAAGTGCTGAGCCAAAGAGTGCCCCAGTCTTTGCTGCAACCACTCCAAGAATGGAGTACGTGATACCTATTCCTATGACGTAACAGATGCTTAAAAGGAAGCTTTTGAATCGACTTTGTCCAACTGTACGAGTGCCCAGTATTGAAAGTGTAATTGGAATCATTGGAAACACACAAGGCGTGAGTGATGTTAGAAGTCCAGCAAAAAAGACAAAGAGGAAGGCATACCAAGTCCCTTTGCTCATTGCATTTGTAAAGCTGGATTCTCCAGGAGTGCTGACAGTGCTGCTGGTTCCGTCAACAACAACATATTCAATTTCAAATGGGATTTTCTTGGGAAACAAACATAGATCTTCACGACAGGCTTGGTAAGTCAGTTCAAACCTTGCGCTATGAACACCTGCCTCGTGTTTCTCTGTAACTGTTACATCAGCTGTCATTGCTCCAGAGCCAGAAAGTCCTTTCTTTTTTTCTCCAGAAACCTTGTCATCAAAAACAATAATGGGTTCTAAGTTAAATGGAGAGATTTGGAGTTCTGTATTATCAACTACACGCAATTTGAACATTTTGAGGTAGGCACGGTACCCATCAGGTAATCTCATATCGACTGTGAGACGAAATGAGTCTCCTTTGGTTACAGTTGTGTTGGCAGCGCGAGGTTGAATGGTGAGGGGGTTTTCGTTGATATCCTCATCATTTGAAAACGAAGTCGATTGAGCAAAGGTCAGTAGAAATAACAGAAAAACTTGGATTTTGATTTTCATAGCTAGCTTACCTCGATGCTTCTCCCCTAAGTATCGGATTATTTTTTGAAAATCCATGTCTATTTCGATGCAATTTGCAGAATTCCACTACAAAGGTCCTGGAATACGATATATAAGGTGTCATGCTTTCTGAGACGTTTGTTGCATTTGATACAGAAACCACAGGGCCATACCCACTGACTTGGGAAATTTGTGAAATAGCGGGTGTGAAGTGGAGAGATGGCAAAGTTGTGGATGAGTTCTCATCATTTATTTTGCCCCAAGGCGGTATGGACCCAGTTGCATATGGGATTCATGGTATTTCGTTGGATCAACTTCAGGGTGCGCCACCAGCACGCGATGTTTTGGCTCAGTTTTTAGATTTTATTGACGGGACTATTTTAATGGCTCATCACGCACCATTTGATATGGGCTTTCTTATTTCAACTCTTGAGCGTGAAAAAATGAAGTGGCCGACAAATAAAGTGATATGTACGTCGTTACTTTCAAGAAAGGTTTTTCCCCAATCACCCAATCATAAACTTCAAACTTTGGTGAACTATTTCAATTTATCAAAACGACAAGCCCACAGAGCATTGGATGACTCAATGAATGCGCTTCTTGTCGGTTTGAAGTGTTTGGAGCATGCCAATGTGAGTGAGTTTGATCAGGTGAGAAGTCTTCAGGGCCGTCTTCTTATGTGGAAAGATTACTCTATGGCGGACTTAGAAAAATCAGATGCATTAGGCCCATTGGTTCTTGCTGCTAAAACCAAAGGTCGGATAGAGTTTGCTTATAAAAAGGGATCTAAACCAGGCCAATCTCGTGAAATCAAAGTTATGGGTCTTGTAAGAAACCCTGAAGGGGACTTTTTTATTGGCGTTGAGGATGGGCAAGAGAAGGGCAAGAGATTCTATTTAGATAGCGTTATTTGGTCTCGGAATCTGCCTTAGGTGAGGTTTCTTCAGAGGTTTCCTGCTTAATATGTGGAAGAATTTTTTTTGCCATATCTTCTGCAATCACTTCAAGGTGTTTGAATTCATCTCCTGTGCGTAGTTTAAGGGGTGAATACTTTCCTTTCATTAGATCTTCCATAAATCTTTTAAAAGCATAAATTGGACCTGCAGCCCGGTGTGATAGGACGAGTCCTGTAAAAAACAAGATAATAGTAAATACAACACTCACAATGATGTACGTAATGACAAATGGGACTAGAATTTTTTCAGAATGTGTAGCTGTTGTGCTGGAGGATTCCTCTAGTGCGACTTTTAAAAATGTATAGGAATAAATTCCAGAAATTATAGCAAATGCAATTCCAAAAGCGATGAGTTTTAGGCAATACTGAATTTGGTATTTATAATCGACCCAATAACTTTTTCTTAAATTGTTTTCAGGCCAAATATTTTTCCCTTCTTTGATTAAAGCAACTACGACCATAAAGTACCCAACCCACTGAAGAGCATCTGCAATATTAAATACTGGTGAAGCGAAGGATTTGTTTGTAAAGACGATAAAGTCAACCACGTATCCCCAGTAAATTCGATCAGATACGTTTCCTAAAATTCCGCCAAGTAAAATGCTCATTCCAGATCGCAGCATAAGAGAGCGTACGGGGAGTAGGATTTGAATGATCAAAAAAGTAAAAATAAGAAAAGCTCCTCCAGTACTCAAAGAAACGATTCGAAGTACTGCGGGAAGATCTGAAAATAAGCCTAAAATTGCACCTGGGTTATAGTGAAGAGTAAAGCCAACTGGACCAAAGAACTGAATGCCTTGCAGATCCAATGCCCAAATCTTAGTGACACGGTCAAAAAGCCAAGTGAGAGACAGGGGTATAACAACTGCAATAATCCAAAGCCGCTTTTTCACAGTCCACAGGATATATTATTTGTAAACGTATAGCAAAGGCGTAAAGTCACCGTTGAGTGGTGGTTCATAACCCTTGAGATCGTTTTTAATGATTGAAACATCCTTATTGTACCAGAGTGGAATTATTGGAAGATCTTCCATAACAATCTCTTGAACCTTCTTATAGTGTTCTATTCGGGTTTTTAGTGACTCTATGGACGTTCCTCGTTCAAGAAGTTTATCTAAAAGTGGATTGGAATAATATCCACGATTTCTTCCAGGGGGCTGTTCTTTGGTATGTAACGCAATTCGATAGATATCGGGATCTGTGGCTCCAACCCACCTCATCGTTGCAAGTTGGAAATTTCCTTTTTTAACGTCGTCATAAAAAGTCCCCCATTCAAAACTTTGATGATTGACTTCGAAACCAACTTTGCTCAATTGGTTGGCAATCACTTTTCCATTTTCAACAGCGACAGGGTTGTTGGATGTCTTTAGATTTAAGTGAATCTTACCAAGTTGATTCAATTTCTCTCTGGCAGTGTTTTCGTCAAAAGTAATAGGTTTAAGTTTGTCGTGAAAAAATGGATTTCCAGGAGTTAAAATGGATGTTGCTGGTATGGCTAGGTTTGCCAATTTGTATTGGATAATTTCATCACGGTTGATGCTACTTGCAATGAGTTTGCGTACAGAAACTTTACTGAGGTCTTTGGATTTGAGGTTTATAAGAAGGTAATTCATTTTTAAACCAGGATATTCATAGACCTTAAAGTCAGAAAGTTTTCGAAAGTGGCTGACTTTTTGAGGTGGCATTTCTGCTTGAACAATGTCGAGATTTCCTTTTTTGGTTTTGAGAAAGAGAGTGCTTTCATCTCGTATAATTTTAAAAATAACCCGTTCAATTTTTGGAGTTATTGTTGTTCCTTTTTTTCTAGCGAGTAATCGAATTTCATTTGAAGTGACCTTTTCCACCTGAAAAGAGCCAGAACCAATGAGATTTCTAGAAAAATCCTCTCCAAATTTAAGAACGGCTTTCTTGGGAAGTATTTTTACCGGAGTCAGATCCGCATAGGCCGTGGCTTTGAACTCATTAACTCTTAAAATCACTGTTCGAACATTATTTTCGTTATGAATTTCAACTTTCTCAATGAAGGAAAGAGAGCTTTTAAACGGATTGTTTTCACTTTTGTATTGTTCAAAAGTGAAATAAATGTCTTCATCTGTAACAGGACTTCCATCTGAGAATGTGAGGTTGGGGTGCAATTCAAAGATGTACTTGAGTTCCTCATATTTCCATGATTTGGCGGCATCTCCGATAATTTCCAAAGAGGGGCCTACGCGTACAAGTGATTGGAAGATAAGATTAGAGAGTCTCATGCCGTTTGCATCTGTTGCAAAGCGTGGGTCCATCGTTTTGGCTTCACTTGTGAGAGCCATGACGATGTCGTTACTGCTTTTTTTGTTTTTTCCTGTGCAGCCAATTGCTACCAGCATAAACAAGGCCATAATAATGCGTTGCAATTTAACCTCCGGTGATATGTGCTATTGTGGTTAACTTTGATCATACTCGCCAAGGAGAGACTTGAAATCAAGATGAAATATGATGAAGTGATAGAAACTCTTTTGGGGGTACAATGCGATACTTTTTCGTTATAGTTGGATTTCTTTTTGTGGGAGTGCCCACCAATTCCGCATCGCGGAATTTCGAAGAAGTTGTAGAGCAAACCATGAAGAAGCACGGAATTCCTAAGAGCGATTTTGGGTTTTCGATTGGATCTAGCAAACTTGAGTATTCACTCAATTCAAATAAAAAGTTTGTACCAGCTTCTGTGACAAAAGTGCTTGTTGCGGGTGCAATGCTGGATCGCTTTGAAAAGGGCGCACAGTTCAACACAGAACTTCAGATTGGAGGAAATATTGAAGGGAGTCGCCTTAAGGGAACTCTATATCTCAAGGGCGGGGGGGACCCGAGTTTCACAAGTGAGAGACTTTGGTATCTTGTGAATGAGTTCTGGCGTCTTGGAGTGCGACAAATTGATGGTGATATTGTTGTGGACGACTCGGTGTTTGATGACCAAAGAGTTGACCCAGGTCGAGATGACACAAGAGTGGACAGGGCTTATGATGCCCTTCTCTCTGGAATGTCCTTCAATTGGAATTCGGTGAATGTTTACGTGCGCTCTGGAAAATCTCTGGGGTCTTCAGCATCTGTTTTTATCGATCCAGAAAATGATTATATAAAATTAAAGGGAAAAGTTGTTACGAAAGGAAGTCGCCCAAGGGTCAAGGTTTCTAGGAAGAGCATGGAGGGACGAGATAAAATTCAAGTGAGTGGTTCTATCCCTTTGGGATCTCAAGAGAAAGTTATTTATAAAAATGTTTCTTTTCCATCTTTATGGTCGGGTTATAATTTAAAAGAATTTCTCAGGCAAAGAGGAGTTTTGGTAAAGGGAGTTGTAAGGTTGGGTCGTCTTCCTGGAAACTCTCAAGTGGTTGCGGTTTCTCCGGGTGCAACAGTTCAAGAACTTGTGAGCCTTATGATGAAGTTTTCCAACAACTTTATTGCAGAAAGCCTTACAAAACATCTTTCAATTGTAGGAGGAGCCTCTCGTGGAAATATTCAAGGCGGTGTAACGGAGATGCGGAGCCATCTGAGGGAAATGGGTGTGAATACGGATGCGTTTAAAATATCTTCTGTTTCTGGGCTTTCTCGTAAAAACAAATTTGAAATAACAGAGCTTTGGAAATTATTAAATGAGTATAGGAACAGTTTCAAAATTGGCCCCGAATTCATTGCCTCCTTGCCAGTTTCGGGAATGGACGGCACTTTGAAAAATCGCTTAAATGGAAGATTCACACGAGGTCGGATTCGAGCCAAGACAGGGCTCTTAACGGGAGCTGTTGCACTGGCGGGGTATATGCAAAATAGGAATGACATACAACTGCCTTTTGCGATGATATACAATGGTTCAAAAAAACCATGGGATGTACAGGTGTTTTTCGATGATCTTCTCACGAGGCTGATACAATTGTGATTTATTTTTGGGCAATATTATTGTTGTTTGATGAGCCATCTTTTGCCCGTGAAGCTGTCGTACAGCATCAAGATTATCGTTTTGAGTTTGCAGGGGAAAAGCCGCGTCCTTGGATAAAACCCAAACATGCTGAAGCGGATATGAACGATCCTAAGTATATGTTTCATATCCCTCCTGGTTTGAAGAAAAACGTAGAATTTTGGATAGATATTTATAGTAAATATTCGACTGAAGAGGGTGTTTTACATGATAGTGAATTTCCAGAACTGGTTTATGAGAGTGTAGATTTTAAGGAAATTCCTTATTATGAATCACTTCAAAAAAACCAAGTACGAAGAGCTAAAAAGAAACTTATAAAAGATCGAAAAACACATATTGTTGCAATATTGAATCGGTTGTCAAAACTCAAGACCGGAGAAGGACTTTTAGGTGAGGACCTTCGTTACTGGAAGCTTTTTGAAAATATAGGTGAAAAAAATAAGTTCAAGGAAGCTTCCAAAAAAGGAAGACTGCGGTTTCAGCTTGGTCAGAGCGATAGATTTCTTCAAGGTATATATTACTCAGGTCGTTACATTGAGAGAATGGAAGAGATTTTTCAAAAAATGGAAATGCCAATTGAACTCACCCGTCTTCCTTTTGTTGAAAGCTCATTCAATCTTGCAGCTCGATCACGTGTTGGCGCTAGTGGGATATGGCAGTTTATGAGGAGTACGGGTCGGCAATACATGAAGGTGAACAAGGTCATAGATCAAAGAAATGATCCTTTGATGGCGACCAAGGCCGCGGCAAAATTACTCAGGTTCAATTACAAAAGGCTCAAAAATTGGCCTCTTGCAGTTACAGCTTACAATTATGGACCATCGGGTCTTGTTCGGCTTGTTAAAAAAGCTGGCACAAGTGATTTGGTAGAGATAATTGAGAGAGAGAAATCCAGTCGTTTTGGGTTTGCTTCGAGCAATTTTTACGCAAGTTTTTTAGCAGCATTGGAAGTTGAAAGACATGCTGAAAAATATTTTTCAAAGCCTGAGTGGGCGCCAACGATTCTTTTTGAAGAGTATAGAATTCATAGAACTATGCATTTTCAAAAAATTGTAGAAGTGTTTAATGGTGATAAAAAAATGACTGAACTTTTTAACCCTCATATGACTTCTCGTCTTGTGCGAGGTTATTACCACGTCCCTTTAAAAACTCGTGTTCGAGTGCCTGTTGGGAAGGTGCCTGATCTTGTAAAAAAGATTGATGGTGCTCAACTAAAGGTTGCAGGTGGGGTTTTAAAATATCGAGTTTTACCAGGAGACACACTTAGCACGATCGCCCAAAATTTTGGCACCTCGACTCGCCTTTTGATGGAGATGAATTCTATTTCAAACCCTCGAAGAATTCGTGCTGGGCAAATTTTGCATATTCCAAGGTCTAGGCAGTAAGGGCGTAATTCCTTATAACACCACTGATTTGATAGCCTAAGACAGAGGTATATGTCATGGGTAAAAACTTAAGCGTAGCCATAGTCCTGGTATTCACGTATTCGACTATTTGGGCAGCAAATTCAGATAGAAAGCACGAGAAAGAAAAAACAAAAATTGAACAAGAGAGCATTGAAGATCTCAAGCTTGAGGTGTTGAATTCAAAAACTCAAATGAAAATTCTCAAACATCTTATTCGAAATGAAGGGGTGAGCAAAACATATCCCAAAATTAAAATTGTTTTCAAAAATAAAATGGGAGAGCGCTATCGACTGCATTCCCTAAACTTTCGGATCGATGGTGAAGATATGTATTCTTATTTTCGCGATGAAGAACAGGAGATTTCGAGAGAAAAGGTTCAGATCCAACCTTTTGAAGGCGCTCTTGCTCCTGGGTCTCACACACTACGTGTTAAAGTTGTGTATCAGGGCAATGACTCAGGCATATTTTCTTATATCTCAGATTACAAAACAAAAACTGAAGGCCAATTGAACTTTGCACTTAAGAAAGGCACAACAACTTTGATTGAAGTTCAATCTTTTGAAAAGGGATGGATGCTAACAGAGTTTAAAGATCGCCCGGATCTTAAGGTTCTAGTCAATGGTAATGTATCAGAAAATTTTGTGAAATACTGAAAGGAATTTTTATTGTGATTCGAGTTCTACCAGTTTTTATTTTGAATGTTCTGTGTGTGACTGCATTTGCACAGAATATTCAACTTAAAGATTTGGTGCGAGATGCAAATTTTGCATCCCAAACATCGGATCATTACAAAGCCTATCGCTTATACAAATTCGTCGAGAGGAAGTCTCCAGATGTTTTGGTAGAGCTTGGTGTAAGTCGCTACTTGCACACACTTTCGGTGGTATCGGATGTAAGTGAAATTCGTAAATTTTGCAGAGAGATTGAATCTAAAGTTTCAAAAAAATATCGCGATCGACTGTATTACCACTGTTCCAAGTCTCTTCTGTCCTCCTCTAAAACATTTGGAATTAAAAAAATGCTTTCAAAGATCTCAAAAAATTCTCGCTTTTATCCATTTGGCCAAATACTTTTATCTACAGTTTACCTCGGTGAAAACGATGGTTTGCGGTGTGAAAAGGCCATTCGTTCCACAAGAAAGGAATTATTTGTAAATCAGAAAATTGAAGATCTCTATGAATTGTCTTTGGCACGATGTAGTGTTGCCAGTGAAAAATATGATCAAGCTCTTAGACATTATCAAGAGGTATCACAAGACAGTCCACATTACTTTATGGCACTAGAGGAAATTGGTTGGATATACTTTAAAAAACGAGACCTGGAAAGAGCTAGTGAAGTTTACAATGTTATCACAGCTGCATATAGAGCATTTGAGTCAGGGCAAACACAGAGAGTGTCGGATCGTATGTACTACAATATTCGCTATTTGAGATCTTATCTTGATATTTTAAGAAAAGACAAATTCAAGGAAAGCACAAGGTTTCTTTTACTCAAGAAGCATGTGAGTGAGTATAGAAAAAAACAGGATGTTTTTAAACCAAAGATGAAAAAGCAGGTTTTGAGAAAAGTTTTAAAAGAAAATGAAAAATGGGTAGATTTAGCATCATCAGACCCGCTTGTGCTTAAATATTTAAATCTCGTTCAAATATGGACAGACAACAAAATGGTTGTCCGCTTAAAAAAAGAAATTGAATTGATCATGGCAGTAACACGGGAAAATCGTCGTCTAAAAGATTTTAAAATTCATTTGGGAGTTTATCCAAGTCAGCTTAAAAAGCTAAAAACTCGTCTTTCTAAAGAGATTTTCAAATCTCATAAAAAATCAATAATTGCTATTGATCGAAAAGTTAAGGCAATTGAGTTGAAAGCGGATATGGGTGAATTAGAAGTTGAGTGGGTAAATCGCAATGAAGGAATTCGAGATGCAAATGAACTTTTGAAGAGTTATTTGAAATCGATCAAAAGTGTTGAAGATTACATTGGATCGTATAGTAAATGATTAAAATTTTCGCAGCTGCATTATTTTTAGCATCGAACGCACTTGAGGCCAACCAAGAGTGGAGGGATGCATATGATCTATATAAAATTGAAGCACAAGATTATATCTCAACAATGAGAGTTTCTGAAAAAGAGTTTAGAAAGATTCGACAAATTTCTTTGCGCTCTCAATACGAATCAAAGCTCAATAGACTGGAAGATCAACTTCTTGCATCTAATGAATCTATAATTGCTGAGATTGAAGGCTACATTAAAAAGCATGGAATTTATTCTTTAGATGATCTCCTCTTGATTCGTTTGTCCAACTTACATCACAAGAGAGCACAGTACATTTGGACTAAGAAGCAAAAAGAGTATGCAGCGCAGTTGAAAAGGTTTTATGCAGGTATTGTTAAAATTGAACCTAAGCCACCTAAAGCCAATTTTCAAAGAGCCATCTATTATGGTGCTCAATTACTGAAGCTTTATCCAGATAGCCCTATTGTTGATCAAGCGCACTATATGATTGCAACAAGTTTTGAAGATATGGGGCAAAAAGATAAGGCAATTGCTCTTTACAAGCGATTTTTGAAATATACACCGGGTTCTT
This sequence comes from Bdellovibrionia bacterium, assembly GCA_030427965.1. Lineage (GTDB taxonomy): Bacteria > Bdellovibrionota > Bdellovibrionia > Bdellovibrionales > JAUICD01 > JAUICD01. The sequence goes on from JAUICD010000011.1 coordinate 35,332, forward strand.
CTCTTTCTGATGAAGTTATGTGGCGACTTGCAGAACATCATTTTGAAAAAGGAAAACTGAAGAAAGCAGCATATCTGTATGATCGTATTTCAAGTATTTCAGATTCACGTTTTCGAAATAAAGCGAACTATAAACTTGCTGCTTCTTACTATCAAGCTGGAAATTTCCCCAAAGCTGCAGAGTATTTTGAAAAAATATATAGAGAAACAAATGAAGCCACATTTGTTACAGGTGAGAATCTGACTTTCTATCAAGATTCATTGGAGTATTTAGGTATTATTTTTCTCAAAGGAATAAAGATTAAAATTGACCTCAAGGGATTGAGTGATGCTGTGTTTAGTGCGACTGAGATACTAAGACGAGAAGCACGAGAGAAAGAGGCTCGAGTTGTTTTAATGAATTTTTTAAAAAAATATCCAATGACTCCAAATTTGCCTCAATTTGCTAAATCAGTTATTGAAAGCTTTGTGAATGAAGATCAATACGATAAAGCAAATGTTGAAAGATTGAGATTTATTCAGGTTTTAACAAAAAACTCACTTTGGTGGAATACAAATCGATCTGAAAAACGTGCACAGTTTTATGCACAAGACTTTTTGGAAACAGAGTTGCTTGCAAGTGCAAAATACCTGGTGGATAAGGGAATTGAAGAATCAGACAAATCCTTCTTCATAAGAGCTAGGGAAAGTTATTTGTCTTTTCTAAAGAATTTCTCTTTCAGTGATAAAGCGTTGCAAGCGAGGTTTGAACTTGCTCAGGTGGAATATCAGCTCGGAAATTACAAAGAAGCTTCATATCACTTTCGAATGGTCGCTGATAACAAAATTCGAACAGTTTTTTCTAAAGAATCTGCCTATGGTTACCTTTGGTCTGAAGCAAAGGGCGTAGATTTTATAATCAATGATACCCAAGGAGTGAATTTATCTAAAACTCCACAAGACGCAAGAACGGGAAAGCAAAAATTGAGTCATTCTGAAAAAGTCTTCTTAAGAGCTGCAAAGTACTATGTTGAAAAATTCCCAACAGGAGAGAGGGCGCAAAAAATTCTATTTAAAGTTGCTGAGCTTTATTACAAAAGAAATCGGTTTAAACTTGCTGAAATTGCAAATCGACGTATTGTAGCAGATCGTGATAATGCCTCGTTGATTACACTTAAAGCTCTAATTTTAAGTGGACAAATCAATAATATTTTAGGTCGATGGAATAAAGTGAATGATCGATTTGAACAGATGGACTCTCTTTCTTTGGCTCAAAATTTTGAAACAAGAAGTGATTTTAGCCAATCTGTGACTTCCAATTTAGATTGGAAATCTGCAGTAGAACTTGAGGATTCAGGTCGATTGTTGGAAGCGGCTCGAAAATATGAATCACTTGGTTTTCGAAATCAAGATTCCAACTTTGTAGATGAAGCATATTGGCGTGCGGCAGTTTTATTTAGGCAATCTGGTCAAATCAAAAAATCCAATGAAAACCTTACTCGTATACGTGATTCAGAATATTTTGAAAAAGTAGAATTTATGAGAGCTACCAATTTTCAACGAATGCTAAAATACAAGTTGGCAGCTGAGAAGTTTGAGTCATTTGCAAAGAAATATAAAAAATCGGCATTAAGTGGAGAAGCTTTACTGTCTGCGGCACTTCTCTATAGAGATATGGGGCAGAGCAAGGTTTCAGCGAAAATATTCTCAAATTATGCTAAGAGAAATCAAAATCGATTGGTTTGGTATGTGGCTCTTCGCATTTTTGCAGAAATTGGAGATGTGGAATCAATAAAAAGGTACCAAGGAGAGGTTTCGGGTTTTGGAAATGAATCCTATTTGAGGGTGAATCATTTTCTGGCTGTTGCTCATCATAATAGTGGAAACTTGGTTCGTTCAAAACAAATTTGTTCTAAAGTTTTACCTCAAATTGAAAGAGTCTCAAAATCCAGTTGGACTGCAAGCCTGGAACGAGCTCATTTTGAATGCTCATACTATACTGCTAAGTCAGAGGAAGAAGTCCAAGAGGCTATTGCTCGCTTTTCCAAAAGACGGCATTTTGATTTGGTTGCTCAAATTTATAATGATCTTGGAGATAGAGCTTTAAAGGAAAAAAGATTTGAGGATGCGGCGGAACAGTATCTGGCTAGTTGGAAAGTGTCTTCTGAAAATTTGTTTAAACGCCAGGGTTATCGAGCCTACAATGGCTTGTTGTCTCTTGGAAAAGAAGTGCCCTTTCATAAAGCGGCTATGATTGATTGGAATGTTGTTCGTGATTACTCGGTCAATTGGAAAAGGCCAGAAAAAGAAATTGAAAAATGGGAATTGGCAGTTTCAGATTGTGAAAACGGGAACTACAGAAGTTGCATTAGAAATCTTAAATCACTGGATCAAAAGGACAGTGGTATTTTGCAATCTCTTTTTAAGGCCAACTTGCTTGCGGGGTTTGATATTGAGGCTAAAAATGCATTGAAAGCCTGGGGGAATCGAGTTTCTTGGAGCGAAGAAGTCGTATGGATTTCAAATATTACAAAATTCATGGATGTTATTCCTGAAGCTATTCAGCCAGTGTCAGCTCAAAATGCAAGTGGAACAAATGAATCTTTTGTGAGAACGGCCTTAGGGTACCGTAGTCTCTCAAAAGGAAAACTTAAAGAAGGATACACTTTTTTTGAAAAAGCGATTGAGCTTGATCCACAAAATCATAGTGCTTATGTCGGTGTTTCGGAATTGTTGATTCGGTCAGGAAAGGCTCGGTTGGCCTCTAAGGCTTTGCTTGAAGGTGTTCGAAATACAAGAGATCAAAAAGGTCTTAAAGCACTTTCGGTTATGATATCTTCATTTAGTGATAAAGTTCTTTATGGAACTAGTCAATTTGGTGAGGATCAAAGGCTCATTTATGCAAAAGGGTTTAATGATTTGATTCAAAATCGAGAAAAACGGTCTCGCCAATTTTTTAAAAAATTAAAAAATGGAAATGCATGGAAAATGAACTCTTCTTTATTATTGGCAAAATATGGAAATAAAAAGGATAAAGTTAGATTTACTGCAGGATTGAGTTCTCACTCAGATTTTCTAAACGCTATGATGGGTGGTCAAAATATAGACAAATGGGAAAAGAAATCGAGCTACAATCCATTGCTGGCTTTGGGGGCACAGAGATTGGCTAGAGATGTTGCTACAGATAGTGAGAAATCTGACAAAAAGGAGGTTGGAAAATGAAGGCAATGCTTGTTCTACTTTTGATTACAGAAGTGGCATTTAGTAAACCTCCAGTGAAGGTGCGTGATATTAAAATAGATAAAACACCGAAATCTCTTTTTCTAATTGAAAGAAAAGTAGATGAAGGAGAATTCGGAGAACCAAATATTTACCCATATGAACGACAACTGAGAGTGATCAGCTATGATACAAGATTGGAAAATCCTTTGGATAGTAAAAGGTAGTATATTTTTACTGCTTTTTTCACAAAATGTTTTTGCTTTGAAATTTAACGCTGAAGATCGGCGTATTGGAAATGCATTACTCGATAAGTTTTCAAGGAGATGCTCCAGCATCAGCAATAATGATCGAAAAACAATTCAAGTTGTTCGTGACCAGTTTAATCAATCAAAGAAAAATAAACGGGCATTTCAGTGTATCTCATCTGAGATGACTCAAATTGAAAGTATTCAAGTGCTCTATTCGAAACTTTGTACGAAAGTGCGAGAGACTGCATTTGACTTTTCAGATACGGATCTTGGAAATTTGGTGGTGAGCACAGAGAGATATAAAAACGGAATTCGCCCCTTTGTTCAAAGAATGAATGACTGTCTTTCAAATGTAAAAGGTGGTGAAGAATATGTTTTACAAACAACTCACTTTAAATGGGAAAATCGACTTGTTTTAGAAAGGCTTTCAAAAATGAAAGTGAAATCTCCATTTCGAGCAAATCGTGTGACGTTTCGATGAAGTTGATCTGTGCTCTTATTATTTCAATTTTTGCTTTAGAGACTTTTGGTCTTGAGAATGCAGAGCTTGGAGTGAGTTCCAAATTTATAAACAATGCATTTTATAAAGATGAGTCGGTAGAGGGTGATTTGGTTTTTGGAATTGAGCCTGAATTGAATTTTGGGAAAGGAACTCGAGCGCTCGGGGGCAACGCCTTAAATTTAGCTTCTGGGTATTACAAGTACATGTCGTTTAACACCCTTGACTATTACACTCTTGATATAGATGGGCAGTGGAGTCCCTTTGGGAAAAGTCGAACAGAACTTTTGGTGTTGGGTGAAATAAAGAGAGAGTCTGAACCTGCTGTGGACAAATTCTCTGAACGTGTAAATCGATTTGGTTACGGTGCTGGAACACTTTTGAGATGGAAGCTCTCTTCCTCATCTAGTATTCATATTTGGGGAAATTATAAAATGGAGGTTCATGATGAAGAGCTGTACACACATCTCAATAGTTATGAAATAGATGGGGGACTCAAGTATTACTATCGGTTTTTACCTGAAACATTTATTGTGACTGGAATAGAGGGTGGTCAACGCACATATCCAGAAGGGAAAAACCCAGATGAGACATTGAGCTATGATGAGAAACTTAACAGTCAGTACTTTTATCCTCATGCTGGTGTTGAGGGGAGGCTGAGTACTTCAACGACCATTATCGCATCGGCAGGCTACTTGTTTCGTTACTATGAAGAGCACCCTGATGGAATTGATAGCCCCAATTTTACTGAGCCCACATTTCGATTGAAATTTGAAGAACAATTGAGTCCTAGGGATATACTTACGGCTGGCTATGATTATGATGTGTATGATTCTTACTACACAAACTTTCTTGTCGATCAGACCATTTACCTTGGATATGGCCGAATACTTGGTGATCGAATTTTATTTTTAACTCGACTGTCCTATTCGACGTTGAGTTTCTCGCTCCCCAATAGACGGGAAGACCAGAGACTTTTGGGTAACTTTAATTTGGAATACAGTCTATCCACTCGTTTTAAAATTGCAGGTGAGTTCATGATTGATTTTTTGAATTCAGATGCACGAGAAAACGGATTTACCAATGGAGGAAATTTCTCTGACGTGGATGACCCAGCGATGAGTTATCAGTACTATCACTTAGGAGTCAGTGGTAAATATATTTTTTAGAATTGTGATAAGGCTCTAGTTTAGGTTTTCCACTTGAGAGATGTGTGGAAGGTTTCTGTAATAGCCTTGGTAATCGAGTCCGTATCCAACTACAAATTCATTTCCAATTTCAAAGCCAACATGATCGACTTTGACGTCCACTTTTAAGGCATCAGGTTTTGAAAGCAAGGCGACAGTGGATATAGATTTTGGATTTCGTGCTCCTAGCATCTGATGTAGATAGTTGAGGGTGATTCCGGAATCTACGATATCTTCAACTAAAAGGATGTGCTTGTCTTGAACTGAGTATGAGAGGTCTAGAGTCAATTTGACCTCGCCAGTGGATTTTGTTCCACCCTTGTAGCTTGAGGCGCCGATATAATCACATGCAATATCCATTTCAATTGCGCGTATCAAATCAGAGTAAAAAACAATGGAGCCTTTTAGGATACAAACAGCTACAACGCTTTCGCCTAGAAATTTATCATTGAGTTCTTTTCCAAGGGCTGTGACGCGTTCTTGGATTTGTTCGGCTGAGAGCAATGTTGCAAGCTTTAAATGTTCCATGTCGTTTCCATATCCTTGAAATTCTCGTCTGGCAAAGTTTTATTTGTAGATTCGCTCTTAGGCGGTTCAAAGCATATTCGACAACGTGCTTCGTAGGCCTCGCTTGCCCCTACGAGGATATCGTCACTTGAGGTGACTGTTCTCTGCGTTCGAGAGGCAATAGATCCGCATTTGACACAAATGGCGTGTTGTTTTGTCACAAACTCAGCTATTGCAAAAAGTGAAGGCATTGGGCCAAATGGAAGTGAGCGATAATCGGTATCAAGTCCTGCTACAATGACACGAAGGCCTTGGTCTGCTAAAGTTTGGCAGACTTGGACAATTTCATTGTCAAAGAACTGTGCCTCATCAATGGCAATAACTTGTGTGGTTGGTTTTAAGACTTCAAAGATTTCGATGACATGTTCAATGGAAACTGCGTCGATCTTATTGAGATTATGAGAGACAATATCTCCTGCTGAGTCATATCTTTGATCGATCTTTGGTTTGAAAATTTGAATATTTTGTTTAGCAATTTGAGCACGTTTAATTCTGCGAATCAGTTCTTCTGTTTTTCCGCTAAACATACTCCCAGTGATAATTTCAATGCTGCCGCCTCTAACGTTGACTCTTTCCATGACTCCTCACTTTACCGGGCTAGATACTTTGGGACCATTGTTGTTTCACCTTCTACTGCGAAAAAAACCAACAACCCCTATACTAGAGTACGATTATTCTTCAAATTCAATGAGGATAAAGAATTCGGCAAGACGTTCCAAAAATAGTTCAGAGTTCATTGCACTGATTAGGCTAGTTGGCAGCCACTTGAGCTCCAATTCAGTGGGTTTTCTTCTGGGTAAGATGCCAAAAATAAACAGTGCAGAGCCGCGTTGGAGTGAATATTCATTCAGAGGCGGTGTGTCTTGGGTTGGGCGCGGGTCGTCTTGATTTCCTTCAAGGAGAAAGACAGAGACTTCAGGTCGGATTTTTGTTTCTACTGATGTGAGCTCGGGAATATGTAAAGCCATGGTTAGGCCAATTTCACCAAAATTTTCGCTTTCACTTCCGCGAACCTCAATCATTTCAGAGTCCACTTCAGATTGGATCTTGCGTTCAAATCTTCGATTGAATAAGTGTTTGAGTTCTGTGTTTCCGCTTTCTCCGCTGGCCCGCTTCAACTCTTCTTTGAAATTGGGGATAATGCCCACTTGTGCATCCTGTAGTTCAGCTTGCGAAAAAAGTGGGCTTTCTTGTGATGCCAGTATCAAATAGAACTGAAACTTTCTAACTTGGTTGTCTTTTGATTCTGCAAAATTTTGCATTTCTTGGGTTTCTGAATAGGGGGATTCTTCAACTTCTATTGGAATGGAGTTTTCTGCGGGTGCAGAATTTTCTGCTAAAGCAGGTCTTGCTGACTCTATGTCATCGATATTGGTGTAATCCACTTCTCCAGAGAGGGAGAGGTCGCCTTTTTCGGCAACCTGAACCAATATTCGGTCGTAAATGAAATAGGTTGTTGTTGAGACAAAGGCTATAAGCAGAAAAATATAAAATATAGAGCTTCCGAAGAGCTTTTTTCTAAGAGGCGGCTCTTTGGGAATAAAGGTGTCCATATCTACGCCACATTGAGCGCAATACTTATCTGGTGGTTGGCTAAACCCGCATTTCGGGCAGGTCTGCATATTTCCCCTCGATTTGAAAAATCGTCCTCTTTTAGAGAGCTTAACACAGCTCGGTGGATCGACAAGGGCTTTCAAGACTTGACGAAAATGTGTATGACACATAAGGTGGTAATAAGTGGGGAAATGTGGGGTAAACGCCCATTCTCTTCACTAAAGAGCCCAAGGATGGGCTTATTTTAAGGATACCAGGATGGCTGACCATTTTCGTGGACAATTTGAAATTAAAATGGACTCTAAGGGCCGAATGGTTGTCCCTTCTCCTGTGCGTGAAACCTTAGATGGAAACGCTGTACTCACAAATGCTGTCTATATGGGCTCTCACTGTTTGGATGTCTATTCAAGCAACTCTTGGAATGCTTTGGAGCAGAGAATTTCGAAATTGAATCCTCTCAAGACAGAAGTCCAGTCCTTTCAGAGGTTTTACTTAAGTGCAGCTCAGGATGTAGAATTGGATGGTCAGCAGCGTATATTGATACCGCCAACGTTAAGAAACTTTGCAAACCTTGAAGGTGGAGTCGTACTTGTTGGAATGGGAAGTAAGTTTGAAATCTGGAGTGCAAAAGAGTGGAAGAAACTTCAGGCATCTCTTGCAAAGAGTTTTGAAAAAACACTCGCAGATATTGCAGAACTAGAGGATTGAAGTGGAGCACATTCCAATTTTAAAAGATCAAATACTAAGTGAGATTGTAAGTATGGAAAACCCATGTCTTCGATTCTTAGATGGGACCTTTGGGAGAGGTGGGCACACACGAGCTATCATTGATGAAATTGAGAATGTCAATGTCGTGGCATTTGATCGTGATCAAGATGCCATCAAGTGGGGACAAAAAGAGTTTGCGACAGAGATTTCTCAGGGAAAACTTGTTCTACATCACGCAAATTTTCACGACTTTGAAAAGTATATTGGCGATCAATTGTTTGATGGGGTTTTGCTAGATCTTGGTGTGAGTTCTCCTCAGCTTGACAATTCGGATCGTGGTTTCAGTTTCTATTCGAACGGTCCACTAGATATGAGAATGGACCAAGAGCAGTCTCTGACGGCAAAAGAAATCATAAACACATGGGAAGAAAAATCACTGTCGGATATATTTTTTCAACTTGGCGAAGTTCGTCGTCCAGGACGAGTTGTAAACGCAATTGTGGCAGATCGTCGCAAACAAGAGTTTACAACAACTGAAGAGTTAGCAAATTTGATTGCAAGGATAGAGGGTTGGAAAAAGAAAGGACAGCATCCGGCCACGAAATATTTCATGGCACTGAGACTTGTTGTCAATGATGAGATCGAGCCCCTCAAAGACACACTGTTGAGGCTTATGAAAAGACTGGGTCGTGGTGGTCGTTTTTTTGTACTGACGTTTCACTCCATTGAAGATCGAATTGTAAAATGGGTTTTTAAAGAAGCAGTAGATATTGGAAAACCTTTATATAAGAAGGTTGTAATTCCCTCACGTGATGAGCAAATGTCGAATAAAAGATCTCGTAGTGCAAAGTTGCGCATATTTGAAAGGAGCAAAGAGTGAGCAAGGAAGTAAAATCCTATTTGAGCGTATTTTTTATTATCTCAGCCTTATTAACAATTGTGATTTTGAAGATGGAAGTGAGAAGACTTGGTTATCAAGTCTTCAAGCTTGGGCAGGTAGAGCGTACCTATCGTGATGATTACAGAAAACTTGAGATGAGATTTGCTCAATTGACTCGCCCAGAGCGCATTGAAATTTATGCTCAAACAAAACTGGAGTTGAAGGAAGCAAATAAAGGACAAATCATTCAATTGATTGCTGGTAAGGTTGCGTTTAAAAACTGATGAGAAGTCGAGCTGTCATAGTATTTTTATGTCTATTTGTTTTCTGGGGAATGTTGATATTTCGTGCTGCTGTTTTGCAAGTGATTCCTCATGAAAAATTGTCGCAAACATTTGGACGTCAATATCAAATGCAGATCCAGTTGAAGGCTCGGCGTGGTGATATTTTAGATAGAAATGGTGTTGAATTGGGTTCGTCGGTGACAACCTATTCATTATTTGCAGATCCAAGCCTTATTGACAACGAAGGTCAAGTGGCATTGAAGTTGGCTCGTAAATTGGGTTTGAGTTTAAAGAAAACCAAAGCAAACCTTAGGAATAAAAAAAGGCGATTTGTTTGGATTTCACGGAGATTGAGCAAAGAAATTAAGAATGACATTGGGAAGTGGGGTATTCGAGGGCTTGCATTTATTAAAGAATACAAGCGTATTTATCCCAACAATGATCTTCTTGGCTCCACATTGGGGTTTGTTGGAAATGATGAGCGAGGACTTGAAGGTATTGAGGGAAAATTTGATGAAGTTCTTTCGGGTGAATCTAAATCGGTTCAAGTGATGAGAGATGCAAAGGGACGCCCTCTTATTGAGGAGAATGAATTTTTCCTGGACCCACCAACAGGTAAAGATGTTTATCTGACAATTGATCGTGATCTCCAATACAAATTGGAACAAGAACTGGTTGCAGCGATTCGAAGACATGAGGCGAGGCAAGCAATAGGTGTGGTTTTAGATGTTCATACCTCTGAGATTTTGGGAATTGGTGTTGTGCCTGGTATGGACCCCAATCATCCCAATGATGCTGAAAAAACAAATAGGAAGAACCGTGCTGTTACAGATATTTTTGAACCGGGTAGCACATTGAAAACATTTTCTATTGCAACAAGTTTAGAAGAGGGACTGGTTCGTCCAAATTCAAGAGTGAACTGCGAGGGCGGTGAGCTTAAAATTGGCAAACATACAATTCGTGAAGCAGATAGTAAGCATGTGTTTCAAGAACTGACTGTTGCAGATGTATTGGCCAAATCTTCAAATATTGGGACCACAAAAATTGCTTTTGAATTGGGAAATAAGAAACTCTATAAGGGTTTGAAAAAATTTGGATTTGGGGAAAAAACAGGAGTGGACTTTTGGGGTGAAGCGTCCGGAACTTTGTCGACTCCCAACTGGCGTAAAATTCATCTGAGCAATATATCATTTGGGCATGGCATAGGTGTAACAGCTCTACAGATTGCCAATGCCTATGCAGCAGTTGCCAACGGTGGAGTTCTGCACAGGCCTTTTTTGGTGAAAAAAACAGTGGATTCAAAAACTGGAGAAGAGAACACGGTAAAACCATTTCGCATTCGACGTGCTATTTCCGAAGAAACAAGTCGTCATTTAAGGCTTATGCTCACATCTGCTACAGGTGAAGGCGGAACTGGAACAAATGCTCGTGTTGAAGGTTATTTGGTTGCTGGTAAAACGGGAACTGCACAAAAATATGATTTTCAAAATGGTGGATATAAGAGTGGTCGTTACCTTTCCAGTTTCGCTGGATTCGTCCCGGCCAATGAACCGAAATACGTGATTTACGTAATGGTGGACGATCCTCAAAAGGGCTTTTATGGTTCCGATGTCGCAGCTCCCGTTTTTTCAAGAATTGCGTCCTATGTGTTGCGAGAAGGAGGGGTTCGCCCCGTCGTTTTCAAAAAGAAGCCCGTTTTATTGAAAGAGAGTATTGCGACAAAGGAAGTCAAGTCGACTTTCGCTGGAGAGATAAAACTCACTCGTGTTCCAAATCTTGTGGGATTAACGTTGAAAGAGGTGCTTCGTCGGTTGCAGGGTGCTGATGTTGATATTCGACTTAAAGGAAAGGGTCGTGTGAGCCGTATTTACCCAGAAGTTGGGAAAGAGTTGGGATCCAAAAAGCAAATTCAAATATATTTATCGAATGAGAATTGATTCTCTTCATTCTACGAGATAGCTTGAACTATGCGTTTGAGTGAACTTTTCGACTCTAAAGAATTGTCTGAAAATATGAGTGACGTGGTCATTGGTGGTTTGGCGTTTGATTCTAGAAAAGTCAAACCAGGAGATTTGTATTTTGCTTTGGTGGGCTCTTCTTCAGATGGCCATGACTTTTTGGAAATGGCTATTTCTAGTGGTGCAGGCGCCCTTGTTGTTCAAGATAGGAAAAATGTCCGTGGGGATTTGGGTATTCCAGTTATTGAAGTGTCGAATTCTCGTTTGCTACTAGCTAAAGCTTCAAATTTATTTTTTGGACGACCAACAGAGAATCTTTTTTGTGTGGGTATTACGGGTACAAATGGAAAGACAACAGTTTCATATATTGTAGAGTTTTTATTGAATAAAGCTGGGTATAACTGTGGAGTGATGGGGACGATTGACCATCATTTGGGAAATGAGAAGTGGGAAAGTTCTCTTACAACACCAGATCCTGTTTCTTTGTTTTCTCGATTCAAAGATTTTCAAAAAAAAGGAGCTAGAGCTGTTGCCATGGAGATTTCAAGCCATGCTCTAAAGCAAAGTCGTGCAGATTTTGTAAGTTTAGATGTTGGTGTTTTTACCAATTTGAGTCGCGACCACTTGGATTATCATTCCAATATGGAAGAATATTTTGATGCAAAAGAGATGCTGTTCACACGTGTGCTGAGAAAGTCTTCTAAAGCAAAGAAATTTGCCATTGTGAATACAGAAGATCCACATGGAAGAGAACTTCAGATACCAAATGATGTACAAGTGATCCGCGTAGGAAGAGGTGAGGTTGAAATTTCAATAGAATATGTGAAATCAGATTTTTTGGGCTTATCAGGACAATTTAAATATTTGAATCACCTGTTTGATTTTCAGTTTCCTATGATTGGAACTTTCAATGTGACCAATCTTGCTCAAGCACTTGGTGTGGGGGTGGCCAAAGGATTGGACTTTCAAGGGATGTTAGATGGTTTGGCACAGTTTGCGGGAGTGCCGGGGCGTTTGCAGGCGATTCCAGGTCGTGGAAAATTTGGATTTGTGGATTATGCCCATACGCCTGATGCTTTAAAAAATGTGTTGGAATCGTTGAATCAAATCAGGATTGAGTCCAAGAGCTGTAGTCGACTCATTACAGTTTTTGGCTGTGGGGGTGACAGAGATCAGGGAAAACGTCCACTCATGTTTGAAGTGGCCAATCGATTGAGTGATTTTGTTATTGTTACTTCGGATAATCCTCGATCAGAAGATCCTGAAAAAATCATTGGCGAAATTGTAGGTGAAAATCAAAGTGCAGTCTGTGAGACGGATAGAAGAAAGGCGATTGAACTTGCCGTATCTGAAGCCAAAGAAGGTGATGTCATTTTGATTGCGGGAAAAGGGCATGAAGATTATCAGATTTTAAGAGACAAGACGATAGGCTTTAGTGATGCAGAAGTTTTGAAGGAGTTGTTGGATTGAAATGGACCACTGAGATGATAGATGAGGCATTAAATTTGACGACAGAGGCAGACTTGTTGGAATTTAATGGAATATGTACAGACTCTCGAAACATCTGCCAGGGGCAGGTTTATATTGCTCTGGTTGGTGAGAATTTCAATGGACATGATTTTATTTTATCAGCAATAGAAAACGGTGCAAAAGGGATCGTTGCAAGTGAACCTTGGGAACATGTGGAAGGTGTTGTGGATTTTCAAGTTCCAGATACACTGGATGCTCTTCAAGGCCTAGCAAAGTATCTTCGAAAATATATCAATCCCAAGACGGTTGGTATTACAGGAAGCAATGGGAAGTCGAGCACAAAAGAATTTTTAAAATCCATTCTAAGTCAATATGGGAAAACAGTGTCTCCAAAGAATAGCTTTAACAATCATGTCGGGGTGCCTTTGACTTTGTTGGAGATAGAAAGGGATACAGAGTACTGTGTTGTCGAAATGGGCATGAATCATTTGAAGGAAATTTCGGCTCTTGCGCAAATTGCGGATCCAGATGTTGTAGTTGTAACAAATGTGGGGCGTGCGCATCTTGAAGGGTTGGGCTCTATAGACAATGTGGCTTTGGCAAAGAAAGAAATCTACGAAGAATGTCCAAATGCTGTTCGAGTTTTTAATTTAGACAATCTGTTCACTCGGGGAATGTATGATGAGTTTCAGAGCCAGGGTTCTATTTTGACATTTTCTAACCAGGAAGATGCTGACATTCACTTTGAAACCACTCAGTGGGGAATGAGTGGAATAGAAGTTCAGGGAAAAATTGGTGCTGAAAAGGGAAGTGCTTTGGTTCCGGTTTTTGGTGTGCACAATTTGGAAAACCTTATGGCTGCAGCAGCGTGTGCTTTAGGGGTGGGGCTTAAGCCAAATGAAATTTGGAAATCACTTCCTAAATGCAAAGGACTCTGGGGACGAAATCAAGTTGTGAAATTGAAAAACGGAGCCACAGCTCTCTTTGATGGATACAATGCCAATCCAGAAAGTTTTGATACTTTGATAGGAAATTTTGAAAAAATAAATCTACCAGGACGTGTTTTCATAGTGACTGGAGAGATGTTGGAGATGGGGGCTTCTGCTTGTGAGTTACACTTTGAATTGGGAAAATTGCTCACACGAATTCCTTTTGAAGGGGTCTTTGCAATCGGGGAGCATTCAAAGGATGTGGAGCGTGGTTTGAGGTCTTCCGGTTTTCAAAAAACAGTAGTAATTGCAGATACTTATAAAAAAGAGATTGCAGTTGAGATCTTGAATGTGCTACAACCCGAGGACACTGTTTTGGTAAAGGGCTCTCGAGGAAATCGGTTGGAGAAATTGATAGTGGATCTTCAACCTGTCGAATTTAGTGAGAAGCCGTGATTAAGGATAAAGATGTTATACAGCTGGCTTCACAGTCTTTCAGATACCTACTCGGTCTTTAATGTTTTTCGTTACATCACTTTTCGAACATTCCTTTCATTTCTTACTGCCTTTTTTGTCTGTTGGCTTGTTGGTCCTTATTTTATTAAACATTTGATGAGGAAACAGGTGGGACAGTCCATTCGAGAGGATGGGCCTGAAGCACATAAGAAAAAAGCTGGAACTCCTACAATGGGTGGGTTGTTGATACTTTTTAGTATTGGTATCGCTACTCTTTTGTGGGCAGATCTTTCAAACCCACTTGTTTGGGCCCTTATGGGTGTAACCTTTAGCTTTGGGTTGATTGGTTATATTGACGATTGGTTTAAGATTGCAAAAAAGAATTCCAAAGGCCTTTCGGGTAAGTTGCGGTTGGTTTTGGAGTTTGCAGTTTCTTCGCTGGTGGTATTTGGGCTTATTTCTTACTTCAATTTCAGTACTGTTGTGACATTTCCGTTTTTTAAAGACATGATTTTTGATATGGGGCTGCTCTATATCCCCTTTGCAGCCTTGGTTATTGTTGGATGCGCCAATGCTGTGAATTTGACAGATGGATTAGATGGGTTGGCAATTGCACCAATTATAATTGCCTCTGGCACATATCTTCTACTGAGTTATGTGACAGGTCATGCGGGGCTTGCAGAATATCTGCAGATTGCTTATGTGCCTGGTGCTGGAGAGCTTGCTTTACTTGCAAGCACTGTCATTGCAGCAGGGCTGGGTTTTTTATGGTTCAACACTTATCCGGCACAAATTTTTATGGGAGACATTGGAAGTCTCAGCCTTGGTGGGTTTTTGGGCACAATTGCTGTGCTTTCTAAAAATGAAATTCTTTTGGCTTTGATTGGCGGTGTTTTTGTAGTTGAAGCACTTTCAGTTATTACACAAGTGATATCATTTAAGCTAACTGGCAAGAGAGTTTTCCGTATGGCTCCTATTCATCATCATTTTGAATTAAAAGGTGTGGATGAACCCAAATTGATTGTTCGTTTTTGGATCATTTCAATATTACTAGCGGTACTAAGTTTAAGTACATTAAAGTTGAGGTAAAGTATGACAAGAGAAGATTTAAAGGGAAAAAAAGTGATGGTCGTTGGTCTTTCAAAGACTGGCGTATCATTGGTTAAGTTTTTGGCTGAAAACGGGGCTGAAGTTACTGTTAGTGATCACAAATCAGCAGCCGAGTTATCGGACTCATTAGATAAAATTGAAAACTTTCAAGTGCATTACGACCTTGGAGGGCACACTCCTAAAGCGATGCTCGCACAAGAGTTGATTCTTTTAAGCCCAGGTGTTTCTCCTGAGTTGAAGATCTTCGACTATGCAAGACAACATGGTGTAAAAGTCAGTGGAGATATCGAGTTTGCATCTCAATTTATTGAAGAGCCGATAATTGCAATTACTGGAACAAATGGGAAAAGTACAACAGCTCGTCTAGCTCAATTGTTTCTGGAAGAGTCCAAGAAAAAAGTTTGGATTGGTGGGAATTATGGTGAACCTTTGATTGAATATGTCAATAAGGGTGAAAAAGCAGATGTTTTGATTTGTGAAGTTTCAAGCTTTCAATTGGAACATGTAGAAACCTTCAATCCACAAACGATTGTATTTACCAATATTGCAGAAGATCACCTGGATCGCTATAGAAGTTTTGATGAGTATATCAAGGCAAAGAGGAAGATTTTCTTAAATACGAATCAAGCGACAACAAGTGTTTTGAATGCGGATGAGAATCGTGTTGTGGATATTGCCCGTGACCCAGCTGTTCAGAGAGGGCGAATTTTTTATTTTTCAAGAAAGAAGACGTTGGAACCACAAATTATGAATATTGGTGGTGGAGTTTCAATTGATGAGGATATTCGAATTCGAGTAGGTCCTGAAATTGAATCTTATAGTAGTAAAAATATGAAGCTATTGGGTAAGCATTCCGTTGAGAATGTGATGGCTGCAATTTGTGCAACACGTGAGTACGGAGCTGAGCCTGAAGCTATACAGAAAGTTATTGATACATTTGGGGGACTGGACCATCGGATGGAGTATATTCGAAAAGCTGGTGGAGTTATGTTTTACAATGACTCAAAGGCAACCAATGTTCATGCTGTGGCTCGCGCACTGGCTGCATTTGATGAGAACGTAATTCTTATTATGGGCGGAAAAGATGCCAATGTTACGTTTGAGCCTATTATTGAATCTATTAAACAGAGAGTTAAAACCCTTATTCTTTACGGAGAGGCCAAAGAGCGTATCAACCGTGCTTTGGGAGATTACTCTGAAACCTATTTGATCGGGACTTTTGAGGAAGCTGTACTTATTGCTTACCAAAAGTCTAGGATAGGAGATACGGTATTAATGTCTCCGGGCTGTCCAAGTTTCGATCTTTTTGATAATTATATAGAACGTGGGAATTACTACAAAAAACTCGTCAACGCGTTCAAATGAGAAATGGGGCTCCATTCGGGAGCTCGATCATTCATTTCTATTGTCCGTATTTTTACTCATTGGTGTGGGGCTTGTGCAGGTTTACAGCTCAAGTTATATCTACGCAACGGACACATATAACGATGGTCTTTTTCTGTTTAAGAAACAGGCTCTTTTTGCAATTGGTGGAATGATTGTACTTGGAGTGGTCTCACTGGCCCCTTCTAAATGGATCATGCGTTTCGGATTGTTTCTTTTTGCTGGAAGTATGATTGGACTGATGGCAACACTTGTTCCTGGGATAGGAGTAAGGGTTGGAGGGGCATCGAGATGGATCTCACTGCCTTTTGGTTTTCGTCTTGAGCCATCGGAGTTTTTGAAAGTTGGCTTTATTTTCTTTTCCATGTGGGCAGTTCTTGGGTGGGAGAAATTTGGACTTATACGTAGAACGGGGGTTTTGTTATTTTTGGCACTGGTGACGATGCTTTTGATTGGTCAGCCTGACTTTGGTTCTCTTGTGATTTGTTGGACTCTCTTCTTTTCGACTCTCTTTTTAAACGGCTTGAAGTGGAGGTATGTCACCCTTGGGTTTGGTACATTTGCAGTTGTTTTTTCTGTTCTCATTTATCAAGCACCCTATCGATTGAAGCGTATTCATGCTTTCTTAAATCCGTGGGCCGACCCTTCGGGTCGTGGGTTTCAAGGTATTCAAAGCATGTTGGGGTATTACAACGGAGGAGTGACTGGAGCTGGGTTGGGAAAGGGACAAAGTAAATTGTTCTTTCTTCCTGAGGCTCATACAGATTTCACGATGTCTGTTTTTGGTGAAGAGTGGGGGTTTGTTGGGATTTTATTTATGCTTCTTCTCTTTGGATTTGTAATTTTCTCGATGTGGCGTGGGTCACTTAGGGCAAGAAGTGAGAGTCATCGATTGGTGTTGTTTGGTTTGACTCTGTACTTTGCAATGCAGGTGCTTATCAACTTTGGAGTTTCAATGGGAGTACTTCCTACAAAAGGGCTTTCTCTTCCATTTATCAGTTATGGGGGAAGTTCTTTGATCAGCGCTTGTATTTTGATTGGAATCTATTTAAATTTTCAAAGATCTGAATCATAGAGGCATCATTGAAGAACTTTCGTTTAATAATTGCTGGTGGTGGAACTGGCGGTCATATATATCCTGGACTTGCAATTGCAAGTGCTGTTCAGGCACAAGACCCTGATGCGATTATTGAGTTTGTTGGAACAAAGAGGGGGTTGGAGCGTAAAATAGTTCCTCAATTTGGGTATCGTCTTCATTTACTTCGATTGTCTGGCTTGAAGGGGATGGGTGTGTTTCACACACTCAAGGCTCTTTTTTTGATTCCGATGTCATTGATTTACAGTGTTTACATTTTACTGAAGTTTAAGCCCAATTGCGTGCTGGGTGTGGGTGGATATGCATCGGGTCCCTTGGTTCTGATGGCCAGTTTTTTGAGATTTAAGACTGCAATTTGGGAAATCAATGCTGCTCCAGGTCTTACAAATCGGATTCTTTCTAAATTTGTGGATCAGGTTTGGGTGGTATTTGATGAGGCGGCATCAGGTTTAAGTGGATCTTCTCAAAAAGTAGGAATGCCAGTGCGAAAAGAGATTGAGTTCTTGGAAAGCGAAAGTGGGGAGAAGTTTCGTATTTTGGTATTTGGTGGCTCACAGGGAGCTCGTGGAATCAATCGTTGTATTTCTGATTTGATACTTTCTAAACCTTCTTGGTTTGAAAAATCTAAAATTCGTGTGCAGACAGGAGAAAAAGACTTTGAAGAAGTGTCGTCACGTTTGTATGGGATTGAGGGCGTTGAGGTTTTTCAGTACTTGGACAAGATTGAGAATGACTATAAGTGGGCAGATCTTGTTATATGTCGATCAGGTGCTGGGACAATTGCAGAGTTGGCAGCTGCTCGAAAACCTGCACTCTTGATACCCTTTCCCTTTTCTGCAGATGATCATCAGCTTCGAAATGCACAATCTTTGGTGAAAGAAGGCGCAGCAGAACTTATTGAACAGAAAGAATTGACTCCCACTCGATTGAGCGAGTTTATTCAAAATGCAATGAACGACAGATCAAAATTGATTAAGATGAGGGAGAATATCGCCAAACGGTTTCATCCAGGAGCTGCCGAGAATATGGCAAAAAACCTATTGGAGAAGATAAAATGAAATTGGATCAATCGCGATTTCACTTTATTGGAATTGGTGGGGTTGGGATGAGCGGTCTTGCAGAGCTTTTAAATAACATGGGAGCTTCTGTGTCGGGGTCAGACTTGAGTGAAAATGAACATGTTGTGCGTTTGAAGAACCTGGGTGTTACAGTTTATCAAGGGCACTCGAAATCAAATTTAACTCCTGATACAGATTGCGTTGTTTATTCTTCTGCTATTGATTGGACCAATCCCGAGATTGCGGAAGCTCAAAGGTTGCAGATTCCCATTATCCGACGAGCTGAGGTGTTGGCTGAAATCATGAGACTTAAACGAGGAATTGCCGTTGGGGGTAGTCATGGCAAGACCACTACAACAAGTTTTCTTGCATCCATTTTTTTGAGCGCAGACCTGGACCCTACTGTTGTTGTGGGTGGGAGACTTGATATATTCAAAAGTACGGCAAAGCTTGGCAAAGGTGAGTGGTTGATTGCAGAAGCAGATGAGAGTGACGGTAGTTTTTTAAAACTTTTTCCTGAAATTGCGCTAGTGACAAATGTGGACAGTGATCATTTGGATCACTATGGAACTTTTGAGAATATCAAAAAAACATTTTTAGAGTTTACCGAAAAAGTTCCATTTTATGGATTTTCAGTTGTGTGTGGAGATGACTCTGTCACTCGTGACATTTTTAAAGACTATCCTAAAAAAATATTCTTCTATGGCTTTGAGAAAGAAAATGACTATGTGATTCACAAAGAGGATCTCACCTATACATTAAGTTTTGGCGAAAAGGTTCTAGGGCAGTTCACACTCAATATGCCGGGAAGACACAATGGACTGAATGCAGCAGGGGCTCTTATTGTGGCACTGAACTGTGGCGTGGATTTTAATATAGCTACCAAAGGCCTTCGAGATTTTAGTGGTGTAGACAGGCGTTTTCAGCACAAGGGTGATATTGGTGGAGTTTCCTTCTATGATGATTATGGTCATCATCCGACTGAAGTGTTGGCTGTATTGAAAGGTTTTAAAGAGCGATTTCCAAATCGGCGACTTGTTGTCGCATTTCAACCTCATCGGTTTTCTAGAACTCAGTTGTGTTGGAATGATTTTTTAACCTGTTTTGAGGATGCGAATGATCTTTTATTACTGGATATATATAAAGCCAGTGAAAAGTCTATTGAAGGGGTGACATCAAGAATTCTTGCTGACGAGATTCAACACAAATCCTGTCGTTATATTTCAAACTTTCAAGAGGCGAGAAAATACCTTCTATCAGAACTCAAAGAAGGTGATATATTTCTGACTCTTGGAGCTGGGGATATATATCAACTGTGTGATTCGACAATGAATGAGATGCCAAAGTGATTGAAGTTAAAAAAAATCAGCGCTTAGCAAGATTGTCCTCATGGAGAGTTGGGGGAAATGCAGAGTATTTTGTAGAGCCCACGACTATTGAAGAGGTAAAGGCTGCACAGCGCTTTGCAAAAGAAAAAGAACTTTCAATAACGATCTTAGGTGGTGGGACCAACACACTGATAAATGATTCTGGTATCTCTGGCTTAGTTGTCAGTACACGAAAATTGGTAGGTCTGTCTTCCACTTCGAATGAGAAATTTGTGAAAATCGAATGTTTGGCTGGAACTCCAAAACTTTTGATTATGAAAGAGTTTTTGAAATTCAATTTAAGTCCCTCCCTTTTTCTTGCAGGAATACCTGGAGATATAGGTGGTGGGGTTGTAATGAATGCTGGTGTTTCAGAAGACATAACCCCGCGAGAGTTTGTAGATATCACTGAGTGGATTGAAGTTGTAAGAGACACTGAAATTCTTCACTTTAAAGCAAGTGATTTAAAGTGGGAATACCGAAGATCTATTGGCTGGGAACCAGGCGTTGTGGTTCGGGTAGGTTTGAGTTGGAAAAATGATCCTCAAAAGAATATGAAAGATTTGGTTTTGAAGGCAAATGAAATTCGTTTTTCAAAACAGCCTTTGGATCAGCCAAGTTGTGGAAGTGTTTTTGTAAACCCTCCTGGGTTGAAATCAGGACAGTTGATTGAGGCTTCTGGTTTAAAGGGACATGCTGTAGGAGGAGCGCAGGTTTCGGAAAAGCATGCCAATTTTATTGTAAACACAGGCAAGGCCACGGCAAAAGATATTGCAAAGCTTATAGAGCATGTTCAAAGAGTGGTGTTTGAAAAACAAGGCGTAAAACTTCAGAACGAAATTCGATTTTTAGGGAATTGGTAAAGGTGCCAGGCATATTCTGCGGATGCATATAGTCAAAAACATTTGATGTTTTTGACTATATGCATCCGCAGAATATGCCTGGCACCTTTGGCCTATGGGGCTTCGGCAACCTCTTCTTCTGGATAGTCTTCAACTATGAAAACCTCTCCTAGTTCATCTACCACTGCAATAAGTGCAGGAACAACAGTATCAAGCAAGTCTTCTGTCAATTCCTCTAAAGCTTGTTCAAGACTTACGTCATCAGATCGACCCTCATCCAATTGAACAGTGATGTCTTCCAAAGTGATATAGTTGTAACTCTCGGATGCTCCGAGTGTCGGGTCACTCCATGAATCTTGATTCCAAAATCGGAATGACTCCCAATCCGATTGGCTAGATGTCACAAGTAGACCTGATTCTTTATCAAAAGCTGCGTTTACGAGATTGCCCGCAATTGTCACTTCTATGACATCTCGAATTTCATTTAATAGTGCAAGTGCAGGGTCATCACTTCTTCCACTATCTGGGGCATTTTTGAGATATTCAGAAATCAATTCACGGTCTTTAGAGGTTTTACGAGGTTTAAGTTTGTTTACCCAATTTGGTGCAAAAGCCTTGTAGTAATCCCCTTCTTTGTCATCACAACCTGAAGTGCAAGATCCACGAACCACTCGTGACCCAGAAGTTCCCATCCACCATCTTGTGGAGTAAGGAAGGTCTCTTCTTGGAATTGCTTTAGCAATTGGAGATCCGTTTTTTGCATAGCCACTTAATGCGCTTTTTCCAGTTATTTTCTTGGAGACTTCATCTGCGAGTTTTTCCCAAGCTTCAATGTTTGAGTCAGTGGGCGGATCTATTTTTCTTAGAAAAACCGCAAGACGATTGTTCTTTGCATATTCATCCCATGCCTTTGAGGCAGAATCTCCTATCACAACGACAACGTCTTTGTTGTCTATAATCATATCAAGAATTTTGTTGCGTTGTAGACTGACATCTTTTTGAAGAACCATGTCTTCATTTACTTTTGTTGAACCACTCACATAATCGAGTGTGTCTACAGGAAGCGTTCTCAAAATTCCGTAGTTTCCATCAATTCGAGCAACTTCAATAAATTTTTGAACACGCTGCCCAGGTCCACCTGTGAGGGCTCGGCCACTAAAGAAGGCATCTTGTGAAAGTTGATCAGAAAAAATCAAAACCTTGGAGTCCTTAAGATCTCCTCGATATATAGAACCATACCCAAAACTCGCATCTGAGTATGGAGCATCGATTTTCGTTCCCTCTTTGTCTTTGAGTTCATCAAATTTCGACCAACTTTGTAGAGCTATAGAAAGATCACAGCTGTATTCTGGGTTTCCGTCTTTGTCTTCACCACAAGGTCCGTAATCATATTGCTTACTGTGTTCCTTATCGTTGCTGTAATAGCGAGGAGGTTCATAGGCAAGGTCCATTTCTTTCATTCCAGGAACTGGGCGTTCCATATTGTCGGTGTTAAGACCGCTTAAATCGTCACTTACGCTGTAGTATTTCAGTTTATGCCCATCGTTGTTGTATTTTCCTTGAGAAGAGAAAACTTGAATTGCGTGAGAGCCTCGGCGGTTAGAAGTTGTCCCTCGATCTCCCATTCTCCAGTTTGTCCCGAAGGCAAAATCTCTAAATGGAATTGGTGCGTTTCCATATCGATACTCTTTCTTGAGGTCAGAAATCATGTCCAGTCGAGATCGACTCTCTTGAGAATCAGATTCTAGCCAAGAGCTATTTTTTTCCATTTCTTTGGCAACAGTTGTTGCAGCTCCTGTGAAACCACGAATGATGTTGTGAAGTGCACCAGAGCCACCATTTCTAGGACTGGCACCACCTGGGTGTGGAACACCAATCACAACAAGTGGGTTTTTGCTTGAATAGTTTGTCTTAAATTTTGCATTAAATGCTTTATGGATCTGAGCACGTGCTTTTTCACTATTGCAGTCAGCAAGGTTTTTTGCTGGAGAGCAGATATTTGCTTCAACCACATTGTTGATCCATGTTGCGACTGAGGCTTTACCACCTGAGCCCACTCCAAGCACAACACTGAGTTTTTCATTGTTTGTTTTAGCCATATAGTCAAAGAGCTGATGTCTGTAATCGACAATTGGACTTCCACATGTGACTCGGAATTTTTGAATCTCACCCTTAGATAGTGTAAGACAATTGGCATTTTTCCCTTCTTCAAGAAGTTTTTCAGCATCACCTTCTGAGCGTCCTTGTTCCAACCATTTGAATTTTGGGTCACCTTCAAGTTGACCGTTGATTGTATAGACAAAGGTGTTCATGAAAAGATAGCTTGTGTGTATACCCATGTAGTTGAGGAGCTTTTGAGTTTTTGTTCCAGTGGAGCCTGTGAATGCTCGGTTTGAGACGTTTTCATCTTGTGCACCTTCTTGACCAACAACAAAGACTTTGACCTCTTGTGGATTCAGACGACCTCGGTACCACATAGGGCCCCACTTCCATCTGAATTTTTCGCGGTTTCCATCTAGAACTTCTTTTCCTATTAGGCGATAGTTTGGTGCACTACCATAGAGTTCTGTCCAGCGAGAGTTTTTTGGGGGACCTGGATCAAATTCGGCAGGGCTTCCACGTCTCTTATCAAATTTGTATCGAGTCGCGGCTTCAACATTTGAAACCAAAAAGCTCATGGAAAGAGCCAGCCACAAGAAAATTTTTATTCCGTTCATTTGATGATCCTCCATAGTACTCACCACCATTAATTTTAAATATACAAATGCTGGCAATATATGAAGCGAAGTCTACCCGAGAGACGTTTCCATTAACAATAGAGACCTCAAATTATATAAAAAACATGTGGGGCCAATGAAAATTGTTCAGCAAGGATTGGCATCTGTTTTGAGGTATTTGTTAGAACCATGAAATCATGGCAAAGTGCGCTCATGTTCAGGCCTTGTTTCTCCTATTTTTTGCAAACCTCAGTCGTATTTTGGGCTTGTTTGGTCGGTTCCACGGAGTCTTTCGCTTTTGAGCAACCTTCATGGTTTCCAAAAGAAAGTTGCAAAGAGGTTTGGAAAAAGAAACGAGGTCGCCCCTATCTCTTTGATTATGAAAAATTTGGACAACATGAGGGCGATCAACAGGGACAACGCTATCAAAAATACATAAAAGCGGCCTTAGAGAAAAACTCGACTTCAAGATCCAAATGCTACAAGAAGTGGACAATCTTGGTTGCTATGGATGCAAACAATGATCTCATGGCTTATTCCCTTTGGGACCTGTTTGAGATGGAGTCCTCTTTCCGAGGAAGAGGCAAATCCAATGGTTCAACTCTCAAGAAGGACGTGATTGTTCAGCATCATGGCACCGATAATTTGATTCGAAGACTTCATATGTTTGAGTCAAATAGAGCTTATGAACCTGAAATAACAAAGCGGGCATTTGTAGATAGAGGTCGGTACTCAAACTTTGAGAGTGTACAGTCTCCAGTGATTGAAGTTTTTAATCCAACAACTCTCAATTCAAAAAAGAAGAGGTTCTCTTCATTTTTAGAATGGGGAATACGAGAATACCCAGCTGAACATTACATGGTGATCTATTGGGGACATGGAAAAGGATGGATGATTCAAGATGAGAGTGGAAAAGCTCACCTCTCAGGTGAAGAGTTGAGAGATGCTCTCAAAGAGATTCAAGAATCAGAAGACGGTCTTCAGGGAAAAAAGAGAATTGACAACTTTGTTGCAGATGCTTGTTACATGCAGAGTTTGGAGTTGATATCAGAAATTGGTGATTCTGTTCGATATGTTTCAGGGTCAGCACATGTTCAAACATATTTGGGACTTCCTTATAGGGCTTTGTTTTGGGAGATAGACAAATCCTACCCAGGGTTGAGAAAAAAAAGCAAACATCTACCTGAAGAGTTGCGTTTAAAGCCTGGGGATTTTCATTATGAACCCACTCTTGTGGGACGCTTGCTTCCTGTTTTGATGGCTCGCAACTTAAATCCCAATTCGAAATCTTCTTATGGAGGTCGTATAGATCGTGCGGCACTTCAAGATGGTTTAAATCAACTGGGAAATGCAGAACGATTCACATTTGGAACACTTGATGTCTTGGAATTGCAAAGAGGTCTTATTCCTAAATTGAATTTACTTGGAAAAGAATTGACGGAATATATAACACGAAAAGAAGAACTGCGTTCGGATCGAGCGACACAAATTCTCAATCAAATTTGGTCAAGTACACAATTTCGCTCATTTCATGAAACACTAGAGTTTGGAGAGTTTATTCATCGGATGAAAGGGCTCTCAAACCCTATAGATGAGTTGGTGGACTCTATAAAACGATCTCTGGATAAGGCCATTGTTCACTCTCTTCAGGGGGATAAGTACGGTGATAGAGAGGGATTTCAGTCTTTGAATGTTTGGATTCCAAAAAGATTGCGCCAATACGAAAACGCCAAGAGTGATTTTTCAGCTCTAGAGGGTTACACGGTCAAATTGAATTCATCTGAATCTTTGAATTTTAATATTTTTGGAGATTTTGAATCTGGATGGCATAAGTTCCTCCAGGCTGTTTTTGAGTATGCAGAGTGAGGGAGATCACATGAAAAGTATCAAGAATCTAATTTTACTTTTACTGTGCTTTATTATAGCGGGAGCCTCAACTCTTCAAAGAGATGGGATAGATTTGGAGTGGGTGGATCTCAACATGTATGGAGATGAAGACACAAGACAGCTTATTGAAAGGGAAAACCAATTTGCCCCGGAAGGACGGGGAAGTGAAGAACTTACGTATGGGAGTGTGATTCTAATAGGAAATGTTCCGAGTGTCTTTTTTGGAGACCGTCCAGAGGATGGTGTTCGTCTAAGTCAAATCAAGATTGAAGATGGGTTGATCACAGAGCTAAAAGAGATTTCGGTGGAGGAGCTTGAAGCTCTCGGTAAATCTAAAGATGGAATGAAAGTTGTCACCTTGTCATCCAAAAAGAATCCCAGGAAATCGGACTTTGATATTGTATATCCAGGTCTTATAGATTTACACAATCATCCAAAGCAAAATAATTTACCGACTTGGCCATTGGCAAAAGGCCAATTCAACAATCGATTTGAGTGGTCGAAATGGACGGAATACAAGTATGCAGTTAGTAAAAACATCAACCCATGGGTCAACTTTGATCCAGTAATCACTTGTGCGGCATTTCGTTGGTCAGAGATGCAGGCTATGATTCTTGGTACAACGTATATGCAAGGTTATGTGTCCTCAGGGTGTGTGAGTCACTTTTCCATTCATCGAGTCGAAGACTCAAGAGTGTACAGATATGAGGATGGAGTGGAATCAGAATCTCCGGTTTCAGCACCTTCTTTTCTTTTAACGCCACAGGATTTCACATATGTTTGGAATTATGTTCGGCCAAAGTTCCTGGAACTTGGCAAAATTGAAGAATCTGAGAGTGCGTCCATTGAAGAGAAGATAAAAAACATAGATAAAGCGATTTCAAATGGTGCAACCTATGATCAAGCTCTTTTGAACTCTCTTAAAGAATTTTGTCCAGATATGATTGAAAAGAATAAAATCACAGAGGTTACTTCAAGTGAATCTTTGGAGATCATCACAGATAAAAATATTCTTGAAGAAAGCTGTCGAGAAGAGATTCCCAAAAAACTCATTCGCTACATGTCTTTTTACCATGGAGGAATTGCAAGTCGTCACCGGACATTGGACAGTGAAAACCAATCAGGAGTTGTGGCTCATCTTGCTGAAGGACGATCGACAGATCCGTATAACAGAATTGAGTTTCCAATGCTTAAAATGATGGGATTGGCAAGAAAAGGAATGAACTTTGTCCACGGCATAGGAATCAACCAAGGTGGTCTAAAACATATGGCTGAAAATGAAATGGGTCTTGTTTGGTCGCCGTATTCCAATCTTCTTTTATATGGTGAAACATTGGATCTGGAAATGATTCGAAAGGTGAATAAAGCACAATCAAAAGACAAAAAGCTCTTACTTGCAATTGGGTCTGATTGGGTGCCAACGGGATCAAAAACAGTTTTAGAAGAAATTAAGTTGGCTCGAAAGTATATCCACAAACTGGGTTTAGCAGACGAATTTACAGATTATGATCTCTATAAAATGATGACTGAAAACCCAGCTCGACTTATCAATCATTTCCATACAGGTGAAGATGGAGAGCATGGAATTGGAACTATTGCTGAAGGAGCAATTGGAACTTTGATAGTTTTGAAAAAACATCGAACTGATCCGTTCAATAATATTGTAGAAATCGCAGGTGAGGGAGATGTGAATCTTGTTGTTGTGGATGGCAATGTTATTTACGGAGAGCCAGATTATTTATCACAAGCTGGGTATTCATCATCGAAAACCGAAGAACTTCCCAATTATTTAGCAGAGATATCAGAGTTTCGAATGGATCGTAGTCGAGGAGAAGAACTTATAGGTGTAGCTGAAGCCCTGTACAAAGAGAGAGAGGAGTTAGAGGGGGCTGTTGATTCCGAAGAGGATAAACAAAAAAAATCTAAAATGAAAAAAAGACTTAAAGAGCTCGACCTTGAAATATCCATGGCGATAAGCACGTATATGGGCTCTATAGATATTGAAAATAAAAGTGATTCCAGGCGTTGTCGATTCACAAAAGGGTTTGTTCACCAAGAAGAGATTTTTGATGAAAAGTCTTTGGCTGTTGGCTTGGAAGAATTCCAAATGGCCACAGGGGGGCGAAAGTCTGGTTTGAATTTGAATCGTGTGGTGGATTTACAGAAGCTTCTTGGTGTTCACTTGATCACAGAAAGTGTGAACGCAAGAGATGAAAGGTATGAAAAAGCGATGAGCTATTTCCCATCACTTTATTCATGTAATGATCTCAATGACCCGGTTACTCATGGAACTCGACTTGATGAATTTGTTCAAGACAAGAGTTTAAGTGGTGGGGATGAGATGGATCAGAACGCTCATAACAGAGAGCGGTTGCGCGAAGAGTATGGCAACGATGCATCTGAAAAAATGAAAGAGGCTTACGGACTGTAAAAGATGTCTCTCTCTCTCTCTCTCTCTCTCTCTCTCTCTCTCTCTCTCTCTCTCTCTCTCTCTCTCTCTCTCTCTCTCTCTCTCTCTCTCTCTCTCTCTCTCTCTCTCTCTCTGCTTTCTCGCGCAACAACGTGTCTAAAATTACACGCTGCCATTTTCCCCTTGTCGACAAATCTTTAAGAGTCATACTGAGATATCTCTAGGAGGATTCTTTATGAGCATCGATACTGTTTTTCAGTCTCTTTGGAAAGACTATGTTCAATTAAATCCAACGGCGTCTCAGATACATGACCTGATTGTCTCAAAAGGTGAAAAGGTCGTGAATGATCACGTGGCTTTTCGCACATTTCGGCATCCAAGAACAGGGGTTTCAAAGTTGGCTCAGGTTTTTGTGAATGAGGGTTATGAATTTGCAGGAGAGTATGAATTCAAGGAGAAAAAACTCTACGCACAACACTTTGAACACAGTGATCCAGATCAGCCCAAGGTTTTTATAAGTGAATTGTTGGTGGAGCAGTTTTCAAGTGAGCTTCAAGAGAATGTTTCAAAAATGATTGGGGAAATTCCAGAAGGGAGAGAGGACAAAAGCGATTTCATCTATTCAGGTCGTTTGTGGAAAGTGTCTCATAAGATTTATCTGGACCTTATGAAGGAAAGTGAATATGCAGCTTGGCTTTCTGCCTTTGGGTTTCGTGCCAATCATTTCACTGTCTTGGTTAATAGGCTAAATTTTTTCAAAGAACTTGCTGAGCTGAATTCCTTTCTTGAGGAAAACGGTCACACTCTTAATTCGAGTGGCGGAAAAATCAAGGGTTCACCCGAAGTCTTGTTGGAGCAATCCTCTACTATGGCTAAAGAGATTGTAGTTGATTTTTCTGATGGAGCTTTTGAAATACCAGCATGTTATTACGAATTTGCTAAACGCTACTCTGATACAAACGGGAAGCTTTACCAGGGCTTCGTAGCGCAGTCTGCTGATAAGATCTTTGAAAGTACGAATAAGAGTTAGAAACTGATTTGCAAAAGTGTGATGACTTAGTATGAACCAACTGTTGTAGGCTTAGCCTCTAAGAGTTCATTGATGGGAATAGTTTGGGTTTAAGGGAATTGATTTTTCGTTAGATATATTTAAAATGTGCACTTACTTTTTGAACACTTAGTTTTGTTTTTTTAGAGTTGTTAGCAATGTTGCTGCTAGGACCGTTTTGTAAGCTGCTCCCATAAGGAATGGATAAAAACCCATTGCTAAGACCTTGTCATAACCAAAAAGGTGTCCTAACCACAAAAGACCCAAGGCAAAAATTGGGATCAACCCCAAAGTGAACATAGCAAGAGATTTGAAGTAGGTCTCTCCCCATCCCTTTGCGGTAAGTGAGGAAACCAAAATCGCTCCCAGAATAAAGCCCCAAATATAGCCTGCTGTTGGGCCAACTAAAACAAGCAGTCCACTTGTGGCACCTTGAAAAAACGGAAGTCCAAGCGCCCCCTCTAAAACGTAAAGAATCACTGAAGCTGGGCCCCACTTTTTTCCAAGTAAGGCGGCGGTGAAAAGAACTCCGAAGGTTTGTCCAGTGACGGGTACTGGTGTAAAAGGAAGAGGCAGGCGAATTTGTGCAACTGATGCAATAAATAAACTTCCAGCAACCACCGAAAGAATTTTTATGGCCGTACTTTGACGTTCGATCGTTTTATCTAAATTTGCAACCATAGAAAGTGTCATACCTTCTCCTTTACGAATCATTGGGTACCATCGTTTTGTCGCGGCAGGCAAGGGATTTCGACTATAGTCTATGTGTCTGTAACTCTCGGGTTTTTTCTCTTCAAGTTGTATATACTGAAGAGGTGAAAAATAAAAATCGACGTCAGAGATTTGCGGTTATTTTCGTTTTTACGCTGCTTATTGTGGCGGCTGTTTATCAATCGGTGCGTACGGGGGCCTTTCAGGTCTCTGAGGTGGAGTTGGAACTTATGGCCCCTAGCTCCATGTATTGGTCTGAGCGTATTAAAGATTTGCGTGGACTTATGATTCCATTTCAAAAAAAGAACATTTGGAGTGTTCGTTTAAATCGGGTGAAAACAATATTAAGACGAGAAAATTGGATCAAAGAAATTCGTCTTGTTCGCAATTTCCCCAATCGTGTTCGTATTCAAGTGACTCCGTATAGTGTGGTTGCTGTGTATGTAAATTCAAAAGGAATTTCAGTTCCACTTGCTGAAAATTCAGCTTGGCTTCCTAGAGCAAATCTGACTCATGCACCCGTTGCACCTGTGATAAGAACAGGAAAGCTTTTTAAAGATTCTCGTTTGAAAATAAAAGTATCAAAAATACTTTCCGCACTTCCAGTGGATGGGCGTCTTTCATTGGAATCGATTGATGAAGTTGATATTGATAAAAAGAATGAAGTTTGGTTGTCTTTAATGAAAGATCGACATCGTATTCATATTTCAGATCAACAATTGCAAATCAAGCTCGCGCGTATCGAAAAAGTCTTAAATTACCTTGATAGTGAGAAGATTAGCGATCGCGTTATCGATGCGGAATTCACCCAGAAAGTCCTTGTCAGGCCGCGTAAGGGGGAATAGCCTTTAAGTCGAGGGTCTACAAGACTTTAGAATTATTGGGTATTAGGTGTTGACGCACCATGGATGGTGGCCCACGAAACAGACTTTGGTACGGCTTTTTTCGCATGAAGTTTCATGTGAGGGAGATGGGCAAGTGAAACGGAATGACAGGGAAGACACGATTGTCGCTGGTCTGGACATCGGCAGCACTAAGATTAGTGTTGTCATAGGACAACCGCGTGAAGGTGGGATTGACGTGATTGGGGTTGGAACTGCTCCAAGTCACGGACTTCGAAAAGGTGTCGTGGTCAATATCGATTCGACAACTGACTCTATTCGAAAAGCAGTCGAAGAAGCCGAACTCATGGCTGGTACAAAAATCGAAAGTATTTGGGTTGGTGTTGCAGGTGCACACATACGCTCTTTTGATTCAAAGGGTATGGTTGCAATTAAAAATAAGGAAGTTCAGGAGTCCGATGTTCAAAGAGTGATTGAAGCGGCTCAAGCTGTTGCTGTTCCTGCAGATCGTGATGTGATTCATGTTATCCCTAGAGATTTTAAAATTGATGATCAAGAAGGAATCAGTGATCCAATCGGGATGTCTGGTATTCGACTGGAAGCCTCTGTTCATATTGTGACAGGTGGACACACTGCGATTCAAAACATTATCAAGTGTACAAATAAAGCAGGGCTCAAAATTAAAGGCTTAGCACTAGAACAACTGGCGTCGGCATTAGCTGTTCTTAGTCAGGATGAAAAAGATCTTGGGGTGGCGCTTGTTGATATCGGTGGTGGTACATCAGATGTTATAATTTATATCAACGGTGGAGTGGTTTACACTTCCGTGCTTCCTCTTGGTGGTGTGCATGTCACAAACGATGTGGCTGTTGGGCTTCGCACTCCTCATTCGAGTGCAGAAAACTTAAAGTGTGAATATGGCTGTGCAATGTCTAGTCTTGTGGATTCTTCAGAATCCATTGAAGTGGAAGGTGTTGGTGGCAGGCAGTCGCGCACGGTTATGAGACAGTATCTTTGTGAAGTGATCGAACCTAGAGCTGAAGAGATCTTGAATTTTATAAATACAGAAATACACAAAAGCGGACTTACTGACTTTTTGGGATCAGGAGTGGTTTTGACTGGCGGAGGAAGCCAGTTGGATGGATTGATCGAAATGGGTGAGTTTCTGCTTGATATGCCGGTTCGAAAAGCAGTTCCAAATCAAATTGGTGGTTTAAGAGATGCGGTTCAAACGCCAGCATTTTCGACAAGCATAGGTCTTTTGTTGTACGGGCAGACTCATATGAAAAAGAGTAAAACAACAGTTTCAGGTTTAAGATGGATGGAAAAAATTAAGAAAGCATTTGTTGACGCGTTTTAAGCCCTAACCGGGAGGGAAGATGTTTGAGTTGGAAGAGAACACAGAATTTGGTGCCAGTATAAAAGTTGTTGGTGTTGGTGGAGGTGGAAACAATGCCGTAACGACTATGATTGAAAGTGGTTTAAGTGGTGTAGAATTTGTTGTTGCCAATACAGATCGACAGGCTCTCAACGCAAATAAAGCCGATACAAAAATTCAACTTGGTGCCGAACTTACGAAGGGGCTTGGCGCAGGAGCGAACCCTGACATAGGAAAACGTGCGGCCATTGAGTCTTACAATGAAATTGTAGAAAACCTTGAAGGCGCGGATATGGTTTTTGTCACTGCCGGAATGGGTGGTGGAACAGGAACTGGTGGTGCTCCTGTTATTGCAAAAATAGCAAAAGAACTAGGTGCACTTACGATAGGGGTTGTGACTCGTCCATTTAGTTTTGAAGGTCGCAAGAGGCAAAGACATGCGGATCATGGCCTTTCTGAACTTCGCGACAATGTGGACACTCTTATTGTTATACCAAATCAGAAACTACTGACAATTTCGGGTGAAAAAACTCCGCTACTTGATACTTTTAAAAAAGCCGATGAGGTTTTACTTCATGCGGTTCAAGGGATTTCAGATCTTATTAACATTCGTGGTTTGATCAATTTGGATTTTGCTGACATCCGAACTGTTATGGCAAACCAGGGAATGGCGCTTATGGGGACAGGGCGTGCCACTGGTGAAAACAGGGCTGTTGAAGCTGCAACAAATGCGATCTCTTCACCACTTTTGGAAAATGTTTCTATCGATGGAGCAATGGGTATTATCATCAATGTCACTGGTGGAACGGATCTCAGTCTTTATGAAGTCAATGAAGCCTCCACTCTTATTACAGAAGCAGCCCATGAAGATGCAGAGATTATTTTTGGCGCTGTTATTGATGAAAACTTCACGGATGAGATTCGAGTGACTGTGATTGCAACAGGCTTTGGCCCACAGGGTGACGAAGCTCAAGTGACAGAACATATGTCACAGGTTCAACAGGCAATGGCACAATCACAGGCAATCAATTTTCAAGTTCCTCATATGATTACAGATTCTTTGGGGCAAGATGTGAGAGCCCCGGCAACAGAGCCTCAAGAGACGATGACGACATCATCGGCGAATCATCTTCCTCCAATTCCGACAGCAACTCCTGTTCCATCAAATGAATTTTCTGCTGAAAGTGCTCAAGCAGAGGAAAGCTCGACATCTCTTCCAAGAGAGAAATTGCTTCAAAAGGCACGTGCCTACAGAGAGCAACAGAATGCGAAGCCTAATGTTTCTCAAGAGGTGGATGGTGAACAACTGGCACTTGATGTGAATACAGAGGATCCTATTGCCTCTGCCCGCAAGCTTGCAGATGAAATATTAAAGTCGCCATTTGACAATAGGCAGCTAGATGTTCCGGCGTATATCCGTCGCCAGCAACGTCAAGACATTGATAAGTAATTCAACTCTGGTTATAAGTGGGTTCAAATGAGAGCCTACTTTTTTTCCGACATTCATATTATGAGTTCTGAGGACCCAAATCTCTTTGCGTTTGCTGAGGCGTTGTCGTCACTTGTTGGTAAGGCCACTCATGTTTTTTTATTGGGTGATATTTTTGATTTGTGGGTGGCTGATCATGAGTATTTTGCCCAAAAGTTTTCTCCAGTGATTCAATCCATTAAAAAATTACTCGAAAGTGATATTGAAGTTTTTTATGTGGAAGGCAATCATGATTTTTTCTTAAAGGGCTACTGGGAAAAGAAACTTGGCGTTCAAGTTGTGGAAAATGAATTGGAAATGGATCTTGGAAATATTCGATTGAGAGTGGAGCATGGGGATTTTATCAATCCAGATGACAAAGCCTACCTCAGGTGGAGAAAGTTTATTCGATCTAAGTTTATGTATTTTTCAACTCATAAAGCGCCAAGCTCCTGGGTTGAAAATGTTGGGGAGTGGCTTAGCAGTAGAAGCCGTAAGAGAACTCGTAGCCGAGGGCACAGTCATGAAGTTAGTCTTGAAATTGGTAAGAAAATCGAAAAATATTCAATTGAAAAATCAAAGACGTCAGATTTTGATCTTATGGTTTTTGGACATGTTCATGTTGAAAAAGAATTTAATTTCCAATCTGAAGATGGACGTTCCATCCGATCTGTAAATCTAGGTTATTGGGACAGACCCAAAGCTTACATGGTCAGTGAGACAGAATCCAAGTTCGTCAACTTCTAGAAACTGATGGATACCAAAACAAAAATGACTTAGCGCCTTTTTAGTGAAGACTGTTTTGTGAAATCAACTGTTCTGCGTGTGCAAGACTTGTCTTGGTAATTTTTTCTCCAGAGATCAACCGTGCAATCTCTTCAACCCTTTCGCGTTTTTTGAGTTCTAGGACACTCATTTTAACTCCAGTTTTGGCAGGAGTTTTCTTTATAAGATAGTGTGAATCTGCCCAGTGAGCGACTTGAGCGAGGTGGGTGACGCAGATCACTTGTTGGTCACCAGAAATAGCTTTGAGTTTTTTTCCGACTTTTTCAGCAGTTTCTCCGGAAACTCCATTGTCCACTTCATCAAAGAGATAGGTTCTTGGCTTTTCGTTATCTCCCACTGTGTATTTTAGAGAAAGCAATATACGGCTGAGTTCTCCACCACTTGCGGCTTTGTTTAACGCTTTTTCGTCACCTTGATTGGAGTTTTTGGTGCGAAACTGAACACTGTCTTGACCAGTGGAATTGATTTCTTCAAGGGGTTCAATAGATACAACAAGTTGAACTCCTTTCATATTGAGGTCCTCAAGCTCTCCGTTGACACTTTTTGCTAGCATAGAGGCATATTTTTTACGTTTTTCAGATAAGGAGCGAGCCACTTTTTTGAGATTTTTTTCAAGATCACTTTTTTCTTGAGTAAGGGATTCAATGATTTGATCACGATTCTTAAGTTCATCAAGTTCATTTGAAATAGAAGTTTGTGCACTGAGAATTTCCTGCAAAGTCGTTCCGTACTTTCGTTGTAACTTTCGATACTTTGCCATTTTGGATTCGATGTCTTGAATGTTAAGACCTTCCGCTTCGGCCTGATTGGTGAAGTGTCGAACGTCAAAAATCACATCCTCTAAAACTGTTTTGACATTTTCAAGAGGCTGAATTTTTTCAAAAAGACCTAGTCCGTATTTTTCAAGTTCCTTAGCTTTTTGTATCACTTTGTGGACTCGAGCTATTGCAGAATCATCTTCTCCAAAGAGCGAAGACTCTGTTTCATTCAAAAATTGATTGAGCCGTTCGCTACTTCTAGCAGTATTGTATTGTCTTTCTAAGAGTTCATCATCACCTTCAGAAAGGTTGAGCGATTCGATTTCATTGAGTTGATAGGATAGAAAATCCAATCTTTGTTCATGGTTGCGGTTGGAGTCATTTAGACGTTCGAGTTCTTGTTCGATAGATTTAAACTTTCGATAACTTTCAGAATAGGAATGTTTCAATTCAAGAGCACCAGCATATCGATCTAATAAATCCATGTGATAGGATTTAGATAAGAGATTACGACTATCATGTTGTCCTGTCATTTCAATAAGAGGAATGGAATGACCAGTGACTTCAACTAAGGGAGCGATAAGGCCTTGAAGAGTGGCAAGAGTGCTCATTGTGCCGTTGATATAGATTCGACTTTTTCCTTGTCTCATGA
Source organism: Bdellovibrionia bacterium (assembly GCA_030427965.1). Taxonomy (GTDB): domain Bacteria; phylum Bdellovibrionota; class Bdellovibrionia; order Bdellovibrionales; family JAUICD01; genus JAUICD01. Next base: position 70,785 of record JAUICD010000011.1, read on the forward strand.
GTACTCTTTTTACGACAAGAAGGTCTTCTGAAGATTCAATTCCAAGCCCTGTGAGGGCCGCTTTGATGTCTGATCTTCGAGATATGTCAAATGCACCTTCAACGATAGCTTGGTCCTTTCCTGATCGAATGACGTCGGTGGAGGACTTTTCTCCCATCATGAGGGAGAGGCTTTTTAGTAAAACAGATTTTCCAGCTCCAGTTTCTCCACTTAAAATATTGAGTCCACTTTGGAAAGAGATATGAACTTCATCAATAATTGCAAAGTTCTTTACCATTAATTCAATTAACATTTTTCCCCCGACTTAATCTCGTTTACCAAATCGCAATTTGGAGCGTAGTACATCAAAGTGATTGTGTTCGTCGGTGACTAACATATGGTGTTTGTACTTTGATTTTGTAACAACAATTTTATCTTTATTAGTTAAATCTTCGACTCTTTGGCCATCTACCATGAACACAGCAGTTTGACCCTCATTTGTTAAGCGGATTTCAATGGCTCGCATATCTGACAATGTAATTGGGCGATTGGTGAGGCTATGGGGACAGATGGGAGTTAATACAATAGCTGGGACATTGGGATGCAAAATTGGTCCACCAGCTGCCAAATTGTAGGCTGTAGAACCTGTTGGTGTACTAACGATCAATCCATCTGCTTTGAGTTCACTGACAAGAGTTCCTCCTGTGTGTATAGACATGTAAATCAAACGGCTGATGGGTCCACGTTCAAAAACAATGTCATTGAGTGCAAGATACTTGGCGCGAGTTTTCCCGTTTCGAACGACTGAAACATCAAGCATTGTGCGTTCTGAAATCTCGAGTTTGTCTTTCAAGACAAGGCTAAGAGTAGACTTGATTTTTTCTTTCCGAGTTTGTGTGAGAAATCCCAAAGATCCAAGATTGACGCCAAGGACTGGGGTTGAGGCGCCTTCAAGCATTCTAACAGCATTTAAATAAGTTCCATCGCCTCCGAGAACTATGACAAGGTCAAGTTTCTTGATATCTGATTTTTTGGCCTTTTTTGTTCCCTTTATAAGAGTTTGTTCGGGATGAGAATAGCAGGTGCATCCCTTCTGTTTTAGGAACTGTGCCACGGTTTCGGCAAGTTTTTTGGCTTCAGATTTTCGAGGACGATAGACGATGGCGACGTTTTGAATACCCATACTTCATGTCTAGCATCAAAATTTTGATTCGACCAGAGTCAGGTGCTAGCCGACTTCTGGGACTCAGTGAGTCTAGAAAAAATACGTGAGAACTACTTTCCATGTGCGTTATATCTGGTATATAGGTGCTGGGCTCTCTCTGTTATCCACAACTCTATGAGATCCTTAAATTTTCTTAAAAATACCGACGATGTTATAGGACTGTTCACTTAGCGCAGCCAAGGGCCCTTGGCCACCGACAATTTTCGTCGATCTGCTCAATTCCCACACAAAAGTGAGCTCTCATCTGAAATCTAATGGGGTGAAGAGTGGCACATATTTTGGATTTGATCGGGGTGAGTTGGAGGAAACTATGAGGAACGTAAAACTCTTTTTGAGCATATTTGCACTCGTTTTTGTCGTGTCATGTGCTAAAGAGAACGACAAGAAGAAAAGTGGTGGCGGAAAAACAAGAGCTGTCGCACCAAACCAGGACAACTGTGTTGTAAATCCAGATAGTCAATACTGTGCCCCTTATCCAACAGATGGCCGAAACTGCCAGCAGTTCTACGGACCACGCTGGGGAGTTGGACACTTACCTATGATGTATTTTGGCTTTTTTGCATATCAAGGCTACTGGAATCGATTCAATAACGGCTTTCATTGCATGAATGGCCAGCCTTCAGGTGTACCAAGGTATGGCAGTTGGGGAGTTCGTTACTGTGATCTTAGTCGAGGTTCACAGGGAGGATCGTGCCCTTGGGGCCGTACTTGTGTCCCGTATCGTGGCTGGGGTAATACCGGAGTTTGCCAATAATTGCTAAAATGAAGTGGTGAGATTCTTTGCCACTTTTTTATTTATAATATTTTTTGCAAATCCATTGCAGGCCCGAATGTTCAAATTCGAAAAAGCTGTTGTTGGGAGTTACTTCAAGGGAAACTATGGGCCATCTGCTCTGGGTAAGGGCGCTTATGGGGACTCTAGTGATGATATAGAGTTTGAAGATAAGCCAACTCATATACTGGGTGGTGAATTTGGCTTTATACTCAATGCAGGGTTTATGGGATTAACACTTGGGGCAAACGTTATTTCACCTGAGAATATGCTTGGAATGAAGGGGAAGAATTCCTCTGGAGATACTTTGGCTCGCGTGGACAGCACGATCATTGGAGTGTTGCCATCTGTTCATCTTGAATTTTATCCTTATTTGCATGACACCTATCGAATGGTGATCTCTCTTGGCGCAGCAACGGGAAATCTTACAATCACGAATCGATATGATTTAACAAGCGATGGAGAGACGGCCTATCCGGGAGTCAAGGATTACACGGAAGAGGTTATGGGAAATGCAGTCCTCTTTGAGGGATTTGTGGGTTTTGAATTCAACTTGGTAGATTCGGTCACTCTTCTTGCAGATGTGGGTTATCGATACTTCACTTTAAGTGAATTCAAACATCAAAGATCTGTTACAACTGTTGATGGAGATGTCAGTAAAGGAGACACGGCCTATGAGAGTGACGGATCTACCAAGAGAAAGGTCAATCTCAACGGTGCTTTTGTTGGTGTCGGTCTTCGATTCTTCTTCCTTTAATTTTTTGAAGAAACTCACTTTTAAATGTGCCAATTCAGCCAGCAACTTCGCTCATACCTCAAAGATCTTTAAGACGTATAAAGTTCATCGATGATGTCAGCATATTTTTGATCACAGTACTTTCTTTTGACCTTCAAAGAGGGTGTCAACTCTCCGTCTTCAACAGTAAAATCTTTATCCAAAAGAGCAAAGTTTTTAATCGTTTCATAGCTGGCAAGCTTGCTATTGGCATCGGCAATTTCATTTCGAATCAATTGTTGAACAGATTTGTTCTGTGTAAGTTCACTTTTGTTCTTAAAAGAGATGTTTTCTGTTCGAGCGTAGTTTTCAACTTCTGGAAAATTGAGTGTTAAAACTGCAACGATGTATTTTTTCTTATCCCCGTGAATAAGGACGTTTGAAATATATTTTGAAAGCCTCAGCAAGTTCTCTAATTTTTGAGGTGCAATGTATTTCCCACCAGCCGTTTTGATCAAATCTTTTTTTCGATCCGTAATCTTCACAAATCCATCTTTTGTAAATTCACCAATATCACCAGTACAAAAGTAACCGTCTTTGAAAGCCTCTTTGTTGGCGTCATCACGCTTGTAGTATCCAAGCATGACTTTATCACTCTTAACGAGCAACTCGCCATCTTCTGCCACCTTGATTTCCACATCTCCCACAGGTTTTCCAACAGTGCCGAACTGATAAGCATATGGGGAGTTTAATGTGATAGC
>JAUICD010000069.1 GCA_030427965.1 Bdellovibrionia bacterium
AAGAGGGTGGCCGTCATACTCCGTTCTTTAACGGATACCGACCGCAGTTTTACTTCAGAACGACAGACATCACTGGTGTTGTGACTTTGAAAGAAGGCACAGAAATGGTTATGCCTGGGGATCGTGCTGAAATGGCTGTTGAGCTTATCGCTCCAATTGCGATGGAAAAAGAGCTTCGCTTTGCGATCCGTGAGGGTGGCCGTACTGTTGGTGCTGGTGTCGTAACGGATATCGTCGAGTAAATACGTAAAATAGCGAAATGTTTTGAGTCTTGTTGACTCAGCGTAGAAAGGCCTCTAGTTTCTGGAGGCCTTTTTAGTAATTTTGAAGGGAAATATTAGGGTAGTAGCTCTAATTGGTAGAGCGACGGACTCCAAATCCGTAGGTTGTAGGTTCGAATCCTACCTGCCCTGCCAAAATATCCACCAGGCGAAAGCCGCGAAGAGTGGGAGGAAAAGATGGAAGAAAGTAATAAGAAGTTTATTACGCTCTCGTTTGTTGGTACAGCAGCTGCAGCAGCCTACGTTATGAGTGTCTTAATTGATACTTTGGCAAGATCTGTTGGTGCTGTTGCAAGATACATCAATAATGACATGGTTATACATGGGCTCCCAATTGGGGTGGCCATTGTCACTTTTGTGGTTCTTCAGTTCAATCCAAAAATAGTAAAATGGGCAGACGAAGTCATAGTCGAAGTGCGAAAGGTTGTTTGGCCATCAAATAAAGATACCTTTGCAATGACAATCGTAGTGACAGTGATGTTGTTAATTTCAGGTGTTCTTTTGTGGACGTTTGATTTTATTACCAACACAGTCGTGAATTTTGTAATCGAGATGTAAGATGTCAGATAAAAAGTGGTACATAGTAAACGTCCATACAAGTTGCGAAGCCAAAGCTAAGCAATCGATTGAAAGTCGAATCAAGCAGCATGGTATGGAAGATGTTTTTGGCGAAGTCTTGATTCCATCAGAGAATGTTGTTGAGCTAGTTAAAGGACAAAAACAAACCACATCGCGAAAGTTTTTTCCTGGATATATTTTTGTTCAAATGGATCTTAATGAACAGGCTTGGCACTTGGTGAAAGGCTCTGTGAAAGTCACAGGCTTTGTCGGTGGTGGTATGTCGCCTCCCCCGGTTCCTGAAGATGAAGTCATGCGGATCACAAAACAAATGGCAGATGGCGCAGAGAAACCTCGTCCCAAAATTTCCTTTGAAGAAGGAGAGTCTGTTCGAGTTGTGGATGGACCGTTTAGCAATTTCAATGGAACTGTTGAAGAAGTGAATCAAGAGAAAGCAAAAGTCAAAGTTCTTGTGAGTATCTTTGGTCGCCCGACTCCCGTTGAGTTGGATTTTATACAAGTAGAAAAAGGATAATTAACCCCCGTTTTTTTAAGGAGAGTGGGAAATGGCTAAAAAAGTAACTGGAGCGATTAAGCTTCAAATACCGGCAGGGAAGGCAAATCCAGCGCCTCCCGTTGGACCGGCGCTCGGTCAGCATGGGGTCAACATCATGGAATTCTGTAAGTCGTTCAATTCCAAAACACAGGGACAAGGAGATCTTCTTATTCCTGTTGTGATCACAGTCTATCAGGATAGATCGTTTTCGTTTATCACGAAAACCCCTCCTGCATCGGTCTTGATCAAGAAGGAACTGAAACTTAAGAGTGGTTCCAAGATGCCCCAGAAGGACAAAGTTGGAAAAATCACACAAGAACAGGTCAAAAAGATTGCTGAAATTAAGCTTCCTGACTTGAACTGTCTTGATCTTCAATCTGCCATGAATCAAGTCGAAGGTACGGCTAAGAGCATGGGCATTGAGATTCAAAGGTAGGTGCGGAAATGGGAAAAAGAATGAAAGCGGCAAGCGAAAAAGTGGATCATGACAAACGTTATCCTCTGCAAGATGGCCTTGCCTTAGTTGTAGAAAATGCTGGTGCAAAATTTGATGAATCTGTGGATGTGGCGATTCGCCTTGGAATTGATGCCAAGCAATCCGACCAGCAGGTTCGGGGTGCGGTGAGTCTCCCCAATGGCCTTGGCAAAGAGGTTCGTGTTTTGGTTTTTGCAAAAGGCGATAAGGAAAATGAAGCAAAAGATGCAGGTGCAGACTTTGTCGGCGCTGATGATTTAGTTGAGAAGATCAAAGGCGGGTGGCTTGATTTTGATAAAGCGATTGCAACTCCAGACATGATGGCAACGGTTTCAAAAGTGGCGAAAGTTTTGGGTCCTCGAGGCTTAATGCCCAATCCAAAAATTGGGACTGTGACCTTTGATGTAGGTAAAGCTGTTGAAGCTGAGAAAAAAGGTAAGTTGAGTTTTAGAGTTGATAAAAATGGAATCATCCACGCAGCCGTTGGTAAGAAAAGCATGGGTGCGGATAAGCTCAAGGGAAACCTTTTAACTCTTTTAGGTGCTGTTCAGAAAGCCAAGCCTGCTTCAAGTAAAGGGGTTTACTTTAAAGGTATGTCGATTTCTTCTACTATGGGCCCTGGTGTTCGCATAGATGTGAACCGAGCTGTTGGAGAAGTGGTCTAAGAGTTTGGACTTTATAGTTACAACTTCACTCAAAAAGCCGACATATTCAGTCGGCTTTTTGTTGTTTGACCCTCGTAAGCTTTCTCTTTTCTTCTTGATATGAGGAATTATCGTGATTCCGACTTGACGATATGATCCAAGCCATATATTTCTCATCGCTCATATGCGGCATTTGCCGTTTGCTGTCGAAGACCGAAGGGGCTTTTAGCTTAATCATCCTTCAGAGACGCGGAGTTTAAGTTTCTCCTTTTCTTAACTTGGGATTTCCAGGTGTCTTCCTCAGCGAAAATATGAGCCATGATTAAGGAGGACAGCGTGGATAGAGCGCGTAAAGCCCAGGAAATAGCAAATATTTCTGAGAAATTTGGAAAAGCCAAGGCGGCATTTTTGGTGGATTTCAAAGGCCTAGATGTGGAGCAAGTTACAACACTCAGAAAAGGACTTCGTCCTCTTGATGCTGAGATGAAAGTTGTAAGAAACACTTTGGCTAAGATTGCACTAAAAGATCACCCGGAATCAGATAGCGCAATTTCAGCAAATTTTGTTGGAACAAATGCCGTTGTATTTGCTTATGAAGACGTGAGCAGCCCGGCAAAATTCTTGGCTGACTTTAAAAAAGTGGCAGATAAATTAGAAATCAAATCTGGTGTTATGGACGGATCTGCTTTGGATGAGAACAAGATCAAGTATCTTGCAACTCTTCCAGGTAAAGATGAGCTTCGCGCGATGTTCTTAGGAACTTTGCAAGCTCCAGCAACGCAGTTTGTACGCCAATTGGCTGCACCGTCGGGCTCATTTGTTCGATTGCTTGCTGCTTATAAAGATACAAAAAGTGCATAAACAATTGAAATTAAAGGTTTTTATTTAGGAGGAAACCATGTCATTAGATCGCGAACAAGTTGTAGACTATCTTTCAGCTCTTCCAGTTATTGAATTGGCAGAATTGATATCAACTCTAGAGGACAAGTGGGGCGTAAGTGCTGCCGCTGCTGTTGCAGCAGCTCCAGCTGCCGCTGCTGGTGCTCCAGTAGAAGAAAAGGATGAGTTTGATGTTGTTTTGACTGAAGCTGGCGGCAATAAGATCGCAGTTATTAAAGAAGTGAGAACAATCACAGGGCTTGGCCTTAAAGAAGCCAAAGATCTTGTTGAGGGAGCTCCAAAACCTGTGAAGCAGGGCGTTGCAAAAGACGAGGCCGCTAAAGTCAAGGAAGCCCTTGAGAAAGCCGGCGCAAAAGTTGAGCTTAAGTAAACATAAACATTTGATTTTACATTAAATCCATGAGATGTGGGAGTGCTGCAAGCACTTTCACATTATGATATGAACGCCCAACCGAATAAGGAGTGGGAATGGCCACGTCTATTACAGCGTCTAATTTACGCTTACGGAAAACTTTTGGTAGCAATAAAAACGTTATCGATATTCCAAACCTCATTGAACTTCAACGCAAGTCATATGAGGAGTTTCTTCAAAAAGATGTAGATGCGGATCGACGAGATGAAGCCGGATTGCAAGGCGTCTTTAAGTCGGTTTTTCCAATTTCAAATTACAATGAAACGTGCAGCTTAGAGTTTGTAAGTTATCAACTTGAAGCTCCTAAGTATGACGTGGATGAGTGTCGTCAGCGCGGTATGACATATGCTGCTCCTGTGAAGGTCACACTTCGATTGATTGTATTTGATGTCGATGAAGAGACAGAAGCCAAAAGTATTCGGGACGTGAAGGAACAAGAGATTTACTTAGGCGAAATTCCCTTAATGACTGTGAATGGTTCCTTTATTGTTAATGGAACAGAGAGAGTTGTGGTTTCACAACTTCATAGGTCTCCGGGTGTATTTTTTGACCATGACCAAGGCAAGAACACGGCTAGTGGTAAGCTTATCTATACGGCGCGTGTGATTCCATACAGAGGTTCATGGCTAGATATTGATTTTGATCAAAAAGATCTTCTTTATGTTCGAATCGATAGACGTCGTAAATTTCCAGCTTCAATTTTACTCAAAGCGCTTGGTTATACGACTGAAGAGCTTCTTGAGATGTATTATGATCTCGATACAGTGACTTTGGGTAAGGCAGGTAAAATCACGCGAACTCTTGAAATTGAGAGAATGGTAAGCCAAAGAGCACTTGCTGATATTAAAGATCCTAAGAATGGTGAAGTCCTAATCAAGCAAGGGCGTCGTATCACTCGTGCAGTAGCTAAGAAGATTCAGGATCTTGGACTTAAAGAGTGTGAGGTTGCTCCAGAAGATTTATCTGGAAAGGTCATTGCAAAGCCTGTTGTAAATGAGTCAACGGGTGAGGTTCTAGCTGAGGTCAATTCTGAAATCACGCCTGATATGATTGAATCTTTCCGTGCGGCAAAGGTCAAAGAATTCAAAGTGATTTTCTTTGATGGCTTGGCCGTTGGACCATACCTGAGAAATACTCTGCTTATTGATAAAGTGAACACACGTGAAGAGTCTCTTATTGATATCTACAAAAGAATGCGCCCAGGTGAGCCGCCAACAATTGAGGCTGCTGAAAACTTTTTTCATAGATTGTTTTTTGAGCCAGAAGCCTATGATTTAAGTGAGGTCGGTCGATTAAAGATCAATCACCGTTTTGGTTTCTCTTTTGAGCAAACACCTGTGGAACATAGAACACTTACCAAAGATGATATTGTTCACGTTGTAAAAACATTGATTGACCTTAAAAACGGTCGTGGACAGGTCGATGATATCGACCACCTTGGAAACCGTCGAATCAGATCTGTTGGAGAACTTCTAGAGAACCAATACCGTATTGGTCTTGTTCGAATGGAGAGAGCGATTCGTGAAAGAATGAGTTTACAAGATATGGACACAATGATGCCCCATGATCTTGTGAATGCAAAACCTGTGAATGCCGTTGTAAAGGAATTTTTTGGCTCATCCCAGCTTTCTCAGTTTATGGATCAAACAAATCCACTTTCAGAAATTACACATAAAAGACGTCTTTCGGCACTTGGCCCAGGCGGTTTGACAAGAGATCGTGCTGGATTTGAAGTTCGTGACGTACATCCAACTCACTATGGTCGGATTTGTCCGATTGAAACTCCAGAAGGACCAAACATTGGTTTGATTGCGTCTTTGGCGAGTTTTGCCCGAATCAATAACTATGGTTTTATTGAGACTCCTTATAGAAGTGTGGAAAATGGGAAGATTTCAAATGAAGTCAAATACCTCTCGGCTCTTGAAGAGCAGGGTCATTATATATGCCAAGCAACGGGTTCAGATCGAATTGAAAGTGACAGTCAGGGGAATGTAAATATCCGTATCAACGGGGATTATGAAAATGTTCCAGAAGACAAGGTGAGTCTTATGGACGTTTCACCAAATCAACTTGTTTCCATTGCAGCAAGTTTGATTCCGTTCCTTGAGCATGATGATGCCAACCGTGCATTGATGGGCTCAAATATGCAACGTCAAGCTGTTCCACTTATGCGTTCTGAATCTCCTCTTGTTGGTACAGGGGTTGAAAGGCTTGTGGCCCGTGATTCAGGTACATCTGTTGTTTGTCGAAATGAGGGTGTGGTTGAGGAAGTGGATGCTTCTCGAGTTGTGGTTCGTAGATACGCGCGGGCAGGTGAGCTTGGGGCAAACGTGGACATTTACAACTTAACAAAATATCAAAGAACAAACCAAAATACGTGTTTCAACCAAAAGCCAATTGTAAAAACAGGTGACTCTGTTCGTGCAGGAGACATCATTGCAGATGGCCCTTCAACTGAGCTTGGTGAGTTGGCGCTTGGTAAAAACGTACAAATCGCATTTACACCTTGGATGGGGTACAACTTTGAGGATTCTATTCTTATTTCTGAGAAAATGATTAAAGAGGATACGTTCACCTCAATTCACATTGAAGAATTTGAGTGTGTCGCGCGTGATACAAAGCTTGGTAAAGAGGAAGTTTCAAGAGATATCGCCAATGTTGGTGAAGAGGCGATGAAGGACCTTGATTCTAGTGGTATCGTTCGTATTGGTGCAGAGGTAACGCCTGGAGATATTTTAGTCGGTAAAGTGACTCCTAAGGGTGAATCTCAACTTTCTCCAGAAGAGAAGCTTCTTCGAGCGATCTTTGGTGAGAAAGCTGGAGATGTGAAAGACACCTCCCTTCGGGTTCCATCAGGTGTTTACGGAACAGTGATTGATGCTCAGGTGTATAGTCGTGAGCCAAATGACAAAGACGAGCGTCTCAATCAGATCATTGAAGAAAAGCGTAAGAAAATTCAAAAAGATCTGATCATTGAGCAAAATGTGATTAAGAACAACGCGCTTGATAAGTTGAAAGACATATTGGTTGGTAAAACAACAACAGGTGTTCTTGTAAATGAAGATGGGTCTAAAAAACTTCTTGAGAAAGATCAAAAGATCACTTGGGAAGATCTGGAGTCCATTCCTTTTGAGCTTCTCAATTACATTCCACTAGAGTCGGAAATTGAATTCCAAATGACTCGAATTTTAGACAATGCCAGAAACCAATTGGAAGCCGTCAAACTTGTTTTCAACGAAAAAACAGATCGTTTGAACAAAGGGGATGAGCTTCCTCCAGGTGTTATTAAAATGGTAAAAGTTTACGTTGCAATTAAACGCAAACTCCAAGTGGGTGATAAGTTTGCAGGACGCCATGGAAATAAGGGTGTTATCTCAAGAATTATGCCTGAAGAAGATATGCCTTACATGGCAGATGGAACGCCAGTTGATATGGTTTTAAACCCACTCGGTGTTCCATCACGAATGAACATTGGGCAAATCCTTGAGACACATTTGGGATGGGCTGCCAAAAACTTAGGTAACCAACTTGAGCCATATATTAAAAAGTTCCAAGCACAAGAGGTTCGTGAGAAATTACAGGTGCTCTTTAGTGATACAGAGCTTGCTGAAAAAGTAAAAACTGCAGATGAAGACTCTCTTCAGAAAATGCTTCCTTATCTCAAAAAGGGTGTTCACTTTGCAACGCCAGTTTTTGACGGAGCTAAAGAAGAAGAAATCAAAGATATGCTAACGGCAGCAGGCTTGCCAACTCGGGCGCAAACCACTCTTTTTGATGGTCGAACAGGTGAGCCATTCGATAGAGCGGTAACAGTCGGTGTGATGTACATGTTGAAGCTTCATCATTTGGTTGAAGAGAAGATTCATGCACGATCCATTGGTCCTTACTCACTTGTGAGTCAGCAGCCACTTGGTGGTAAAGCCCAATTTGGTGGTCAGAGACTTGGAGAGATGGAAGTTTGGGCAATTGAGGCCTACGGAGCTGCATACTCCCTTCAGGAGTTTTTGACAGTGAAGTCGGATGATGTTGCTGGAAGAACACGAATGTATGAAAGCATCGTGAAAGGTGAGAACATTCTTGAGCCAGGTCTTCCTGAGTCGTTCAACGTCTTGGTAAAAGAACTTCAAAGCCTTGCGCTAAATGTTGAACTTAAAGAATCAGATATTTTGACAGATAAAGTAGAAGATCAACCACGCCCGGTAGAGCAATAGGGACAAGGAGTCATCGTTGAAGGATTTATTAAATTTTTTCGATAAGCCTAAAGATCCACTCGCATTCAATGCGGTTCGAGTTTCATTGGCCTCGCCGGAAATGATTCGTTCATGGTCTCATGGAGAGGTGAAGAAGCCAGAAACGATCAACTACAGAACATTTAAGCCAGAGCGTGATGGACTCTTTTGTGCCAAAATTTTTGGACCAATTAAAGACTATGAGTGTTTGTGTGGAAAATACAAACGGATGAAATACCGTGGTGTGATCTGTGAGAAGTGTGGAGTTGAAGTCACGCAAAGCAGAGTTCGCCGTGAGAGAATGGGAAATATCGAACTTGCAACTCCAGTTGCGCACATTTGGTTTTTGAGATCCCTTCCAAGTCGAATTGGGAATCTTTTAGACATGACTCTAAAAGATGTTGAAAAAGTTCTTTATTGCGAAGCTTACGTTGTAATTGATCCAATGGAAACGACTCTTGAAGAGGGTCAGGTTTTAACTGAAGACCTTTACCAAGCTGCAATCGAAGAGCATGGTCCAACATTTAAAGCGGCAATGGGTGGAGATGCAGTTCGAGAACTCCTTAGAAAAATTGATCCAGAGTTTCTATCTAGAAAACTTCGAATGGACATAAAAGAGACAAAATCAGAAGCTCAGATTAAGAAACTCACAAAGAGATTGAAAGTTGTTGAAGCATTCAAAGACTCTCCAAATAAACCAGAGTGGATGATGCTTGAAGTGATCCCGGTGATTCCGCCAGATCTTCGACCTCTTGTGCCCCTTGATGGCGGTCGATTTGCGACTTCAGATCTGAATGACCTTTATCGAAGAGTGATAAATAGAAACAATCGACTCAAGAGACTTCAAGAGTTGAATGCCCCTGAAATTATTATTCGTAACGAAAAGCGAATGCTACAAGAGTCTGTCGATGCACTTTTTGACAATGGTCGAAGAGGAAAGACTTTTACAGGGCCTAACAAACGTCCATTGAGATCTTTAAGTGATATGCTTAAAGGTAAGCAAGGTCGATTCAGACAAAACCTGCTTGGAAAGCGAGTGGATTATTCTGGTCGTTCCGTTATTGTGGTTGGTCCGCACCTTAAACTTCATCAATGTGGTTTGCCAAAGAAAATGGCTCTCGAACTTTTTAAGCCATTTGTTTATAATAAACTAGAAGAGCGTGGTCTTTCTTCAACAATCAAACAATCCAAGAGAGTTGTTGAGCAAGAGATTGATGAAGTTTGGGATATTTTGGCTGAAGTTGTAAAAGAACACCCAGTTCTTCTTAACCGTGCTCCGACTCTTCACCGTCTTGGTATTCAGGCATTTGAGCCAGTGTTGAATGAAGGTAAGGCCATTCAGCTTCATCCACTTGTATGTACAGCATACAATGCGGATTTCGATGGTGATCAGATGGCGGTTC
>JAUICD010000070.1 GCA_030427965.1 Bdellovibrionia bacterium
TGTGTGTATGGGGGTGAATGTTCCAGCAATCAAAACAAAAATAGCAGCATGATCAAGATGCTTAAACACAAGTCTTGGTTGCCCTCCGGGTTCAAGCAAGTGGTAAACACCACTCATTGAAAACAAAAACACCAGCGAAAACGTAAATACAACCAACGAAAAAACTCGAAAGCCATTGCCTCTTCCACGAAGAGTTAAAAAATAGCCTCCCAAAAAAGATAGAACAGCGGCAAAAAGATGGGACCAACTGCTAAAGGGTTCGCTAAAACCAGGAAGTGGATAGATTTCCATACGAACCTTCTCTACAGTTGAATCGTATTTTCCGTCTGAACATTTTGCTGAACCGAAGGAACTGATTCATTATTTAACTTTGCTTTAGGTGGAGAAGAAATTGTCTTGTATTTCTCACCCGTCAGAGGGTTGAACAATATTTTTGAATTTTTATATATACGCGCAGTTCTATAAAGCTCTCGAATTGCCTTCCACTTTGGCCAGCAGTGATAACGATCCGGAAATTTTTCTTTCAGCACAGTATGGACTTTTTTATTATAAACAGGATTCACTGTCGGGAAGATATGATGCTCAACATGATAACCAAAGTTGAAGTGAAAAAACTCAAGTACAGGATGATTCGTGACACTCAAAGAGTTCTCCAGAGGATCGTTCTTTGAAGTCAAAGGACTCAAGTTGTGATTTGTTGAGATATAGGAAAACACAACGTAATTTTGTACCAAAAAAGGCAGCAACCAAACCCAAAGCCAATTTGTAGGTCCAGCAAAAACAAGATAAACAACAAATAGTCCAAACATTGCAGTCATCTCAATATTCACTTTTCTATGATTCACATTTTCAAAAATTCGATTACGAAATCGAAAATAAAATTGAAAGACCTGAATATTGAAACAAAACCAAACAAAAAGATACAGATAGCTAATCTTCTTTCCAGACCCTGGCGTGATTGGATACATCCATTGGCTAAACTTACTCTGTTTGAAGATACGATATGTGGGATAAGCATCGGGGTCCATAATCATTCTTTGCGTATGTCCATGGTGAAGTTTGTTATGCCAAAAACGCCAAAATGTTGGTGAAATCAAAAAAGGAAAAAGACCTATGAATGCCAAGGTATTTTGAAGCTTTTTGTTCTTTATAACACTGCCATGAAGAATTTCATGGCAAAGAAGCCCACTCATGCCCCAAAGATGCCCAACACCAAGTGCTATAACAACCTTAAGTGGCCAGAGCATTGGAATTGTGATCAGTGAAAACACTCCTGCTAGCCAACCAGAAGTGACTAAAAAAAATGGAACAAGTCTCCAAGGATAAGGTTTAAAGTAATTTTTTGGAATCTCTGCCAATAGTACCCGATAATCTGATGCATCCATACTGCACTGCTCCTGGCCTTTGCTACAACTCTACACTGAGGCGAGCTAAGGGCAACCAAAAACTCCGCCCTCCTGCAACAGAGCTTTAACAATTCAAGTAATTTAGGAGATACTTAAAATCAAAAAGATTCATTTAGAAAGGTCTCACATGCATACGGCACTCTTTGATTTTCTTATTTTTACGGCAGCAGCAAGTCTTTTTGTGCCAATTTTCAAGTACTTTAAGATCGGTGCCATACTCGCCTATCTTTTTTCTGGAATAATTATTGGCCCCCATATTCTAGGGTTTATAAAAGATCCAAAAGAAATCCTCCACTTCTCAGAACTAGGAGTTGTTTTCCTTCTCTTTATTATTGGCCTAGAGCTTGCTCCAAAAAGACTATGGAAATTGAGAAGAAATATTTTTGGACTTGGATTATTGCAAGTTCTTTGTACAGGCTTTCTTTTCATGTACTTAGCAAAGTGTTTTGGCCTAAATAATGCCGCTGCATATGTTACAGGATTTGGTTTGGCACTTTCTTCAACTGCATTTTCTATTCAAATTTTAGAGGAAAAACACCAACTCAAAACATTTCATGGACAAGGGTCTTTTTCAATTCTTATGTTTCAAGATTTGGCAGTCGTACCACTTATTGCATCACTTGCACTCTTTACAGAAAACCCAATACACTCCCCCACTCTTACAGAAATTACAAAAATAGTCGGCATTGTTTTAGGAGTGGTCCTAGCTGGCCGCTATGGGTTAAGATATATTTTACGACTTGTTGCCGACTCCAGAACTCCTGAGGTTTTTACTGCAATCTCCCTTTTTATTGTTCTTGGAACAGCAATTCTCATTGAATCCATAGGGCTTTCAATGGGAATGGGAGCCTTCTTAGCTGGGGTTATACTTGCAAACTCCGAGTATCGCCATGAATTGGAATCCAATTTACAACCCTTCAAAGGACTGCTTCTTGGCCTATTCTTTATAGCTGTTGGAATGTCATTGGATTTGAATATCCTTGTTTCTCAACCCCACTGGATTCTTTTGATCACATTGGCATTTATGGCACTTAAAAGTGGATTGCTCTTTGCTTTGGCCCGTCTATTTGGCTACCCAAGAACTTCAGCACAAAATATTGCATTCACTCTTCCTCAAGGAGGTGAATTTGCTTTTGTTCTATTTGCGACAGCCCTAGGTAAAGGATTCTTAGATACAGAAACCAGTTCTATTTTAAGTGCATCTGTAACTTTGAGTATGGCTCTCACACCTTTTTTCTTTGAACTCAACCAAAGATACACACCAAAATCAAAAGAAAGCCGAGAGTTTGATAAAATTGAAAATGAAGATCCTGTCATAATCATTGCCGGATATGGAAGGTTCGGACAAATTGTGTCACGATTTCTCAACTCTCAAAAAATCCACCATACGATTTTGGAACACAGTGCCGCACAAGTTGATACAGCTAGAGAGTTTGGAAACAAGGTCTACTATGGTGACGCTGCAAGATCTGACATTTTAGAAGCTGCAGGGGCTAAAAGTGCAAAATACTTTGTGCTTGCCATTGATGACCCTGCAAACTCCGTTCGTACAGCCAAAATGGTAAGAGAAGATTTTCCAGAACTTAAAGTCTTTGCTCGCGCCCGAAATCGCCAACATGCTATTGACTTGATGGAGGTCGGAGTCAAAATCGTACACCGCGAAACATTACTTACAAGCCTTGAAATTGCCAAAGAGGTCCTACTTGAAATGAATGTACCAAGAGAAAAAATCAATACAAGACTTGCGAAATTCACAAAAAAGGACAATGAAATCCTGAAAACGCAGTTTGATCTCCGACATGACCAAAAAGAAATGATCAACTACACAACGAAGGCCAACTTGGAGTTGGAAAAAATTCTATCTCTAGAGAAAGATGGCTCATAAATGATAGACAAATTTCATCAATCTCACTATCTTTGGATAATATGAAAATCAAAGACTATTTCCACGATAAGAATCTTGCATTTCAGAGTTTGCAGAAAACCTCTCAAAACTCAGAGCTAAAAGCTTGTATTGTGACATGTGCAGACCCAAGACTCTCACCTGAAATCATATTCAACTCTCCTATTGGAGAACTTGCTGTTATTAGAAATGCAGGAGCTCTTCTAAATGAAAATGTTTTTGAATCGCTACACTTTCTTGTAGAAGGGCTTGGACTCAATGCTGTCATTTATTTACCACACAAAGACTGCAAGGCTCTTGAAAATGCCATTTCTCCTCAACAAAACTTTGAATCAAAGACAACACGAAATCTCTTAAAACGCCTCAAAGAAACACCTTGCTCAGATGCTATTGAGGAATACGCCAAGTTTGGAGCCAAAGAGATAAAGAAATCTCTTTCTCAGTTTCAAAACATTGAAGTTTTGGCGGGCGTCTATGACCCACACGCAAAGAGTGTTCTGTGGCTGGATGAGGAAACCTAAGCCAGACTTGTACCCAACGAAAGCTCCAACTGTCCTCTTAGTTTTTGGTAAAACTGCATGATTGCATCGGGGTTTGAAATCCTTCCCTGCAGCTGCGTAAGTAACTGAAGAGTCGCTGTTCGAGATGGCTTAACAAGTTTCCTCAATCGAAATGAGGAGTCAATATATGGAATGGAAACCATGCCAAGAAATAAAGACATCAAACAAAAAAGAGCATAGGGCTTTGAATAAGAATGAATCTTCATTATATAGTGTATTGAGGCATCCGCGTGGCTCAAAAGACTCTTTCTGATCTCTAAGCGATCCGGAACCAAATAGCGGCCAATCTTCTCATCTTCCACTTGATCCTTTAGCACATTCACCTTTTGCAAAAACAACCCAAACTCAACAGAGTCTGCCATGAGCTTTGTATTATCAAGTGGGCAATTCTTAGAAAGAAAAAGTAGACGAGTTAGCATTTCACCAACCAAACCTGCAACAAAGTAACAGTAAAGGTTCACTTCAGAAACATTTTTTAGTTTAAAATGCCCCCAATTACGACAAGTAAAAAACTTCATCCCGCGAGACATTGAAATCAAATAAGTTTCAATTTCATTTTGAATATCCTTAGGAAGTTTTGAAAGTAAATCTATCAGTTGCTCTAAATCCGAAAGCAATGATTTTTCACCAACACTTATTGACATTGAATCCGTATTTTGAATCAAAAATTTATGAAAGTGCTCAATGTTTGTTTTTTCCGTTATGATCAAATCTATTCGAGAAAAGCCTTCTTCCTGAAGATTACGTGACTCCCACTTTGCATCTTCCACAGTGTCCAGCACTCGAAAAAGAAGATAGCTTAAACCCACATAGTCTCGTAATGGTTGATCGAGAACTCGAATAGCCAGAGCAAAACTACGACTCACTTTTGAGAGATGACTTTCAATAAACTTTCGATCTGATTTACAAAGCATGCCCAATTAGAAAACATTCCTTTACTGAAATTCAACCATTGCGCAAAACATTAGGACCTAATATTGCAAAAATTAAGTCCTTTCAAATCACCGCAGATTGCCTTAGTGCGTTATTTTAGACCTCAGAACCAACTGACCCCCACTTGATATAATTGCTCAAAGTCGGGCACTTGCTTTCTGGATTTACACGAAATTCTCGCATAGGGTTGTCGACTTAAATTAAGGACAAAACATGGCTATAAAAAAAGATGACGTTGTAGAAATAGAGTACACCCTTAAAGATAACTCAGGAAAGGTCATAGACACATCTGTCGGCCGAGAACCACTTCCCTACTTACACGGTCACAAAAATATTGTGCCTGGCTTAGAAAAGGAATTGGATGGGAAATCTGAAGGAGATGAATTTACCGTTACAGTTTCTCCATCTGAAGGATATGGCGAGCGAAATGATTCACTTGTTCGAGCCTTTCCAAAAGAAGAACTCAGCAATGTCCCGAACTTAGAGATCGGCATACAACTTCAGGCTGACACTCCCCAAGGTCCACAAATTTTAACAGTTGTGGCAATGAACGAAAAGGAAGTCACATTGGATGCCAATCACCCTCTTGCTGGCGTAACTTTGAATTTTGATATTCGAATCATGAAAATTCGTGAAGCAAGCAAAGAGGAATTGGAACACGGCCATGTGCATGGCCCAGGTGGACATCACCACTAAAATAATCTAGTTCTTATGAGACATATGCCAAAGATATTCATTGATTTTCTCAATGTCCCCGTCTTTAAATTGAATATCTTTAATATCAGCCATTCCTAAAGGTGGACGACTTATCGCTTTATTAAGAACTCTCAGAGACTGATCCCGTTCCACCATATTTTTGAACAATTGAACAAGGTCGATTCGAGCCTTTTTCCCGCCAACACCTGAAATTGAATGGCAGGTCAAACACTTCCCCTTAAACTGATTGAACCCTACCTCAACATCAGACATAGGATCTTTTCCCAATTCACTTTCTGAAGGTTTTATTTTTGCAATCTCACTCAAATAAATATCAGACTTAACAAGCCTCATACTTCGAATTTGAAAAGGCCACCCCTTCCAGTATGTTCCCTCCGGTGTTTCCCAAACAATATAAAATGGACCAGGAGAAACACTTCCCCATTTTAAACTTAAAACCTCCCACTTTCCATCTCGGCTTGTATTTTCAATTTCACCAGATTGCTCAAAAGCCAAGAGTGCTTTATGAGTTTCCAATTTCTTTAGTATTTGATGATCTATAACAGGGTCAAATCCATCTAGGCATGTGATCACCAAAACATAATCTGCAAGTGAATCACCATTTGGGAGAAGACTTAAGAGAACTTCCTCCAAATCAAAGCCTTGATATGTGCGAGTTTTAGCCTGCTTTTCTTTGTAAGCAGGGTTTTCTACAGTTCTTAAAGTTTTTACCTCAAAAGTTTTCTTTAAATCAGAAATCGAGCGAAACTCCAACTCAGATCCAAGGCCCATTTGAACTTGTGCTATTTCACATTTCTTTGTGTAGTCTGAAAAGTACTGCGATTCATCACAACCTTCGGTTTTTTTTGATCGATTCCAAACAAATACTCCAATCAATAGGAGTACAAGAATTGAAAGTGCAATTTTTTTCATTCGGTTTCTCCATCTAAAATTCGGGTCTTTGGAAGCAAGACTGTATGAGGCTTCACAAGAGCCTTTTCACCCACAATAACATCACCCATAATACTTGCCTTCAAACCAATTGTAGCTCCTTTTTTAATAGTAACTGGAGCAATAATTAAAATCCCTTTTTGTCCATAATGTGCAAAAATATGAGCTGACCCGCCCACTGTCACATAATCTTCTAACTCAATCATACAAGGATCTGATATATTTGTGGTGTTGATAACAACACCCTTACCTATCTTCATTCCCATCATTCTATAAAACAAAATATTCAAAGGTGAGGGCGTGATAAATTCAAGAAACGTGTATCTCACAATATAAGTGAGAGCATTATGCACATACCAAGGAATTGATTGGATGCTGTGCCAAATACCTCTCCACTTTTTCACACGGATTGGCAAAATAAAATTGACAGATGGGACTATAAAAATCAATGAAAATCCATAAAGCACATACCCAAACGCAATACTCATAGCAAGAGATAGAAAGTGAAAAAACTGAGAAAAAGATACTGTCCATTCATACACAAAATGAAATAAGTAAACACCAGGAACAAGAGCTAAACCAATACAAAACGTACAAAGCAAGATTATAGGGGACAAAAACACAACAAAAGCAAGATTTCGAAATCTACGAATAAAAGTTTCGACCAACCCTTTTAATCCAGGAATATCAGACGTCGCGGCCAATCTGTCCAATTTCTTATATTGCTCCTCAGACATACCTCATTTCAAAGTAGAAACTCACAATTTGCAAGCCGTTCGTTAAAAAAGGCGCCATTTCTGGCGCCTCAGGTGAGCCAATAGAAATACATTAATAATGTCGTATTTCTTCTAACATTCGGGCAACCTGCTCTAGCGAAGAAAAAGATTGGGAGGATTGGGAGGTTGCTAAAGCAGGTCCCGAAACAAATACTTCTCTCACAACCTGAGTTTCATTTTGACTAAGTGACTCAAATACACCTTTCATCTTAAGCGCTCGACTAACACTCAACCTAGCTCGTGAGCGAGTTTTCAATTCCAAACTTCCTTCAATCGTAGCAGCCTCAATGATTTGATTTTTTACTAATACCGGAGACACTCTCTCTTTCTCTTGAGAAAGAATCAAAGCTGCCGCTCCAGAAACAAAGGCCGTCGCCTGCGATGTCCCTGTCATTTTTCCAAACTTTCCCCTTGGCAACGTAGAGAATATCGCTTCGCCTGGAGCGGCTATATCAACAGACCTCGATCCATAATTGCTACTTTTCAAAACTCTCTTGCTTTTATCAAGAGCTGTAACTGAAATAATATTCGAGAGATCGTACCCTGCTGGATAATATTTCTGAAGATTTGAATTCAAACTATCGTTTCCTGCTGCTGCAACAAAAAGAATGCCAGCATCGCGGGCTCGCTTAACAGCTCGATACTCTTCACTTGAATAACCATATCCTCCTGAAGAATAATTGATAATATCCACTTTCATCTGAATAGCGTAGTCAATAGATTGAATTGTATTTCGAATGGCCGTTTTCCCATTTGTCTTTGACGAATAGTACCTAATTGGAAGTATGCGAATTCGACTGGAATGAGAAGATATAATTCCGGCAATATGAGTTCCATGCCCATGAAGATCTTTAAATAAAGGTTTTCTTTCAACAAAATCCCATCCATGAAGATCGTCTATAAAGCCATTTCCATCGTCATCCAATCCATTTGAAGATTTATCACGCCCTAAAAAATCTTTTCCCATTTCTCCGGAATTCTTCCACACACTATGTCTTAACGCTGGATGAGTCGTATCAAGCCCTGTATCAATCACCGCAACTGTGATCTCTCTTTCTTCTCTTACAAGAGACTTTGCTTCCCTAAGACCAACTTGAACACTTGGCCATTCCAAATTCAAAATTTGACTTTCAATATGCCTGTCAGAATTTAAAGATCTGTGCAGATAACTGGATCGAAAGAATAAACCCAGCACTATAAGTATCATTCCTAGAATATAAAAGGTCTTCATTGAATCCTCATTTCATCAATATGTGAAATTGCCTTCAGAACATCACTCACCTTTTTTGTGAGACCCGGATCATATACTTTGATCTTTTTCTTCAATCGCCTTGTGACAAGATTTGAATTGAAATACACACTGTGTGGTTCTTGTTGGTTTAACTTATATAAATATTGGATCAATCCAGCTTCCAATTGAATAGAAATCACTCGACCCTGGTTATCATACTCAAACAGCATCGCTTTATTCTTTTCATCCCTAATTTCGAAAAGGCGATTTTCGGCTCCAAAAACATAAGTTCGCAAACCATCCTTGCCGTGCTCCTTTATGCTGTAACCACTGTCTTTGTATGTGTATATGAACTTGATTGAATTTACATATTTTTCAAAAACCTTTCCATTACGTTGATAATTTGTAAGAACCACCCTTCCTCTTTGGCGGCTTTCTATTTTTTTAGGAACACCGTTCTCATAGAGTTCAATTTTTACAATTTCTCTCGATTTGCAGCTTAATATCTGAACTTGACGTTTTAATCCAAAACTTTGGAAGTTATATTGAGTGGAACAATTCCCTAAAGGAGAAATACGTTTGACAAGATCCTTCTCCTCATCAAACTCAATCTCCAATTGAATTTTCCCATTTTTAGAAAAAGACAAAAGATTCCCTGTGTCTGAGTACTTCAGATGATAAGTATTCTTATTCTCTATTTTGATAAGAAATTTTCTTAAATATTGATATTTGATCAAAGGTTTATTTTGATGAGAGATCATTGTAATGAATCTCCCTGAGTTTTGAATTTTGAATATCTTGTTTTTAAAACTAACTTTAAAAGGAACTTTCTTTTTATAAAGTATTTGCACTCCGTCTTGCCCCGCCCCACC
>JAUICD010000095.1 GCA_030427965.1 Bdellovibrionia bacterium
TATGTCACCCTTTAAAAAACCTCTTCTAAAAAACCATGTTATATATTCATTGGACTTTTAAAAGGAGGCATTTTTAATGCATGCGACTCAGTTTGTTTCTCTGCCCGAAGCTCGAAAACAGTGGGGCTTTAAAAATATTCGCAACCTTATCAATAAAGCTCACGATATTGCTCAAGAGTTCCGCCAAAAAGAAACACAACTGATTGAAGTGTTGCAACGGCTAGATGAAACCAAGGCTTATCGAGCTACGGGGCACAACTCGCTTTTTCAATTTTGTGTGGAGTCCCTACAGCTGACCGAACATCAAAGTTATAATTACATCACTGTGGCTAGAAAGTGTGTGGAAATCCCAGAGCTTATGGTCGCTCTTGAGGACCGACGCATCACCGTCAGCAAGGCCCGCAAGATGAGCTCAGTGATTAACTCTGAGAATAAAACGGACTGGATTCAGTTGGCAGAAAATGGAAGTCAAAAAGATCTGGAGTTGGCTGTCCGGCGAAAACAACCGCTTCCCCCAGTTCGGGATCACTTGCAAATAATTTCTCAATCCCAATCTCAACTTCAGGCCACACTAGATGCATCCGTGGAGACGAAGTTACGGCGGGTGATGGAGCTTTTATCGAGCAAGTCCCACAAAAAAACCAGTATCAATGAGGCTCTTGATAAAATGTGTGATGAGTATTTAAAAAAGCACGACCCTATAAAAAAAGCCCAACGAGCCCAGCTCCGAGGTTCAGCAACTGAGGCAAGGACCTCCGACTCGTCTCAAGACGAGCGATCCCCTGCCAAAAAGAGGCGTCGAACCCGGAGGCCTTCTCTTCCAGCTGCAACCAAGCACCATGTTTGGCTTCGTGATCGTGGGCAATGCCGTTTTCATCGGCATGGAAAACGTTGTAAAAACACGAGGTACTTAGAAGTTCACCATAAGCAACCCGTCTCTCAAGGAGGGAGTCATTCACTCGACAACTTAGTGCTCGTCTGTGCCGAGCATCATAAGACCATTCATATGTTTGATCTCACTGAAGTGAGGGTTACCTAGAGAGAGAAGAAAAAAACCTCTCCTAGAATTTGATTTCTGAAAACAGGACAATTTTCAATGGGATATATTTCACTTTAGCGGCGCTGGCTTTCTTTGTAAGACGAACTACCACCAAAAGGTCCAGTATAAATGGTATCCAAGGAGGTTCGTGGACCATAAACCGAATCTAATCTAACATTTGAATATGACCAGCAAAAAACTTGGAAGATTCGCTGCTATATTTTTTTTAGTCCCTTTAATTGGTTTAGCTATTGAGATCGCTATTAATAACAAAAACTCATACTACGAAGTGCTTTATATTTATGGTTACATTGTAGTTTTTTCTGGAGGGTTACCAATTTGGAAATTTCTTGCAAGTTATCGAGTTTGGACCGGAGACTGGCGTGGTTATAAGTCGATGAGTCGCATTTCTCTCATAATGATAGGTATTCTTTTGGTGGCATTTGGAAGCCAATTTATTTTTCCAGAAATGATTTGCAGCGAAACCGGTGGTAAATGTCAATCCACCAGCCTACCTAGATCAATTGCTTTTACGTTAATGCTAATACTAATTTATCTGGACACCTGGTTTGTTGGAGAAAATAATAAAAAATGAAATCGTCTAATAAATTTCTTTTAGCGACTAATCCTTAATTGCTCATTTTTGGACTTTCTGCTGAGATAATTTGAGGAAAGAAACCTCCTAGAATTGACTCCATTCCTAGCAAGAATAATTTCTCATTTCCATGCATAGAAAAGTTTGCGTTATTAAACAAAGAAAAAATAAAAACCTTTTGACGATGGTTTTTCTTAAAAAATTCACTTTGCCTCGCCACCACAAAAC
>JAUICD010000071.1 GCA_030427965.1 Bdellovibrionia bacterium
AGTCACAAATAAAAGATCAATAGGACATCGTTGATAGAGAGACTCGATAGTTTAGAAAAGCATGTTATTTATACAGGCGGCTCGTAAATTTAGAGCTTTTGGGAAAACTGGCCTTTAAGAATCATTTGTTTAATTTACAAAAAATGTAAAATGTCTAAATCAATTTTTGTCTTTACTGATATAACGACAAAAAATTATTTCACTCTTAATAGGAGAACATTATGAAACAAATTATTTATTTTCTATTGTTTATCTCTCTTTCGGGAACTCTTGTCTACGCACAGGCCCCTTCTCCCTCTTGGGAGGAGCAATCAAATCAATGTATGAGTAGACTGTTTGAAGCTTCTAAGAGTTTTAGACAAGCATTGGTTGAAGAAGCGACAATTCAAGGAGTGAATGCTAGAGAAATGGGCTATCATGAAGCGCTCATGGATATAAGTGCCGACAGAGTTCAGTCAATATTTATGACTTTTTGCAATCGACTAAAATATAAATAGCCCCTAATTTTTAAGAAAAGGAATCCTTGGGTAATTTCGATATATTGAAGAGACTCTGTTGAATGGCTGAACTTTCTGAATACAAAGTCTCTATTGAATATCGACCATTACTTTTGTAGCTAAACTTGTTCGCTCAAAACAAAGGCTATGTTTAAGAGTATTTTTTAACGCAAATTGTCCCCCGCGCAGGGGGCCAGGTCTCTGATTCAGGTTTTTACATTTAATGATATAGCTCTTCTACAACTTCTTCAAAATTGTCATGGACCAACATCAAAAAATCCACAAATGCATCTACAAGCTCATCTTCCACACTCTCTACTCGATATGGGTTGTTGAGGTTTTTTCTGTTATTTAAAAATTCCATAACACCACGATACACATCTCCACTTTTGTTTTTCCCAATCAATGCATCTATTTTTTGAATACTCACCCTCTTTAACGAGTCTTCATGATATCGAAAGTGATTTGAAATTTTAGATTGAAGCTCTCTTCTATCTTGACGATTGATGCCAAAACCACTTCGTCCACTACCTGTTTTGCTAAGTGCCCAATGGTTTTTTATACTTGCTTTTTTCAAATCTCCACCCAGCATCATTAAACCTGAGTCGACATTGAAAAGACTCAAGAATGTCGCCTCTGTCATATCATTTCCCCAGGGCGCACGATACGGATGAAGATCCTTCATAAGGTGGCGACGTAGTTCGGCTGTGTACACGGTGATATAATCTGTTAGTACAGCTTCACCGTACTTGTTGAAACTTGGATCATCATAGACACTCACATCTGTATCCGTTAGAAAATCCATTATCGCCTTATAAAACTGTCGATAGTCATTGTCCGCTTTTAAAAACTTTTCCAACTCTCGTAAATACATAAGATGAGAGGCATCGTTGGCATTATGAAGTTCAGTTGCACCGTAACTTCTTCCAGATCGGACCTCTCCATCTTGATATCCGATATTATAAAAATAGTTATCCTCATCAATAACAATTAGAGTTCCTGCGCCACTTGCAATTGCAAAAAATTGACCCAAAGAATATTTGTCTCCTCGAATTTTCATTTTCTTAAGAAGATCACCGATCTTGTCACTAATGTTCTCAGGTGAGAAGGATTTGTATTCTCGAATTAATCGTTCCGTAAATTTTTGCATTTTCTTAAGATCATAATCAAAAGATCGCAAAACTCGTTTTCGGTTTTTATCATCAAAGTTGTCAATGGCATACTTTATATCTGACCAAGTTCCAAATTTATACTCTTGTTTAAAATCTGAATCAAAGTTTTGAACAACTCCCTCTTCTTCATGAATCATGGTTTGAAGAAAAGTTAAGCCTTCATAATCCCAAAGTTCCATATAGTGTGAAGACATTATGGCCTTTGGTGTCCCAAAAACCTGTGCACTCAAAAAAGTGACAAGTATTGCAATCATTGAATTTCTAAAGTTTTGATTTTTCATTTTCCCTCCCTAAGAAATTTACGACCCACACTGGGGGCCGCCTTCATATTTACGAGGGGAAAATACAACTCTCCTTTTAATGTATCAAATGCATATTTAATTATTTTATATTCATATAATGAATATATTGACAAATCTCAACCTTTTCCCAATTTTACTTATAGGAGACAAAACAACTAAAATCTAAGAAAGGGAGGTTTTTATGACATTTAAAAATTTCGACCTTCAGTTCATGGGATTTGAACCCAAACGCAAGGTCCGCATATTTATTGAGGAGCAGCTTAAGCAGATCCATGCTGAATCCCCTCACAATTCCTATATTCGTCTCTACTATACAAAACTCAAAGAAGGGACTGAAGGCATGATCACCGTCAATTCTCAAGTGGGGAGGTTTTTCGCTCATGAGTTTGGACACGATATCGTCGCCCTGACAAAGAGATTACAGAAAACCATCCGCAGAGAGCTCAAAGCCTGGAAAAAAAGTCGGTTTCGAGAAATTAAGCAAAATCAAAAATTTATGAATCACGAAACCGCTTCCTAACACACCACCTCTCACAGCCCAACTCTTAGTGAGTTGGGCAAGTTTTACATTATTTAAATATATATTTGATTAATTAAAATATATGTTTAAATACTGTCTCAGTTAGGCCAGAGCGCCGCCTTTCTCCAGATGGGCACTGAGAGGGAAGGCCTTTCCTATCACCATACTTTTTCTTCTGCCCATTTCCATAAGTCTTCTAAGTCTTCAACGCTCAACCGAGGCCTAACTATATAGCCTAGGGGAAGTATTGCTTGATTGAGGTCGACCAAAGTCCACATAGCCTTCATTTTTATGTCGACCCTTAAGATTCAAGTTAGAATTCATCTGATGACTGAGGAAATTCAATACTTCATTCTTATTACCGCCATTTTGGTTATTCCAAAGGTGCTTATCCGCTACCGAGTTCCAACTGGTTTAACTGCAATGGGTATTGGGCTTATCTCCGCACTCACTTTGCAGTGGTTTTCAGGAAGCCAGACCGTGAACATACTTGCCACCCTAGGGATCACATCTCTTTTTCTATTTGCCGGACTTGAAGTCGATTATTATGAACTCAAGAAGGACGCTGGAGTTCTCTTAAAACACCTTGCAACAACCTCACTCATTGTCATCGTTGTTTGCTTTGCACTTTCAATGGCACTTGATCTCAGTGTTCGAGCGTCAATCGTGTTGGCCCTTGGTCTTACAACTCCATCAACAGGTTTTATCCTCAACTCACTTAGTAGTTTCAATTTTGATGACACCCAGAGGTATTGGATTCGGTCAAAGGCCATTGCGGCTGAAATTGTTGCGCTGATTGTTCTCTTTTTTGTTTTACAATCTGACTCCATAGGAAAACTTTCCTACTCTCTTCTTATTCTGATTGCATTAATTGCAGTTCTTCCCTTTCTCTTTCGTTACTTTCTAAGAGTCGTTGCACCATTTGCAAAAGATTCCGAAGTCACATTTCTTATCTTACTTGCCTTACTTTGTGGTGTCCTCACAAAAAAGCTTGGAACTTACTACCTCATCGGAGCTTTTATCGTAGGTGTTGTTGCTTCTCAGTTTCGACACTTTATTCGAACTGAGAACTCAGATAAAATGCTATATTCAATTGGCTTTTTTTCATCCCTATTCATCCCGTTTTACTTTTTCAATGCAGGACAGGCCCTAGGGGCATCACATCTCTCATGGACAGGACTCGCTTATGGAGTACTCTTCCTTCTAATATTTGTCCCCTTAAGATACTTTTCTGTCATTGGCTCAATAAAACTTTTCCTTCAAGAGTGCTGGGGAAGTCGCAAACAACTCTCCGTGTCCCTTATGCCAACTTTGATTTTTGGCCTTGTTATAGCTTCAATTCTACGTGAAAAATTCAACGTCAATCCCGATATTACAAACGGTCTTGTGATTTATACAGTTATTTCAAGTATTATTCCTTCTTTTATTCTAAGCCAAGCTCCTCCAGAGGAGTATGACACAACTTTTGTATCATCAAAAAAGCATGACTTTAAGAATTCACCACAAATCACGGTTGAGTGATTTTAATATATTTGGAAAATATCTCCAACCCTAGACTCTCTCGAATTTTGTAAGGATCTTCATTTGAGTAAACCTGAGGCTTCAAAATCAAGTGATACGTTCCATTCAAAGACATTGTCACTTCATAGTCTCTCATATCTGCATTAATACCATTTAACACCAATGAAAAATCCCTAAGTATACCATCTCCCTTAAGAACAAAGGGACGAGTTACAACGTTGTCGATAAGGTTTCCCAATTCATACTGAGCAAGTATGCGACTCCCTTGTGTCGGTGGTATCGGAAATATTAAGTATCCGTTTTCAACTCTATAATCCAATGTCTCCACCCCATTCAAATAGACAAGAAGAGTGTCTTCATTGACAGGAGAGGTTCCACTCAAAAGAAACCTATCTTTCAAATCAGGGCGGCCATTTGGCATATTGGATTGATGATCATCCAACTGAATAGATACGAATTTCTCAGTTTCAGTACTCTCGATAGTCAACTGACGCATAGCTATTGGTAAGGTTGGATCCAAGCTATTTTCTTCAGCTGTATATTTAATCTCATACGTTGTTCGTATTGTTTCTCGAATGTAATCAAAAATTCCATCAATCGTAATTTGACCTTTTCTCAGATGTTTGATGTTAAACCAAGTTCCTCCACTTACCTGTGGCATTCCGGGGTACTTAAAGTAGTTCTTGCTATATCCACCTGCTTTTGGTGCAACAACAAAAACATTGGCTCCCTTATCTTCAATCGCCTCCAACACCTCTGGATAAGTTGGAGCAAATTGTGCTTCTCTTTCATGTCGATGGATTGGCTGCACCCAGAAATAAGCATCTGTAAATAAAATTACCATTCTCTGCGAGCCCACATTCCAATCCGTGTTTTTCACTGCATTGAGAGTGCCTCCAAGTGAGTTCTCTCGAGGGTCGCCACCTCCCCCAACATCCACTTTATTGAGTTGATCTAGAAAATAATCGATATTTTCATTTTCAGGCGTACTTGGATTATCTAGAACAAACTTACTACAGGTGTTTTCCACATCATCTTTGAATGTCACAAGACAGAGATTTGCATGCACAAGCTGATTTTGTAGGTCTGAGACAAAGTTTCGCACATTTTCTTTGATTGAATTGATTTCAGCCTTCATTGAACCCGTAATGTCTAAAGTAAAGACAATGTCGACAACTTGGCCAGTATTTATGGAACTCGAACTCAATGTGTAGTTCTGAATTTCAATGCCATTCTCTTTTAAAAGAAGATCTTCTTTTTTAAGCCCTCGTACAGTACGACTTCGACTATCAAAGGCCCGAAAATGTGCAGACAGACGATTGAAATCATACGTGTCTTGAAGAAACTCGCTCTTTGTCCAGTCGTAAGCATACGTATCCCTCTGCTCATACCTTGTTTCAACTGGCGGCGGAAGCGTCGTTGTAGTTGTCGTTGTAGTGGTACTGGTGGTTGTGCTTGTCGTTGTCGTCGTGGTGCTGGTGGTGGTACTCGTCGTCGTAGTGCTCGTCGTCGTGGTGCTCGTCGTCGTGGTGCTCGTCGTCGTGGTGCTCGTCGTCGTGGTGCTGGTGGTTGTGTTTGTCGTTGTTGTAGTGGTGCTAGTTGTTGTCGTACTTGGATTTGGAGTTTCAAGTGCTGGAGGTTTTATCTCTTCTGGAATTTCTTTGAACTTTATATCTTGCCCACAGGCATTTAAAAATGCGGTTAAACCAACTAAAGTCCAATACACTTTAAAACTTTTCATCCCCACTATCTCCCAATAGTGAGTTAATGCAAAGCTGTGCCAACATACATAGAATTTAAATTTCTAGTTAAATTTCTATTAGTTAATTGAGAAAGGTCGAGTTTTAATAAACTTAAATTTTTCGATATAAAATTTTACAGGACAAAGGGACAGCTTGAGTGTCTACTCATTTATTTAAATCAATATGAAAAACCAACTTCTATCACAAGATTTGAAGAGAACAACCACACTTATGACAAAACCTTGCATCTGCAATATTAGATCGTAAATTGCACTTTGAACAGTGCATGCCCTCTACAGTTTTCTTAGAGGCATTGGATAGTTCAACAGACACAATCCCTGTGGGAACTGCAATTATTCCGTACCCCATAATCATAAGTATTGATGCTAAAAACTTACCTAAGGTTGTTACAGGAATCGAATCCCCATATCCGACAGTCGTTAAGGTCACAACCGCCCAATACATACCTTTAAATATATTAGAAAACCCTGGGTTTCCAGCTTCTACAAGATGCATAAGAGTACCAACAATCAGCACAACAGTTAACACGGCTCCAAGAAATACCGTGATTTTTACCCGACTTGCCATTAGAGCATCCAACAAAACCTGAGATTCTCGAAGATATCTCACCAACTTCAATACTCGAAACACTCTCAATAACCGAATCGCTCGTATCACTATCAGAAACTGAGACCCTGGAACAAAGAAGCTCAAGTAAGTCGGAGCTATTGAAATAAAATCGACAATTCCAAAAAAACTAAAAATATACTTTCTCGGATCTGGAGAAGAAATAATTCGAAGACTATATTCCACTGAAAAAAGAATCGTAAAAAACCATTCCACATATCTTAATTCAATACCGTAAAGAGCTCGGATAGATCGGTCTGATTCTAAAATAATAGAAAAAACACTTAAAATAATCGCCCAAAAAAGAAGAACATCAAACCGCCTCCCCCAGGGTGTATCTGCCTCAAAAATAACTCTCCAGAGTTTCTCACGCCAGTTTTCTTCATTCATATAGAAATTTAACGATAGAATTGCCAATGGGTCAAATACTCCGCTCCCCTCACAGATCTGCTTTTCTAAATCACCCTTTGAAGCAAGTACCCCAGCGCCCCCAATAAAAACAGAGAGGCAAGAGACTTTTATTGGCACTTTTTCAATCTATAGCCACTTTTCTTCTAAATAGAAGATACTAGCTTCGCG
The DNA here is from genome assembly GCA_030427965.1 of Bdellovibrionia bacterium. Lineage (GTDB taxonomy): Bacteria > Bdellovibrionota > Bdellovibrionia > Bdellovibrionales > JAUICD01 > JAUICD01. The sequence continues at coordinate 6,961 of JAUICD010000071.1, forward strand.
CACAGGTTTTGCAATGATAGAGGTCAGTGATTTTTCTAAAAAATAGGGAGTTTTGCAAATGAAACATCTCAATCTACTGATTCTGATCTTGGCTTTTACTACCCCCACTTCGGCTCTGACTGATGAATCCTCCTGTCGTACTGTAATTGCCGTAGCCAGCAACCTTGTACCATCTGTTCAAACGGCCAGCTTACTCAACGAGCTTATCATACCCAACCCCAACGGCGTTCCTTCTATAGGTTCTTCCAAAATTCCATTCTATACTGGGGCAAAGCTTATTCTAGAGCACTTTCCCTCAGTATCCGAAGAAGAGCACTCTATATATGAAACCTATGCAACTCTTATAAACCTTGCCATAGCTGAATCTCCTTATGTTCATGTACCAGGAGATCGCATTGAAACAATCAAGAGAGAAATAAGAAAATTTGTTGCAATACTACTCATTGATGCAAATCAGGATTGTCAATTTACCAAAATAGCTTGGCTAGTGGACACAGCAAAATCAAGTGATCTACACTTTCTTGAAACTCAATTACAAGTCATTTCACCAAGTGGAGAGGAGTCACCATCTGCAGAAGGAAATTTCTGGAACATTCGATCTGAAGCAAATTCTGATGTTTTAAGATAGATTGAGCCACTCGGTTCCCGAGCAGCTCAATTCAATAGAGATGGTTTTTAATCTTCCACTTTTGTTATTTCGTAAATGGAACAACGTCTTTTGATACGACCTGAGAACCTTTCTATGATGTAAAGGTAGTCGTTCTTACAAATACGACTGCCCATTCCAGACCATGGCCGAAACGCAATCTCATCAGCCCAATCAAGCTCCAAACACACCCAAGTGTCCACTTGATAAGTTCCTCTGATTGTATCCACAATAACTGAGTTTTGACCGTTGTTCTCAAATCCTCGTACTCCAGAATTTAAAAAACAATCACTTGCCTGTGAAGCTTGTCCAATAAATAACGAAAACATAAGCCCTAGAAGTATTTTCATAATTCCCCCTTTTTGGTATTCTTGAGGCATATTAAAGATGTAGAGACCATCGAGTCAATAGATGATAAGAGATCAAATACACTTGATGCTGCGTCATTTTTCCATTAGTTTAACACAAATCCCAAAGCCCGCTTAAAGACCACAAGGCCCCCAAAATGACAGATCGCCTCCCTAAGTATGAGTTCGTAGCACTAATGGCCCTTATGACTTCACTCATTGCGCTGGCCATTGATGCCATGCTGCCCGCTTTTCCCGAAATTGGCTCTTCTTTTGAAATTCGTTCCAGTGATGATCTCCAATTTATTGTTGCCACACTCTTTTTAGGATTTGGTTTTGGACAACTGATTTTTGGCCCTCTCTCAGATGTTTTTGGACGAAAACCTCCTATCTACTGGGGAATCGCCATTTTTATTGTAGGCTCTATCTTATCTGGGTTTTCTGAAAACTATACATTCTTTCTCATAGGAAGGTTTCTACAGGGCTTTGGAGGGGCTTCTCCTAGGATTGTTTCTCTAGCACTGATTCGTGATGAGTACTCTGGAAACGCCATGGCTCAGATCACCTCACTTGTTATGACCATATTCATCTTAGTACCTGCCGTAGCTCCTACTATTGGACAAGGAATACTTCTCTTCTCAAATTGGAGAGCTATATTTATTGTTTTGTTTGCTGTCGGAGCAATTGTTTGGGCTTGGTTTGGAATCAGGCAAAAAGAAACCCTCCCATCAAGCTTAAGAAAACACGTGTCCATCAAGGATTTTACATTTGGAGTAAAAGAAACGTTTTCAAAAACTATAACTGTCTGTTGTATGATCGTTTCAGGTTTGGTTTTTGGGATTTTTATAGGCTATTTAGGAGCGGTTCAAAAAATCTTCTCGACAATTTTCCAAGTCGGAGATCGGTTCCCGCTTTATTTTGGAGTACTTGCACTATCCATCGGTGCCGCTTCATTTTTTAACTCAAAACTTGTGATGATTTTAGGAATGAGAAGGCTCATATTTATTGCATTCCTTTATATGGCCACACTATCCAATGTCTTTCTTATATTCCTCACTTACGGCACTGAGGCCCCACCACAACTC
>JAUICD010000072.1 GCA_030427965.1 Bdellovibrionia bacterium
ATGAAGTTGAACTCGCCAATAGAGTTGAGAGGGCAAGTCTACTCTCTTCAGCCTCATAATTCGCCATTCTTGCCAGTGTCTATTCCTGTTCCATCTTCTTACAAGATAGATGTCTTTGGAAAAAATAAGTGGAGAGTCCATAAGAATGGAAAGGTAAAAACTGTTGAATCTCCTTATTTATTTGTCAATGGAGAGTCCCTGTTGATAGGGAAGAGGGCGATTCCTTCAAATGTATTCTTATTTTCCAAGGGGAAGAGAGTTGATGTTATAGGGGTGTTTGAACTTGAAAGGTACATTGAGGGGGTGTTGCCTGCTGAAATGCCAGCAAGTTGGCCAATTGAGGCATTGAAAGCTCAGGCTATAGCCTCTAGATCTTATGCTTTGGCACGAAAGAAGGAACGATCTGATATTCATTTTGACTTGGATTCAAACGTCAATGACCAAGTGTTTCGATGGTCGGAATTGAGAGCGACTCCTCAGATTTTAGATAAAATTCATGATGTCATTCGAGAAACCAAGGGTGTCGTACTCAAAGAAAAAAATTCAAAGGTTTTAAAAGCCTACTACCATTCGGACTGTGGGGGATACACTGAGTCTGCGCAAAGCGTCTGGGGGGATGCCGTGAGAAGATTTGTTTCAAGAGATAGGGGTTGTTCAATCAAGTCATGGTCTGCAAAACTGGACTCTAAGCAATTGGGGAGAAAGATTTTTGGACGAGGATCTAGAGTGACTCAAATTAAAGTCATAAAAAAAAGCCAATCTGGTCGCGTTGTAAAATTAGCTTTATATGACATGCAAGGCGAAGTTAAAAAGTTGAGTGCAGATCAGTTTCGTCGAGTTCTAGGATACGGACAGTTAAAAAGTGCTATGTTTCAGGTTGAAAAAGAAGGCGAGGACTTCACGTTTTCAGGTAGAGGGTTTGGGCATGGAGTTGGAATGTGTCAACATGGAGCCAAGAAATTGGCAAAGTCAGGAAAAACTCATAGAGAAATTTTAAAACACTACTATCCGAACGCATATTGAGATTTGTTTTAGAGGCTTAAGATTATGGAAGAGATCAAAAATCCAAAGAAAAAGAAACCAATAGGTGATGTAAATAATCCAGAAAGCCCGTCTGGGGACCCGATAAAAAGAAAAGAACCAAATATTCCTCCAGATGAAAAACTACCCCCAGATGAGGACTCTCCGAACAAGCCGATAAAAGAGCCTCATCCAAGAAAAGATGCGGCCAAATGGAGTGTGTATGAATCAAGTTTCAGAGAATCAAACAAATAATAAAATTCAAACATACTGCCTTGTAACCCTAACTGTTTTGGCAGTGGCGTATTCGACTTCACTCTTAAAGGCAATTTTAGTTCCCCTTTCTTTGGCCTTTGTTATTCGTGTTATGCTGGAGCCAATATTTAGATACCAAACAGACAGATTGAAGTTGCCGACATGGTTTTCATCTATTGTTTCTTTGATACTTGGTCTGACAATGATTGGCTCTTTGGTCTTACTTCTTTCAAATGCCATTCGTACATTGGGGAGTTCTGTAGAATCTCTCAAAGAGAATTTTAAAGATCCACTGAGTGTGCATTTTCCTTTTTTTGAAAAAAATGTATTTGAATCAATTGAACCATCACAGATCTTAGGTTTATTGAAATCCTTTTCGGTGGGAATGATGGAAGTATTTGGGGTATTGATGCTTACAGTGGTTTTTCTTATTTTCTTAATGGCAGTGAAGCTGAAACAGGGGAACAAGGAAAATGTAGTCACTAAGGTGAGTCTTAGCGTATCAAGATATATTTGGATAAAATCATCAGTATCTTTGCTCACAGCTCTAATCGTAGGTCTGATTCTTTTTCTTATCGGAGTGAGTGATGCATATGTTTTTGCAATTTTTGTGTTTCTATTAAATTTTATTCCCAATCTGGGCTCTGTATTTGCGACACTTCTTCCTCTGCCGTTTGTATTTATTCAATTTGGGTTTGGCGGAGAATTTATAGCAGCAATGCTGATTCCCGGAGTGATTCAATTTGCAGTTGGAAACGTTTTGGAACCCAAAATAATGGGACAAAGTCTTGGGCTTCACCCAATTGCAGTTCTGTTTTTTCTGATATTTTGGAGTATTGTGTGGGGACCGATAGGTATGTTTTTGGCAGTCCCTTTGACGTCTGTTTTGAAGATTATTTGTTTAAACGATAGGCGTGGAAAACAAATTTCAAATTTTCTAGAAGGTGATTTCTCAGCGCTTTTTGGTGGTGAGTTAAAATAGAAACTATGGAGTTTAGTCTAGCTTTTTTGTGGGGCTAAACTTGTAGCCAGCTCCATGGATAGACTTGATGATGTCTGAGACACAGTCCAATTTTTTTCTTAATTTACTCACATGAGTATCAACGGATCGGGAATAGACATGAACCTCTTCCCCCCATAGGTCGTCTAGAATCCTGTCTCTTTCAATGACAACTTCAGGTTGGTTTGCAAAGTACAAAAGGAGCTTGAATTCGAGTGCGGTGAGGTCGATTGTTTCATAGTTGTCATCCCTTAAAATTTCAACTTTCTGTTTTGCCTTATCTATTTTAATCTCTTTCCAATTCAAGTGGTTGCCAACTTCAGACATAGCTTCAGTCTTTTTTAAGCGTGCTTCGATTCTTGCTTTCAGCTCTAGTGGTTCAAAAGGCTTGGTGATATAGTCGTCAGCCCCTGCTGAAAATCCGAGGACCTTTTCTGAAAGCTCACTATGTGAACTTAGAAAAAAGATTGGAACAAGAGGAAAATTGGCTGAGATTTCATTACATAGTTCAATGCCATTTCCATCAGGAAGTTCAACATCGATAAGAATCAAATCATAGGAGTTTTTTGTAAGATTTTCACGTGCTGTGCTAATTGTCTCGGCCCAGGTTACAGTTGATATGGGCTTGATAGCCTGTGAGACCATTCTAAAGATTTCTTTACTATCTTCGATGAGCAATATATTTTTCATGAATGAAGCAATTTATAGAGATATAGGGAGTTTGTAACTACAAACCGACATAATGCTGCGAGTAAACACTAGAGGTGATGATGGGTGAAGACCTAAACGTGCCGAGTGAAATGCCAGATCCGGATTTGGCGCCATATCAAGCTGAATTTCTGCGTGATCGACTTAAAGAATGTGAGAGTCTTGGGTTTTCTTTGGCAAAAGAAGACTTTTTGGAGCTCTCATCAGCAGGACATAGGTGGAAAGGTTTTTCTGAGCCTTATGGCTTTGGAAAACTCGGAAAACTTGCAATCTCCCTAGAAAAAGCATCAAAAGAAAAGAACTCCAATGAATGTCGAAAATTACTTGAAATGGTCAGTGAATATTTAAGAGAAAAAGAAAAAAGCCTATAGATAAAAACCCACCTCTTGCGAGGTGGGACCGGGCATGTTTAGGTTGGTATGCCCAGTTTTAAATTTTTGAATTCAATTGAGTTAACAAATTATTTACTTTAGATCTGGCCTCATCTAGCTTATAGCCATAGTGTTCTTGGACTTTCCCAATAAGTCTTTCGTAATTGCCTTCAATTTGTTCAAGCTCATCGTCTGTTAACTTTCCCCAGGCCTCTTTTATACGCCCTTTTGCTTGCTTCCAATTTCCTTTGAGTATCTGTTCGTTCACCTCTACCTCCTAGCTAAGATAAATTGAAAATAACTTTCATCCACCTATAGTCTAGCGCTAGGAGGGGGTGTTTTCCTCATTGTTTGGTCTTTCAATTGTGTAACTTTCTACACATTTACTTATAATCCAGCCGAATATTTTGAACGCTTACTTGGGCATACTTGTTGGTGTTCAGAGAAAAACTTTAACTAGAAAAGGAGAGAGACAATGAGAAATGCGTTACTATACCTTAGCTTAGTGTTTGTAGTTGGCGGTTGGAGTGGATTTGCTGGTGCTGAAACAAGTTTCAATAAAGTTTCAGAAGCGACTAAAAAAGAAGTAGCAGAATTTAAGAGTAAAATGAGTAAAAAGTTAGATGAACTAGACAAAGAAATAGAGAAGATTGAATCCAAAACAAATCAAGCAAAAAAGAACTTGAAACAAAACGCAAAGGCCAAGGTGAGAGATCTTAAAGATTTGAGAAAAGATATAAGTGAAAAGCTCAGTGAGCTTGGAGATACTTCTGAAGATAAAGTAGCTGATTTAAAACTAAGTATCGAGCATAAATATGAAAAGCTTCAGAATGAAGTTGAAAAGCTGTTTAACTAAATCAGATGGATCATCTAAGCCTCGAAGCTGGTTTTTCGGGGCTTTTAAAGGAGGATTTATGAAATTCAAGGATAGAGTTTTAATAGGAATAGGAATAGGAATAGGAAGTGCTTTTCTTTTTACTGTTGCTGCTTATGCTTTGTTTAATTATTCCAATCCAGTTGAGGCCAAGGCATTGGATTCATCAAAATCAAAAGCGTTTGTGGATCGTCACTTTACTGAGTGGGAAGAACTTGCTCTATTGGGAGCTGAGGTCAGTGGAAGCAAAGGCCAGGCATTAAATGAGAACAAAGTGGTTCTCTCGGTTAAGAGGTATATCGATGGTTTTCTTGACAATGGAGTTTTGCAATCCAAAGGGTTGGATAATGTTCCACAAATTGTTCAAGAGGAGATCCTTAAAGGGATCAAAGATATAAAAGAGAATCGGCTTTTCCGTGGAGAAGAGCGTGTGACTCATCAAAAGTTAAACAAAATTCTCAATTCCTATGATTTTGGTAGTCGCTTAATTATGAGTTCATCTGTGGAGTCGGGGGTTCATAAATTGAGGCTGACTTTGCATGAAATTGCCAAGCTGGATCTTCTGGAAGTGGATCATAAGACGAGACAGGTTCTCCTCTATCTCGTTGGGGATATTGGTATCAGACTTTGGATGGAAGAGATAGATTCAATGGGAATAGTAACCTTTGTTTATTTGATAACTGAGTATCCAGAGACTGAGTTAGCACGTATGGCATGGGTCAGATTGAACTCACATATCCACTTTGGATACACGGGTTCAAGTGGAGATCACACTCCAGTTGCATGGCTGAATTTTTTAAGTGAGTTAAGAGATCATGTACTAGACTCTTCTCAGAAAATGTACTCAATGGCCTATTGAGGTGATGGGGGTATTATCTCTGGTCCATTATAGGTAGTTTTCAAGCAGCCAAGTGGAAAGTACCTCGAGTTCGTTTTCTTCCACTTCAGTGAGGTCTTTTTTTCTGATTAAATAAGCGATTCGTTTGGCTTTGCTTGTGCGGCCTGAGGACTGGCGTATCGTTGCTATGTCGTGAGCTTCGAGGTTCTCCCGAAATACAACTGGGTCGTGTGCAATGAGAACACTCTTAATTTCAAGAAACCGTCTTTTAGTGGCTTCATCTAGTGAGTGATAATCACCTAATGGTTCAAAGCCTTGTAACTCAGAGGTAAGCAATGACAATTGTGCTGTTGCCAAACGGTATATAAATTCAAAAACTTTTATGTCGAGATTGAAATCTGAATTTTTAGAGTTTTTCATCTCATTGATTCGATTGCGGATATCTGAGAGATCTATGACAAAGAGATCTAGATGATTTTTTGTGAGAGCACTCCATTTGAGTACAGTTTCCAATCGAATGTCTTGTGGGAGTGATTCATCATCAATGATGTCTTGATATTCTGCATATCGATTGAAAAACTTGTAATAGTGACCACGCCTTTCACTCCACTTATCTGCACTCTCTAGTTGTGAAACATCTTCGGCAAAGGATGAAGGGTCACTTTTTAAACGATCGAGTAGTTCTTGATTTTCTTTCACATACATTCTCATAAGTTGTATTCGAGAAATTGGGTAGGCAGAAATCAATCCTGTGTACAGAGCGGTTCGATTCCAAAATTTCATTCGAGGAGACATTTTTTCTATGACTCGTGTTATCCATTTTGTTTTGGAGAGAGGGAGTAGGATTTTTGTGTGAAACAATCGAAAGACAGCTCCAAATAGCCAAAATAGCCCTAGATTCCCGGTGAGGTTTCCTGAGGCCTCTGTGCCATAGACATAATAGATCATGGCTTCGTAGGCATCGCCTTTGTTGATTCCTTCTGGGCAATTGTCATATACGGCATTCATAAATCCATCTGTTTGAACAAGCAGTCGATTGTATTCAGAGAGTGCGCCGACAAGTAGGGTGCGGTCATTGAATGAGGCTTTGAGGCTGTTTTTTAAAATGATTCCCCAGGTCGCCATGGACTCTTTGTAATCTGGGTCAGTTGCCATCTTATAGTTGTGTTTTGTCGACACAATTGGGGCGACAAGTGGACCACTTCTCAATTGCACGGGGTGGTCTTTCTGTTGCTTGGCCCAGTAAAAAAAAGCATAGACGAGCTTCTCTGTCACTTCATAGGATTTGCCATTTATTTCGGCTTCATAGACTTCTTTATCACTCACTTGTGACAAAAGTTGATAGGCTTCATCGTTATTCACTTGCGATAGAGCTTGAAATGGAAGAATTAAAAGAAGAGCTCCCGCAATGAGAGCTCCTCTGAGAAAATTTAAAGAATAATAAGTCTTAGATATCATCCTGAGCATCTTTAGACTGAAGTTCTGATTCAAGACGTTGAATTTCTGCTTCTGAATCTTTCACCATTTTTTCGTAGTCTTCTTTGTCAAGTACAAACGCCACTTCGTAAGCACTGTCTGTCAACATAGGAAGACCAATTGCAGCTGCTGTTAGGCCACTGTTTCGAACTGCAAAACGAAGTCCACGACTCACTCGACCACGCATGACCTGAATCGATTGACCCCGAGGAGTCATAGCTTTCTTTGTTTGGCTTAAACGCAGAATGTTTCCAAGGCGACCACTTTTAACTGACTTGCGGATTGGGCCAAATATAACTGCAGCTTCTGCAGCTGAAAGAGTCCCTACAACAGTAGCTCGTTTTGGATCGTTCTTTGCGTACTCAACGCCATCAAGGAAAACCTGTAGAGCTTTGAGTCGTGCGAGTTCAGCTTGCGTTTGTGCGCGATCCACATCGATGTTTCTGATAATCTCAGCAACTTTCTCTTGTGTGTTCTCACCCTTGTCTTGGAGATCTTTTGCTTCTTGAAGAAGAATAAGAGCTCTATCAAGATCACTGGCTTGAGCTTCTTCAGAAGAGTTTTCCTGGACTGGCTCTTGTCCAGCTGTGGCAAGAGATCCTGTTGTTAAGCCAACAGCAACTAGTGCAGTCAATAGACTGTTTTTCATTGTATACCTCCTTTTGGGGTATTGAATTAACGTTCAACATTTTGAAAACATAGTGTGTGGTGAATTGGGATTTATAAAACATAAATTCAATTCAGCACACATTGTATTTTCGTACCAACGTTGGCCGTAGGTGCATTGAATGTGCCAAGTTTAAATTTCTTTAAAAGTTTAACAAAACCTCTTTAAATGGTTTTTTGGAAGATTTTATATGACAAATAAATTGGCAGTGCCGCAATATGTGTACATTATTTTTCAAATTTGAATTCTTATATAGAAATATGAATGAATGCAGTCTTCACATGCGTGTGGGCAAGGCAATATATATAAGGACAAATGAAAACTTAGTTGTTTGATTCATTCATGTGTGAAATATGGCGTGCTGTTGCGCCATAGATGTACCAGATTAACGATTGTAGATAATCGCTGTTAATAACCTCTCTGGAGAGTATTTCTGAGTGGCGACCTACGAAAGTTCCTAAGTCTACACCAAAGGGTTGTCCATTGTAATTGATGATTTGATCCTCAACGAGGAGTACGCCATCGTGAGGTCGTGTTTCTCTCATGGTTCCTAGTAGAGTTAGTTCGTGTTCATTTGAAACATATGATCTAAAAAAGAAGAATCGATCACGAAGCAATGTTTGATCTTCTTGTGAGAGATTTTCAGCAAGGCTTTCAAATCGCCTTTCACTTTTATCTCTTCGGAGTTCGTGGATGGATTTTCCCAAGAATGTTTGAATCGTAAAATCCGAAATTGTTTTTGCTCCAGACTGTAAAAGCGTATCTTCTATGAAAACTTGAGTGGCTGATGGAAGTGCGTCAGTTGTTATATTTGCAAGTGGTGATCCACCAAGAGCTCCATTTATAAAGATTGCTCCCAAAACGAATCCGGATTTTATTAAATCAGGGTGTTGAAGTAGGGTGTTTGCAATTTCAGCACTTCCCTTGCTATGTCCAACAAGTAAAATTGGATGAGGATTTCTTTCGAGGGCTTTGTATATTTCGCTTAATAAATAGAGTTTGTTCTCAGTGGGACTCTTTAGACTTTGCGGTTCAATGACTGTGTGGTTTTGAATACCAATTTGTTCTGTGATAAACTTTCGATGAGGGGCAAAGGGCTCTCTTAAAAATCCCGAAACTTCATTTCCAAAACCCGCAACGTAGAGGATTTGTACGTTTTCAAATGCAGTTTGAATGTCTTTTTGAGGGAAGATACCTTGAATTCTATTAAGAAGTGGAGACTCACCGAGGGCTGGCTCCATGGCTAGGAGAAACAGTGCCATTGATATCAAGAGTTGAATTGTGGTTTTCATTACACTTCTATTCCTCTATTTTAGGGTGTCCAATACGGACAGTCGCTATTATGATCTAAGTGGATGAATTCTGGGGAAAATACTGAAAGCCGTGTAAAGAATTTCAGATTGATCACAAACTTTTCGACACCTCTAAGTTATTGAAAATACCTGTAAAAAATGAGATTGAATCTCTGAATTGTCTAGAGTGCAAACAGGTATTATCTTAAAACTCTTTTAGAAAACTGCTTCTCCAAACTTAAGATAAGGATAGAGAGGAGGCTCACTGTACCAAAGCTTGCTACAAGTGGAATGATATCATCGTAAAATAAATGGCCTATTGAGATCCCTATAATAACTGCAATCGTGCTTTGTGCAAATCCAAGGAGAGCTGCTCCCATTCCAGCAACATGCCCTAGTGGTTCCATAGCCATGGCATTGAGATTTCCAAAAAGAAACCCTACGGAAAGAAAGTTGAGGACCATATAAGTCATAAAT
>JAUICD010000012.1 GCA_030427965.1 Bdellovibrionia bacterium
CTTTGAAGTATCTTTCTGAAGAGGGGCTTTTGAGTGCTGTTGGAGGATCAAAAGACAGTCATTGCATGGCTTGCTTCAACTTAGATTATCCGACTCCACTCAAATAAAAGATGAGTGAAACAGAGCCACTTCCTCAATACTTTCAGTTTACATTTGATAGGGATTTACGTGATTAAAAACCTATAATTATAGATAAAAATATTTAGAGTGATCTACTGTCTTAAGACTGTCGAACCTCCAAAGAAGATGTGCCGTGGGGTGGTGGAGTGTTAGGTTAAGTGCTAGAGCTCAAACGTGAACAGAAAAAAACTTTTACAAGGTTAGGGATTGATTCATGAGAGTGTGGTTTCCAGAGGAATCACTTTGAACTGTTCACGATTGGAATCTAGTTCTTAACGCAACACCCGCTTAGCTCCCTAAATACCTCATTCGGCGTTTTATAGCCAAGACATTTTCGAGGCCTATTGTTTAAAATTGCTTGAACCCTTGGTGAAGTCATGCTTTTCAGGTAAGAGGAACTGGCGTCGAAGTTTGAAGTCTTCTACCAAACATCAGGTCTTTTTAGAAAGTGAGGGAAGGTGTATGGCAAAAAATCCCCAAGGAGAGCGATGTAAAAGAAGAAGACATCTTGAGATACATCATAAAATTCCAGTTTCTCATGGAGGATCTGATGAGCTCGAAAATCTTGTTTTACTCTGTCATGGTCATCATAAAATGGAACATGTTTAAATTATGAATTCTGATATGTGTTTGTTTTGGAACTTTTCACCATTTAGCTCTCTTTCTTGATGCGAATTCAGTAAAGAGTTGTATCAATTTGAGATATAAAAACGGTCATCTTTCTGAAAAGTTATAAACTGACCTACAGGCAGTGCTGTTCATTTAATAACTCCCAGCTTTTAAGTATTTAAGAACTTGGGTGGGGGTTTTGTATCAATATTGTTGTAAACCAATTTCGAAAAATTATGGGCAAACAAAATCGTTGGAAAGCTACAGAGCCTATAGAGTCTCAAAATGATACGTCAAAGGTTCATCAGAAGCTTAAGGAGATAGACAGGGAAATAGGCTGAAAACTTCGTATCTTAGACCTCACCCCAGCATGGAAATTGCTACTATAATCCTATAAAGGGAGTGGTGTACTTTGTATAAGATTGGAGTGGTTTCTAGGCACAATAGATATCTGTTGAAAGTTCAAGCTGAGCTCAGCTCTGATTTTGAGCTCCAGTCTCAGATTTTTTTACGATCCGAACAAGCTCTCAAACACCTAGAGAATCAAAAAATCGATGCTTTCGTACTGTGCTTTGAAATGATGGGAATGCCACAGGTGCAAATTGTCAAAACGTTACTTGAGATTTATCCGAATTTGCCCATTGTTGTACTATCTAACAACTTTGGCCCGTCTGCTCGTCGAGTCTTGATGGGGTATTCTAAGGTTTTTTTGAAGAACTTCACTCAACTTGAAGAAATGCCTGGGATTGTCAAAAAAATGTTGCGAAATAAGAAGGTGAAAGAGAGAGCCTATCTGCGATATCAGGTTGAGACCCTTATATCTGTAAATGGAAACGGTGTATACAAAACAGGTCGAGCTCTGGATATAAGCTCTGGTGGATTGAGGGCAAGGGCATTTGACTCCAATATTAGAGAGGGGGATCTGGTTCAACTTGAGTTTTCAACCTCAAGTGGGCTTTCGTGTCGCCAGGTTCAGGGAAGAGTGATTTGGGTCAGAAGTGAAAATAATACGGAACCTCGATCTATGCGTTCCCAAACTCTAGGTATTCAGTTTATGAACTAGAGTTACATGAACAAAGCGACACTAAATCTGGCTCTAGGGGCCGTTCTTATTGGGTTTGCAGCTCCCCTTGCTCGTCTTATTAAAATTGACACGAATTGGATTGGTTTTTTGCGTTGCCTTACGGCAGCAGGGATTCTTCTTTTATTGCTCATCATTCAAAATAAAGGGGCCTTTGGGTTTTTAAATCTTTTAAAAGTCCGAGGAAATAAGTGGTTGGTATTTTCGGGAATGGTTTTTGGTATCGATATGTTTGTCTGGCATCATTCGATCGTCAATGCAGGAGCGGGGATCAGTACGATTCTTGGGAACACTCAGGTTTTTTATCTGGCTTTTCTTGGAGCGACTTTAAATGGGGAAAAGCTATCAATGCGATTTTGGACAGGGTTGTCGGTTGCGATCATGGGAATTTATCTGCTGGTTGGAGATTTAAATGTGGTTCAATTTCCAAACTATAAAATGGGTGTCATATATGGGTTGATCACAGGGGTTGTTTACGCCACATTCACCTTCTGTCTTTCAAAAACCAGATCTCAAACCCACGGGTTGGGTGTGCTTGGTCGGCTTTTTTGGATTTTACTTTCAGCAAGTTTTACAATTGGGATTTTACTTATTTTTGTCGGTCATTTGCCAGGGAAGTGGGAATCTGAGTTCACTTTATACCTTCTTTGTCTTGCGATTGGTCCACAGATTTTGGGGTGGTATCTCATCACAAAAAGTCTTCCTGAAGTCCCGATTTCTATTGGGGGTCTCCTCTTGCTGATTCAGCCTGTTGTTGCCACTTATATGGGCAAGCTTTGGTTTGCTGAGTATCTTGATCCACTACAGGTTCTAGGTGGAGGTTTGACGCTAGCCGCGATTTTTCTAGCAAATGCTAAAACCCCCTAATCTTTTCAATATGTCGTTTTTTTGCATCCCTAGAACTCCTGTAATTTTGTGAATTGTGTTGGATTTTCTGATTGAGGCTCAAAAAGATACTAGAGTGTGTCGAGTTCAAAATCGGGGGACTTATGATTCGAGTTGTGTTGATATTTTTTCTTTTTCCAAGCATCTCGTTTGGGGAGAGATCCTATTCTGAATTGATTCAAAGTTGCAACAAAGAGCATGTATCTGTTGTAAGGTCTGCTAGTGCCGTACTGAGCGCAAAGTCCAAGTTGAGACACACTATCTACATGAAGTTTATTCAAGAAGCTACGGTAAGTGAAAGTGAAGATGTGGCACGCCTAGCAGAGGCCTACCATATTCTTTTGGAGGATCTGTCTAAAGTCAGTGGAGATGCTTTTTTGAATGCTTACTACTGTGCTGAGTTCTATGGAGGTGGTATCGCTGAAATTTCAGATTTGGTTGAAATTGAAGTCTCTCCAGTTCTTAAATTGAAATCAGAAGGAGTTCTCTTTAATACTGAGCCTGAATTTGAAATTGAGTTGAGGTTTGTTAACTCAAGTCACCAGAGCCCATTGGTGGGTAGGTCAATAGAGAGGCTGGCAAGCGAAGCTTCTAAGGACGTGTGCTTGGAGATTGAAAAAGAAATTGAAGCGGTCTCTACTGAGGAAATTCTTGAAGTCTTGAGTTACCTAAACTTTGAATTCAACTGATCTCCTTTGTCTACTAGCAATTATTGGATAGATTTAGAAATCAGAATCTTTTGTTTTTTCAGAAAAATTTGTGACACAAATCAAAGATGTCTAAGTACACATCCTAGGCATTGGAATATCTTGGAATCAACGATAGAATACTTCTAGTCATGTAACATAACACCTTGTTGGGGGTTTTGAAGTGGGAAAGTGGAGAATTCTAGAGCGTGGAGATGTTGTCGATATTATAGCTCCATCTTGGAGCTCAACATCTACAGAACTACGTGCGGGAATCAAAATTCTAAAAAGTTGGGGGCTTAAACCAAGATACAGTGAAGACATGATTTCACCAGATTTTGTATATGCAAATTCACTTGAGTACCGAGTTGAAAAGCTTAAAAAAGCTCTTAAATCAAAGACGTCAAAAGCTATTTTTACACTTAGGGGAGGATCTGGCGCACAGGCTCTGGTTCCTTATTTGGACAAAATAACTCCACCAGAACAAATCAAACCTTTTATTGGATTGAGTGATATTACATCTCTTCATAATTTTTTCTTTCAAGAATGGGGATGGCCCACTCTTCATGGCGTTGTGTTAACAAGACTTGGTAATAAGAGAACGTTGATGCGTGAGAAACGAGAGCTTCAATACATTTTGTTTGGAAAGTCAAAAGAACAAGAGTTTTCAGGCTTAAAGCCACTCAACAGTGCTGCTAAAAAATCGGGACGAGTATCGGGAAAGGTTGTAGGTGGAAATTTAAAAGTTCTTGAAGCAACTTTAGGAACTGCTTGGTCATTCCAATCACGAAATAGGATTGTTTTTCTCGAAGATGTGAATGAGAGGGGGTATTCAATTGATCGGATGTTTGAGCACTTCTATCAAGCAGGTGCTTTCCGAGGATGCCGAGCTGTTGTTTTTGGAGACTTTGTTGGCGGGGCAGAGAAAGACGGGAAAAGCTTGGTTCAGAAAGCTTTGGTGAGATTTGCTGAAAGAGTTAAGTTTCCAGTTTTAAAAGGTGTGGCGGCTGGACACGGGAGACTTCAGCGGACTGTACCTCTTGGAGTTTCCTCTGTTCTATCCACAGGGAAAAAGTCTAAGTGGATATGTGACTCTGGAGGAAAAGGAAGAGGATGAGTCGATCAGACAGAGAACTACAAGCTGAGTTAAAAAAAATGATTGAGGGTGCAACAGAAGGAATGTGTGTCCGTGCCTATAAGCGTGGTCGACTTGCCGTGAACTTAGAAGTTGGAAAAACCTATAAGTACTATGATTTAGCATCTCTGACTAAAATTATTTTCACAGTCACAGAGTGTATGAGATTATTTGAATCGGGGAGATTGGATTTAAATAAGCAAGTGGGTGAATATTTAAAGTGGATGAAAATTGAAGATGTCAGAGTTAAAGATCTTTTAACACATTCCGCTGGTGCTGAGTGGTGGAAACCCTATTATGAAGAATTGAACTTAAAACACTCTCAAGAGATTCGGTGGAATTGTTTGAAACACCTGCTCCGCCGTGAAGAGATTCAGAAGAAAGAAAAATCTGTTTACAGTGACATAGGAATGCTTGTTCTTGGAATGATTCTTGAGGAGCTCAATGAAAAACCTCTTTTTAAAGTTTGGGAAAACCTCAAAGAGAGTTTTAAACTCAAAGAATTGGATTTTCATTTAGAGAATAAGCCGTTGAAACGTAAATCCCAGTATGCTCCAACAGAAAATTGCAAATGGCGCGGACACGTTCTACGAGGGGAAGTGCATGACGAGAATACATTTGCACTTGGAGGGGTTGCTCCTCATGCTGGATTGTTTGGAACTCTCAATGGTGTCAGTGACTGGTTTTTGAAGTTACGGAAAATCCTAGTTGGAGAAGACCACAAGATGATCACTTCAAAAACCCTTGGAGTCTTTGCAAGAAGAAGTATTCCTCAAGTCCAGGGTGATTGGGGATTGGGTTTTATGTTACCATCCAAATCAAGCGCGAGTTGTGGTCGTTTTTTTGCTCGTTCGTCTGTTGGACACACAGGATTTACAGGAACATCTCTTTGGTTTGATCCTGCTGCAGATTTGGGAGTGATTGTCCTTAGCAATCGTGTTTATCCAACAAGAGAAAATCGAAAATTTGTGGAATTGAGACCTGTTATACATGATCGTGTTTATAGGCATGTTATGGAGCAGTCATGAAAAATTTAAAACCAGGCTCACATGTGCACTTGATGGGGATTTGTGGAACTGCAATGGGAAGCTTTGCTGGCCTCCTTAAAGAAAGTGGATTTCATATTACGGGGAGTGACACCAATATTTATCCTCCAATGTCGGATCAACTTAAAGCCTTGGGGATTGAAATCAAACAAGGATACGTCAAAGAGAACCTCGATCCAAAGCCAGACTATGTTATTGTGGGGAATGTTATTACGAGGAAATATGAAGAAGCTCAAGCATTGTTAAAAAGCGATATTCCCTATTCAAGTTTTCCAAAATCCATTGGTGACTTTTTAATTGAAGGTAAGAAAAGTGTTGTGCTTTGTGGGACTCATGGAAAGACAACATCGACTTCTATGGCAGCGTGGGTAGCTGAGTCTATGGGCGAGAAACCAGGTTTTTTGGTTGGCGGTATTCCCTTAAATTTTCAAAAATCATTTCAAGTTCCTGATGGCGATATATTTATTATCGAGGGAGACGAGTATGACACGGCTTTTTTTGATAAGGTGCCAAAATTCAATCACTATCATCCCAAGTATGTTGTGCTTACCAGTGTGGAGTTTGATCACGTTGACATTTATAAGGATTTAGGTGCTGTTCTTGATGCCTTTAAACAATTGATGGAGCGCCTTCCTGAGGATGGTGTGTTAATGATCAATGGAACTGATCAAAATATTTCAAAGATCATAGAGTATACAAAGTGTAAAAACATTAAAACGTATGGCTTTGGGGACTTTGATTATTCTGTATCAAATATTCAGTGGTCACAAAATGGTGTGGAATTTGATATTTTAAAACATGGTAAAAAACTTGCTCATCCAAAGCTCAATGTCATTGGGGATTATAACATACTCAATGCCTTGTCTATATTTGGTTTGTATCTAGAAATGGGTTTTTCAAAAGAAAAGATCGTTCAAGGTCTTGAAACTTTTCAAGGTGTAAAAAGAAGACAGGAGATTATTGGCACTCCAAATGGAGTCACTCTTATTGATGATTTTGCACATCACCCAACGGCTGTTCAACTGACAGTTGAAGCTGTACAAAAGAGATATTTGGGGCAAAAGGTCTTTTCTGTTTTTGAGCCACGTTCAGCAACTTCTCGACGAAATGTTTTTGAAGAAGAGTATTTTCAGGCTTTTCAAGTAGCAGATCATCTTTTGTTGCCTGAAGTTTTCAATAAAGATGTTCTTGAAGAGGATGAAAGGCTTCCTTTGGATAAAATTATTGGAAAACTTAAAGCGCTTGGAAAGGACGTTCAAAAGTTTGATTCAGTGGATGAGATTGTCTCTTATCTCAAAGAGAGTGCCAAATCAGGTGATGTTATTTTAATTATGAGTAATGGTGGTTTTGACGGCATCTACAAAAAACTTCTTTAAAGTGACTCACAACAAATCCGGCATAAGATTCCGGCTAAATTTCTAATCCTCACAAATCTTTGGAAGCTTATGGTTATGAGATGATCAACTGCTGCTGCAGAAGTTGGTTTTTAAAAGACAGGTTGTTTTTTCACTCTCTTTAAGGAGAGGCAAACTCATGAACGTCAAAAACCATCCATGATCCACGGTAAAAATATTTTCCGAACCACTTTCCAAAATAGGATAGACGATTTTTTGTTCCATAGGTTGCTGGATAAGACATAGCTTCTAAATAGTTCAGTTGATGTCCTGTACACGGGTCCACATAGCTCGAGCCAGAGGTAACGTCATACATGATTGGGTTGTTTTTTGAAAAACTTGTTATATCTAAAAGTCTTTCTGTAGAGGCTCCAACAACCCTTCCAAGATAGAGGTAGGACTTTCCTTGGTTGTTTGTAGAAAAGTTAACAAATGTGAATGTTCGTCCTTGAGCAAACTTGTAGTTGAAAATTTCATAGTTCTGATTGCAAGGTGTAGTGGATTGAATGCAAGAAGTGACATCTAATATGATCATGGCATCTCGACTTCCGATTTCTTTTGAAGCCACAACATAAAATTTATCATCTTTGACGAAAGCTCCAGCTAAGAGAGAGAAGTTGCTCTGATCCCGAGTAAACACTTTTCGATGACTGAACTGACTCCATGTTTGATTTTCATTTAATGTGCTCAACTCAAAAGTTTTGGTTCCTGCCTTTGTAAGGAGAACGACTTTGTCTCCTATTTTTCTTACAAAGGAAAGGCGGTAGGCAACTCCAGGTATATTGTTAAAGTGGTAGGAAATGAGTTGATGATTGGGGCTTTCGCAATTTCCACTAAAGGTCTTGAGATGACTGTTGTAGGACTCTGTGCAGCCGTTGAAGCTTCCTAGTTTTTCTAAATCTAGCGCGTAGAGCTCACTTCCGATTCTTTGAACAACATAAGGTTTGTTGTTTTTTTGAACTAAGAAGCTGATTTCCTGTGTAGAGCCTTTTGTTAGTTGATATGTTTGCCTGAGGCTATTTGTACTTCGGTTGTGAATCCATACTCCAAAAACGTTGCCACCAGTTACAACAAATAGAGTTTCGTTATCACCTTTGTCATAAGTGTGTACATTTTTTGCGTGAAAATCCACTTCTCCTGGAGGAGGAAAACTCAGCCAAGACCCTCTGTCACAGAGACCATCACGGATAATTCGTCTTTTTGGCTGACGTGCATTGTTTCCTGCAATATCCCAAATACTAAAGCCTGAAGATGTTGCAACATAGAGAAAATTTCCCTGCTTAGACATATCAACAAATCGGTTTAAGCTCGCACTTGGATTTGTCCAGTGCTCACATGGTTGTTCATAAGATGTATAAGAAGATGAATCTCTTTCTCGGGGAAGTGGCCCTGGGGGATCTGCTGGTTGAAATCCTGTCACAGGCCAAAGTTTATGTTGGGTCCCATTAAATAAATCAATGAATTCAGGTGTTGAGATTGCTGGAGTATTGGGTTGTTGATACTCACAAACAGCAGTTGGTGGACGGACAATGGGATCGGAATTATCGTCTTCTTCACCGCCAGTTTGAATGCCACCACCAGGGTCTGTTGTGGGTGGTTGGGTGGTCGTTGTTACAGTTAGGGTAGTTGTGGAAGATGAATTTGAGAGTGTTGTTGTAGTGGTGGTCGTCGTTGTTGTGGCTAAACTGCTCTCTTCTTGACTGCCAATGAGCCTTGCTTGAGTGCAGTTTTGAAAGTTCACAACAATGATTAGAAAAGCCAAAATAATACTTAAAAGTATGCGAGGTCTCATAATCAATCTATCGGCATCTTGGAGTTATTTTTGAGCTATTTTGAGACAAAAGTCAGACTTTCTGAGAGAGAGCTAAATCAGAGCTAAATGAGGGTAAATCTACCCTCTAAGTGCGTTATGCCTGGCGTGTTTCAAATGCGGATCATGACGCACCCAGAAGGTAGGTCGTACCTTTTTACAAGATCCGATATCTCGGGTATTTAACTCCGTATGGCGGGCAATGACACTCCTTTAATGAAGCAGTTTTGGGAAAATAAATCAGCACATCCAGATAAAATTCTCTTTTTCCGAATGGGGGATTTTTATGAAATGTTCCATGATGATGCTGTCTTAGCAGCCCCGATTCTTGGGATTGCGCTCACCTCAAGAAATAAAAACAAAGGGGATTCAACTCCGATGTGTGGGTTTCCTCATCACAGTGTTGCGGGGCCAATCAATAAGCTTTTAAGCGAAGGTCATAAAGTTGCAATCTGTGACCAACTAGAAGATCCAAAAGATGCCAAGGGAATTGTTAAGCGAGGTGTCACTCGTATTTTGAGTCCTGGGATGGTGTATGACTCAGAAACTCTTGAAGGAGATTTACCCAATTACATCTGCTCTTTTGATGCTGAAGTGATGGCAGTGATGGATACGACTTCTGGTGAAACTTTCTATTATGAAGTCAAACAAGCAGATGGACGCCGTTCTTTACTTGAAATTCTTCAACCCGTTGAACTTGTATTAACTGAACAACAGAAAGAGGCTGTGTTAAAACAGAAGACATCACTTCTTGGCCCGGTTTTAACCGTACATGAATCTAAAACTGAAGGAATAGAAACGGAGCGTTTAGCCAAAAATAAAAAGAGTGGGGCGATTCTTCGATTGATTTCTTATGCAAAGTATATGCAAGGAGATACATTACTTAAAACCTTAAAACCTTTTGTAAGGCGCGAGCACGCTCAGAGGCTTGAACTCAGTCAAACAACAATTGAGCAACTTGAGCTTTTTAAAACTTATCGTGGTGAAAAAAAGGGAAGCCTTTTCCATGCTATCAACCGCACAAAAACCTCAGCAGGCGCGAGGAAACTGCGCAATTTTATGAGTTTCCCACTTATTGAGAAATCTGCAATCGAGGAGCGTCTTGAGACAGTTGAGTATTGGAAGAAAAGCTCTTCTTTGAAACCACTACGAGAAGCATTGGGTGGGATGGGGGATTTGGAGAGAAGGCTGGGAAAAATCTCAAGCCCCACTTGTCACCCAAGAGACCTTCTTGCTCTTTTGCAATCCCTGGATTCTGGTCTTCAGGTGAATCAATTCATTTATGAAAGAGTGGATTTTCAAAAAGAAGAATCAAATATAAGTCAATTGACCCAGAAAATTGAGGCGACTCTTGTGGAAGAGCCCCCTGCAAATTTATCAGAGGGTCGATTTATTAGAAAAGGTGTTTCAAAAGAGTTAGATGAGTATATTGAATTGAGTGAGAATGGAAAGGTTGCACTACTTGAACTGGAAGAGCGCGAGAGGAATGCTACAGGGATTTCCACACTGAAGATTCGATACAATAAAGTCTTTGGGTACTATATTGAAGTCACAAACACCCATAAAGATAAAGTGCCAGGTCATTATTTGAGGAAACAAACTCTTGTGAATGCCGAGCGCTTCTTAACAGATGAGCTTCAAGAGCTTGAGAGAAAACTTCTTTCAGCAAGATCAAAGCGTGCAACACTTGAGCATGAGATATTGAATGCACTTAGGATGGAGGTTTTGGAACTTTCACCAGAGATCAGCTATTTTGCTGAAGTTTGGAGTGAAGTAGATGTGCTAAGCTCTTTTGCATGGACTGCAGTAGAGATGAATTACGCGCGTCCTAAAATTGTAAAAGAAAGGGGTTTATCAATAGATGCCTCTAGGCACCCTGTGATCGAAGTAGAGAGTGCAAAATCCTTTGTTGCAAATAATATTCGTCTTGGTCGTGGAGAGAGTCTTCTTCTTACTGGTCCTAATATGGCAGGAAAGAGCACAATTATGAGGCAAGCGGCTCTGACTGTGGTTATGGCACAGATGGGTTCGTTTGTGCCTGCAAAGTCTTGTGAAGTTGGGATTTTCAACCGCATCTTCACCCGTATTGGTGCCAATGATTTTTTAAGTGAAGGACTTTCTACTTTTATGGTGGAAATGACGGAAGCTTCTGAGATTTTGAATCAGGCAACAGATCGCTCGCTTGTGATTTTAGATGAAATTGGACGAGGGACGAGTACATACGATGGAATGAGCCTTGCGCAAGCCATGCTTGAGCACTTATCAGATAAAATCCAAGCAACAACACTCTTTGCTACCCACTATCATGAATTGACTTCACTTGGGGATGATCAAGGCATTCATAATGCTCACATGGGCATTGAAGAGCGTGATGGAGATATCAAATTTCTTTACACTTTGATGAAAGGGCCTGCGAATCGTTCTTATGGAATTGAGGTCGCGCGAATTGCCGGGCTTCCAAATCCAGTTATTCAACGTGCAAAGCGACTTTTGACATCTCGCGAAGAGAAAAAAACAGATCAAATGGATCTTTTTTCAGTGGGCATGATTCCTTCAAACATAGTGGAGCCAGAGGCTCCTTCAGCTTTGAATTCTATGAATGAAATATTGAAGCAACTTGAAACTCTAAACCTCGGGGAAACCACTCCCATAGAGGCTTTGAACCGATTGGCTGATATTCAAAACGAATTAAAAAATCAGAATTTGTAAGTGAACTGAGAGCTAAAGAAGCACCAATTATAATTAAAATCTATAGTAGGTGCAAGCAAGTATTTGACTCGGATCATGACCATAGACTTGGTCAGATTACCTAAAGGTCTGTAATATCAAGGGCTTATACTTTTGTCTGCATCGCTAAGTGCTTGGAATTTCAAAGAAAGAAAAGTGGTTAAATTTTTAGACAGATAAGGAATTATTTGGATACTGCTTACGAATCAGTCCAGTTTTCTTCATAGTCTGAAGTTCAGTGCTTGCACGTCTTTGGGTTTGTTGTCAGACTTTGAAATAGGTGGTGTAAGTTCAACTTTTTAATCAGAGGGGGAGCAAGGATGCTCAGAGATGTCCTCATACAGAAGGGTCTTTCCAATAGGGAAGCAGAAGTGGCCGAGTTGGTTACAAAGGGTTTGTCTAACAAGGAAGTGGCAAATCAGTTATTTGTAACTGAAAAAACAGTTAAGTTTCATCTGACCAATATTTATAAGAAGATGAATCTTAAGTCTAGAGCGCAGTTGATAGTGTGGTGTATGCCTCATCAAAACTTCGTCGAGGACGAGACTCGAATCAATCAGAATCCAGCAGGTCAGCAAATCAACGCTGAAACAAATACGATTCCTAGCGGAAATCGTACAGTTGGTACTCCGATAGGTTCGTCTCCAATTGGGACACCTTCAGCTGGAAATTCTGGAAATGACCAAGGTAATAATGGTGGTAATCAGGGCGGAGGATTCAGCTACTAGTTAGCTGAATCAACGTAAAGTCTTGATTCTGAGACTCCGATAAGGTGTCGAAGGGGTTTAAGTATGGAGGAAGCAATACCTGTCTCCAAATCACACACAGTGATGACAGAGATGGTGCTTCCTTCCCATACCAATTCCTTGGGCAGTATCTTTGGTGGAGTCATAATGTCCTGGATCGATATAGCTGGGGCCATAGCTGCACAAAGACACAGTCGGCGAAATGTGGTCACAGCAAGTATTGATGATCTTCACTTTGTTGCACCTGTAAAACAAGGGTGGACAGTGAATCTCAAAGCAAGCGTAAATTTTGTGGCCAAAACTTCAATGGAAGTTGGCGTTCGTGTTGATGCCGAAAATCCATTGTCGGGAGATATCTACCATACTGCAACGGCATATTTGACGTTTGTTGCACTTGGAGCAGATGGAAAGCCGGTTCCAGCACCTCAGGTTCTGCCTCAAACCGAAGAAGAGAAGAGGCGATTTGAAGGTGGACGCACCAGACGTGCTCATAGAATTGAGCGATACAAAGAAATCAAAAAAAGAAGCTAATGGATTTAGTTTAGTTGAGCTTATGGTGGCCATGGGTATTGGAACTATTGTTTCTCTTGGGGTCTCAACCCTTTTTATTTTTGCCGTTGAGCAATTCACAATTCTTGTTGAGCAAAACAATACAGAGGAAGAGCTTCTCTGGGCCTCTTATCATACAAGGTCTTTTTTGAGCCAAGCTGTTGGGCTTCGAACTCCAGACCCGGCAATTCCAAATGAAATTGAAGGAGCTGGAGATGGCCCTGAGGGATTAAACGTCAATCACTTTCAAGTGAGTGGAGGAGGGGCTGCCACTCAAGGAGTTATTTTAGAAAACTACATATCTTCGACAGACTTTGATACTGCAGGAAACTCGTTAGATATTGATCTTATAACTCTTTTTCCTAGAGAAAATGGTTTTCCAACTGGATCTGGAAATGCTTTTACTGGGAGTAAGTTATTTACTTCTGCAATTTACTTTCAAAGACCTACAATTGGAACTGCCGGGAAAATTTATTTTATCGTAGGTCGAGAAGGGACGGGGGCAAACTTAGAAATGTTCCCTACGGACAACGAAATTGTTTACGACAAAATCACAGAATTTGATCTAACAACAGATGTTGTGGAAGGGACTCCAGCAGGGAATCCTGAAATTGCAAAATCAGCCTCAATAAGAATTGTGGGACGATATTTTCGGACAGCAGATCGGAATCTTCAAGTTTGGTGCCCAGGGCCTGGAAGTGATCCATCTGCCCCTATTTATGGAGCTCTTTGTTCACCCTTTAGTTCTCGAACAAATTTTAGAGATATTGAAATGATTGTAAATGTGGGGTTTAGAAACAATGCCCTTCTCCAATGTTCGGATGTCGCAACAGGTGCCAATTGTACAGGAAGTGCCAACGAGTATAGAGAACGCCTTCATGGCGGACTCTACTTCTACAAGATGGCTGTCCCTCCAATCAACTTCTAAAAGTGCAGGTAAAACTTCCACCTAACTCGCCTATGTTAATCAGAAAGTTGGCTAACGTTAGTGGTAGGCGCAGGTTTTGATGTAACAATCTATTGAACATTTCCATTCATGCGTTCGGCTGCAGTGCTCGCTAAAGCGAGCACATGCACCGATCCGAGGTCATTCCAATGTTCAATAGATTGTTACATCAAAACCTGACGGAGTTTTTTGAGGGGAGAGATTGATTCATCAATCGTATATTGACACGCGAGTTAGGTGGAAGTTTTACGTGCACTTTTGTTCTTTTGAAAATCTCAGAATGAGGCAAAAATGTGTTCTATATTGAGAAGTTAAGAGAGATTGTTTAAGTGCTGAGCGAGGCTGGCCGAAAGTAGTAATGTGGGAGTGTCTCTTAAAGTTTTTGGTATGTATAAGGAGGAAGGGACTATGTTACGAAATCAGAACGGAGTTGCAGGAGTGATGACGGTGCTCGTGATTTCGTTTACGATCGTGACGACTCTTAGTACGGTTTACGTCTATCTTGTGAATCGATCCAAATATCATGGCCGAATTCGACAAGCCTATCAAATGAATCAAGTTATGGAAGAATTTGGCAAGTCTATCAGACAAGCCTACGACAGTGCTCAAAATGGTGGTGGGTGTGCTGCTAACAATTTGTGGCCAAGTGCGACTGCCACCCCGAGGTTTTGTTTCCCAAACGGAGAGCCTGGAGATCTAAAAATCTCTCATCTTGGAGAAGAGTACCAAGTGATTGGGTTTCAAGATATCAATGGAAATGAAGGTGTTACGGGAGCTTCGTATAGAGATGAAAGAATGCATAAGAAAAAAAACTTGTGGGCGAATTGGGCAAATCGACTTGAAAAACACTACAGAGAAAAGGTTTCTAAAGATATAGAATATATTGTTTCTCGTGGAATTCCATTTTTAAACCTTGAACAGAATCCAGGTATTTTTAATACCGTGTATGCAAGTTTCTGTACCGCAAACTGCGGTAGCACTAGGGGCGAGGATGATAAATTTCGAGTTTCTGAAGACTATCATCATCCTGGATATCAGGAGTATGAAGAAGAAAGAAATGAGAATCAGGAGCAAACTCGAAATCCAAATGGAGATTCATGGGTTGAGAAAAAACAAGAAGAAGATAACTCAGACGGAGAGAAAGTGACTGTAGAAGAAGAGACACAGGCAACACAACCTCCAGTTGTTATAGATTCATCAAATGATGAAACCTGCAAAGGAAGTGACTGTCAGGTTTTATATCCTCCTGAGGAAATTCCATCTGAAAAAAACGGAGAGTGTGGCCCTGACAATGCAACTGCTCCCTCTTGTATGGCTATATGTGAATCAAGTAGTTCAAGGCAAAATAAACCTGAATGGTGTCCTGAGCCTCTAAATCCGAAAAACTTTGTTGTTCAAATGGCCATACCTGAGTGTGGTGTTGGGGCTGATGGTAATAGGCTTTGTGAAACCTGTGATGCCTCAGCCGGAACTGCTTGTTATACGATTACAGCCTGCGCTTCAAGTACAAGGCCATGCCCGGCTTCACAAATATTTTCAGCTCCAATTAAGGTTGTTGAAGAATTATAGATTGATATACATCCGAGGGCCTAGCTCCTTCAAATGTCAATTTTTTGCTAGTGGCAACTATTCCAAAACTTTGTAGTCGATCTAAAGATCCATGTAGGCTTTTTACTTTTCCCTTAATCTTTGAAACAACTTTTAGGGTTGGGTTGGCAAAGGCCCATTTGATATCTGTGCTTACCAAAACAGAGGCTCCTTGTTTGGCGTTGACATAAAATCCTTCCCAAAGGTTTACAACTGCATATGGATATTTTGCATTTAAGCTTTTTCTAAAGTACTCATCCCAAGTGTATGTTTTCTTTGCTTGAAATTGGCCAAAGTTTTTTGGCGGGGAGGAGAGAAAGGTGAGGGTGCGTTCTTTAGGTGAAAGTAAGACCTTGAGCTGGCCATAGTTTTGAATAAAGAGATTGAGCTTTTTTTCAGATTTGGAATAAGCCACAGTATGTACGCCTTTTAGTTCTGACAGATCCTTGGCCAATGCTTGTTTAAAATCGTCATGAACATAAAAGGCTGCAAATGAAAGGATCTCTGGTATGACAACTGCGACATCACGTTTTTCTTTTAGTGATTCAACCAGTTTCCATTTCTTTTTTAAAAGCATACTTTGGTATTCCACAAAATGAGGCTCGACAAAAGAATTGCCGTGATCGGAAATTAAAGTGATCTGAAGGTCTTTTTTATATTTTCCTTTATAGGTCTTTCTTAAGTGTTTGATTCGATTGTCTAAATAACCTAAAAACTTCATAAGAGGTTCTTCTCCACCCATATGTGCAATAATATCTGTATTGAGAATGAAAGCTTTGTAACTTTCTTTTTTTCGAGATTTTAAAAAATACTGAATAAGAGAGTCTACGGCATATTCACCAGTTGTTTCAGTCCATCCAAAAATAGTGAGTTGTTCAAAGGCATTTTCAGGTTTGAAATCAAAAGCCTTGTAGTAATTCACTTCGGTTTTTAGATTTGTGAGCAAATTTCCAACAGGTGCGCCTTTTCCATCTTCTGTGTCCGTATTGAGGTCAAAATGAACTTTTGTATAGCTTTCTTGGACATCTGTGCCCATCATTTGATTCCAATTGGGGTCACTTATTGTTGGAAATGTCGCGACCATTGGAATCGGGCGATTTAAGTACTGGAAGTATCCACCCTCATAGAGCTTCATAAAAGTGAAATAGCTAACCCCATCTAAACCAATGATAAGATGCTCAGGAGGCTGTGGCTTGATGGGTGCTGAGAATAAAGTGGCTCCCAAGTTTCCCAGTGCTAAGAGGATTAAAGTTATTCTAATCATAGGGAGTTAAGGTACTTTTCTGAAGGAGAAGGTTCAATAGATAACTTCGCCGATAAGTTATATTATGTTAATCAAGGCTTTGGATTTTTCATGGGCCAGTCCCGTATTGCTTCAGGCAATAGTCTTTTTAGACGTCCATTGTTCCTAGAAAACAATCGTTCAAAACGATTGTGTAGATCGTAACCTTAAGTAAATAAAAAAAAGCAGCCTGAGAAAGGCTGCTTAAAGTACAAAAAATCATCCGAAATCGGATAAAATTCTAAATGATTATTCTCCACACTCTGCTGGGAATGGGCTTGCAACTTTTGTTGGATCTTGTGGAGCGTTTGATGGTGCAAGGTAGTAAAAGCCGATATTGTCAGGGACTAAGACGTACTCAAGAGTCTGAATCTCTTCTGAGCCTTCAGATGAAAGTTTTAAAGTAAATGTCACTCCTCCTGCAGGAGTTACTTCAACGGCATAAGTTCCTGTCTTAATTCTTCGAATAGGTTCACCATTATCGTCAAAGCCCATTTTGTCCATTTTGACTTTGTTGTCTGCTTCAAAGATGAGTTCATAGAGATTGCCTAAATTACTCGGAGCTGGGCCGTAAAAAACAGATCCTGGCAAGGCTTCTAGAAAGAGATCCAATGGATTTCTATTTTGATTTTCTTCACGAGCTGCTAGTAGAGCAAGGTCAAGTCTCACGTTTTTTCGCGCAATCTCAGCCATTGCTTTTGCCGAGTCTGTCTCCTCTTGAAGGCGTTCAGATGTTGCGACCATGTCTAGGCTAAAGGCGGAGATGACATTAAACGCCAGACTTCCTACATATGCCTCAAGTTCGCATACTTTATCTCCTCCAATTTTCTGAACCTTTGCAACCCATTCCGCACTGTCCATTAAAGTGTGAGCAGCCTCAGTTCGTTCTTGAATTGTCTTTGCAGCCAATTCATCAAGTTGCGCCTGATGTGCCTCAAGTCTTTCTTGAAGTTCTTGTTTTTCAATAGCCAAAGGATCTTCTTGTCCAAATGCTGGTACAACTTGCGCCAATGTTAGCGCCAATAATATTATTTTCATATTCTCTCTCCTACTCCGTGTTCAAAGTGCAATGTAAGAGAGCACACTGTCTACTGTAAATTTTTCGGGTTCTTCTTAAAAACAGTAACCGATTTTTGCCTAAAACGATGAAAGTACTGAAGATTATTTAGAAAATGTCCACGGCTTGAACCCTCGAGCTTCAGCATCAGAAAGGTCGGCTTTGTTAATCTTATAGGTATTGGCCATACCTGTGGGGGCTCCACAAGCTTGAATGCGCATTAAGCCGTCATTTTGTTTCTTTGCTTCAAGAACTGGGATTTCTCCAAGGTCTTTCTGAGCAGTTTTGATCCCAACAGGTGGGCGCCGATCACACTGCTTTCCACCGTCATATTTATAGACCCATATTGAATTTTCTGTTTTGAGAGCCTTTTTCCCAGTATTTTTTTGTGGCAGGGGCTTATCACCAGGCCCTCTACAGTGTTTGAGACTGCAGGCTGTTCCTAAAAGTGCAAAGCCAATGAGGAAAAGTGTAGGCTTTAATCCCACGGCCACCCCATATCATCTCTCTGCCACGTGATCTGGATGGAGTGAAGATTCCCCTCATTTGACATCATTAGAACGTTGTTGTCCTCAGTAAATACACCAGGCTTACTTAATCCCCCCCGTCCAGGAATATAATGAAACTTCTCTTTACCCGTTCGGGAGTCGATTCCAATCAATGGGCCATTTGAAGTTCCAAACACAATAAACTCTTTAAAGGTTTCGACACCTGTAGCGATTCCCTTCTTGAGTTTATAGGTCCAGAGAACCTTTCCTGTCTTCTTATTAACGGACCTGACTTCTCCATTTGAAGTGCTGTAAATAAGTTGATTTCCGTTAACAAGTGCACTTGAGTACCCACCGTCTTCGAGTTGCCAGTCGACTCGACCAGTTGAGGTGTTTAATGCATAGAGATTGCCATCATAAGAAGAGACATAGATCTTACCATCATCAATAATGGGGTTTGAGTCGATGTCTTTGAATCTGGGGGCAAGGTTTAGTTCACGTTCCCAAACTAAAGAGCCATCAATTTTTCGAATTGCCGCTAGAAAACCATCGCTAAACCCAACGATAACAAAGTTTCCATTGGAAGCTGGCGTTGTCCCGCCATTGACGGATATGACAGTTGTGTCTTTACGGCTGTAGCTCCATCTTCGATCCCCTGTTTTAAGGTTGTAGGCAAAAACTGTGTTATTGCCAGCTAAGAAATAGCACCAGGTTCCATCAATCATTGGGGATGTTAGAATTTCAATTCCAGTACGATCACTCCAAAGTAATTTGCCTGAATGGGCATGGACAGCAAAGACGCCGCCATCACCCCCTCCAAAAACCAGATGGTTTCCATGAAGAGCAGCTCCTTGTACTCCACCTTGAATGTGTTTTTTCCAAATAAGTCTTCCTGACTTTCTCTCATATGTTGCAATTCCATCAAGTCCGTTGCCTTGAATTACGATATCTTCGGTGACAATTGGAGACATCAGGTGATTGAGTCGAGGTCCATCATATATATTAGGGCTCAATGTGCTCACAACCCAGTTTCGTTCCACTTGGATTTTACGTGGCCGTTCCGCTTGGAAAGTAGAGCAGGATGTCAGCAAAAGAAGCAATGTGAAATAGCGAATCATTAAGACTCCCCTAGCTCACGAAAGATCCGGTCTGCAGATTTACCAGCAGCAGTATCAGCAAAGTCATCTTTGATAATTTGATATGTCTCTTGTGCCTCTTGTTTTTTTCCAATTGTGAGTTGGCAAAGCCCTTTCTTTAAAAGTGCGTCTGGATGAAGATAAGCAAGGGTGCTTTCTTTGATAACTTGATCCCATTCTTTTATGGCTTGTTCGCATTTTCCGTTTTTTTCAAGTAGCCGTGCATGAGTCATTCGAGTTAGTGCATCAATTAGTTCTTTACTATCGATCGTTTCTGAAGCTTTCTCTAAAAGAGAAAGACCTTCATCAACTTTGCCGTGTTCTTCTAAAATAGTGGCGGCATGGTTTGCGGCCATGAGAGCCCCTTTGGTTCCTTTGTGTTCTTTGAAAACACTTTTATAATTATCAACGAAAGGACGAAGGTCTTTTTCAAAATCTATGGTTTTTTGTTCTGGCTTCTTGTCTTCCTTTTTTTCTGATGGTTCAAACTCAGCCATTTTTTTTTCATATTTGGATTGTACAATGTATAGCGCCGATTGAGACTCGAGTTCTTTTTTATCTTTGTAGTAATCAAAACCTGTTACAGCGACCCCTGCCAAAATAATTGCGCAAACAAATAAGGCTATTGGAGTTTTATTGTCGTAAACAATCTTTGATACTTTCCCAGCGCTTTGGATAAAAATGTCTGGCCCTTTTACGTCTTCTTTGGACAGTCCTTTTTTGCTCACGAATGGAACTCCTCTAAGTCATTGATTTTTCTAAAACAACGTCAAAAGTAGAAAGGTATGGGTGAAGAGTCAATCCAGAAAGACGATGAGGCACCCAGTGTTTTTAGCGCCACTGGGTAGCGTCTCATATTCCCAGGGGAAGTGCCCTTTTTTGAGGTAGTCAATAACGACACTCTGCACAGCTCCTGTCCCCTTCCCTGTCATAATTCGGATTTTGTCTTTATTTTGGTTTTTCATCACAAATCTGTCCACGAGATCAAAGACCTCGTCTTTTTTTCTGCCGTGCAGATCTAGCGTTGGGTGTCGACTTTTGGCTTTTGACATGAGATATCATGTTAGCAAACGAGGGATACCGTGGGTAGTGGAAATGAGGAGAGGATTCGACTCTCTAAGAGAATGTCAGAATTGGGAATATGCTCTAGGCGTGAAGCAGATGATTTGATTTCAAAGGGTCTTGTGTATGTCGATGGTGAAAGAGTTTCTGAACTTGGGGTGAAGATTCATCCAGATCAGCAAATTCGAGTTTCCTCTGAGGGAAGATCTCAGCTTTCAAGTAAGCTTACAGTTCTTATCAATAAGCCTATAGGTTTTGTGTCATCTCAACCTGAGGATGGTTATAAGGCTGCAGTCGAACTTCTTACCCCTGAAAATTACGATGGGAAATGTCCTCGTTTGAGAAGAGGCTGGATGAGGGGGCTTGCCCCAGCGGGACGACTCGACATTGATTCCAAAGGGCTTTTGATTCTGACTCAAGATGGAGTTTTGGCTAAAAGAGTCATCTCTCAAGATACGGAGATTGAAAAAGAATATTTGATTTGGATCAACAAAGAGCCAAGTCAAGATCAGTTAGCAAAGCTTCGTTTTGGTCTTAACCTTGACGAAAAAGAACTAAAGCCCGCACAAGTGGAACAGCTTCAGCCC
The DNA here is from genome assembly GCA_030427965.1 of Bdellovibrionia bacterium. Taxonomy (GTDB): domain Bacteria; phylum Bdellovibrionota; class Bdellovibrionia; order Bdellovibrionales; family JAUICD01; genus JAUICD01. Next base: position 20,934 of record JAUICD010000012.1, read on the forward strand.
AAACACTTGAAGGTCATATTAAAAGAGGGGCGCAAAAGACAAATCCGTAGGATGTGTGAGCTTGTAGGGCTTGAGGTTACAGGGCTTAAAAGAGTTCGCATTGGAAAAATCATGCTCGGAAACCTCCCCAATGGAAAGTGGAGGTTTCTAGATCGTGAGGATTCGTTTTAAAACTTTGCAATCAAAGAAGTTGTAAAGAGTGAATCATAAAACTCGGCATCATCACTTGAAGGTGCGTTGTCGTACTTCCCCTCATAAGCTACTTTTAACGATAAAATGTCGGTTAAAACAGTTCTTAAAGAGCCTTCAAAGTTGGTCTCGTAATCTTCAGAATCAGCAACGTCGATCAAATACTCAACCCATAGCTTTGTTGAGAAGTTTTTATTCCAGCGCCTCTCCCCTTCAGCATAAGTCCTTACACTGTGATATGAGTTGTTGGGATTGGGATATACGTTTCTTTCGTAAGTGTTTCTATACCCAAGTTCGACAAAGAGATCGGTCTCCTTGGATTTGACAAAAGCATACTTTCCACCAAGATCCCAGGCATCTTTTTGGACATTTTCTGAGTGGATATCACTTGAGGATTTGTATCCAATAAATACACTGAAGTATTTAGAAAACATGTGATCGTATCGAACTCCAAGTTCCCAATACAAACCAGACTCTTCTAAAGCACCTGTGTCACTATCTTCAGACAATGTTTTTCTGTAGGCCCCACTTAGAGCAAAGATTTCTTTGGCAACGGTATAAGTGGTTTTTTGTTTTCCAATATAAGATTCGGATTTTGTATTCCCATTACTGATTGCAACACTAGCCTCTGATTCATGAGCCCAAGGACTTTTTTCAACATCTTCTGCAGCAAAAAGATTTGTACTAAACAATAGGATCAAAAGCCATTTCATGCGTTGATGTCCTTTCCTAAGAGCGTGGACTTAATATCTGTTAACACACCTTTTAAGTGGATATCTTGCTGAGGGTAAGGAATGGAAATTCCCTCTTCATCAAACTTTGCTTTTACGGATTCGAGCATATCAAAGTGGACATCCCAATAATCTTCTGCTTTCACCCAAAGCCGTGTTGTGATGTTAACTGAGCTATCTGCAAGTTCTCCAAGTCTTATGAACGGAGCTGGGTCATTGAGTACTTTTGAGTGGGCAGATGCCAAATCGGATATAATTTTAGAAGCAGCTTTAAAGTTGTCTTCATAGCCAATACCAAATGAGAAGTCGACTCTTCTGAGGCTGTTTGCTGAAAAGTTTTTCATTGAAGAAGAGGCCACTGGTCCATTTGGTAAAATGATTCTTACGTTGTCTGCTGTATTAAGTGTTGTGCAGAAAATTTGAATGTCTTGTACAACTCCCTTTTCTCCTTGGCACTCAATGAGATCCCCAACTTTAAAAGGCTTAAAAAGAATGATAAGAACTCCGCCAGCAAGATTTGCAAGACTCCCCTGAAGGGCAAGCCCCACAGCAAGGCCAGCAGCTCCAAGTACAGCTATAAAGGAAGTTGTTGCAATCCCAAGCATCGATGCAACTGAAATAATGAGCAGCACTTTTAAAGAAATTGAGATGAAGGATAGTAAGAAGCCTCGAAGTGACTTTTCCACATCTTTCTTTTCAAAAGCTTTGGAGGTGATATTTAGAGTGAGTTTGATGAGCCTTAGCCCTACAAAAAGTACAATCAGTGCTAAGACAACTTTTGGAGCGTAGAGAGCAATTTGAGACTTGATAATGTCGAGTATATTTTGAAGGTCCATATGTATCCTTGAAAAAATGTTGCTTTGTAAGGTGACAGGAACTAACACAATGGGAGTCCTACAATCAAGCTCGGAGCCAACTGTGGAAATACCAATAAATATATTTTTAAATCGTGTTGTGAAGTCTGAGCACAGAGTTGAGTTCACTCATATTGATTCTTACAACCACCTTAACGCCGGGCGCTATGTCGAGTTTTTGATCAACCACAGGTTTACTGCACCTGAGACTTGTTTTGGCTTCAAAGCAATGGAGCTTTCAAGGGAAAAAAGTGTCGGTTTTTACATTTCTTCTTTAAATATCAATTACAAACGCCCAGCACTTTTGGGGCATACAATTGAAATAGGTTCTTGGTTCAATGAATTTTCTCCAAGCCAGTTTAAGGTGAAATTTATTTTTGCAGATAAAGAGAAAAGAAGAAAACTTGCTGATGGAAATCTTATGGTTGCAGTGGTGGATGTGAAAACAGGATATCCCACTCAAGTACCAGATAGCTTTCCTTCAGTTTTTGATGAAGCCCATATTTTATCACTTGAGACAAGTGAAGAGTTTCAAAGCTCTGTGAAATAGTAACTGTATCTAAAACTGGTGCGAAATTGGGCCTTCTTGTCTCAAGTATCAAATGGTTTTCAACTATTAAGTTTAAGATGACCAAATTCCGCTTTCAGGGTTTATTTATCTTTTGAGGTCTATATGAAACTATGGGAATTACAAAAAGATCAAGCGGCTTATATCTCTGGCTTTATCGAATCTGTTCCAAAAATCTATTTTAATCGACTAAATGAACTTGGGTTTCAAATAGGCGTTGAAGTTGTTTGCCAAAGACAATCTCCTTTTGGTGGACCTAAGGTTTATCAAATTGGAGATGACGTATTTTCGATGGCAAAAGATGTGGCCAGTTGCGTGACCGTTGAAATAGGAGAGTAAATTGGGTTCAGTGTTAATTATTGGAAAACCAAACTCTGGGAAAAGTCTTCTCTTCAATAGACTGACTGGGATCAGACAAAAGGTTGCAAACTTTCCTGGTGTGACCGTTGAAGTACGCGTAGGTGAATCTGATGGTGAGGCATATGCAGACTACCCTGGAGTTTACTCGTTCAATGCGATGACTCGAGATGAAGAAGTTGCAATTGAGGAGTTTCGTAGTGCTTTAAAGAGTGAGGATGTTTCAGTTGTACTATGTATGATCGACGCCACTCGTTTGGAGAGGAGCTTAGTGATTGGGCTTCAGGCTCAGGTTGCGGCAAAAGAAGCTGGTAAGCCTATTGTTTTTGCTCTTAACATGATGGATGAGTTAAGGTCCTCCAAAGCCGAGATTGACGTCGCTGCTATTGAGAAAGAGCTAGGGGCCCCATGTGCTGCTATTTCAGCACGTACAGAAGAAGGACTTCCTGAATTAAAGATCCTTCTTAAAAAAGTAAAAACAACTCCCAAAGATTATATATCCAATCAAGTGACTGAAAGCGTCTTTGAAAAGGCCAAGGATATCAATTCTAAATTTGGGCCTAAAGCAGGATTGATTTTAAAAAATCAAACTCAATTGGACCGATTCTTCTTGTCCTCAGTTTTTGGAGGTATCAGTTTCTTTTTTATAATGACTATTATGTTTCAGTCGATATTTACCTGGGCAACTCCGCTTATGGATTTGGTTGAAGAGTCAATTGGGTGGCTTGCCACTTTTACCACAGGCTCCATGGCAGATGGGACTTTTAAGAGTTTTTTAAATGATGCTCTATTTGGTGGTTTTGGTTCTTTTTTGGTTTTTGTTCCTCAGATTTTTGTGCTCACTTTTATTATTGGACTTCTTGAAGACAGTGGTTACTTGGCACGAGCAGCTCTAATTTGTCACCGACCATTGAGTTGGTTTGGGCTTTCAGGAAGAAGCTTTGTGCCGCTTCTTTCTGGTCACGCCTGTTCTATTCCTGCGATGTTTGCTGCTCGAACAATCGAGTCTCCAAGACGTCGATTGTTAACGTATTTGGCCATTCCTTTGATGGCTTGTTCGGCTCGACTCCCCGTCTATTCTCTTTTGGTGGCGGCTTTGATTCCGAGTGTGAGCATTTTAGGGGGACTTGTTGGGCTTCAAGGATTTGTGTTTTTCTTGCTCTACTTTTTTGGGATCTTTGTTGCTCTTATTTTAAGTGCAATCTTGAGTAAGACTCTTTACAAAACAAAAACAGATTCTCCATTTATAATTGAACTTCCTCCCTACCGTCCTCCTCATTGGAAGCCTCTTTTGTTAAAATCCCTCTACAACTCAAAAATGTTTATTACAAAGGCTGGAGGAATTATCTTTGCAGTCACTGTTGTGGTTTGGGTGTTGGGCTATTTTCCAAATGGAGATGGCGAGCTTGGGAGCTCTTACCTTGCGCAGCTTGGGCAATTTATTGAACCACTTTTTGCTCCACTTGGACTGGATTGGCGATACGGAGTTGCTGTTCTTATGTCTTTTCTTGCCCGAGAAGTTTTTGTAGGGACATTAGGAACAATCTTTGGAATTGAAAATGCAGAAGAGAATTTTGTTGGACTTGTTGACTCTCTAAATGCCTCAGGTTTTACTTTGGCCTCTGGAGTGGCTCTCTTAGTTTTTTATGCAATCGCTTTGCAGTGTGCATCCACGCTTGCAATGATGAAGAAGGAGTTAGGTAATTGGAAGGCTCCGATTGCGGTCTTTTTTTCTTACGGAATTCTTGCATATGTATTAGGCTGGGTAAGCTACGTTTTTGTAAATAGCTTAAACTGAGGTTTTGTCTATGTTGGGTGTTGTTGCTTTTTTTCTGTTTGGTATACATGTGCATGCTTCTGATTTAGAGGTAAGGGTCACAGGCGTTAAACCCAATGTTGGATCGGTTACAGTTTCGATTTTTTCTTCTCAAAAAACTTTTTTAAAAAAATCAATAAAGGATATGAAAAAAGCTGCAAATGATAAAACGGAATTGATATTTCATCTAAAGGGTCTTAAACCTGGCGTGTACGCCTTAACAGCAACATATGATGAAAACGCAAATGGGAAACTAGATCGAGGGTCATTTGGGATTCCTAAAGAGCCTGTTGGTTTTTCAAACAATGCAAAGGGAACATTTGGCCCACCAAAGTTTGAAGCAGCAAAATTTACAGTTAAAGATTCTGATATCCAACTTGAGGTCACGCTTCCACCTGTTCAGAAATACGATATGAACAAAGTTAAGAAAAAAATGAAGGAGAAGAAAAAGGGTGGCGGTCACGATATGTCGCTTTAAAGGTGTTTCCTGGAGCTCTGGGAGTAGGTGCACCACAAGTTCAAGTTTTTGTGGCACTCCTAGTCCTAGAAAGTAGATAGGTACCTTTTGTCCGATGTCGAAATGACGCACTTCAAAGGCAACCCGTACCTTATAGCTTTTTTGATTGATAAACGGCCAACTTTATTAAAAACTTCGCAAAGGTCTATTCTGTCCATTTGAAGAGCCCGAGTGGTGAAATTGGTAGACACACAGGACTTAAAATCCTGGGAGGGTTAAACCTCGTGCCAGTTCAAGTCTGGCCTCGGGCACCAAATCATTTGGCACTTTTCAATTTACTGTTGATCACTCCGCATTCCCACCATGAAAGGTGAAGAGCCTTTTGACAAGGCTCCTTAATAGAACTAGTTTAGGCCACAATTTTAGGGGGACCGTAATGAAGCATTCGTTTTTAATAATACTAGCCACATTTTTTTCTACCTCAGCTTTAGCTACTGAAGAAACCGATATTTCGTGTCATTGGGGTGGTGAAATTTACTCGGCATATAATTTAGACAGAGTCGTTCCTGGCGAAACGTATCTTGATGGCGGATATGACTTTGAACGTCAATACTACGTGGGTGGTGGCCATTTGATTGAAATTGGACCGATTCTTGAAGAAGTTAAACGTGTTGGTTTCGATTGTGGAAAAAAGATCTATCCTGGAAAAATGAGATTTAAAAAACTAGTGTATGGCTCCACATACAGCTACCAAGAAATCTGGACCATATGCAGGGAATATATTTGTTTAAAGGATTAAGAGGAGAAATGCTCTTTCTACTTTTATTTTCCGTAGTAATGATTTTCCTGGCAGCTCGTAAAAGCAATTCAGTGTCCAATATATTTAAACCACTTCTCAGGTGGTCAACACTTAACCCAAAACGCACAGTCTTTCTAGTTTGACTGTGCGTATCGTTTAAAATCTGTCTTTTCCCCTGCCGAACTATCAACTGCATTGAATCCGAATAGGCGGAAAAGTCAGAAATTAGTCGAATAAAAGAAGTTAAAACCAAGCCATAATAGCTTGGTTTTATGAATATCTGCCAGTCAGAAAGCTAGTGTTTTGAGTTACTATTACTTCACAAGACGAGCTTGTTCTTCCGTTTCAAAATCTCCACCTAAGATAATTATTCTCTTGTTAGGACCAGAGAGAACCAAAGATGACTCAGTGTCGCCTGACTTTCTATCATATCTTACGAATGCACATTTGCCACTGTCAGCTTTTTCTGACGCCAGAATCCAAATATTGTAAGAGCCTATTAATTCTGAATTCTCTGAGCTAACAAAGAATTTATCAATTATTTCAACATTTGATTTAGCTTCTGGGATTTCAGCGTTGGTCCCTATAAACGTTAGAGTTCCGTGTGTTTGATCTCCGACTTTAATAGTAAAAGTAGATGGCTTTTCTATCTTAAGGTTTTTACATTCATCTTTTGCGTTGGCACTGCTCACAATAAACAAACCAAGCAGGGCAAGTGTAATTCGCTTTTTCATTATTATTCTCCATAAAAAACATTCTATTTTCTTGGGAGGTTGATTCCTCTCGGCAAGCATAAAATTCATATTAGATAAACTTAAGCAATCGACATGCCATGGGGGGGGTATATTCGATTTGAGACCACCAAAGCCTAAAATTCTTTAGCCTTAGTGACAAAAAACGTTGATTATACACACTTTATATGTATAATCAAATATAGCAATGCCAGAGATTTTCAGGTTCAAAAATATCCGATTCTTCTTCTACAGCCAAGATCATGAACCTGTTCATGTGCATGTAAGGCATGCTGAAAGAAGTGTCGTTATTGTAATCGACACGCTTGAAGTTAAAAAGAACAAGGGATTTCGATCTGGTGAGATCAAGCTTTTAAAAGAAAAAGTACAGGAACAAACCTTATTAAGGAGATGTGGTATGAACACTTCACAGAAAAAGAAGACTAAGAAAATATCTGCTGAGGATCTTGATAATAAGAATATGAAAGTTCGTGTGAACTGCTGGGTCGATGGTGAAGTGATTCTTGAGTTGAAAAAAAGAGCTAAGAAACAAAAAACAAAGTATCAGACGTTACTCAACTCAGCTCTTCGACAAGCTGTACTTGGTGAACAGGAAGAACTTGAGAAGCGAGTAAAGAGACTTGAGTCACTTGTATTGAAAAAGGCCTAGCCCTACTCATTTGACCAATGATTTTGAAGTCTAAGTGGTCCGTTTCTCTGAGCCTTACGGGCTTTAAAACCCTTTAAAGTTGGAACACAGGGATCTGTTAATCACTTTGAGGATTTTAGGATCAACACCTACATTGATGAGCTTTCCAGCCCTAAGCTGACAAATATGCATCTGAATTGTCTCTGGGCTGGGATCCAAATACCCAGCAATTCTAGAAATGGCCCATTTCTCAATCTGAGCGTAGTTTGCAGCCTTGGATATTTTTACAGCCGTTGAACTTAGCAAAAGATTTCATCTTTGAAGCTATTGCTTTTTCAATTACTTCTCGATCTACATTGGGTTCGTAATTAATAGAGTGAATGATTAAGTCTTGATTTGGGCGGTCTGCCTTGCAATCAATTCTTGCGACCGGGCGACATCCTTGAAAAATAGGAAGACAAAAATAACCAAACTTTCGTTTTGGAGCAGGGACATAGCACTCTATTTGGTAATCGTAGTTGAACAAGTCTTTTAACTTTTGCCTTTGAATCACCAGATTATCAAACGGTGACAGTATCAGTATTTTAGAGGCTGCCTTTGGTAAATTCTTAAGAGCATTTGGGAGAACAAAGTAAGGTTTCGATAGCCTCTGGACTTTAATTTCTTGAATTTCTCCATTGGAAAGCATTAATCCAATCACCTTAGCCAACTTTAGTTTTATTTCTTTCTTCATGAGATAGCTTATTTCATCTAAATTTGCTAAGCCATGATGCCTGAGGGTTCTTTTAATCAAAAAACGTAGATATTCCTTCTCTGTCGGCATTGATATATCAACTGAGTTTGGAATAACCTTTTCAGGTAAATCGTAAACTTTTTGAAACCCATCACGGCGAGTGATTTCAAGTTTTCCTTCAAGAAAAAGTCTTTCTAGTGCGTTTTTAGATGGCTTCCAGGTCCACCAACCATTTGCTCCCCGCCTGGTATTTTCAAAATCTTTTGAACGAAGTGGTCCCTCATTTTTGATTCTCTTTAGAACGGAAGTCATTAATTTAGTATCCCGGGGGAACCAAGAACTTTCCTTTTTTTGAAAACGACGTTTCATTGGTAAAGTATAGCGATATTCCGACATAGGCAGATATGAGGCTGCGTGGCTCCAGTACTCAAATGCCTTCCTGTTCTCTACAAGTTTATTGAGGTCTGAGGGCACATATTTTTGATTCCTAGCCCACAAAACATGATGATGGGCTCGCTCTATCACCGAGATAGTGTCGATTTGAACGTACCCTAAGTGCTCAATTATTTTTTGTGGACTTAGTGCTGGTCCGATTAGCTTTTGACTTACCAAAGATAAAAGTTGAGCCTCTTTTTTATTTATTATTTCCATCAACGATTAGCTCTATTCTACTTTGATCTAATTGTCATTTTTCTCCAGTTCAGCATTGTGAAACTATTGCGTTGAAAGCAGTAGAGAAGTAAAGAAGCATGAAAGTGACTTATTGCGTCCAACAGATCGTATATCAAGTTCCCCTTTAATTAAGAGTTTCATATAAGTGGTCACGTGCCCAACACTGTTCGGTTAAGTCATTTCCATCCCTTTCTTGCTTTGTAAGCATGACCCCGTTTATGGTCTTGGAGTGGAAGGGTCCACCAATTTTGAGATATCATTAAACAATATGAACGAGAACTCCTCTATTCATGCTCACCATACTTACGAGCCTGTTCTCGACATTTAGTTTCGTTAACTAAATCAATCTCAGAAATAAACAACTCTTGTCTCAAATTGAGACAATTTGGAAGTACTACTAAAGTCTAGGGGGGCTCTTACCGAAAACTTGGAGTGAGTCACTGTTGGGTGTTTGTCCTATTTATTGATAACCCCTCAGAATGGCTTAATGAGTGTAATTTGGGTCGCTTTAAAGCGATTTAAACAAGGTGGTACGTATGATGTTTTCAATTCGATCTCAAATCTGTTGGATGATTTCCGTAATGGCAATCCTGCTAACAGGCTGTCTTGATTCGGGACAGTTGACGGATTCGACTTCTGAAAACCCAAATGAAAATGGTTCATTTTCTGGTTGTACCACAGGTTATGGTGTCGATACTTCTCGTATTCGAATTGAATTTGAGTTTCCATCTCAATTTGAGAAAATGAGCGTTTACCGAAATGGTCTTCTTGTTTATAGCACCCTTGTAAAATCAAATACTTCTTTTATTGATTCTGGTTTACTTGAAGGTAATGAGTACGAGTACGCATGTGAAGGACAGGTGGGACAAAAAATCTACGTTGGTAAAAAAATCCTCACCCTCCATACGCTTTCCTCAAGTCCCCCTGCTTTTGCTGGAATCACTTCTGCCACAGTATTAAGTTCCAGTAGTGTTCAGACGAGTTGGAATCCTCCAGGACCAGGCCCTGTGGCCACTAAGTTTAAGGTCTATGGAAACCCCGGGACAACAGTGGATTGGGCGATTGCTCCAAAAACGATCGTCAATGCTTCAGGAGTCTTTACACAACTGATTTCCAATTTAGGTGATGAACTCCCATACTCATTTGGGGTTCGTGCTTGTACAGCCGACAACCAATGTGATTCCAACACTGTTGAAATAGATGTGGCCACTTCTGATGGAGGGGTCACTGGGACAAGTGGTATTGCCAGTGGGTATGGATACAATGGTTCTGTCTTTTTAAATGTCCCATGGGTAGAGTCCAATGGGGCTACGCTTAAAAGAAAAATCTATCAAAAAATCGGCGGAGGAGCTTCTACAAATATTGCAGACTATACACTTATTCAAACACAATTTGTTGCAAGCCTTCATGCTCCACCCACATTGCTTGAAGTAGCAGGTGTGTCAGAGCTTACGACATACCATTTTATTGTTCGGGATGAAGATCCGAGTGGAAATACAGAAACCAACACCAATGTCTATACTATTGCAACTGGTGATTTAACAGCTCCAGTATTTTCAGGTATTAGTAATTTGGTTTTGGGAACCAATGTTCAAAGTGAACTTGATGCTAGCTTTACAGCCATTGATAGAGAAAGTGTGGAGGCCACTCCAACAGCTGCAAGCCACTATCAAGTTTGGTTAACTCAGTCACTTTACCCAGGTGTTCCAGCAGATCCTTGTACAAGCGGAAGTCTTTGGCAGGAAGTTCTTACTAACTCTATAGCTCCGGGTGCATATGTTCACACCATCACAGGGCTTGCTCCGCGCACAACGTATAAAGTGTGTTTAAAGGCAAGAGACACCGCAAATAACAATTCCAACAACACAAACTTTCTAAGCGTCACAACTTTGGATACAGTGGCTCCGGCCTTTGATAATATCCAATCCATTTCGTTTGACTCTGGTGACACGGAAGTCGATGTTTTTTGGAACCCAAGCACTTCTTCAGATATTAAGGAATACAAAGTGCAAATGTGGATAAACACAGCCACTCCACTTCCTGGTGATATAACGACTTTTGTTTTAGATGCCGCTACATATCCAAGTGGTACTTCATTCACCAGTGCTCAGTATGCATTTACTGACTCAGATACAGTTTATGCGATCGTAGATGCATGTGATGATGCCAACACACTTCCTGGGGGAACGCAAAATTGTACCTCCAATGTCACAGGCTCAGCACTCTCTGTAGTTATTCCAGATGTCTCCCCTCCTCCTGGGTTTACAGGGATTAAGACGGCGGGAGATTTGGTGTCGCCATCTGAAGGCGTGATGACAGTAAAGTGGTTTGAGCCGACTTGGGTGCCAGATTATTATGGATTTAAAATTTACACTGTTAATCCAGATAATTCTTTAAACTGGTTGAAAGATTGTGCTTGTGCCACGCCAGGGAGCTGTAATGCTGGGGACACGCAATGTAATGTGAGCGGTCTTGATCCATTTCGGACATACAAATTTCACGTGAGAGCTTATGATGCTCTTAACAACATCACTCAGTTAGACCCTGTTACCAGTAATGCAAGTAAAAGAGTGTTAGACACAACACAGCCTAATTTTTCTTCAGCACTTGTCTTAGGAGCATCTCCAACTTACCAACTCTCTTGGAATGCCGCTACAGACAATCAGTACGCCAGCGAACCCGGTGCTACGATCACTTATGACGTGTACCGTAAGGCCAACACTTCTTTTGCCACTTCCACCGATCCTGCAGCTGATGGCTCACTGCGCGCCTCAACAACCAACACCTTTTTTACAGATTCGGGTCTTGTTGAGGGGACACAGTACTTCTACGCCGTATGCGCCCGTGATTCTTCTAATAACACTAAGTGTGATGGAAACATCAAAAACTTTGTGGCCCCAGACAGCACACCACCTGTGATAAGTAATTTTGCTTCTAATAAAACCAACAACTTTAAAAAATGGGACTTAACCTGGACAATGAGTGATAACTCTTCTGCTACAGCAGACATTGACGTACGTATTTATGAACGAATCTCCAACACCCCAGAAACCGCAACAACGGCTGATACTCTAATATTCAATGACACCTCAACTGGTCCATTGACGGCCACGAATCTTACTGGGCCACTTAATGCGGACAAATATGTCAATTACCTTATCGAAATTGAAGACGAAGCAGGGAACAAACAGCAAATCTGTCTTTAGAGTCCAATAACACTATAACCCTCACATCAGTTAAAAGAAATGACGGCCCCACCGGTGGCGGAAAACTCATTGTTATTCACGGCACGGGTTTTTCTATTGGCAGTAGTAATAACTACGGAACAAGTACAGTGGTCACAGTGGGTGGAAGCGCTTGTAACAATACGGCGGTTCACAGTTCCACCGTACTGAGTTGTGAAACTCCAGCAGGATCTGCAGGCGGAGCTACGGTCATACTCTCAAACCCCGAAGGCTCTTCGACTGTTTTACCGTCGGGGTACACTTACCTGGCCAGTTCTACGCACATTTGTGACACCCCCGGGTCTTGGGGGACTTATTTTGCTGCGGGAGCAGGTTCATCCGGCAATCCGTTTATCATTTGTGATTGGACACAGTTTAATGAGTTACGAAATACAACATCTGATGGGTCCTGCACAAACTTTCGTACTGGAAGTTGTTACTACGAACTTGCCGACAATTTAGACTTTGATAGTACGGGCTTTACCCCGATAACAACAGGTTTTCGTGGTTACATTGACGGAAATGGCCATGTTATTGCCAACTTCACCTACTCCAATCCCGCACAAGACAACGTGGGTCTCTTTGTGCGAACATCAGGAGGAGACTTTGAATTGCGAAATATAGGTCTTGTCAACGTCAATATCACTGCTAGAAATCAGGTCGGGGGGATTGTTGGCTTTCCTGGCGCATCCAGCAATTTTCTCTTAGATAACGTTTTTGTCACTGGTCAAATCACAGGGAATCAAAGCGTTGGTGGCTTTATTGGTCAAAGTACCACAGATGTCGTATACAATATCCAAAATTCATTTTCTAATACCACAGTATCGGCCACATCTGCCTACGCTGGAGGAATAGCAGGACTTCTTGCGCATGATGGAGGAATCCTTAACAACGTTCACAATCTTGGTCAGGTGACGAACACCGGGAGCAGTTACACGGGTGGGCTTCTTGGAGGGTTTCGTGGGCAAATGACCAACAGCTATAACACGGGAGATATCATTGGTGTTAGCTCTGTCGGTGGCCTTGTGGGTTTGATGAGTTACGGGGGTTCCACAACAGATCTGATACAAAACTCTTACTCCATAGGAAACATTAGCGGCACAAGTGCATCATTAGGGGGCCTAGTCGGCCAAGTACTTAATGGTACAGTTGATAACTCTTATGCCACTGGAAATGTCACATGTCTAAGCTGTGGTGCCGCCGAGTACTTTGGAGGACTTATTGGTGCTTCGATTAGTGACACGATCACTAATTCCTATGCCACAGGAGATGTCCACGGTCACAGAGTAGGAGGCCTTGTTGGAGGGTTTCGAAATGGAGGAACTCTTTCAGACTCCTACTCAACCGGAAATGTCACATCTACTGGCAACAGTTATATGGGGGGGCTCATAGGGTTTGTTGATCACTACACCGCCTCATCCCCAGCCATCATCGAAAGGTCCTACGCAACTGGAAATGTCGGCGATTCCGTCATAACTGGAAATTACGCAGGGGGAATCATTGGTTATTTGTACACAATTCTAGACGACGTCACCGTTTCGAACTGTCATTCTTCAGGTACAATTCAAGTCTCTGCTCAAGCAGGCGGCCTTATTGGAGGGTCTAATGTGGGATCTGGAATCACGTTGACAGTTGAAAATTCCTACACCACTAGCTTTGTGCAGGCTGACAACTCCCAAAAAGGTGCGATAATAGGAGTTATCAGTGGCGCAGGTACTGTCACTGGAAACGGAAACTTTTGGAACACTAACACTGATCCGGCCACTGCCATAGGTACTGGTACGTTCTCAGGAACCGCGACTGGTAAAACTACCACCGAAATGCAAGATCAAATCGTTGATATCTATGGCGGTGCGGGTTGGGACTTTGGAACACCTGTATGGAAGTGGTGTACAGCTAGTGGCGTTTACCCAACGCTTGACTGGGCAACTTGTCCATAAAGTCATAACGTAAAGTCTATCTAGAAATTATCCCAAAAGCCGGAGCTATTCCCTTAGACATTGGGCTAGCTCCCAAAGTCCATCTTTCAGACTTTGGTACATTTAGATTTCTGCTCAAATCTCCGACTTTAAATAGAGTAAGGAGTGTAGATGAATCTGTCTGGAATAATAGGTGTTCTCGCTGCAGCGGCTGTGCTTTTCTTATCTATATTTACTGCCACAACAAGTGCGATCTTTCTCAACACTCATGCTATCTTGATTGTATTTGGTGGAACTCTAGCTGCGACACTGCTTTGTATCCCAATCAATAAAGTTTTTTTAATGGTAAAAGTTGTTGTGCAAAAAGTTTTAGGGAAGCGTTCTCAAAGACACGCCCTTGCTATTGAAGAAATTGTTGAATTGGCCAAAGGGTATCGCGACAATCCGAGTTACCTCCAAAGCAACGTTGAGAGCATTAAAAACCCATTTCTAAAAGAAGCCATCGGATTGACTATTGAGGGCGGTATTCCTGCACACGAAATCGACAACATACTTGAGAAACGATCTATGACGCTTTACAAACGCTACGAAGACGAAGCTTCTCATTTTAAGGTTATCAGCAAGTTTCCACCAGCCTTTGGTTTAATGGGAACCACTATGGGGATGATTGGTCTTTTACAGAGTATTGGATCTCCAGATTCGTTTAAGACACTGGGGCCAGCAATGGCAGTTGCTCTTGTTGCTACCTTTTATGGAATTGTTGGGGCCAATTTGATTTTTATTCCAATAGGAGAAAATCTTTCTAAGCTCAATCAAGAAGAAGAAATTTTGCGAAATATTATAATCGATGGCGTTCAACTGCTTCGTCAAAAACAACATCCTTTGATTGTTGAAGAGCATTTGAAGAGCTATCTCCTTCCTGGCGAAAGAGAACGTCTTAAAAAGGCGAGCTGATGGGCACACAAGCCAATCCAAAAGAGGATGCCTCAATAGAAGAAAGTTCATCTCCACCTGAACTTAAGCTAGCGACTCGAAAGCCTCGTTTTCGCCCCCCTGCTGAAAACCATGATGACTCCGATGGGACGTGGCTTATCAGTTATGCTGATATGATGACTCTTTTGGTGGGATTTTTTGCTATGCTTTTGGCCTTTTCTAAAATAGATCAATCCGCGTTTGAACAAATGAAGAAAGAGACAACAAAGGTCTTTGGAGGAGAGTATCAAATACCTTTTGAGAAACTCTCTAAAGAACTTAAAGATGTTGTAAAACAACAGGGTCTTGAGGATCAAGTTCTATTTCATGAGACAGATGAGGGTATTACAATTACGTTTCGAGGAGCTTTGTTCTTTAGATCTGGAGAATCCGACCTTCTGCCAAAAGCAGAAGATCTTATCAAACAACTTATTCCAGTGATTAAATCAAAGGCCAAAAATTTTGGCATTGTGGTAGAAGGACATACAGACAATATACCAATGGAGAGTGCGCGATTTCCAAGTAACTGGGATCTTTCTAGTATAAGAGCCTGTACTGTTTTAAGACTGTTTGAAAGTTATGGTTTTCCAAAAACAAAGTTACAAGCACTTGGTTGGGGGGAAACTCGACCCATAGTACCCAATGAAGACAGCAGTGGCCGAGCTATTGCGAGCAATCAAGCACAGAATCGAAGAGTTGTATTGAAAATCCTAAAGGACAATGAGTAATGAAATGGGTGATGTCTCTTGGGTTGCAGGTTCGACTGGTTCTTGCCGTTCTTATGTTTTTAAGCCTTAGTTTAATTGGCATGGTTACAATACTAAGTTTTACCATGAAACCTCAGTTTGATACTTATCAAACTTATCAATTGCTTTATGATCCAAATCTCCCCTGGTACAACCTCTCTGAAGCTCAAATTTTAGATTATGGAGTTGCAAAGAAAGATTTGACCACCTTTTTAGAGAACTCTGATTCAAAAGAACTGGGTTTAATCGCCGAAACTCCTCTAAGTTCTTATATGATTTATCTTAAAAAAACAGAATCAGGATTGCAGTCCAAAGTCGCGCTTTCTGGCCTCAATGGCTGGTGGAGTAAAAATTTAAAATTCCTTTTTCTATTTTCAGGCTCTTGTATTCTAATGGGTGTTCTCTTGTTTATTGCTTTTACAAAAGTGTCTCTTGCCCCGATTGCGAGCCTAAGACGAGCAACTGAAGATATTATTGCTGGTCGTTTTGAAATTAAAACCACCTACCAAGCTCAAGATGAGGTAGGTCGAATTTTCGAAGCCTTAAAGCGGCTTTGCACAGAGCTAGAGAGAAAAGAAGAAGTTTTGGAGAGTATCTCTGACATGGCTTTTAAAGATGGACTTACAGGTCTTAGTAATTTTAGAGCCTTCAAAGAACGTGTTGTGGAAATTCTTCTCCTTACTAAGCGACATAATAGAACTATGGGCATTGCTCTTGTAGATGTGGATCATTTTAAAAAGTTTAATGACACTTATGGACATCAACAAGGAGATGAGGTTTTAAAGCTTGTAGGGAAAACTCTTTTTGATACCGTTCGGCGATCTGATTTTGTTGCAAGATATGGTGGAGAGGAATTTGTTATTATAATGCCTGAGACGGATGAAGCAGGAGTGGAGCAGGCATCTGAAAAATTAAGAATAGCTGTTGAGAACACAAAGGTTCCTCATCTGACAAATTCAAACGAACTTTTAAGTGTAACAATCAGTGTTGGTGTTGTTTATATAGATGGCCAAAACCTACCTGATGATCTCAACTACCAGGAGTATATTGAACTCTGTGATAAAAATCTTTACACTGCCAAGAAAAAAGGACGGAATTGCACAGTAGCTTCAGCATTTTCAATACAGGAAGCAGCATGATTTTTTTCATTCTTTTATTAATAGGCTTTTCAAGTTTCGGTAATGTTGAGTTCTTATCTGGGTATGCTGTTCATCAAGGTGTTGGCGTAAAGAAAGTAGAGGTTTTAAAGCCCTCAACCCTACTTGTCTGTAATCCAGATTGTGTTTTCATTAAAGAAAAGAAGAGGTTTCAAATTTCTTTTGCTTCTTTTGGAATTTACTCTGATTTGCAGCCTTTTGTCCAAGAAGTGATTCTTGAGAGAGATGAATCTACAAATGGAGCTGATGATAGCTCTCCCCCATCAACTCAAGAGATAGAGCATGAACCAAAAGCCGAAAAGAAAGCGTCGTCAACAATAGAGAGAGATTTGACCTCTTTAAAAGAGGAGAAGCCTCAAATCCCCTACAACACTCCCTACCCAAAAGTGGGAACTGTTTTTCTTAGTTCAAGTGGCGGAAAGATTTATATCTTTCCAATCAAAACATGTAAAAAAGAGTGTGTCTTAGAGATTGTGCGATCTGATGGAAAGAAAGAGGTCGTCACTTTCAAGAAAGACTCCTCCCCTATTTATACATTGACTGTTCCTCACGGTTTTGAAGGAAATTTTTTCTGGAATCTTAAAGGACTCCAGGAAAAACCAAAGGGTCAGTTTTCTGTGCAAAATAATACCACAGAAGCGCTTTCAAAAGCTCTTTTTCAAAATCTCAATGTTGAGTATTTGCAATAAGTCTAGTTAAAGATCAGGAGTCTTCTTCTAGCAATCCTTCGATTTGCAATCGCTGGATCCAAGATCTCACTTGTTTCTTAGCAGAGCTATTTGTGACTTCTTTTTCTAAACCAAAAAGCAACGCCAGGAGCTGCTTCTCTTTTTTCTCGGTTTGAACTTGTAATTTCTCGTTTAAGGTCAAACGTTCAGATTCAAGCTCTTTCACTCGGAGCTCTAGATGTCCTACTGTGCTATTTAGAAAAGCTTTTTCTTCACGCAGCAAGGCCTTTTCTTCCATCAAAGCTTCTTTGTCTTTATCAAGAAAAGTTTTCTGCTTAAGAAGGGCTTGACTTATTTGCTCATTTTGAGCTTTATATTTGTTGAGTTCAGATTCAAGTTTGTCGTTCATTTGTTTGTAAGAATTAAGTTTAACTTCGTTTTTTTGTAGTGGGATCAACTGCTTTGATTTCAGTCGCAAAACCTCTGTTTTCAAGTCTTGAAGCTTTGTGTTTGAAATTGAAAGTTGCGATTTGAGTTCATTTATAAATCGATGTTGATCCGATTTTGATTTTTTAGATCGATTTATTTCAGCCTCTTTAATGTCTTTCAATTTATTGAATTCAAATTCTTTTTGCAAAATATTTTCTTCTAATTCTTTATTTCTAGCCTTTAAATGCTCTATTTCATTTGCTTTGATGTCCATGTTTGTTTTCAATTCGTGGATTTGATAAGATTGTTTTTTAGAAAGATTCTTGTGCCTTTCAAAATCCGACAGAAGGTCTTTGTAAAGCTTTGAATCAACCCTTTCAAGAAGCTCAGCCTCTCTTGTTTTCCATTTTTCCCTCTCTATGTTCCAGGCATTTCGCTCCATCTCCCATTTTCGTTCAGTGGCTTTCCAGGAATTTGCTCTTTTCTTCCAAATCCATGATTCAGATTTCCAAACTTCTTTTTGGGTGTTCCAATCCTTTTCTTTGTTCTCCCAAGTCTTTTTTTCATTCTCCAATTGGAGAATTAATTCTTCTTGGTTTGCTTTCTCTTTCTCCCAAACGGACTTCATTTTTACTAAAGAAGAAAATTCCACTTGATGTAGTTTAAGGTTTCTCTTTAAAAGCTCAATCTCCTGTTGAGAAAATTCTTTGAAAAGTTCATGCTCTAAATATTTTTTTTGCCAACTTTTTTGAGACTGATTGTGTTTTTCAAGCCATTTAGTTTCATATTGTTTCCATTTTTCTAGGTTTTCTTTGTATTTATGATTTGCCTTTAGAAGATGTTGTTTTTCTTTTGCGAGAGTTTCTATTGTGGAGTTGAGACTGATGATTTTTTG
The DNA here is from genome assembly GCA_030427965.1 of Bdellovibrionia bacterium. Classification (GTDB taxonomy): domain Bacteria; phylum Bdellovibrionota; class Bdellovibrionia; order Bdellovibrionales; family JAUICD01; genus JAUICD01. The sequence continues at coordinate 39,500 of JAUICD010000012.1, forward strand.
CTCTAAATCATTTTTCTTTCTTGTTGTAAATTCATTTTGAGAGATTGAGTTTTTTAACTCATTACGTAAATTTAAAACTTTCTGTTTCCAAAATTCTTCTTGAGACTGAACTTGGCTTATAATCTTTGAAATATCTCGACTTAAAACTTGATTTTTTTGAATTAAAGCATTTCGTTCTTTTTTATAAAATTCGGTAAAGAATTTTTCCCGCCATTCTTCAAATTGAAGTTTATCTTGTGGATCTTCTTCAATACTTTTTCCATTCAATGCATACTTCTTCTTTAAATCTTCAAGCTCTTCGTTTTTTATGTCTAAGGAACTACCAATACCTTCAAGCTCTTGGCTTAGAGATTTTAGAGAGGTGATTTGGGTTTTGACTTTTTCAGGCTCTAGGTCCGTGTTTTCCAGAAGATTTTCCAGTCCCTTTAAGAGAAATTGAATTGAGTCTGAGGGTTTTATAGTCTTTTTCATTATAGCCTCAAAAGTTATAGTCAAAACCTAGTAAAACTAGGAGTTCCTTAATCATTACTCTTTTATCACTGGCGGCAAAAGCAATTGGGGAATATACAAATTCTACGTTAACCCCAAATTTTTCATTCAAACGATAATCCACACCACCTAAGATATTGATGAGTGAATAACTCCCTTTGAGCTGATCGACTTCGGCAACACCAAGAGGGTCTTGCCCTAAGAAATATGTTCTATAGGCATAGCCAAGACCTGTGTACCCAGCCCATCTGCGTCCTATGACAGAGCTTCCCCAACTTCCGTCACTTTTAATAAGTGCTCCAGTTCCCCAGAAATAGTATCGACCAATGAGATCCATTCCACTCACTGGTGAAGTGCCGTTGGAAACATCAAAAGTGGAAAAATACCCCAATCCCGCAGCCAAATCTGCATTGAGATGGTAAAGACCCATAAGATGGAAACCACCTGTGATGGGAGCGCTACCACTAGATGTTCCTTCGTTGTTTAATACCCCAAAACCTGTTCGTAGAATCAGTTTGGGAGCGTAGTCAACATTGCTCCAAGCGTTTGTGTAGATTATCAGTACAGAAAGCAGAATGAATGCGCTCCTCATGACACCGCCTTGAGTGTTGAGGGTTCATCTACTTGCAGTTGAAAAACTCCATTTTTATGTTCTTGTTGCAGGCGATCTAGAAATTCTCTTGCCACTTTAAAGGCTGCCTGTTTCTCACTTTCTTCAGCATTTTTTTCAGCTCTAGTTATAAGATCCTCTAGAATAACCTTTTTGTTTCCTTCGGGTAAAAACTTACGGAATTTATCTCCCCAGGGGTCAGGGAAAGCATAGACTAGAGAGAAAACAACTTCGACATCTTCTGTTGTGATAACCCCTTTCAAGTAACTTTCAGGTATCTCAGAAAGACGTGAAGGTAGCCAAACATCCTCTTTTATTTTTGCGGCAAGATCGTTTGACTTTTGTGTCAATTGCTCGACAAAAATTTCATCTTCGCCAATAGGTTTAGAACGAACGGTATTGATTAAAATTTTATAAACTTTATTGTCCAAATAATCCACATCGGTTCCCAGATCTTTGTCTGAGTTTTTTTCAAAATTAGAAGTCAAAGACTCATAAGCTGAACGAAGCTCTTCTTCGTCAACACTAGCTGAATCAATGATGGCATTCCAAACAGATTCTTTTGACTGTTGAGTCAATAATTCGAGTTCTTCTTCAGGTAAAATTTCAGCACCCAAGCGCCATGCAGCAGGCACGTTTAGCTCGAGTAGAACTTTTTTGAGAGTTTTTTTATCTAAAGAAAGAAGGTTTGATACTTTTTCTGCTCCAAGTGCTTGTTGCATAAGTCCTTTTTGAGAAATATGATTGAGCACAATTCTCTCAATAAACTCTTGAAACCAAGGATTTGGAACAAAATCACCATCACTTAAATTTTGAATTTCTTTTATTTGTCCATCGCCCAATAATTTATAAATCAAAATTCTTTCGGGTTCTGTGAGTTGAGGTAAAAGCCACTTCAATCCCCTGCTGTCTGACTCACCTCCAAATGATTTTAAGAAAGCAATCGGATCTTTACTTAAAAGATCTTTAAAGGCTTCAATATTGTTTCTTTTCTCTTCATTGGATAGGTCTTCTTGATTTGTAGGTTTGGAGTTTTCAATATCTTCTTTGTCTAAGAGATGTTCCATTTGTATAGGGGAGTCCCCAGATTTTATTTGAGATGTTGTTTGGGTGAGCGAGCGAATACCCTCGGCAAGAGCGATGAGCCCTCCTTTGAATCCTTGACTGAGTAGCAATGCTCCCAAAACTGCACCTAAGATAGCAAGAAACAGTAGAATTTGATTCAAGTATTTATTGAGCCAATCGATTATGGACTCCTCTTTTTTGTCAATGCCATCAAAAAAATCAGCCGTTTCAACACTTAGATTTAAAGGGTATTTAGAAAATGAAGAGCTCAAAAGATTTTTAACACTTGAAACTTTTAGTTCATCAAATGTTTTTGGCAATAAAACGGAAAGATCTACAGATTTTATTTTTAAAGTTTCAAGTTTTTCTGAGTCTAAATTGGTCGGAAAGGGTAGATAACCAACATCAAGAGGGTTAAAGGAAGGGCTTTTGGGAGTGGCAACACTGACTTGGGCACGGACAACAACTCGAGTTTCTGAACCTAGAAAGTCTTTTAAAATTTCTTTACTCAAAGTTTCAATTTTATTTTCAAATTCAGTGATCTCTGGCATGTAGTCGATTTCAGATGAAGATTTGTTTTGTGCCTGAGCCAAGGTTTGATTTAGGAGTAATGTTAGTATGAGTAGAGCTATTTTTTTTGCCATTACTTAACACTTCCTGTGGGCTGTCTACTACCTCCGCCAAGTAAGCGCTTAACTACTGGATCATCTGGATCTATATTCTTGGCTCGAATGAGAAGACTTCTTGCCTCTGATTTTTTGCCTTTCAACAAGGCCAAATTGGCTTTCATAACATACCCAGCAGCAACATTTGGATACCTTTTGATAAAACTCTCGATTGTTTTTTCTGCTTGATTGCGTTGTCGAGAAACAAGTAATCCTTGAATCATCAACACATCACGAATCATTTCATTGTAATTGTCTTGATAGTAATTCAAGACATTCTTTTGAAAATGAGTTGCATCCAGTGGTTTTAGCTTAATATTGTATTTATCAAGGCCATTTAACTCAGTGACGAGCTCACTTGTTGAAAAACCTTCTTTTAATAAGCGTATATGGACTTTATCACCGCTTGTTACTTTTTCTAATACTGAATCTGTCAAGGTTAGGGGCGTTTGCCCTACTTTCTCTTCACTTTGAGCATAAACGTCAGCGCCACTTGGAGTGGAATCCAGAACGAGTTGCTGTGAACTGCATGATATCAAAAGTAGAGTATAAGAAACAAAAATGAATTTAAGCATTTCACCCTCAAGTTAAACAAAAACCTTCAAACTCTAATCGGTGAAAATTGTTTAGATATTAAATAATTCAGTGAAATGAGACTCTGATTTGAGTCATCCCAATCAAAAGGCTAAATCCTTTTAAAGTTTGTAGGGCTCACTCATGGACTTAAGTCCTTCGGCTTGACCAAAGTTTGGCGGTTATGAAGATTTAAAACGAGGATTCAAAAATTCTATCGGGATATTTGTCAAATCCACAAGAACCATCTTGAAAAGAAGATTCTCCGCAATGAAATACAATACAAGTTTTTTCCTTCAAAGCAATGTCACTACACTCGACTCGTTTAAGGGGTGTCGAAAAAGGGTATCTCATCAGTCTGACGAGGCTTTTTTAATTCTTGGATCAAAAGGCTTAGGAACTCAATAGTCATCGATGAAGTATCCATTTCAAATGCAAGGCTACGAAAATCTGTGTTTTCAAATATTTCAATTGAGGGATTTCCTCTACTTGAGCGGATTTTCTCTAGTGCCGATTCAAGGCTTAGAACCATGATTCTGAAATCCTCTGCTATTGATCCATTTCGAAAAAAGTACACGCGGATTTTGCTGCGATTTACTACGTGCACCTCAACGCTTCGGTCAAAAGCTGTCATTAGATCATTTTGAGGAGAGAGCTCTAGAGCAAGTGCATACGCTGGGTATGTATGGCCGTAACGAGCTTCAAATGAGAGTTCTTCAATCGGGCCATCGGCGTACTTTGAAATTCTGTTGGTGTATTCGAAATAAAAATCTCGCCCATCCATAACTATAGGAAATTTCTTTATTAAAGGAACAAAAACTTCAAAATAGCGACCCGCAAAGTCTTGAAGTTCTTTACGCGCTTCACCGGAATTGGCTTCAAATCCTATTCCCCGGGTTTTAGGCGTGAGAGTATAAACACATCTATTTACAAAATAGAGCACGCCGTCAGATCGCACGGGGTTTAAATATGAAGTGATCCCTAAAAAAGCAATCACTGACCAGAGTTTGGTCATCCGTGAATATTTGTCAGTTTTAGGAAAGTTCAGTTTTAGTTTCAACATAGCCTAAATCGAATTTGCAAATTGAGCGCCAAGCTTCTAAGGTGTCTGAAAAAGGGCTTAGAATAAGTGTGAAATTAAAAGCGACTTAACGCCTCTTTTTCAGATATTTCAGAGGAGAGCATGGGATGAAATTATTTAAAAAGCAGTTCATATCAGCCCTTCAAGATTTACCCAATTTTCTAAAAGCCTCTTGGGTTTTGCTTGTGGTTTTGTACTTTCCATTTGAAATCATACAACAAGGGATATTGATGATCAGTACAAGCCAGAATGAGAACACTCGGCTGGTTGGAGCCATTATGTCTGCTGTTCTTGATTTCATTAGAAGTTTGGTTTTGATTTGCTCGATTGCATTTTTATATGGATCTAAAAAATATCACTTCTCTTCTCTATTTGGACATTGGAAGATACATCTCACTCAAGTCTTTGCGGAGTACTGTCGTATTGTTGCACGAGTGATATTGTGGTCAGTGGCAATTGCGATTCCCCTACTAGGCTTTGCTGTACATCCAATATTGGGTTCGATTTTAGGGGTTGTTTTTCTCTGTCTTCCAATACGAGTGCTTGTTCTTTATGCATTTTCTCTTCTTATCACTCAGTTCAACCAAAAATATTCCAAAAATGAGCTTGACGCGCTAAGACATTCGCGTAACCTTACGCACTTAGCGCTTGGGAGTGTCGTCTTTTTTGTGGTGCTTCATTTGGTATTGGTTTTTGGTTTGGAAGTTCTAAAAATGCGGTTTAGTCTTTTCACCGATCATTGGGTCTGGGGAGCGTTAACGATACTTGGCTTCTTTATTGAGATGCTATTGAGCATAACTCTTTATTTGATGTATCGAGAACTTGAGCGGGAGAAAAATCATGAGCTTACTATTTAACTGGAGAGAAATTGCAGAACAGTATCGAGGCCTGACATTTGATGATGTTCTCATTGTGCCTTCTAGATCTGATGTGAGATCTCGCCGCCAACCTGATTTGGACACTGAAATTGTAAAGGGCATAAATAAAAAAATTCCACTTATTTCTGCAAACATGGACACCATCACTGAAGCAGAGATGGCTATTGCAATGGATAAGCTTGGTGGATTTGGAATTCTTCATCGATTTATGTCTGTTGAAGATCAAGTGCAAAACATTCATAAAGTGAAGGAAGCTGGAGTTCAAACAATTGGAGCAAGCATTGGCGTCAATTCAGACTGGAAAGAACGCTCAGATGCTCTTATCTCAGCAGGGGCAAATGTTTTAACCATCGATATAGCTCATGGTCACTCCATTGCAATGATTGATACGTTGAAACATCTGAAAGACTCTTTTCCTGATGTTAAAATTATTGCTGGAAATATCGCAACACCAGAAGGGGCATATGACTTGATCAGTGCTGGTGCTGATGCGGTAAAGGTTGGTATCGGCCCAGGCTCTATGTGTACAACTCGAGTCATTACAGGGTGTGGAGTACCACAACTCACAGCGATTGCTCTATGTGCACAAGTCACAACAGAACACAAAGTCCCACTGATTGCTGATGGTGGCTTAAGAACCTCTGGTGATATCGTTAAGGCACTTGCTGCAGGAGCTGACTGTGTCATGCTTGGAAGCATGCTTTCAGGGACAATTGAAACTCCTGGAGAAATCAAAAAGGGTCAAAAGCAGTATCGAGGTATGGCTTCAAAGTCTGCCCAAGTCTCTTGGCGTGGAGAGCTTCCTGAAGGCATGGCTCCAGAGGGAGAATCCACCTTTGTTTCAGTTAAAGGTCACGTTGCAGATGTGATTCACGAAATTTCTGGCGGAATTCGAAGTGGTATGAGTTATCTCAATTCATTGAGTGTAAAAGAAATTCGTCAAAATGCGCGATTTATTGAAACCAGCTCAAATGGAGTGCGCGAATCTCGAGCACATGGGGTTGGTTTAACGCATTAGTGTTTCAATCTGAGAAAGAAATCCTCATTGGTGGAAAAGTTTTGATCAATGAGACAGTCTCAAAAAAAGTGAATGTTTTTTATTCGCCCTGAATTTGATAACTTAGCTTGTCTCAATTTGAAATCTTTTTTGTTTTTCCAAATAATTTCAATAGTTTGCCCCAATTTTTGCGAAAATGTTGTCCTCAGGTATTCTTAAGTCAGATCAAAATTTGATCGGCACCTGTATGTAAGTTCCGCCACCAAACGCCAAATCGTTTGTTTCAAGTTCATGGTTTTTTTGGGGAGGAATTTATGAAAACATCCAAATACGTTCTTATATCTTTGTTGCTTACAATGCTTGTGAGTTGTGGTGAGAAAGATCCGTCGTTTTCACTCTTTTCAGAGTCGGATGTCTTCTATCAAACTGTAACAAATAAGCTGGATATACTTTGGGTTATGGACAACTCGGGCTCTATGCAAAACCTTCAGACAAATGTGGCCAATAACTTCAATTCTTTTATATCAGATTTTGTAGACAAGAACTATGACTTTCAAATTGCTGTAACAACTACGGATACGTGGAGAGCTCCTTATATAAATCCGAATTTAGCAAAATTTAGGGATGGAGCTGATGGCAATAATTCTGGAGTTTTTGTTATTACGCCAGAAACCCCAAATGTTATCCAAACATTCATCACCAATATCACTCAAGGAGTAAATGGTGGTGGTGATGAAAGAGCCTTTCAAAGTTTTAAGGAAGCTCTTTCAAGTCCTTTGAATGCAGGGTTTGTTCGAGATGATGGTTTTTTAGCTGTTATTATAGTAAGTGATGAAGAGGATTTCTCTCATAGCGGAACCAATCATGATGATGATTACAATAATCCAAACCTCTACCCTGTTCAGGACTATGAAGATTATTTAGATACATTAACAAACTCGACTGGAGCTTCAAGACGTTACTCTGTCTCTTCTATTTCAATTTGGGATACACCGTGTTTGAATGCCAATACCCCTTGGGGTAGGATTGGTATCCGCTACGGTGAACTTGTTGATGCAACAAATGGTGAAAAGGGTGATGTTTGCTCAAGTGATTTTGCAAGTACGTTGGATGATATTCAGACTAAAATCGCAGAGTTATCGACACAATTTTATCTAAGTCGTGAACCAGTTGTATCAACGATTGAAGTTTGGGTAAATGGAAATCCTATCTTAGAGGATGCAGATAATGGTTGGACTTATGATCCTGTAGCTGTGAGTTTGGTTTTTCATGGAACATCTATTCCAAGTCAGGGAGCGCAAATTCTTGTAGACTTTGATCCAGTGACTGTTATTGAGTAAGTTTTGGTTTTCAGGCTGATGTAAATTGAGTAATCTTGAGGGTACGTGGAGATCGATGATGTTTAGAAAAATTGGAATCTGGGCCCTCATGTCCTTTTCCTTAGGTGTTCTTTGGGGACTGGGAGTTATAGTTTCAGAGACTCAAGTAGATCCTGGTGACTGGAAAACGATCGATGTCTTAGTGAGAGAGGGTTCTGTTCTTCAAGATGTTGTTGAAACGTTTCAAACAACGAGCCGAGCCAAGGTCCACCTTACCACTTATAAAACCCAACCTGAAATGCTGGCATATCTGAGTGATCCATCTCGAAGTTTTGATGTTGTGTCTGTTTACTGCCATCAGATTGATGACTTAATAGAAAAACAGTTATTGAGTGAAATTGACTTTGCTAAAATCCCAAATATCGAGAATATATCCAGTGATTTCCAAGGTGGTTACTTTGATTTGGGAGGTAAGCATTCGGTTGCTATTTCGTGGGGAGTTAATGGATTTATCTACAATAGCGAAAAAGTGAAAGATCCAATAGGTTCTTGGCGTAAATTGAGCGACAAAGCCTTTGCACGAAAAGTTTCACTTATCAAATCCAAGGAAGAGGTTTTATCTGCACTCAATTATCGAGGGGCGTTTGATGTCAGTTCGTTAACGTCTGAAAGCCTGGATGAGTTTCTTTCAGTTTTAAAGAGACTCTCAAGTCAGTTTATACTGCTTGGACAAGATGTTGAAGAGCAGTTGAAGCGTGATGAGCTTTGGATTGCCCAGGTCTCAAACGGTAAAGCAGCTCGTATTATGGAAAGCAACCCCAAGATGAAGTTTTTTGTACCAGAAGAGGGCGCGACGATTTGGATACAAAATCTTGTGATTCCAAAGAATTCCAAATATCCAGAGTTAGCTCATAAATTTATTAACTATTCATTAGATAAAGATGTAGCACTTGCAACAGTTTCTTCTCTTAAAGAATCAAGTGCCAATGTAGCTATAGAGGAAAGCTCTATCCCAAGTGTGTTAAAACCATCCTATCTTCGTGAACTTCAAATCGGAAAGCTTTCATTTGCTAAAAATGTAGACAGTCAAAAAGCTCGTCTCATAGAGCTTGCCTGGAGTTCTTTAGGGCTTTAGCTCTAAGGACATCCCACTCCGACATTTGTGCCCTCTCGCGGCTCACACGGAGGAAATGTCGGTGGCCTTGTCGTTGTCGTAACATTTAGAGGAGCGCTATAACTTCCTCTGACATCTCTTGAACCACAAGTTGCCGACTCCTTATAAACGTTGAAGATAGCTGAAGGAAGTAGCCCTGTGTTTTCAAGAGGCCAATAATCACTTTTTTGGGTAACATCTCTTCCAATCACTTCAGAAACCACACTATTCAAATATTCATCGGCTTGGCCTGGCCCATGAACAACGTCGTTGCTACAAATTAAAGTAAAGCTTTGATTGAGGGTTTTTTGAAGTATCCCCTCATAGAAATCTCCCACCAATGATGAATTGGGATTGGATTCAATGTTTCCACCTTTTGAAGCAACAGCATAATAGTATTGGAATTGCATGAAATCATAGTGTCGAAGCAATCTCACACAGGCACCTGTCTCATAATTTTGGCGTGGCTGGCCTCCTCCTGTGACATTGATGTTTTCTCCAGAAAAACAACCACATTGACTGGCGTTGTAATTGTAGTTCAACTGATTCGAATTAAAGGAGCCTCGGCATGAATTGATATTCACAAACCGAACTCCATTTTCTAGCATTTGTTTAAATTTATCCTTCCTAGTTTGACTATTACGTCCAAGGACACTCACATTTTCGTGGTATGCGAGGCAAAGCGACATGTTTTCTATTCTACGGTAGACATTTTCACTTAAGTGCTCTGTTAAAGATTGAATTGAGGATTGAGTGGTTCCATTGTCATTTTTGATTCCATATCTATTGTAGCTTGTGAGGTTTAAAGAACTATCACATTGATTGTACGCATTGGGGCTAGCAAGTCCAACTTGATTGAGGCGGTAAACAAATGCCTGAGGGTCCCTATGGTTTGTTGTAATAGCATGCGTTCCTTCTATAGGTTTTCTTTCTGAAGCCTTGAATAATTCAAGAGCCTTGCATCTGAGGCCGTATTTTGTGTTTCCAGCATTTTCGTCCCTACAACCGAATCCATTGTTTGAAACTTGATCAACTCCAATTTTATCGACAAATTGAAGGGCTTCACTGTAGTTCACTTCGGCTTCCGAATTTAAATCAAAAAGTTTTTTGAACCTCGAAATAGCATTCTGAGCAAGTGAGCTCGTCCACCCTCCTCCCTTTCCTCTATTGAATCGCACATGAATCTCTGTGTGATTTGAATCCCATACTAAGTTTTGTGAATCCACAAAGCGTGCAAAAATCTGAAGATGTCTGGTTGATATAAGAGGAGAGTTCAAAAAGGGCATTGGAAATGCAGTTGTAGAGATAGCTGGCAATTGAAATTGTTCTGCATCGAATATACCGTTGAGACCTGGGCTAGGTGGATTTGGCCCTGCTATCTCTAAACAATTGAGAGTTGCGATCTGTATTGGTTGAGCTGTTGGTTCTTCTTTATCTTGAATAAATATTGAAACTTCATCGACTCTTCCTGATATAGCCTTGCAATACCCTGAGATATTTTCAAATACTGCTGTATTACCCACTGGAACAAATAACCGAACAGGGTTTAAACCCATGTTGTCATCAAAGAAGTTTGTAACAGTACCAATCGCTCGCGTGTCAAGAACTGGTGGTTCGCTTGTGACATTTGGAGGCAACACATTGATATTAAATGAAGTCATGTCGTTGGGTGGATTGTTGTATGGAACTCCCCTTGTATCATAACCAACAATATCAAGATTTAAGGTCAATTGATCGTTTCCTTCAAATTTAAACCACCCGTCTGAGTTTTTATTTTCTAAGTCAAAAGAGTAATTTCCATTGTTGCATCGTACAGGTGCTCTTCCATTAGATGAAGAAAGACCTGGTGTATTATTTGGATTGTAGTTTGTCCCATTACGTCTAGAGACATAGAAAATCCAATTGATCTGAGTTCTAAACAGTCCGCTTCCATTACAAATACCTGTAATAGAGATTGAAGGTGCAACAACAGTTGTATTTTGGGATGTTGTGGGGGCTGAAATGCTTAGTTCATTGCCATCTCCCTGTCCGTCATCAGGTTGGCAACTTGGATCAAACGGATTTTCTGTACAGTTGACTTGAGTTTCACTTCCACTTGAAAGGTTTTCAAATGGGCTTTGCCCTCCCCCTTCAGAACAATTCTGAAAAGAAGCAAGCAATCCAACTGTGACAATAAGAATGGTGAGAATTCTGTATTGCATCTTTCCCCCGTAAGTATTCCCCACTAAGTATTAAAGCAAATCCTGTTCCATTAGATTGATTGCATATACTCAAAACTGCAAGAACTGAGAGAAAAATTGGCCATAAGTATCTAATATTACGTCGTAAACAATTTGATCAACTCCTTTTCATTTGCTCACTTGTTTTACAAGTTTTCTTTCTCATATTGAGACAGTTCAAAATATTTTGCTGATAAATTCCTCTAGGGCTTAGGTGAGAACAGGTCTAAGAGTTCTGCACTATTTTGAAATATACATAAGTGTCTCATATTGACTAAAGTTCAGCGTTTGGCTGGCCGATAGTCTAACCAGATAATCAATTGGAGGACGTATGGCCGACAACAGGAAAAAAGAGAAAAACAACGGAAATGGTGGAGCAAAGGTCATTCCAATGATCTGCCAGAGCACGGGTTGTAAAGAACGACCAAAACGTGCGAACTTCTGTAACGAGCACTTTATCTGGTACAAAGAAGGTCTTATTACGACCGAAGGGGTGCGGGCTAAAGATTTCGATAAGAAGTACCAACATTTTTTAAGAAGACAAAAAGCAGCTTAGAAATTGGTTTTTTGTTTCACTTTGAAACATCGACTAAAATTTCGACGTTTTTACAGAACTCTTTGTTGGCCATAAGAAGAGGCCGATAAGATATTGTGAGGAGAGAAATATGAAGCATCGTCCAATTTCAATCTGGATAATTAGTGCAATCTATTTCCTAATTGCACCACTAGGAGTGGGATACCTTCTATACAGTGTGGGTTGGGACCTAAGACTTTTCTTTAGAACAGTCCGTTGGGATTTGATTGCAGTTCTTTTATCAGGATCTGTCGTTGGTTATGGTGTTTATAAAGTTCGGCCTTGGGGCTATTTTGCTTTCCTTGGTTATTCATCGGCTCTAGTTTTAGGTGGTGCTTTTCGTCACTTTGCTGATCCTACTGCCTTTAGTTATATTTCAGTTATTGCCTTGATTGCTGGCATTGGAGCAATTGCTGGTTTTATTCAAAAACATTTCTCTGCTCCGTACTTTAACCCTCAAATGCGTTGGTGGGAAACTTCTACACGTTATGATACAACAGATATCAATGTCGAGATTGATGTTGATGGAGCAGAAGTTCGAGGTGAAATAAGCGATATTTCAAGAACTGGGTGTTTTATCACTGGTCCAATTCGTGTTGTCCCAGGTGATATTGTACGAGTTCGTTTGAATTTACTAGATTACGAGTTTTCAACTCTTTGTCGAGTTGTGCGAGTCAGTGGAGTATTTGAAGGATATGGATTGATGTATCTTGATATGAATGCAAAGCGAAAAAAACAGATTCGATCTATTATTCGTTACCTTTCACAAACTCGTGAAGAATCTCGAGACGTTCCTGTTTCGGCATAACTTTTTCTTATACTTATAACGTTGAGCCGCCGTCGATTTCAAGTGTGTTTCCAGTGATCCATTTGGATGAGGCTAAAAATTCAACGGCTTCAGCAATATCTTTAGGATCTCCTATTTTCCCAAGTGGTGAAACTTTTCGACATGCGTCTCTTGTGTTTGTGCTTTCACTGTCTTCTTTATTGTAAAAACTGTGTATAGGAGTGTTTACAATACCAGGGCAAATCACATTGACTCGAATGTTTTCAGAGGCAAGTTCAAGTGCCAAACTTTTGGTCCAATTGATCATAGCAGCCTTTGTTGCAGAATAGACCGAGGTATTTGAAATTGGTCGAAACCCCAGGTTTGAAGCGATATTGACTATAGATTTCCCCTCTCCTTTTCTTAAGAGAGAAAGTGAGTTTTGGGTGATACGAAATGATCCAAAAAGATTGGCTTGAAACTGGTACTCCCACTCCTCTTCTTTTGAATCCTCAAATCGATTTTGCTGTATCAGACCAGCGTTGTTTACCAATATATCAATTGAAGATGTTGTTTTAGCTAGATCTTTAAAGGCTTGGAGGACTTCTGACTTTTGAGACAAATCACATGAGAAGGTCTCTGTACTTGCTTCTCTTATTTCAGATGAGACGGATTTCAATTTTTCTTGATCTCGTCCAAAGAGAAGAAGGTGATGATTGGGTTTGTCAAACTGGCGCGCTATTTCAGCCCCAATCCCACTGCTTGCTCCTGTTATCAGTACTGTTTTCATTCTAATCCTCTAATCGGTTTTTAAAGCACCAGTTACACCGAACATCCATAGGTTCTGCATACAAAAGTTCTCTACGAAAGACATGGTACTCGTCCCCATTCCAAATTTCATCAAAGGATTGGTTATTGAGATTGCCCATTTCTCGTATATCTGGGCTCATCATATGATTGCACGTCCCTACCCGCCCATTTGCTGTGATAAGAGTAAAAGAATAGGGTTTGAAACATTTTTGATTTTCACTAACTCGAAATGTCTTTTGGATCTCTTGATCTATACTCTCCCAGTTGTGCTCTTTCAAAAAAGCAGGTTCTACTTGAGAAGGTGTAGAAAAATTGGCTTTCCATTGGGGAATTTTTTGACTAAGTGAGATTGAAAGTTTCTTTGTATCTGTAACACTTAGTAGTTCACTCTCATTTATAGTAAGGCGAATTCCATTTTCAATGGCAATATCTAAACTCTTGTCAATGGATTTTGAAAGCTCACTCCACTGCTGTTTCTCAACCATTTCACTGTGGTTTAGAAAACCATCAAATTGCCTTACAATTTTAAATTGAACTTCTGGCACTTCATATTTGGCAGCAAGGCGAACAATGTCAGGTAACTCTTCAATGTTTTGTTTTTGAACTGTGACAATGAAATACAAAAACCCTTTGTTTCCTAAATTTTTACGTGTCTCACTGACACATTCAAGTATCTCTAATGTTTTTTCAAATCGGCCGCGTTTTCGAATTCGATCAAAAGTGGATTTTGTAGCACCATCAATAGATGCTCCTAGCATAAACCCCATTTTCATCATTCTCTCCCAAACAGAGAGCTTTGTTAGAGACAAATTTGTCACAAGATGCCAGTTGATAAGAGAATGCTCTTCAAGTCTATCCAAAATATCAGGCCAATGTGGCAAAATGGTAGACTCTCCAAAGCCTCTTAGATCAATAAAGTAAGCATCAGGAAAAAGGCTACTCGCAACTTTATCAAACATCTCAAGGCTCATATTGTAATCAGGGTTGTATCTTTGATACTTGGGTTCAAAGTTTTGAGGACACATTAAGCAGCGAAAATTACAATTCTCAGTTAATTCTAAAATGGCTTTTGAGGGGCGGCTTTTAACATCAATAACTTGATTTTGAAATTCAGTAAGGCTAAGGCTCTGGTTTAGAACCTTGCGCTCAAAAAGCTTTTGTTTTTGGTCTATTCGCCCATTCGGTTTTTCAAGCACCATTTGCACCTATCATCTAGAGGATTGCCACTCAGCAGGCTCTGTCTAAACTCTTGCATCTTCGTTCCATTCCAGATTTCACCAAAGCTTTTGTCTTTCAATGAACCCAACGAATGGGTTTCGGGTTCCAATAGAAAATTGCACCCACCCACTTCACCGTGATAATCAAAAATAGCATGATGATAGGGTTTGAAACATTTCTTGTAGAGAGCGACTTTGGATTTATCAAGAACACGACCGTCAATAGAAGACCACTTATGTTTTGAGGAAAACTCCGAGCTCAAAGATTCATCTAGGGGGAAAGGGATTTTTGGATAATTGTAGTGATAATCTCGCGCAGAGATAACTTTGTCATGACCGATTTGAGGTATCAAAGATTTGTCATCAAAAATAAAACGAATCCCGTGTTTTATACAGGTGTCGATACACTTGCTGTACTCTTCTATCAAATGTTCTGAAAGCTCTTCTTGATTCATTTTGAGTTCGTTAAGGTGATTGGTCTGAAGTGGCATGGACTTCAATTGAACTTCTGGAATTTGAAACTCAACGGCAAGTTCAACAAACTCCTGCATCTGATAAAGGGAAGTTGGGTTGAGATTTACCACCAAGTAAAGAAAACCAGACTCTGTTTCTTTCATAATTTGAGAAATTCTTTTGAGAATGTGTTTGGCTGGCGGGTTAAGAATTCGATCTCTGGGGTTGACGTTGTTTTGATCACTGAGCTCCTGAACATAGCATCCTATCATCGGACTAAGGCGTGCAATTTGTTCCCAAATACTTAGGTTTTGATTTGAAAATGAGGAAAGAAGGTGAAAGTTGATAAGAGGATATTTCTTCATTTCATCAATGATTTGTTGGGCCTGATTTTCTTCGTACAGATCTGGAAAAGCCTGCATATCTACAAAATAAGCCGTTGGGAAAACACTCTTTGCAATTTCACTAAAAAGTGTCGGACTCATACTTTCCCAAGTTGTGAAATTGGCCATCTTAAGAGAGACTTTTGAGGGCATGGACTCCAATTGAGTCTTCTTTCTTGAAAACTCAATAAGGCTCAGTTCTTGGTTTAAAACTTTTTGAGAATAGAGGGCTGTGAGGTGAGCCAAGGACTCATCTTCATTGAGCGTTTCTATCTGTTGTCTACTTTGAGAGTTCCCCAAACTCTCTGCGCCCTTCCCGTATGTTTTTGACGGAGTTTACCAATCTGACTGATTCTGTCTTCAGCTCGTCGATTGGCTGCCTTGTTGTTGGAAATCCCCTCTCTCTCAGCGATGCTATAGATTTCTAAGAGATTGTCGTAAATCTTTCGAGTGTGAGCAAGAGCTCTTTCAGGAGAATATCCCTCAAGTTCCACAAACACATTCATTAGACCACCTGCATTAATTACGTAATCAGGTGCATAGAGAATTCCAATTTCTCTAAGGGCCTCTCCGTGACGGTCTTCAACAAGTTGGTTATTGGCACCGCCTGCAATAACTTTAGATCTTAACTGAGGAATTGTTTTATCATCAAACAGAGCTCCTAAAGCACAAGGAGCTAAAACATCACATTCTTCAAAAAGAATGGTCGATGGGTCTACAACTTTTCCATTGGTTCTATCGGCAACAGTTTGTGCCCGTTCTTGATCGATATCAGCTAGAATTAAATTTGCTCCTTCTTCAAAAAGATAATCAGCAAGATGAGCTCCCACATGTCCAAGGCCTTGAATTGCAACTCGCATGCCCTTTAAAGAGTCTGTTTGATACTTTTGTTTGACTGAAGCTTTGATCCCCATAAGTACACCATGAGCTGTATACGGGGAAGGATCTCCTGAGCCGCCAAGTTCTTTACTAATACCTGTTACCCAAGGGGTTTCAGCATAAACATTTTCCATATCATCAACACTTGTACCGACATCTTCAGCAGTGATGTATCTCCCGTTGAGAGAGTTCACATACTGCCCAAACGCTCGAAACATGCCTTCTGTCTTTTGTTTTCTAGGATCTCCTAAGATGACGGCTTTTCCGCCACCAAGATTCAAACCAGAAGCTGCAGCTTTATAGGTCATTCCTTTTGAAAGCCTGAGAACATCCACAAGTGCATCCTCATCAGATTCATAGTTCCACATTCGTGTGCCACCAAGTGCTGGGCCAAGTGCTGTATTGTGAATGGCAATGATTGCCTTTAAGCCGACATCGCTATTATGACAGATAACAACTTCTTCGTGGTCGCCGTGCTTTTCTATAGTTTCAAATAATGCCACTTAAGCCTCCTCAAAAAATCGGTATTCGGCGTGAAGGGATTTCGTTTCGAGAGTGTAGGTGTGGGGGGTTCTTTCAATCAAGGAAAATACTTGGCATTCGACAATTTGCGTAAGCCCTCGATTTTTCAAGAATAACGCTTTGTGTATTATCTCAAATCCAATACCTCATTTCCACTGTTGCTAAGTGGTTAAAAAGACGCAATTCTTATCTCTAGGTGAAGCTTAAAGTTCTTGGCGTTCTCGCACTCATTGTTGTTGCTGTGATTTACTTTTACCCCAGTGCGTCTCCTGAGGGAGAAATTCGTAAGCGTCTTGAAGAAATCAGTGAAACTCTAGAATTCGACCCAGAACTTTCAAAACTTCAACAGGTCTCTTTGAGCAATGAAATCCGGGACTTTTTTGCTGAAGATTTGAGCATCATTTTGATGGATGAAGATCAAATTTGGCATCAGGTGGGTGATAAAAACGCAATTCCCACTTATGTGATGTTGGCTCATAAAGTTTTAACTTCATTCATTCTTAAAGTTCACGATATTGAGTTTGAATCTATTGATGATAAGTCCGCTTTAACCTATCTCGATGGAGCGATTCAAATGGTATTAAAAGGTGAAGAAAGCACTTACCGAGAATCTGGTGAGTTGAAAGTGTTTTGGATCAAAGAAAAAAACAAATGGAAAATCAAAACACTTGAAAATGTTGTCGAAGAATAGGGTTAGAAACTGGCCTATAACAGTGTTGGTATAAAGTTTCTAACCCCATTGGTTTTTATCCAAGAAGACTTTTTAACATCCAAGCCGTTTTTTCATGATACTCGATTCGAGCCCCGAGGAGACTATTTGTCCCCTCATCATTGGCGCCATCAAGTGATGGAAGAATCGCCTTTGCCGTACGGACGACCTGTTCATGATCGTTTAGCAGGTTTTGAATCATATCGCCAGCTGGAACATCCAACCTTGAATCTTCTTTGACCTGGCTGAGTTCTTGAAACTCTGTATATGAGCCAGGAGCTTTAACACCCATCACTCGAATTCGTTCTGCGATCTCATCTACAGCAAGAGCAAGATCATTGTAATGTTGTTCAAACATAAGGTGGAGTGTTTGAAACATTGGACCTGTGACATTCCAGTGATATTTATGGGTTTTTAAATAAAGTGTGTAAGATTCAGAAAGAAGTTTTGAGAGATCTTTTGCAATCTCAAGTCGTTTACTTTCTTCAATACCAGTATTTAGGCTCATAGAGTCCTCCATTTTTTGCAATTCAAAGTGAATCTTATATCAAGAGGCAGGTGGATTTTGTAATACATTTTCCCTATTGCGCAAGAGCAAAAAGCATATGGGGGGCCACTCAGCCAGCGCTCCTCGACTTATGGAGAGGAGGTCTTAGTCTAACTGGATTTCCTGCCTGGACTTTCGGCTTCTCATTTTGACTTAAGTAAGATCCAGATCGATAATTTAAGTATCTAAAGGCTTGTAAGATAAGGAGAGTCAATGAGTGAGGGCAAGGATGCTTTTCTCAATATCCCATTACCAAATGAAATGCCTGTTCGTACGACTGAGTTCTCACCCACTGGCGAGGGCTTCTCACACACAGTGAATTCTTTGATTAGCCAAAACGAAGATCTTATGAACCGTCTTTCGATTGTTTTAAAGCGAAATGCTGAGCTTGAAAAAAGAGTAGACAATTATCAGGACTTCAATTCGAAATTGACTCAAAAAAACGAGGTCTTAGAAGATGAACTTGAACTTTTTGGTGCAAAGTTCAAGAAGGCAGAAGACGAGCTTTTTCATGCCCGAGAACGCGCAAGCTTATCAGAGTCTCAGTACAGCGAGTACTATTCAGAGTCTGTTGATAAAATTGAAAGACTTGAATTTGAGAACTCATCTTACAAAAAAAGTTTAAGCCGCTATAGAAGATTTCGTCGTCGAGTGCTGTCTTGGGGAAAGTCCTATGTACAGAGCTTAAAGAAAATAATTTCTGATCTCAAAGAGTCTCGGCGGGTCTTGGAAATTGAAAACTTTGAAACGCTGGATGAAAACCGCAGGCTCAAAGATGACCTGCTGAATATTCAACAGCAATATTCGGAGCTACAAGAGCTTGGGGAAAAGGACCGAAGACAGCTTGTCGACAATTATGAAGCGCGTGTGGATGAGCTTGCCGATATGATGACTTCAACTGAAGGGCAACTAAATCACTACAAAGAACGCACGCAAGCTCTTGAGTCTGAAATTGAATCCGTTTCTGAAAAACTTGTGGTGAAAGAGAATCAATTTATTCGTGAAGAAAGAAAACGGACTGAAGTTGAGAATCGTTACTTTGAAGATCGAAGACGACTTGAGCTAGAGTTGACTGAGGTCAAGGGGACTTATGAGGCATTGATGTCGGATTGTCGTGAGTACAAAACTGAAATCTCCAATTTGAGAAATGAACTCAATGAAGTAAAACAAAGCTTAGATGAAATGACGAGCAAAAGAGATGGCCTTGAAATCATCTGGCAAGAAAATGCCAAAACAATCGAAAATTATAGAAATCAACAAGAGTCGGCAGATCGCCTAAACACAGATCTTAGCGAGCAATTGATGGAACAAAGACGTGAAAATGAACGTCTTATGAGTGAGTTCGTTGAGCAGAAGTCTGAGTTTGATAAGAAGCTAAGAAGTTTAACTGAAAAACTCAATATCAATGCATCTAGTGATACAACTCAGAAGAATGTCGACTTTCAGCTCCAGGAAAGTGACTTTATCTAATATATAGCAAACTCTCCCAACTGGCCTACAGCATTTGGTCATTTAAGAGCAGCCTTCCATACACTCAAATACCCAGGATTATTTGCAGCTCGCTCTGGTGGTTAAAACTCTTGTTCAAAGTTATCTGACGGCAGTTTTAAGTTTTATTTTCTGTACGAAGATATAAAGTTTTCAAAAAAGGGAGTGTTGAAAGCTTATTTTCAACGCTTTGTTGAAAATAAGCTTCTTTTAAACGAAAAACTCTTCTAGTTTCCATTTCATGGAAAAAGAACCTGCTTACAAAATACAACTTGCTGAAGAGCTTCATCGACGATGCACAAAGAATGCGAGATATTCAATTCGTGCTTTTGCAAGGGCACTCAATCTGGACCCAGGAGCGCTTTCTCGTATTTTATCAGGAAAACAAATTCCGTCATTCCATGTTGCTGAAAAGATTCTTTCAAACTTGGACTTCACGCCCAATGAAAGAGCTATTTTTCTAGACTCTTTAAATGAAGTTCAAAAAAAGAGGCCTCTAAAGCGCGTACGTCAAGAGAGCAACAATCCATTTCTTAATAACTTAAGTCAGAACGAGTTGAACATTGAACTCTACAAAGTCATCTCGAGTTGGTATCACATTGCAATTTTAGAATTAACCATGCTTGATAACTTTGAAGGGAATAGTAAATGGATATCCAAACAGCTTGGTATATCTCAGGTGGAAGCAAAACTTGCACTGGATCGATTATTTGATCTCAATTTACTTGAAGTCAAAAATGGAAAAATCAGAAAAACCCAAGAGCAATTGACAACAAATAGTAAAACTATTAGCACCCCCGCTCTGCGTACGAATCAAAAAGAGTTTCTAGAAAAAGCGATTGAATCACTAGAGAACGATCCAATAGAAGAGCGAAATACAACATCCATGACAATGGCAATTGATCCTGAGTTGCTACCTCTAGCAAAAGAGAAAATACATGACTTCAATAAAGAGCTTTGTCAGCTACTTGAATCAAAATCAAAAAGACGAGTTTATAATTTAGAAATTGCACTTTATCCATTACAAAAAAAGGAGACATAGAATGAAACAATTGATTTTTTCACTGCTATTTACTGTGGCGCTCGCCTTTGGAGTGTCTCAAAAAGCATATGCCGGAACGGAAGGACACGGCGGAGGCGGAGTTGTTTGTTTTAATAGCAAAAAAACTGCTGATCAAGTTAAAGAAAATAATGGAACACTGCCAGAAGATTTTGATATTAGTAAGATCACTTTTGTTGAAGTTTTGGATCTTTTTGATGCAAAAGCTGGAGGAACTTCTCCAATTATTGAGATTGAGCAAGGTGAAACTTATGATGAGTACTCAGAGCGTATTGTAAAGCGATTTGATAAACTTCTCCCTTCAGTTGCACAAGTTATGAGAAAAGGAAGAGACAACTATCCTCTCTACCAGAGAAAATCTAAAAAGCTATTTAAAGTCTGGGATATCAATCCACCAGGACCTCTTAAAGACAACTGTGTCTACGCAACCCTGATGAATCAAGATGGCCATAGGTTGTATATTGATCCTCGATTTTTTGATGTAGATCCAAATGTTCCCTCTGTGAGCTTTGATGTACACTCTAAATCCAGTCGGGCTGTGACTTACATACACGAGTGGATGAGGTATCATACTCATGCCGATTCGGATGCAAGAAGAACTCGCTATATGGTTGAGTTTTTAATTCGAAGAATTGATGGCGTAACTTTAGAAGATTTAAAGAAAGAAGCTAGAAAACTGGGACTTCTTAAGTGCGAGTACATAACAATTGAAGAAACAGGTGAAGTCATAGCATTAAAGCCATGCAGCTTTGTTCCTGGGCCAGACATCTATATGACTCATATTTTATATTCCATGGCTGAAGAGATTGATTTAAAACCGTTGGACAAGCAAAATTTTAAGCCAAATGAACAGTTAGAAAAAGAGATTCAAAAGTTTATACAGGAAGTTGGATCAAGAGAATTTCGAAGAATTGGCCACAACCCTTCTTTTTGCAGAGGATGGAAGAACATTCAGAGTTGCTTGTCAGTAATTAGAAGAGGGCTTATTGCATATAGGTCTAATAGTAGAATCCAATCTTTTCTTAAACCTCTTAATGCTCAAGGAACTGCTTTACTTGAGAGATACAATAAAGAAAGAGCAAATGAAATGAGAAACTTGGTGCTTACAAGATTTGACAAAAACTGGAGTGAGACTTTAGCTGAAACCCCTCACCTTTCAGAGAGAAATAAAGATCTTCTTAGAGACGCTGTTCAAGAGTTAGCCGATGTTGTTCTTGAAGTGGCGCTAAAGTGGGGAGCTCTTAACCCAGATGGCAGCGAACCTTATATAGATCCACATTATAACAACCCTGTGTACGAGTTGAGCCAGGAGTTGATGGAGCAAATATGGAAAACTCCGCTTGAGGAAGTAAATTAAAAACAAAGGAGAGTACAATGAAAATTTTAAAAATAACATTGATGCTGAGCTTGTGGATTGTCATTAGCCCAAAAGCATTTGCTGAGTGCTATGAGTTTGAAGGAAAGGGACCAGATTCTATTGGAAACATTTCACTTCCAGCATCTGCAAGTGAAATGTGCTTTAGTCAGATTAACCAGATTTCTGGAAGTTCTTCGAGTCGAGTGACTTTGTCTGATGATGTTGGAGATTTGATGATTGCAGGAGCTAGTATCCGAAGGGCGAGAAAGCCTCAAGGCGAAATTGTGGCTGAATTGGGTTATGGAAGTTCCAACGGAGCCAATGTCGACTTTTCAGGAATAAGTATTGTTGTCGAAGAGGGAAATGAGATGAATCCCAATTCACCTAGAACAGTTCGGATCGAGGAAACTAAATATTTAGTTTACCCGAGATAGGGAATTCTTTGTGTAAGTATGGTCTTTATCAAGAGAGGCCATACTTATTCACCCAGCAGCCTCCTCGAGCTTAGAGAGAGCTTCATACAATGGACTACCAGCAGATATCTGTGAGCATCATTTCAGTAAAAGCCAGCCCCAGGTAAAGATATGCGCAAAACCAGCGAAATAAAGAAGCCACTTGGTTTTTCTTTGTCTAGATTGCCTCAAAGACTGAATCTTCCTTTGAAGTCCTCGTATTTCTCTTTGAGCCCCACCGATCTCAGACTGCACTTGATATTGCCAGGTGGGCTTTTTTTCGTCTCTTTTTTCAAGTAAATCAAGCCACTCAAGTGCGCGATAAATGTGTGGAGGAGCATCGCTTCCAGGCTTTGTCCACCTGGTCCATGCTGATGGGTCCACCATCAGTAAATCACAGATTTTTCGTCTTGAAAGTCCAAGTCTTGCTCGAAAAATTTCGATATCTCCAATTTCCTTCTTAATTCGGTCGATTTCTGCTGCATATTTTTTTCCTCGAATTCCCTCCCCTTTTTCAGGTCGAAATTTCGATGAAAATCCATGGTTTTTGATGCCTGTTTTTGAGGATTCTTCAGTCTTCTTTTTTTGAGCTGCTGGATGTGGCTCAGAGAGCCAGTTTTCAAACCCTGGCGGGATGCTGCTTTTTTCAAAATCCTTTTCCATAACCTTCCCCCAAATAAGATTTATCCATGTCTTATTTAAATTGTGAAATACAATAAGAAGAATGTAAAACACAAAATATAATATTGTAATTCACAATATTTTTCTTAAAACGATTTGGCGCACTCTGTAAGTTATAGTTAAAAATAACAAATCTTCTTTCTTGATGTAGGCAGGTAGGTGAAATCAAAATAGACTATGTCTTATAACTATAAGTTATAGTGCTAAACCCCTGTTTAATAAGGGTTTTGATATAGAAAGCTTTGTAAGCTTGAAGGGCTAAGGATTTTAGCGCTTAACTTTTCAGTAAAATAAATTCTATTTTTTTCTGATCGAGATATATTCGGCGCATTAGATCTAAGACTTAAGTCTTTCATGAAGATTGAACCAAAAAGACAAGTCAGATTACTCTATGAAAGACAACTTGGAGATATAGATTTGGCAACTTCAACTCGCTACGCTCTCAATAAAAACAAATACCTCTTAGATGTTGAGTTAGAGCGTCTGGAGTCGATTTTAGAGTCTTTTTCGGACTCCAATCAAAGAGACTGTCTCTTGCTCGGCTTAGCCCTTAGAACGGGCGCTCGCGCGCAGGAGCTTTTAAATATTGAGAAAGCAGATCTAAATATTTATGACAAATCCGTATTTATAAAAGGAATTAAGGGAAGCAATGACCGTGAAATCCCAATCCCATCTAAGTTATTTTCAAAACTTGAAAAGCATGCTCTTTCTCAGAGCCAAGAACGAGTGTTTGATATTAGCTACAATCGCCTAAGACAAATTTGGGAGCACTATCGGCCCGTTCACAAGAAATTTCATTCCCTACGTCATACGTTTGCAATTCGGCTTTACAAGAAGACAAAAGACATACGTCTTGTGCAGGTAGCGCTTGGTCACAGAAATATTACAAATACAATGATTTACGCGGATTATGTATATTCTCAACACGAATTAAGAAAATTGATCCTTTAGATTTAAAGGGAATAAAAAAGAGACTTACAGGAGTCAAAATAGAAGATCAAAAGAGACTTATTGAAGTCTATCAACAGAAAGTCTTAAATCAAGAAACAAGCCTACTTGAGTTTTCTCGAAAAGAAACGAGCTTAAAATCCCTTCCCTCAAAGGTGTCTTTAAAGATGGGAAGTTATGCCTCTTGGGAGAAAATGCCTCTTGAGCTCTTTGAAAAGATCGCAAATTCTCTTTTTTCTTCTTGCTACTTTGTTGATTTACAGGCCTTTCCTGATGTTTATCTGCCTGAGGAAATAAGAGAGATTCTCAAAATTCTTAAAAAATACCCTCTTATAAATTTCCATATTCTAAGCTCATTCACCCATCAAGACAAAAAACTTTGGACAGATATTTTAGAGATATCTCCAATGATAGGGTTTTACATTGAAGAATACGCTCAAGAGTCCTCACCTCAACTCCCACGCGACCGAGTCCTTTCACCAGACAATCGTGATTTTATAAGAAAATTTAGTCGTCTTATAAAAGAAAAAGGATTTTTTTATTTTATTGTAAATCTCAGAGAGAAATCTGTTTTTCACATCAAAGAGATCATGGAGTTTGCAATTGAAGCTGGAGTTTCAGAGATTCAGTTTAAAACAATGCTTATAAGAACACTTCGTCAAGATGAGGTAAAAATGTCATCTCATGAGCTTGATGCGTTCTTAGTTGAAAAATTAAGCCTCTGTGTTGAGCTTGCAATTGAAAATAAAATCCGCCTGACCATTGATGATCAAAATCTCATTTCTCAAATTGGACGAAAGAAAGTTGTTCAAGCAATGAAGTTTCAAAACACTCCATTTGTCCCTCCCTTTCCTCTTGAAGGGGCTTTGAACCCTGAGTTCTCAACTCAACACAACTGGAATTCTCTAAACAAAAGGGTTTCTGAGAAATCCAGCGTTGCTCAATACGGAAAATGCTTTAAACCCTTTCACCATATAGTGATTGATGAAAAGGCTCGAGTTGGGCCATGCAACTTTTTGTTAGACCCTGATATTTTTCACCTTGAGGACTTTGACGGAAGAGAGATTGAAGAGCTTTGGAATTCAAAAAGAATCAAAGAATTCAGGGAATCCCTATTGAATTCCAACCCTTCAGATAAAAGGTGTATGTGGTGTTTCAAAAATAGATTTTTTGAATAAACAGAATTTTGCTCGACCAATGACATGTCTCTTTCCAAGATAAAGTTGGAAATTTTCTAAAAAAAACCGATAATACTACATGGCTCGAAACCTTCTAAAAATAGTCTTATTTTTGTTTGCCGGGACAGTCTTTTCCTTTTTGATTGTCACAGAAGATAGTGCTTTAGCTCTTCCTGACTGCAACTACGAACTTGATACTGAGTGTTGTTCAGATCATCCTACTTGGACGTACACGACATCGTGTAATCCAGTTTCCACAAACATGGTTTATTGTACGGCCTCCGGTGAAACACCTTGCTCGCTTTAAATGCTGAGAAATAAGCCACTTACTCCAGCCCTTAAACTAAAAAATTTTAAAGTTACTTTTTTTTAAAAAGTAATTATTAGTAGAAAACCTGAGGCCACAGGTTTATTCACACTTTAGCGTTTCTCATTTATGAGGAGGCTTTTACTAGCTTTTTGCAGCAAATACAAAATCAAGTCGAAAGACTATTCCAGGATAAGGGCCAAAGTTATTTTCTCTCAAATAAGATATAAATGGAGTGATATTTCCGTACACCCACCCCCCATATAAATCCTGACGATACTTTACGGAGAATTCATACCTCTCGGCTCGAACTGTAGGCTCAAACAATGAGTGCTGTTTAAATATATAGGTCATCGCGATTCGTTTTGTAATTCTATGAATAAGTGATGGGCCCGTAATAAACTCGGCTTGTTCATTTGTAATTTGCCACTCCAATTTATTTTCATAAATGAACTTCCATTCGTTCTCCATAAACGTCTCTTCATAGTTAAAACCATACTGATTTCTAAAACCCCGCGAAGGGCGCCATATCAACCCCACAGAAGGTAGAATCTTACCAAAGCGAAAATTGTAATTTCCCCGAGCCTGAGCTTTAGCAACAAGTTCTGGATTTCTATCTAGCCCCACTCCTAAGTTAGCACTGGAGTTCCACTCTTTTAAAGATAAGAGTAAATAACGTAACCCTGCTGTCGTTTCAATGTTTTCCTTTTGGTAACGATCCAAAACCTCTTCTGAGCTTTTACCCTCTGCTGTCGTTTCATTGGCTTCGACAAATTCATCAGCTTTAGATTCGACAACAATCTGCAGTCGACTCTCTGTCTCAGGTAAATTCAAATTAACATTATATAAAGGAACATATTCCCACTTCTCACCTCGTGCGTTTGAAGCCACACCAGAAACAACGATCCGACTATTATTACCCTTATACTCTCCCTTTTTACGGGAGAGTGTCCTGTCAACATTGCTTGAAACAAAGTAGATGAATCTTGAAATGGCTGATTTTGTATCATCAATGAAGTTTGTCTTATCTTTCGTTGTGACCAACACATTGACTTTTTGAGCCTCTATATCTGGACCTTCCTCTGCGTAAGAGGTGGAAGGGTTAAGAGCTAGGAATAAAAGAAAGAGGATCTTTGATAGAAACTGTCGCATACATTGCCATACTACCAGTGAACATCAGCTTATTTCAAATATTGAAAATTTTAATGATTTATTAAAATTTCTCTTGAAAGGATTGAACTTATCCGTTGATAATAAAGCATGTTTAGAAAAACTATCCTCTTCCTCTTTGTAGTAGCAATCCTTTTTGTTTTTGACCTTGGTGTTGAGATAAAAAAAGTGAGTGCAGCTGGGGACTGTAACTATGAAGATTCAATCAGTTGCTGTAATGATCACCCTGGTTGGACCTACGACAGCAACTGTAATGTCAACGGCATGAATTTGGTTTACTGTTCTAGCTCCGGTAGAAATTTCAACTGTTCACTCTAAGTATGCAAATCAATTTTTTGTAAAACTTAAGTAGTTCCGCCCTCCCAAATACGGAGCATAGAAGCGGTTGAGATTTAACTCAGCGCCACTTATCTCAAGATCCAATCGATAGAGTGTCGCAATAGGTACCGTAAAAGTGTAGTCATAGGTTGTAAGTAATATAGACTCCTTTGGAAAAGCAGAGTCTGAAATAAATAAATCATCAAACAGTTTTTGATAGTGCACATAGGAGCTACAGCTCACGATCACAAGTTGAAAGCTCTTTTGCTTCAATTTTTTTTGTAAGGCGGGGTAATTCCATTTCTTTTGCTTAGCTAATTTGGGAATATTTAAATTTCCCCCCATTCCCGAGTGACCTATATAATATAAGAAATCATCATTTTCAAAACCCTCTTTCAGCCACTTGTGGTACTGAGAAGACGGATCTACCAACCCATAGTAAATATCCAAGTGGATTTCTTTCTGGCTTTGAAAGAGAACTCCTTTTAGTTCAATTTTTATATATTCTTTGGCTCTGGTTTCTTTCCAGGAAGACATCTCAACAATAGACTTTATGCCATCCAGTGCATGAAAAAAACCTGTACTCTGGCTAAGTTGAGCAAGGCTTCCCATAAGGGCATTGCTTGTTTTTAAATCATGGTTTTCAAGTGTCTTGAGAGTTTCTTCAAAAGAAGCTTTGCTCCCAAGAAACCCATACACAATAGTTCCATTAAGAAGTTTCTTCTCTCTCATGGAGTTGGCAAAGATTTTCTTAGAGCGAGATGAAGGAGCGTAATCTAAGTTTAATTCAACAGCTAGGATGTCATCTTTTAGTAAATTTACACATCTGAGTTTTTTTGATTCCCACTCTTTATAGGGATCCCACACATACCAAAACCACTCACTCCTATTGATATCAACAATTTCAGAAAATGCACATGGATGGGTGATAGCCTTTCTACCTTGAAAGACCTGCTCCACCTTGTTGGACGACTCAATTTTATCGAAAATACCAATTGGATCTTTAGGCAAGTGAACTCTAAGGGATTTTACCTCTTCTTTTTTAATGCAGGATCGAAAATGAAAATCAGCAGAATAGTGAAT
>JAUICD010000073.1 GCA_030427965.1 Bdellovibrionia bacterium
CTCAGAAAGAAGCCACTGTTAAGATTTCCACAACAACAGAATGCCAAACCCTTACCAATAACTTAACATCAGCAATTTCAAATTACGGGGATCGTCTCTCCTTCTTTGACCCTGTCATCAATCAATCTGAAAATGACATGACTCGACCTGGTGAATTTGTAACAAACTGGACACCTCTTCCAATACTAAAAGACCTTGGCAATCAAACACCCAAGTATGAGGTCAATACATTTCAACTTGTGAAAAACTCAATAAATGTACTACTTGCAACATACAATGAATATGGAGCAGCCAATGTTTGTGACTCTCCACTTGATATCACCTCAAGACTTCAAGGCTTAATTGGTCGAAGTGTGGATGGTGCAACCGTAACAATGACCATCTCACCTGTTGATCTTGTTACCGGAAATAGCCTGGGTTGCTTGACCAACCCACTACGTATTGGTCCTATACATCCCAATCCCACTTTCCCTGAGTCTGGAGATTTTCAATTTTTCCCTACCAACATTGGCATGAAGGCTATTTTTGATGTCACCTTTGGAGATACAAATCAATGCTCTTCTGAAGTGACCACTCGCTTTAGTGCAGACCAGTCCAACATCATTAGCCTCGCCAACGTCAATGTAACAACAGGTGCATTTGACTCAAACCAACCACACACAAGCATCCCTGGCGAGATCAATGCTGGCACCCTACAGTTTGATACAGATGGTGATGGCACTGACAATACGGAGTACTACACCTGTGATGCCCAACCCAATTACCAAAACATCACAGTTCGAATCCCCTTAGACAGCAAAGGCATTGAACTCGGCTCAGCCCTCATATGCCGAGGCCACACCGAAGCTGATGCAACCGCCACTCCTCCTGTTGCCGCACAGTCAGGAGATTGGGAAATCTGTGACAACGTAAACTTCCCCTCTTCGCCAAACACACAGATTGATACATACTACAGTAGCTCCAATAATATCATCACCATTCATATTGCAGGACTTGAACCTGAATACACACATCGACTTGAAATTGGCTCCTTTGATTCCGGTGGTAACTTTGCAAGTACCTCTTTTACCGTTTCAATTGATGGTGCTCGCCCCAATATTGTCAATTTGGGTGAGTCTGATAGAGACAACTCCGCCGGGTTTATTATTTCAGCTTACAATCCACCTAGAACTTACTCAGACCCCCTTTATGGTAACTTTTCAGCCAACTCCTGGTCGCGCCCTGATGTTCAGTGTGTAAATTCGATTGCTGGAAATTCCCAAGTCACTTTTCAGGGTGATATCCAGGGCTCATTGCTTTCTCGAACTTTAAGCTGCACAAATGGTCCGGCAGTTTTAAGTGGAGGGGTTTATCACTGTAACCTCCAAACGACTCCAACTCTCAACCGTTTAAACACGGTCACCATGAGAGCGCGCGACCTTTGTGACCTTGGTCCCCAAGCAAACTACTCTTGGCCCGTTCTTATCGGAAACTCTATATCCTCAAGTGCAACGGCACATGTAATGACTCAACCTTATGGAGCATTTGTTAATCTCACACATCTTTTTCCAAACCCTATTTATCAAAACGAACTCACACAGGTGCGCTGTGATTGCACACCACCCAACGGACCTATTTCTGGAAATCGATTTTGCGCAGTTGGCAGTTGCCCTCGTGCTGGAGGAACCCCTGCTCCTGAGTACATTCGCTACTCAACCGTTGACATTTGCGGAAGATCTTCTGTTGGAAACACATTTCAATACTGTCCATCTAGCACATATTGGGGATACCAAAGATGTTTAGACAATCGTCCCAATCCTCAAGACGAGCATGCATGCATTGAAAGAACAGATCGTCCAGGGTGTTTTGAACCATCACTTTGTACTCCTGGATTTGGAACAGAAGGTGAGTGCCTAGCCGCCTCCAATCCTTTTTGCACAGACTCCAATCTGAACTCCTGTGAAGTGGGGAGCAATGGTTGTTATCAGTGTGCTTGTGATGGTGTTGCTCCAAATGCCTATGACCAACTTGCGCAATGTATGTCCTCTCGTCCAAATCCATTAAATAAATGGACCTGTATTGATTTTACACAATCCGGCTTTACGTTTACATG
This sequence comes from Bdellovibrionia bacterium, assembly GCA_030427965.1. GTDB lineage: Bacteria > Bdellovibrionota > Bdellovibrionia > Bdellovibrionales > JAUICD01 > JAUICD01. The sequence continues at coordinate 2,093 of JAUICD010000073.1, forward strand.
TGAACAACACTATCAATGTCCAAATCTTTCATGGTCTTCAAATAACGAGTGCAAAGCAAATGCTCCTTGCTCGACAGATTGCGCAGGTGACGCCAACGGATGTTACTCTTGCCCGTGCCAAGAGTCTTTGGGTCAATACTCCAACTTAAGTGACTGTAATGCCACAGTTCAAAACAACACACAGTATTGCGTGCAACGAACAATGCCACCTTCATCCATTCAGTGTTATGTCCGTGAGTCCTGCCCAACTTTGCCAATATACACAGACCACCCTCGCTCCAACGTGAATCTGTATCTCACAAATCCAAGCACTCCCGTTTCTGGTTACACCTCATGCCAGAGTTCAAGTTGCGTCACCAACTCTGAGGGGCTTTGCTATTATGAGGACTTTAACTGCTTTCCAAAAACCAATAACGGACTTCCTGCTTGGAAAAAAGCTGTTTACTCAAGTCGAGCCACTTGCGAATCCAATATTCCTGGCGACCCTTCCGATCCAGCTTCCATCCGTTCAAACAACACATGCCAAAGAAGTAACTACTTTTATGATATTTTACCAATTGGCCCAAGCGGACCAAATATTCCTGTAGCAAACAGTTGTTGGTATGCAGTCGGTTGCTGGGAGGGGTTTTACACTCCATCCAATTGTGCCACAGTATGTGGAGGTGCTGCCAACTGCACAATACAACAGCCCACCAGTCCAAGCTGCTTTACTTGTGGCACTACGACTACAGCTTCATGTGGAGTTGCACCTGGGCAACCTATCGGAGCAATGTTTGATTTATGCTTGAGTGATATTCCAGCATATTGCAATAGTCTGGAGTCTGGTTGCTGTTCAGGTTCAGCAACTGGAGTTTCTGACCTACTGGAGTTTCCTTCAGATGCCTGTAGTGGTGGGCCACTACACTCCGGAGGCTGCATCTGTGATTGAACCCAAAAAGGTGACCGACACCTTTAACCCCGACTTTAGGTAAAAATTGAAGTCACCACTGGATAAAAGTCTGTTTCAAATTTAAACGTTTCTTAGATTTTGCCCGATTATACTGATATGCGCAAAAGGATTTGCAAAGTTACCATTCTCACATTACTAACTTGGATACCCCCCATCGGTCTTCATGGCCAAGAACATAAGAAAAATCAAACAAATTTTAGTTATGTTTCGTATCGCATTCAACCCGGCGACACACTTTCAAATATCTTTCGCCGATTGAAAGTCCAACCTATTTGGGGAGTTGATGGTTATATCGACAAGACCGACAAGATCAATCAGAAAATGGGAAATACAATTTCCAAACTGGATCAAATTACACCTCAACGCATAATTCAACTTCCTTTCAAGAAAAATGATTCCCGCCTCCAGTTGGACACCAATGGGTTTTTAATTCTCAAACCACTTAGTAAGATATCAAAAGCCAAAAAACACACTTCAAACCGAAAACCTTCAGGTCGATTACCTCTCAAAAGAGAACTCCAAGTCGTATACGACTGCTCAAGATATAACGACAGCAAAGCTTATGAAATGGCACAAAAGGTCATCGACCAAAATCGACTGAAATACAACTCTATCAGTTTGAACTTTCAATGCTCAGAAGATTACGACTATGGTGGTCCGTATGACCTTAAACCATGGATGATTGATCTTGATTCAGAATCAAAAAACTCTAAAAAAACCAGAACTCCTAGCTCATTGGAAAAGAACTCCTATTTTTTTCCCTCCATTGGATATAGCACGATCCACTACACAGAAGGGAGTGCTGTAGACACTGAATTTAAAAACGTGTTCGCATCCCTCAATTATAGAAATCTTCTCTTTCCACCAAAGTGGCACATCGATGCAGAAGCCAAGATTGGAGTTATGGCTTCAAAAAGCGATGTTGAATCTGCAGAAGCACGCATGCTTGATATTGATTTGAGAATTGGTTACTCATTTCCTCTGTTTGACGAACCTTGGAGATTCACTTTATTTGGTGGAGCCTACTACACTCAAATGTTTGTCACAGACAATCAGTTTGGTTATCAAGGGACCTATTACCCTCAACTCTACCCCGAAATACGGCGTGTTTTTCACTCAGGTGATGTCTTTATTGGATATATGAAGTTTGTCCCAACAAGTCGAGAGTTTTTATCCTTAGAAGAAAATTATCGATCCATCACTTATGGACTTACATACCATACTGACATTTTTGAACAGGATGTTTTTTTCAACCTCAACTATTTGGATTTCAAATTTCGATCACAAGAAGATACAGCTGACGTCTCTATAAAACAGTACAACCTGGGTATAGGGGTAGCCTTTTAAATGGTAAAACTGATGAGGTTTCTTATATTGATGCTGGTCATTTCTTGCTCAGGTGGAGGAAGTCTCAACAATCCAAGTGGTAGCAATGGGGACGGCTCTGTTGAAATCACAGATATTCCAGTCATCACCGGGTCCACTCCCGTGTCTCCAGCAACAAACAGCACACCTACTGTTGATGGAACCTCAGAGCCAAGTGCAGCAATTGTTGTCTACTCGGATAGTTCTTGTTCAACCCTTGCTGGAACAGGAACTGCAGATGGGAGCGGAAACTTTAGCATCAGTGTTTCTACAACTGGTGGCACACTTTCTACTTACTACGCACAAGCCACAGCCCCTGGAAAATCTGCATCGGCTTGCTCAACATCCAACCTTGCATATCAAGACACATCCATTCGACCAACACTGGGTTGGTTTTCTGGAACACAGTCCACAGCACCTGCCACACCAACAAAACTGAATCAAGCAACGGCTTATGCCATAGAGTGGAGCTCTAGTGAGTTTGATTCAACCTACTTTACCCACTCAACCTCCACAAATTCTCACGAAATCACGATTGCAACAGCAGGTGATTATTTTCTAGCACTCACACTTCCACAAGAAATGATCAGTGGAACCTACAGACCCTGCATACGAGCGGAAGTTCAAATAGATGGAACTATTGTAACAGGAGCCGTCGGGGAATCGAGTTACATTAGATATGATCCAACCGAAGGACAGAATGAATCTTCAGCTCACATAGCTATTTTACTTGAAGGGCTGAGCGTTGGGCAAAAGATCGAAGTATTTGTACAAGAAACGGCTGGGGAAAATGGAAGTGAAGTCGTAAATGCCTCAGGTCAAGCCAGCTTGTTTTTGGAGTATGTTGCAGCCACGCGTACATTCTTTACAGGAACAGCGACACAAACCAATGCGCCCTCAAGTGCAACAAATATAAATCAGGCGACAGCATACGACTTAGAGTGGACATCTATACGCCAGGACTCTGGATTCACTCATAATGCTGGAACTCCTGAAGATATTGTCCTTGATGCTGCCGGGGACTATCTTGTCTTTGTGAATATCCCCATAAACTCATCTGTTCAAAGAGCTGCCCCCAGAATGCTTGTCGAACTTGATGGTGTACAGGTCGATGGCGGACGAGCTGCCCAAGGATATATAAGAAGCGATTCAGGTCACAACCATGCAAGTCTTCAGTGGTCGGGCCTTGTCACTAGCTCCGCTGCCAGTCAAGTTCTAAGCATAAGCACTCAACTCACAGCAAATACAGGAACTGCAATTATCCAGGCTGGCAATGCCGCTCATATTACAGTTGAAAAAATCGACACAACCTCAGGGGTTTTATCCTTAAAAGGAACAGATCTGTCGGGAGGAACAAACTGGAATCCTGCTGCTGCTCAAACTATTCTTTGGGACACTTCAGTTGTCACAAACACGACAACGTTCAGTCATTCAACTGCTTCCAATCAAGATGATATTACAATCAATGAATACGGGGATTACCTACTCATTTATAATGATTCACTCAACTCTCCATCTACTTCACGAACCAATCCCATCATTAAGGTTCAGGTCAATTCCGTTGATATCACTGGCGCTGAAACCAAAACTCACTACGCACGTCAAACAAGTTCTCATAGGGAATCTTCAGGTTCACTTGTATTTCTACTACGAAACCTTGTACCCACAGACGTCATAACCGTCTCAGCTGAACAAGACGTCCGCACTGGCACCGTCAATGATCAAACACATGCTCTCTTAACCTTGATAAAGAAGTAAATTGCCTAAGATCTTTGCCTCAATCTAACTCTGCCCACAGAGAAACTTTTTTAAATATTAACATCTTCGATGAACTAAAAAGTGGTTTCGTGCTTTTTTGATAAATCCTTAAGGCCACGAGTAATCAACTTTTTAATAACGCTTAAGTCAACATCATCTAAGTTTTTGAGATACAAGCAGGATTTCCCTAATTTGTGAGGGCCGATTTTAGGAAGAAGTGCCTTGTAGTTGGAATAACCAGGCATGATGTAAAGAGTTGGTCCGCTTTTTCTAGGACTAAACCCCGTTGCCATAAACTGCCCTTCATCTCCGTTAGATCGATAGTAAGTGTACTCACCAAATCCAATAATAGAGGATCCCCACATTTTGGGCTTTAACCCCGTTGTATCTTTAAAGAGTTTTAATAAAATTTTGCAGTCCTTTTTGAGTTGCTCGTCTTCAATCCCGTTTACAAAAGCACTCACACTTTCCTTTGATTTTGCCGTCTTAAGTTTCACTTTTTTTGCCATACCGCCTCCCCATAAAAATAGTATCTAGATCCCTTTTATCTGTCAGCCGCTTTAAATTCCGCGATTATTGTCAGTGTTTAATCCTGTGACATTTGAGAACCTCATATATTCACTCTAAATTACTAAAATAACTACAGTTTGATAGTCTCTCAAAGCACTCCTGTGTGGCACTCATTTTGTACTTCTTAGATCGATTAAATCCAAGTAGGAGCCACTATGAAGAAATTCAATATTAAGAAAATATTAACTCTGTCCCTTCTCTCTTTTGGCTTAGGGTTCACCTCTTCAATCTTGAATGCAAAACCGACTGCCGAACAAGACGTTCTAGTTGTATCAGCTCCAATTGATAAAATCGAAAAAGAAGTGGAACTTAGATTTGATGGTCCATATTTGGAACTCATCGAACTTGCCAAAAAATGGCGCCAATCGCTCTTAGAACTCCCAGACCCTATTGATGTCGATTTTCTTATTGGTGCTGGAGAGTTAAGAAGAGCCCTACTTGGACAATCAACAACTGGGCCTGGAGATGTTGAGTTCTTTATACAAGTCAACAATTACAGACTAGGAGGCCTCAGAGTTGCCTCTGTTTTAGATCTATTGAAAACCAATGGAGTGGATGTAAATGGCACACTCAGAAGACTCTTTGGTGATCAAAAGGTGCTCGATTACTTTGTAAAAGATCAGCGCTCAATTGAATATGAAAAACCCTGGCGCACAAGAATCGATTTTTTTGAAGGTGCAGGCGACACCTCTATCAATTCTTTTCTGTATGATATTTCGCGAAATATCATACTTGGAGAAAAAGAAGATCTTGAGGCCCTATCTCAAGGTCTTATCCTCTACAAAGAAATAGAGAAAGTCGAAAGAAAATCAGAAATTCAAAAAATAACTGGGACGGACTACTCTTCTGAGTTTCGATCAACAGCCCTCAGAATGGCAATGAGAACTTTCCGTGTCGCAATCGACCTTCAACTCTCACCCAATCAAAATCAACTTCAGTTAGATCAAAAAGGGTTTGATCTTGCCTTAAGAGGGTTTGAAAATTATTTTGAATCTGTTCCAGAGGATCAACTGGATGATCTCAGTGAATACGCTATTTCTGATGGAACATACTTTAGTCAATTTTTAAAAATGTTTCGGCTCAAATCACAAAAGCAACTTGATTGGATTCGAGACTTCTTTAAAACCTCATACCCTAAAACGTATGCTTTGATGATGGCAATAGGCCTCAATGTAGACATTATGACTTCTCCTGCCAATTCAAGGAAGGCAAAAGAATTTGCAGCTGTTATACAGAATCGAAAGTTCTTTTACCTCTGGCCATTTGTTGATGCAAAAAATGTAACTGTTCGCTCACCCTTTAAAACAAAAAAATCTATTCTAAAATTGATCAAAACACTGTCAGATGAAAAGAAAAGAGCACAGATCAAGAGATATGAAAAAGCACAAGCCAAGCGCAAAGCAGAAGGAAAAAAACCAACAGCACTACGACCGGGCAACTATGACTACAAGGTCGTACCAATAGATCTTGTTCGTCAAGTGGATCCATCTTTAGCTGCGTATATCGAAAACTTCGAGGATCTTCCACTTTTTGGATCAAATGAGCAAATGACTCAAACAACAGTTGTCGACAGATATCTTAGTTTAGTGATGGATTTCAATGAAAAAGCTAGCAAGAGACGAAATGGAAAGACTTTCTTTGATCGCTATAGATTTCGTCTTGCATTTCTCAACTGGCCACTTCGAGACGACAAGGACGATGAACGCACTGTTGTCGACTTGTGGAAAGAAAACAAAAGACGAAATCTCAGAACTTCAGAAGAAGGAAACGAAGAAATTTCAAATACCATTATCACAAGGATAAGAAAGGCTGTTCGATCCAGAAAAAAACCTGTTGTCGCATTTGACATCGATGATACAGTCCTCAATCAAACATCGCGCACAATATATTTGGTTCAAGAGTTTGCCAAGCTCAACGGTTTTGATGAACTTGAGGGCATCACATTGGCCGATTTGGAATTAGGCCCTGCTCATGA